>NZ_NFJV01000050.1 GCF_002160055.1 Mediterranea sp. An20
TTGTTTCCGGTCCCGCAGAGGCTGGCGATGTGTGGCCTGTTCTCCTTGTAGTGCGCGTAGGCGGCCCTCTCATTGACATGCCGCATGGTGGTGAGTGCCTTCAGTTGGTTGACCTCCCTTCCTTCCATCTCATCCAGCTCCTCGAGGCATACGATGGCGAATTCGGAGAGTGTGAGCAGGTCGTCCTTGCTGATGTTCCGGCTGTTGCTTTTCAGGTAGAAATACTTTCTCAGCTGTGGCGGTAGCAGGTTGTTGAGCCAGGTGGTCTTGTAGATGCCCTGCCGTCCGATGAGCACCAGGATCTCATGGTTCACCACATTCTCGTCGAGCAGGGAAGCCACCATGGCCACCAGCCATTTCTTGAAGAAGACGGGGAACAGTTCCTTTCCCGTGGTGACATGCACCTGCGCGGCCAGGGCTGCGATGTGGTCGGTTTTCCCGTCCCAGGGCTCCAGGCTGTCCAGGTATCTGACAAAGGGATTGTATAGCTCCACGAACTCCGAGTCGATCACGGCCCTGAGGTCCTGCTGCCGCACCGACCTCACCTCCTTGGACATGCGGCACCAGAGCGTGTTGACCATGCGGTCCGTCAGGTCGCTGAACTTGTCGCTGCCAGTTTCGGCCATTTCGCACTTGCGTGTGATTGTGTTCTTGCGGAAACGCCCCTGGGTGCTGAGGAAGGCCTCGATGTCGGACACGACGGATGTGGCAGCGTCGCCGTCGCTTGGTGAAGACTTTTTGCCGGGCAAGTGCCGGGTCCCGAATTTTTCCACTTGGCGGTAACATGAATGGAAAATGCCCGCTACGTTGCCGTCGTAGTCGGCAAACCGTTGCAAAGCCCATTCAATGGCAGTCTGCCGGTTTACGCCATAGTCATTGAGCAGGTAGCCTGTGCGCATGATATACTCATTGCGGTGATGTTCCGCATACGTCACACCCTCTGCTTCCAGTTGGTGTTCGATGGCACGGACCACCCGTTTCAGTCTTTGACTGGTCCGTTCAGTTGACTTTGGGGGTTGTTCCGGGGATAAATCCTGGGCTTGGAAAGGGAGGGCATCCGGGTTGAACCACACCTCCGGGTCGTGCGCCAGTCCGCTCAGGCGGGTTACATTTTTGCATTTTTCATCGTATTCGTGGCCGATAAGCGCGGCATAATGGCGGTTCATTGCCAGGAAAGCTTGGGAGTGCAGTTCGGATTCAGTCCGGAAACGGGTTTCTTCCAATGGGGCGTATGAGCTGATAACCCGGATGCCCTTTTGGCTGATCGTGATATAAGCCAGCAGGGTATGCCGGTCGTTCCGAATCAGTTTCAGGCATTCATCCAGCTTTTCTGTGGGTATGTGGTCGAAATCTGCCAGACAAAGATGGGTCCAATCCTGTATGTCGGCCCGTTGCTTCCCGTTGGCGAAACGTACGGAAACGGCAAAACACGGGCAGGAGCTTTTCTCACGTGCAGCTTCCGTTTTCCAGCCCTGTTGCATGTAGTAACGGTATTTTTCGGTATGTGTGGCAATGCCCGCGTCATTGCGGATCAGTTGAACGATGTTTGCCAACGATATTTCTGCCGGACAAGTGTCGGCATATCCTTTGAAGATAGAGAGTGTTAGTCCTTCCATGGGTTTTTGTTTGTTTGAAATTCAAATTTTGAGCGAAGATAGAATGAAAATACAGAATTGCCAAGCGCTGTGATTTCCACTATATGGGTATCAAAAACGGGTAGATTTAACGTTTTTTATGTGGACACAGAGCCACAGGGGGACACGAATCCTGTATTCTGTCCTCTCAAAAAATGGGGAATCTGTGTCTTTGTGCCTTTGCGTTCCATAGAGTGATTTTGTTTGGCTGTCTATCGCCACAGAACGATAAAATTTGAGATATGAGCGGTGAGTTGTTACGCACGCATTTAATATAATTATTAACCAAAACAATTTAAACAGCACGTATTTATGCATAAGAAATACGATAAGAACCCGGCGTTGGGAATTTTTTTTCGAAACTCCAAGAGGAAATCAAGGTAGATAACCGTCGTTTGTCACAGGCAGACATCTGTAAACTGGCCAAACTGAAAACGATTATATTTGCCAGTGTCAAGTCGGGCGAGAATCCCAAGTTGTATCCTTATTATTCAGTATTCCGTATTTATCTGCCTGTATTGCGGCAGATGGGAAAGAAACGGTTAATCCAGTTTTTGGAAGAATTGTTGGCTGCGTTGGAGGCTGACTACAACGCCCGCCACCGATTGTTGTAAACGCTAAGTGGTTGGCAAGGCTTGACAGGTTGCCACCTTCTTGGTGACTATATTTTACGCATGCGGGCGAGGTTAACTTACTTTTATATTGTTTTCCTCCGTACGCGCGTATAAAAGGTTCATATATGGGGTGTCAGTCTGTCAAGCTCAGTAAAGTGATACTAAACACGGAGGCACGGAGTCACGGAGTTTTTTGTTTTTTTATCCATAGCTCACAGAGTTAATTCCCCTTCTCTCGTATGCGGCGAAGCCGCGGACTCTGTGCCCTCCCGTCATTTTTCCGGCAGACAGTTACAGAACTTTGTGGCTCTGTGTCTCTGTGTTTGATATAAACTAATTCAGATTGATTATTTATAAATCCCATCAGGAGATTGGACTTTTCACTAGTTTTGCGTATCTTTGTGGTATGAACCCGAAAACTTGATCAGTATGGAACAGCCAAGGCGCTACCCGATAGGGATACAGACATTTTCCGAGCTTGTAAACAAGCAATATCTGTACATTGACAAGACAGAATACGTGTACCGCATGGCACACGGCAATTCCAAATACCTGTTTCTGAGCCGTCCGCGCCGTTTCGGCAAGTCGTTGCTTACGAGCACGCTGCATGCCTATTTCGAAGGGAGGAAAGACCTTTTCAAAGGGCTGGCTATCGAGCAGTTGGAGACGGAATGGACATCCTATCCGGTATTGCATTTCGACATGAGCCTGGGCAAGCACATGGACCGGAAGCAGTTGGAAAACTTTTTGTTGTACCAATTGTCCGGCCAGGAAAAACAGTTCGGCATTTCCACAGACATAGTAGACAGCAATATACGGCTGGCGAACCTGATTCAACATGCCTACGAGCAGACCGGCCGCCAGGTAGTTGTCCTTATCGACGAATACGACGCCCCCTTGCTGGACGTGGTTCACGAAGAGAAAGACCTTCCGGTGCTCCGCAACGTCATGCGCAATTTCTACAGTCCGCTGAAAGGCTGTGACCCTTATCTGCGCTTCGTGTTCCTGACGGGTGTCACCAAGTTTTCCCAACTGAGCATCTTCAGCGAACTGAACAACATCCAGAACATCAGCATGCTGCCCGAATATGCCGCCGTCTGTGGCATCACGCAGGAAGAAATGGAGATGCAGATGGACAAAGACCTGGATGTGCTGGCCTCCCGCCTGGAACTGACCCGCGAAGAGATGTTGCAGCAATTGAAAGACAATTACGACGGCTACCACTTCACGTGGCCATCGCCCGACCTGTACAATCCCTTCAGCTTGCTGAATGCTTTCAGCGAAGGGCGTCTGAACTCCTATTGGTTCGGCAGCGGTACGCCGACCTACCTGATAGAGATGCTGCGCAAGTTCCAGGTTATCCCGCAGGAAATAGGTGGTCGTAAGTGTGAGGCGTCAGATTTTGATGCTCCCACCGAACGGATGACCGACATTACCCCGCTGCTCTATCAGAGCGGCTACCTGACTATCAAGGACTATTCTGCCTTCTCGCAACTCTACCTGCTGGACCTTCCCAACAGGGAAGTGCGCATCGGCCTGATGAAAAGTCTCTTGGTGAACTATGTGCAGCGTCCGTCGCAAATCAACACGCTGGTAGGTGAGATGGCAGAGCATATCCATTTCGGACGGATGGAAGAGGCGCTTCGGCTGATGCAAACCGTTCTCTCTACCGTGCCCTATTGCGAGCACACGGACTACGAGGGACATTACCAGCAGATGCTCTACCTGATTTTTACCTTGTTGGGAAATTTTGCCGATGTGGAGGTACGTACTCCGAACGGCAGGGTGGACGTGGTGATGCGCACGCACTCTACGCTTTATGTCATCGAACTGAAGCTGGACAAGAGCGCCGAAGCGGCTATACAGCAGATAGACCTGAAGCAGTATCCGGAACGCTTTGCGCTGTGTGGGTTGCCTGTGGTGAAGGTAGGCATCAACTTTGACAAGGAGAAACGCACCCTCAGCGACTGGCAGGTGGAACGTGTTTGAAGTTTCAGCCGTTTTGTTTATCTTTGTCGTATGAACCCGAAAAACTGAAGCAGCATGGAACAGAAGAGACGTTACCCGATAGGGATACAGACATTTTCCGAGCTTGTAAACAAGCAATATCTGTACATTGACAAGACAGAATACGTGTACCGCATGGCACACGGCAATTCCAAATACCTGTTTCTGAGCCGTCCGCGCCGTTTCGGCAAGTCGCTGCTTACCAGCACGCTGCATGCCTACTTCGAGGGGCGGAAAGAACTGTTCAAGGGTCTGGCCGTGGAGCAGTTGGAGACGGAATGGACACAATATCCAGTGTTGCATCTCGACATGAGTCTGGGCAAGCACATGGATTGCGATACGCTGAACCGTTATCTGCATAGCATACTGGAAGACAACGAGAAACGTTTAGGTATTACCCCTCGTGAAACAGTGGATGCGAACATCCGGTTGAAGAATCTGATACTGGACGTACACGCCAGGACAGGCAAGCAGGTCGTTATTCTCGTCGACGAATACGATGCCCCCTTGCTCGACGTGGTACATGAAGAAAAACAGCTTCCTGTGCTCCGCAACGTGATGCGCAATTTCTACAGCCCGCTGAAAGCCTGCGACCCCTACCTGCGCTTCGTGTTCCTGACGGGCATCACGAAGTTCTCCCAGTTGAGCATCTTCAGCGAACTGAACAACATCCAGAACATCAGTATGCTGCCCGAATACGCCGCCGTGTGCGGCATCACACAGGAAGAGATGGAAACGCAGATGGATGTTGACATCGACATGCTGGCCTCCCGTCTGAACCTTTCCCGTGAGGACACCTTGCAGCGGCTGAAGTTCAACTACGACGGCTACCATTTCACATGGCCCTCGCCCGACATCTACAACCCGTTCAGTCTGTTGGGGGCTTTCGGCGAAGGCCGGCTGAATTCCTTCTGGTTCGGCAGCGGCACGCCGACTTATCTAATCGAAATGCTGCGCAAATATGGCACTCTGCCCTCCGAGATAGACTGTATCCCGGCTTTGGCAGCGGAATTCGATGCGCCCACCGAACGTATGCAGAACATAGCTCCCTTGCTGTATCAGAGCGGTTACGTCACCATCAAGGACTATGACGAAGGCATGGAACTTTATACACTGGGTCTGCCTAACAAGGAAGTCCGGGTGGGACTGATGCGGAGCCTGTTGCCCTCGTATGTGATGCCGGACACGCTGAAAACCACGACCATGATTGCCTACCTTTCGCGGGACATTATCCGTGGCGAGATGGATGCCGCCCTCAGTCGCTTGCAGGAATTCCTGGGTACGGTTCCATACGCGGAAAACACCCATTATGAAGGGCATTACCAACAGATGTTCTACGTGATTTTTTCCCTGTTGGGCATGTATGTGGATATTGAAGTCCGCACGCCCCGCGGAAGGGTGGATGTGGTGCTTCGCACACCCACCACGCTGTATGTCATTGAACTGAAGCTGGACAAGAGTGCGGACGTGGCGATGCAGCAGATAGACCTGAAGAATTATCCCGAACACTTCGCCTTGTGCGGGCTGCCGGTTGTCAAGGTAGGTATCAACTTCGATGCGGAGAAACGGACGATTAGCGACTGGAGGATTGAGCAGTGAAAAATTTCTTTCATTGTTTGGAAGTTTCCCGATGAATGTAAGTAAATGTGCAAAATTGAATGATACTAAACACAGAGGCACGGAGACACAGAGTTTTTGTTTTCTTGCCGTATGCGATGAAGTCGCGGACTCCGTGGTCTCCCTCTCATTATTCAAACAGACTGTTACAGAACTTTGTGTCTCTGCGTCTCTGCGTTTGATTAAAGATACCGTAAGCACTCAATCCAGTTTTAGTCGCTGAAAAAGATGATGTACGGAAGCAATCTACTAACCGTAAATATAAGCGACTTTCGAAACAGTATTGACATTTTACCCTCTTATAGAGACCTGCAGACATGTAGGTCTTTATACCCCGTGACTATATGCTCCCCATTAGGCTGTTAATGGATGGGGACAAGAAATCTGATGGCTTATTCCTATGTCATTGGCTGTATAATACACCATAAATAGTTAATTCCTGCAATACTCAAAAGTTCATTTTCTTGATTTTTAAGAGGGTGAATGCTATTGAGTGCTTACGTTCATCCCCCATCCATAAGCCCTCCTATCTCTGAATAATTTATATATCCTTACATCATGTTGAATATAAATAAATTTATCGGCGAGAACATTACTTCCCGTCCGAGCAGTCTGTTTGCGCCCGATATAGAAGCAAACAGGGACAGACTCCGTGAAGAAATTGAAGGCAAGCGTCTGCTTGTCATAGGTGGTGCCGGGTCTATTGGGTCTTCCTACATACGTGCCATACTTCCTTTCCGACCCTCTAAGCTGGTTGTTGTAGACCTGAACGAGAACGGTTTGGCAGAACTGACCCGTGATTTGCGTTCTTCTTATGGAATGTATGTTCCTGAAGACTACCGTACCTACACGTTGAGCTTTGCAGATCCTATTTTCGCACGCATTTTCCGGGAAGAAAAGGGATTTGACATTGTGGCCAATTTCTCTGCCCACAAACACGTGCGCAGTGAAAAGGACAAATATTCCGTACAAGCCTTAATCGAAAACAATGTCATCAGGGCAAAGAAACTGCTGGACCTGCTGGCGGAATACCCTCCCCGCCATTTCTTCTGTGTATCGACCGACAAGGCGGCCAATCCGGTGAACATCATGGGAGCCAGCAAGCGCATTATGGAAGACATGATTATGGCTTACACCCCCAAGTTTAAAGTGACTACTGCCCGTTTTGCCAACGTGGCTTTCTCCAACGGATCTTTGCTGGCAGGCTTTGTGGAGCGGATTATGAAGAAACAGCCTCTGGCGGCTCCGAGTGACGTGAAGCGTTATTTCGTATCTCCCGAAGAAAGCGGACAAATCTGTATGCTCGCCTGTATGCTGGGTCATAACGGGGAAATCTTTTTCCCGAAACTGGGCGAAGAGAAGATGATGACTTTTTCCACTATCTGTGACCGTTTCCTGTCCGCGCTGGGTTATGAGAAAAAGGAATGCGCCACGGATGAGGAAGCCAAGAAGTTTGCCGCCGAGATGCCCGAAGACAGTAAGGTTTATCCGGTAGTCTATTTCCGGAGCGACACAACCGGCGAGAAAGACTTTGAAGAGTTCTACGTGCCGGGCGAGAAACTGAACATGAACCGTTTCTCCTCCCTGGGCGTGATAGAGGATGTAAAGAAACGCCCGATGCAGGAACTGGAAGCGTTCTTCCACGAGTTGGAAGATATTTTCCATGAGCCTGATTTTACCAAGGCCGAAGTGGTGGAAGCCATCAAACGCTTCCTGCCGAACTTTGAGCATGTGGAGAAAGGAAAGAATCTGGATCAGAAAATGTAA
>NZ_NFJV01000051.1 GCF_002160055.1 Mediterranea sp. An20
GGCTCATGGAAAATATCTTCCAACTCGTGGAAGAACGCTTCCAGTTCCTGCATCGGGCGTTTCTTTACATCCTCTATCACGCCCAGGGAGGAGAAACGGTTCATGTTCAGTTTCTCGCCGGGCACGTAGAACTCTTCAAAGTCTTTCTCGCCGGTCGTGTCGCTCCGGAAATAGACTACCGGATAAACCTTGCTGTCTTCCGGCATTTCTGCAGCAAACTTCTTGGCTTCCTCATCCGTGGCGCATTCCTTTTTCTCATAACCCAAGGCAGCCAGGAAACGGTCACATATAGTGGAGAAAGTCATCATCTTCTCTTCGCCCAGTTTCGGGAAAAAGATTTCCCCGTTATGACCCAGCATACAGGCGAGCATACAGATTTGTCCGCTTTCTTCGGGAGATACGAAATAACGCTTCACGTCACTCGGAGCCGCCAGAGGCTGTTTCTTCATAATCCGCTCCACAAAGCCTGCCAGCAAGGAACCGTTGGAGAAAGCCACGTTGGCAAAACGGGCAGTAGTTACTTTAAACTTTGGGGTGTAAGCCATGATCATGTCTTCCATGATGCGCTTGCTGGCTCCCATGATGTTCACCGGATTGGCCGCCTTATCGGTCGATACACAGAAGAAATGGCGGGGAGGGTATTCTGTCAGCAGGTCCAGCAGTTTCTTTGCCCTGATGACATTGTTTTCAATTAAGGCTTGTACGGAATATTTGTCCTTTTCACTGCGCACGTGTTTGTGGGCAGAGAAATTGGCCACGATGTCAAATCCTTTTTCTTCCCGGAAAATGCGTGCGAAAATAGGATCTGCAAAGCTCAACGTGTAGGTACGGTAGTCTTCAGGAACATACATTCCATAAGAAGAACGCAAATCACGGGTCAGTTCTGCCAAACCGTTCTCGTTCAGGTCTACAACGACCAGCTTAGAGGGCCGGAAAGGAAGTATGGCACGTATGTAGGAAGACCCGATAGATCCGGCACCACCAATGACAAGCAGGCTTTTTCCCTCAATTTCTTCACGAAGTCTGTCCCTGTTTGCTTCTATATCGGGCGCAAACAGGCTGCTCGGACGGGAAGTAATGTTCTCGCCGATAAATTTATTTATATTCAACATGATGTAAGGATATATAAATTATTCAGAGATAGGAGGGCTTATGGATGGGGGATGAACGTAAGCACTCAATAGCGTTCACCCTCTTAAAAATCAAGAAGATGAACTTTTGAGGTAAACACTCAATTCAGGGCATACCCTTTGTTAGGGCACCAACAGTAGTACCCCTAAACCAGGTCAGATAAAAATTACTTTTGAAAAATGCCCTTATTTCAACCCCGCCATCCTGTTGAGCAACTGCATGAATTCAGCTTTCTGTGCCCGGACCAGTTCCCGACGGATACAATCGGGCATATAGAGGCGACAACGGTTGCCGTCTTCGTAGGAAATAACCAAGTGGAGGGTCTGCATCACCAATTCCTCGTCTTCTTTCAGGGACCAGGTGAGGTACTCATCGGCTTTCATGCCCATCAGGGTCATAACGGCTTTCCGTTCCCGGGCAGGCAACGCATGATACAACCTCATAGGTTCTGTGATAAAACCGGCGTGGATTACCAGAACATAGTCAGCTTTGCGGTAGCCGGAGGGAACCCAACTGTGGAGCGCAGCCAGATGTTTCTTCAGGTTTGCCAGAGCGTCCAACTCTGCCAACTCCTGCATGGAAGCCAAGGTATCGACAAAAGGCAGTTTCTTCAGGATTATCATGGGGATGCTTTGCGTCTCTGCGTTCCGAATCTTACCGTCATTTAATTTATAACCCAAATCTGTTTATCTCATCCAGACTTAATTTCGTAAACAAGGCTATGTCCTCCGGAGAAATACCTTGCGACTTCATCATTCAGGCAATATACGTCAACGGCACGGCGCTCAATGGGCTGGTCGGTTGATACTAAACACAGAGGCACGGAGACACAGAGTTTTTGTTTTCTTGTCCACAGCTCACAGAGTTAATTTCCCTTCTCTCGTATGCGGCGAAGCCGCGGACTCTGTGCCCTCCCGTCATTTTTACCGACAGACAGTTACAGAACTTTGTGGCTCTGTGTCTCTGTGTTGGATATAAATTAAATCTAATTGATTACTTATGTCCTGTAAATTAATGCTTTCATCGGGAAACTTCCAAACAATGAAAGGAATTTTTCACTGCTCAATCTTCCAGTCACTAATCGTCCGTTTCTCCTTGTCAAAATTGATGCCTACCTTGACAACCGGCAGCCCGCACAAGGCGAAGCGTTCGGGATAATTCTTCAGGTCTATCTGCTGCATCGCCGCTTCGGCACTCTTGTCCAGCTTCAGTTCGATGACATACAGCGTTTGCGGGGTGCGAAGTACCACATCCACACGCCCGCGGGGGGTGCGTACCTCCACATCTACATACATGCCAAGCAAGGAAAAGATCACGTAAAACATTTGCTGGTAGTGACCTTCATAATGGGTATTCTCCGCGTATGGAACCGTACCCAGAAACTCCTGCAAACGGCAGAGGGCAGCCTCCATCTCACCCCGGATGATGTCCCGCGAGAGGTAGGCAATCATGGTCGTGGTCTTCAGCGTGTCCGGCATCACATACGAAGGCAGCAGGCTCCGCATCAGTCCCACCCGGACTTCCCGGTTGGGCAGTCCCAATGTATAAAGCCTCATACCTTTGTCATAATCTTTGATGGTGACGTAACCGCTTTGATACAGCAGGGGAGTTATGTTTTGCATACGCTCGGTAGGAGCATCAAATTCCTCAGCCAGGGCAGTAATACAATCTATCTCGGAAGGCAGAGTGGCATATTTGCGCAGCATCTCTATCAGGTAAGTCGGCGTACCGCTGCCGAACCAGTAGGAGTCCAAACGCTTCTTGCTGAAGGCGGTCAACAGGCTGAACGGGTTGTAGATGTCGGGCGAAGGCCACGTGAAATGGTAACCGTCGTAATTGTCCTTCAACTGTTGCAACGTTTCTTCGCGGGTCAACTTCAGGCCGGAAGCCAATAGGTCCACATCTATGCTCATCTGCGTTTCCATCTCTTCCTGCGTAATGCCACAGATAGCGGCATAGGCTTCATCCATGCTGATGTTTTCAATATTGTTCAGTTCGCTGAAAATGCTCAGTTGGGAAAACTTGGTGATACCCGTCAGGAACACGAAGCGCAGGTAGGGGTCACAGCCTTTCAGAGGACTGTAGAAATTGCGCATCACGTTGCGGAGCACCGGAAGGTCTTTCTCTTCGTGCACCACGTCCAGCAAGGGGGCGTCGTATTCATCGATAAGGACAACTACCTGGCGGCCGGTCTGTTCATAAGCACGTTGAATCAGGTTCGCCAGCCGTATATTGCTGTCTACTATGTCCGTGGAGATGCCGAACTGTTTTTCCTGGCCGGACAATTGGTACAACAAAAAGTTTTCCAACTGCTTCCGGTCCATGTGCTTGCCCAGGCTCATGTCGAAATGCAGCACCGGATACGGTGTCCATTCCGTCTCCAACTGCTCGATCGTCAGCCCTTTGAAAAGGTCTTTCCTCCCTTCAAAATAGGCATGCAGCGTGCTCGTAAGCAACGACTTGCCGAAACGGCGCGGACGGCTCAGAAACAGGTATTTGGAATTGCCGTGTGCCATGCGGTACACGTATTCCGTCTTGTCTATGTACAGATAATGCTTGTTTACAAGCTCGGAAAATGTCTGTATCCCTATCGGATAACGTCTTGGCTGTTCCATACTGATCAAGTTTTTCAGGTTCATACCACAAAGATACGCAAAACAACCGAATCTTCAAACACGTTCCACCTGCCAGTCGCTAATCGTCCGCTTTTCCCTGTCAAAATTGACGCCTACCTTAACAACCGGCAGCCCGCACAGGGCAAAACGTTCGGGATAATTCTTCAGGTCTATCTGCTGCATCGCCGCTTCGGCGGTTTGGTCCAGCTTCAGTTCGATGATATACAACGTCTGCGGGGCACGCATCACCACATCCACCCTGCCGCGGGGCGTGCGGACCTCGATGTCCGTATAATATCCCAAGAGGCTGAAGATGACATAGAACAGCTGCTGGTAATGACCTTCGTAATCGGTATGGTCCGCGTATGGGATGGTGGAAAGGAACACTTGCAGGGCCTGCAAGGCACCGTCCATGTCGTTCTCATACAAATGTCTTGCCATGCCCAACAGGACTGCGGAAACCGATTGCGTGTTGGGAGTCAGATAATACGGAATCAGGCTGTTCAGCAAGCCTAACTTCACTTCCCGGTTGGGAAGGCCTAAGGTATAACTCCGGAACAAAGGATTGCCTTTCAGAATGGTGAAATAACCGCTCTGGTACAGCAGGGGGGTGATGCTGGAGAGGCGTTCGGTAGGAGCATCAAAATCTTCCTTACGCGCTTCCTGGGGAGTGCATAACTGAAGGACATTCATGCCAAATTTGCGCAGCATCTCTATCAGGTAGGTCGGCGTACCGCTGCCGAACCAGTAGGAGTCCAAACGCTTCTTGCTGAAGGCGGTCAACAGGCTGAACGGGTTGTAGATGTCGGGCGAAGGCCACGTGAAGTGATAACCGTCGTAATTGTCTTTCAACTGTTGCAACGTCTCTTCGCGGGTCAGTTCCAGACCGGAAGCCAATAGGTCCACATCTACGCTCATCTGCGTTTCCATCTCTTCCTGCGTAATGCCACAGATAGCGGCATAGGCTTCATCCATGCTGATGTTTTCAATGTTATTCAGTTCGCTGAAAATGCTCAGCTGAGAAAATTTGGTGATACCCGTCAGGAACACGAAGCGCAGATAAGGGTCACAGCCTTTCAGCGGACTGTAGAAATTGCGCATGACATTGCGGAGCACCGGAAGGTCTTTCTCTTCGTGAACCACGTCCAGCAAGGGGGCGTCGTATTCGTCGATGAGGACCACTACCTGGCGACCGGTCTGTTCATAGGCACGTTGAATCAGGTTCGCCAGTCGTATATTGCTGTCTACTATGTCTGTGGAAATGCCGAACTGTTTTTCCTGGCCGGACAATTGGTACAACAAAAAGTTTTCCAACTGTTTCCGGTCCATGTGCTTGCCCAGGCTCATGTCGAAATGCAGCACCGGATACGGTGTCCATTCCGTTTCCAACTGCTCGATAGCCAGTCCTTGGAAGAGCTCTTTCCTACCTTCGAAATAGGCGTGCAGCGTGCTCGTAAGCAACGACTTGCCGAAACGGCGCGGACGGCTCAGAAACAGATATTTGGAATTGCCGTGTGCCATGCGGTACACGTATTCCGTCTTATCGATATACAGATAATGCTTGTTTACAAGCTCAGAAAATGTCTGTATCCCTATCGGATAACGTCTTAAAAACTGCTGTGCCATGTAGCTCTCATTTAATGAACCGGTACAAAGATACACATTCCATCGGATTTGCGCAACAGCCTGTTTCGTTTATTGCCAACTCACCTGCCGGATTACTTCAAGTAATATACCTCCCCAATGACAGGTTGCCATCCCATATATACACCCCTTTCGCGCACGCGCCTGGGTGGCTACAATGTTAACGAACGCTAATCTATTAAATCGTACACACTGCATATAAAATCGCTATACAGGACGACAACCTGTCAAAGACATCATTAAATGTCTGAATTTTCATCTTATACTGACTCTTTCGGACATTTCTTCCCGGTCTTTTCTTCTGCCGCATCCGGTTTATCCCATATCAACCTTCTTTACAGCAAAGAAAAATACCCTGAAAGAATATGGCCGGTAAAGTCAGACAAAACTTCAATTCACCCTCACTTCCTGTTCAGTTTTTTGCGAGTTTCAAAATCTGATTCCAAAGCTTCGTACAAAGCTTTCAGGACCATCAGTAGCAAACGCCGGTTCGGATGTTCTAACAGCGCATGCAGATAAATGCGAAATACAGCGTAATAGGCATATATGCTTTTGTTATCGCCAGTCTTTATTTTCGCATAATTTCGCTTCGTTAACTTGGCATCCTGACAGATTGATTTATAACTCAGACGTTTTCCGTTCACAAAAATGATTTCCTGCAAATCGGAAAGGAACGCACCTAAAGCAGGATTCTTAAAGTAATCTTTAGTCATTGTAAATGTTTGTTCATTAATTGATACATGGATAAATCGCGCGTAACAGCCCACAATGCTAAAAAGATTTAATGAATGTTATATACACACCCTTTTAGTTCCCATATAGTGGGAAACGGAGTGTATGGAGATATTAAAACTTCGTCATAACTTTGCCGCGAAAAAATAAGTTATCAACTCAAAAAACGATTCAAATGCCAGAAATCACTCTTAGTCTTTTTCAAGGCTATTCAGACACTTATCCTGTAGACAAATCTCTTACCGACATTGTAGAGATGATCCTTCATGACCCCCATTTGGCAGATAATACTGCCAAACACCGCTATTGCCGACAAAACGGCTGGACCAAAGATGCCACCCGAACCAAGATGGCCTGTCCTTGCTTTGCTGTAGCTGTGCGTTTTTCACAAGGTAAAAAACGGGAAAATATCAGCGGATGGACTCACTTGTGCCTGGTCGATTTCGACCATATACCACCCGAAAAAAAAGAGGCTTGCCTGCAACTAATCCGACAAGATCCGCACACTCTGTTGGCGTATACCACCATCAGCAAAGAGGGAATCCGCATCATTTGTCCATACATTTGCCATCCTGATTTCTATTTCAGAAACGAGACCGAACTCTATAAGTTGGCTTTTGAGAAAATAAACCGTCACTATGCCGCACTTATCGGTCACGAATACGATGAAAAATGCAAAAATGTAACCCGCCTGAGCGGACTGGCACACGACCCGGAGGCTTGGTACTGCGAGAATGCCTTGCCTTTTGAAATAGAGGCTCCTGCTTCTCTTCTGGATGAAACGAAAAGCCGGAAGAAACAGGAACGGTTACAAAAAGTGGTGGATGCCATCCGGACACATCTGGCTGACAAAGGGGTGGAATATACCGACCACCAACGCAACAATTATATCATGCGCACCGGTTATCTGTTCAATGCGTATGGCGTGGATCAACAGACAGCCACGGCATGGGGCGTGAAGCAATTTGCCGATTATGATGGTGACGTGGCAGGTATCTTCCGTTCGTGCTACAGAAAGACCGATGAGTATGGCACACTGAAGCTGCCTTCCCATTCCGGCAAAAAGTCTTCACCAAACGACGCTGCCACCTCCGTCGTGTCCGACATCGAAGCCTTCCTCAGCACCCAGGGGCGTTTCCGCAAGAACACAATCACACGCAAGTGCGAAATGGCCGAAACTGGCAGCGACAAGTTCAGCGACCTGACGGACCGCATGGTCAACACGCTCTGGTGCCGCATGTCCAAGGAGGTGAGGTCGGTGCGGCAGCAGGACCTCAGGGCTGTAATCGACTCGGAGTTCGTGGAGCTATACAATCCCTTTGTCAGATACCTGGACAGCCTGGAGCCCTGGGACGGGAAAACCGACCACATCGCAGCCCTGGCCGCACAGGTGCATGTCACCACGGGAAAGGAACTGTTCCCCGTCTTCTTCAAGAAATGGCTGGTGGCCATGGTGGCTTCCCTGCTCGACGAGAATGTGGTGAACCATGAGATCCTGGTGCTCAT
>NZ_NFJV01000052.1 GCF_002160055.1 Mediterranea sp. An20
TTCTTCTAAATCTGTCGGATACATAATTATTTCAAGTGTGGAAACTTAAAAATAATCATTTCCGAAGAAAGAAGAAACACTCTTTCTATATTAAACTTTAAAATTTAAACAGGCTCTAATATATATTCAGCTAAACTACGAGAAGAGAGATCCATTGCTTTATCATATTTTTCTTCATCCAAATATTCTGCTTCCAACACAGTTTTTTGATCACGCAAAAATTTTTGCTGGGCTATTTCTAAAGATTTAGATCTGGATACTATTCCTATTTCTTCATCTTCAAAATAACCTAATAAATGTGGGTATGATTTTGATAATGACAATTTCGTTTTTTCATTAGATTCTTTAAAAGAAGGTATCTCTCGCTGAATAATATTAGCTATCTTAGTTCGAAATATCTTTTTCACACTTTTCAATATCTCATCACGAAGTGTTAGAGTTTGACGTGACGGATCTACTTGACCATTAAAAATTGAGGATTTCAATAAAAAAACTAATTCATATCCATATGGTATATTATCAGATGATATTACATCTGACAATTTATACGCTCGATTATCTACACATAAAGCTGTAATTACAAAGGGGGAGGCATAATTATCTTTTTTTTCGATTGAATATTGAAGAGTCATATCTTCAAACATTCTTATTTGAGAAGCATTTACGTCCTCAATTTTGAGAACTGGTAAATCATTCAATGATATAGTTGCCTTTCTGTTTCCTATAAACTGATTCTTTTTTACCTTGCCAACTTTTAGTTCTATATTTATCTCAATTTCTTTACCCTCTTCTTTATATACATAAAACCTTGGTAAAAATTCCTCTAATACCATTCTTTTTAAAGCATCAGGTAAGATAGAATTATAGCTACTTAACCGCTTCAAAGTACAATTACTAAAGTTTAAAATTGTTCTTTGTTCTTGTTGAGCTATAGGTTCTAATACCATATTAGAATTATTCTCATCAAACGATGTATTATAAAGAAATGATCTATGCTGTTTATCAAAAATACTCGAAACCTCTATTGTGTCAAAATAATACAAATAGACAAGTCGTCCTACTCCTTTATGAGTAGAATCTTCGACTTGAAGTAATTTGCAAAATTTCGCATAACGTTCTTCTGTAAACCCTACACCATTATCTTGAACAGTTATTCTTAATGTTTCCTGTTTCCCTAGCTCTTCAATGCTGATACAAATATTAATTTTAGATGCATCCGCATCTAAAGAATTGGCTATAGCTTCAATAAAAACCATATCCAAAGAGGGATTTGAAAAGAAAAGCCTTATTGCTTGTTTTATATTAACTTGCATATTTTAAATATATTATATGTCTCAAACATAGAGTTGATTGAAACAAATATACGAAAAAACGCTAAGATACACAACTTTACAAAATAATATTACCGCTTATATTGTTTCTATAATATTGAAGGTCGCTCACAACCATGCTAACATAAAGCCAGCATCCATTGGAGATACGGTGACACTATGCCGTAAGCCGAATTTATAACGACCATGTGAAACAAACATCAGGTCATATTATTGTACAATTCAAGAATTTTATTACACCGTTCTTCACAATTTTGCACCATAAAACTTGTCCTTTTCAATCAAGAGAACTATCTTTGGAACATGAAAACAGAAAGGGAAATTTTAAAAGAAAATGTTCTGATTGACATCGACGAATTCATGGATTCCCAGTTCGACAAACCCGGACACCGGAACGTGAAAGATTTCGTGAAGAAGCTCGTACTTATGTGAACGGACATGCAAAAGATACGAAATGTCAGAACTCCAAAATGAAACGGAAATAACCGGCTTTTCCTGTCCATTTCAGCGAGCCGGGAAACGTTACCTTCGTAATGTCAAATTCTTCTCTGATGCAGATGGGAAGAGGTGGTTATTTGAAAAGTCCGCACTTAGCAGTCTGATGTATCTGGTTGAATACTAATATCCTACAAGGTTCATCAGCAAATCATGTAGGAACTGAACCTATTTTTGTAAGCAATGCCGAACTATACAGATTCAAACACCTGATAATAAATATGTTACATTATATTCAATTATTCCAATACAAAATGGGACTATAGGTTCGATTCCTGGTGGCACCACTTTGAAGAAAAGCAAATAGCAGTAAACTCCTGATTTCCAAGCGAAATCGGGAGTTTTTGTTTTCCCGCAGGACGCAAAAAAGTGCGGAATATGACCGCTTCCGGTGTTCCAAAAGGTGGAGCGGAAAAGGTGGAGCGAAAATCTCCACCGAACCGGATTCTTTTTCGCTGATTTACAATGTTTTGCGTATCAAGAAAACACGGATGGTTTCCTACTTTTGTCCAACTAAAAATTGTAGGAAAAATGAAAAGAAACTCGTTCAATGTGCTTTTCTTCATCAAGAAAGCCAAACTGCTGAAAAACGGAGAAGCCTCCGTGTGTATGCGCATCACCGTGAACGGTGCGCGAGTGGAAACCAACATCCGCAAGAGCATAGACCCTGCGTCATGGAATCAAGCGAAGGAATGTGCCCGTGGAAAAAGCCGCAAGGCGTGCGACCTGAACGTCTATATCGAAAATGCGAAAATCAAGCTCCACCAAATTTTTAATGAATTGGAGGAACAGCGACAGCCCATTACCGCCCGACTGTTGCAGGAAAAGTTCTTCGGACAAGACAAGGATCCGGAAGAAGTCCGCACGCTCATCGGCACCATACAGGAACATAACAACCAATGCCGCGCCCTCGTGGGGAAAGACTATGCGTTGATTACCGTCCGCCGTTATGAAAGCTGCAAACGCTATCTCGCAGAGCTTATCAAACAGAAGTATGGGAAAGAGGATTTGCCGCTGACAGAAGTCAACGGGGAGTTGGTTCATGCTTTTGAGTTCTACCTCAAAACGGAAAAGTCCTGCCAACAGAACACCGTTATCCGTTACATGAAGTGCCTGAAAAAGATAACCAATCTCGCTTTGGCAAACGAATGGATAAGCAAAGACCCTTTCGTGAGCATCAAGTTTCATGAGAAAGAGGTTATCCGCGAGTTTCTGACAATGGATGAACTGCTCACCATCTACCACAAAGACTTTCCGTTGGAGCGCATCCGAATCGTGCGTGATGTCTTCATCTTTGCAGCAATGACGGGGTTGGCGTTCATTGATGTGCAGCAACTAGCGCCCGAACATATTGTAGAAGATGCAAACGGCAACCTGTGGATTCGCAAGCCACGGCAAAAGACGAAGAATATGTGCAACATCCCTTTGCTTGACATTCCTTTGGAAATTCTCCGTAAGTATGCCGACCATCCGATGTGCCAAAAGAAGAAGGTATTGCTGCCTGTTCCCTGCAACCAGAAGATGAACAGCTATTTGAAAGAGATAGCCGATTTGTGTCTGATAAAGAAGAACTTAACCACTCATGTTGCGCGGCACTCGTATGCGACCTCGGTCTGCCTCGCCAATGGTGTGAGTATTGAGAACGTGGCAAAGATGCTCGGTCACTCCAATATAAAAATGACACAACACTATGCGCGTGTGTTGGATAGTTCCATTCTGCGTGATATGACCAATGTACGAAATGTACTTTCTAATGCAATGTAAGAACTATGGAAAGAGGAATAATCACAATCACAGAAAACGGGGTGGTCACTATGCCGACCACTTCCGTCTGGATGACACAGCAGGAGATGTGCGATGCGTTCAATGTGTTCGGTTACGACATACGCAAGGCTGTACACACCATATATAAGAATGGCGAGTTATTGGAAAGTGAAACAAAGCAATACATCAGACAGGACAACGGGATAAACTATGATATTTATAGCCTTGAAATGGTGATAGCCGTTTCCTTTAAGTTGAGAAGTAAGGAGAGTATGACTTTCCGTCAGTTCATCATGGACAAACTCTGTTCTTTCGATAGAGGAAATTCCATCCATTTGTTCTTTTCGCTATCCGATAACCATCCGCGATGCACATGTTAGGATAAAGCGAAACGACCTTTCTATAAAGAGTAAGCCGATGGCGGCAGGATAACTGTCCGACCATCGGCCTCATTTGTTTTTGTACGTTCAGATTTACGTTTCCAGACGATAGGCGTTCCGATACCCGCTCATCACCATCCGTTCGATATCCGATTCCTTGTACAGAATCTTTCCGCCCAACTGGTAATAGGACACCATCCCGTTGTTGCGGTAGTCCTGCAAGGTGCGTCGGCTCACCTTGAGCCATGCCGACACCTCCTTGTCCGTCAGGAACTGTTCGTTACTTGGCGAAGCCTTATGCCCCGCATCCATTCTTTCGATGCCTTCAAGCAGAGCATCCAGTTTTCCGATAAAGCCGACCTCCAGTTCACGGTCGGCAAGAATCAAGTCGTCCATAATTTACAGTGGATTTAGTGGTTATACTTTCGATTGCCTGATTAGATGCTACAGCCACGATAGGCTGCATCCTTACGCCTGTCCTCCACAAGTCGGACGATGCGCTGCACATCCTCCGGCTTGTAGAAAATCTTATGTCCGATTTGCGAGTAAGCCAATGTTCCGTTATCGCGGAGCGTCTGCAAGGTACGCGGACTGATGCGCAACTGTTGGCAAACTTCCTGGTTGTCCATCCAGCGGCTGAGCCGTTTCCCCTCCCTCTTGCAAAGGATTTCATTCACCCGGTCGGACAGGCGGTTGAGCTTGCCAACCATTTCTTCATACTTGCTTTTTGAAATGATTACTACTTCCATACTCATTATATTTACTGTTTGTTTTTCTTTTTGCCAGCAAAGTAAAGCCGTTGTTTGTACAAGACAATGGCTTTGCGGTCTGGTGGCAGCTTGTGGCAGCAAGTGGTCGGGAGTGGCGTTATCCACCGAAACCGTAACGTCTGTTCCAAGCGTCCGTGCTGCAAAGAAAAGCTAAGTCCGGCATAATCCGACCGCTTCGCACTTGCGTGGCAGCATTTGGCGTCGATGTGGTAGCCTGTGGCGTTCTTCGGTTTCTCAAAGGGCATTTCCTTAAATCCGTCCCGATACTCCATATAAGCCCTTAAAATTCCCAATGCCCGTTTCATGCACTATGGCAAAACGGCGCAGCCTGAACCGCTCTGGCAATGCGTAAAGTGCAAAACCGAACATTGTTGCCACAGCCAATCCATTCGTTTGACTGCCTGCAATACAGGCGTTTCCTTTGCGACCGATAATCGGTCAAATGTGTGCACAACGACCAACATTGTTAAACATTTAATTCAAACAAGTATGAAGAAGAATTTAAGCAGCCAAAGTATGGATGCAGCATTGTAGGATTTTTTAGGCAACAAGCCGAGTTTGGAAATTCCGAAGACTGAACCCCAGCCTGCCGACACGCAGGAACAGGCAAGTGGGGCTGTGCAGGAAAAAGCAGATGAAGCCGTGCCGGAACAGACGGATGAAACTCCGCAGGTGGTACGCCGTATCATCGGCAAGCAGCGACGGGCATCGTTGGAGGAGTACAAGGGAGCCTTCCTCCCTGTTCCGTCCATTGAAGACCGCAAGCCCGTATTCCTCAGCCGCCGCACGCGCGATGCCCTCGACCGCATTGTCCGCATGTTCGGCGAGCGACGGATGAGCGTGTCGGGACTGGTGGAGAACATCGCCCGGCAGCACCTTGACACCTACGGGGAGGACATCGAAGCATGGCGTAAACTCTGAGAGTTAAGAAGTGGATTGACGGGGTGCAATTCAGAGTTACCTTGAACCTGTCCAACGGAGTTTTGAGGGGAGCAAGTTTGTGTTTCGGGCATACCGAAACCGCCTGCTCCCACTCGTGAACTCCGTAGAGAGCCACATCCCGTTGGTCTATTATGTATGCACATTTTAATCATTAGAAATCAATGGAACAGAAACGGAAAACTGATAACAGGAACAAGGGAGGTCGCCCCAAGAAGGGAGCGGCAGATAAGCTGAAATACCGCCTCACGGTAAAGATGGCGACATCGGACTACTACACACTGAAAGGCAAGGCACGGAGCGCGGGCATATTCGCAGGGGAGTTCCTGCGTCGTTGCATGAGGGACGGGCAGGTGAAGGAACGGCTCACGCCGGAGCATACTGGTTACGTCCGCCAACTCTGCGGCATGGCGAACAACCTGAACCAGCTTGCGCACAAGGCGAACGCCGCGGGCTTCGTCACGGTGAGGATGGAGTGCCGCATACTCGTGGCACGGATTGAAGAATTACTGAATTTAATCCTCTTATGACAGCCGGATATGATAGCTAAAATCGTAAAAGGAAGCAGTTTCAGGGGCGTGGTAAACTACATTCTTGACAAGGAAAAGGACGCTAAAATCCTTGTCTGCGACGGTCTGTTTGCCGAGAACAAGGACACGATAGCCATGAGCTTCGAGGCACAATCGAAGATGAATCCGAAGGTTACGAAGCCCGTCGGACACATCTCGTTGGCTTTCCATAAGGAAGATGAACACCGCCTGACCGACCGTGCAATGGCTGGAATAGCGTTGGAATACCTGAAAGAAATGGGGATAACCGACACGCAGATACTCATCGTACGCCACCTCGACAAGGAGCATCCGCACGTGCATATAGCGTTCAACCGCATAGCCAATAATGGCAGGACTATCAGTGACCGTAACGAGCGGATACGCAGTGCACGCATCTGCAAGGAACTGACACGGAAGTATAACCTTTATTTCGCCGACGGCAAGGAACAAGTGAAACGCCATCGCCTGAAAGAGCCGGACAAGACCAAATACGAGCTTTATTCTATCCTTAAAGAGGAAGTTTCAAGGTGTCGAAACTGGAACATTCTTGCTGCTAATTTGGAGAAACAGGGCGTGGAAATGCGGTTCAAGTACAAAGGCAAGTCGGACGAGGTGCAGGGTGTAGTTTTCACCATGAACGGCTATTCGTTCAGCGGTTCCAAGATTGACAGGCGGTTCAGCTACTCCAAGATTGACGCAGCATTGGAACGGAATAAACGTACCGAGCGAATGGAAATGCAACCGCCCTCGTGTCGTGAAGAACAGTCCACGTTCCCAACCGAACCAAGGGGCAACGATGATTTGTACAGCGGTTCGATAGGTCTTTTCATACCGGACAGCGCGGACGGACAGGCTGAGGAAAACCGTTTCGAGGAACAGCTAAAACGCATGAACAAGAAAAAGAAACAACGTAAAATAAGATTCTAAATATGGATAATACCCGTTGGCGGAATTAAGTCAGCGCATACTTGACTCTGCCAATGGGCTTGTTGTTTTTGTAGTTAATGTATTGTAGGATTGTAAGTGCGCTGATTTTCCCGATAATCCGGGCGAAC
>NZ_NFJV01000053.1 GCF_002160055.1 Mediterranea sp. An20
TTATTATATAGGTTCATATTCTCCTGCACAGGCAGGTCCAATTTCTCGATGTGCCGTATCTCCATTGCCCCGTTCCCCTTGCCGAAACCGGCGATGGCGGTGACGGTCATGTACAGGCAAAGGACGGCGAAGAGGGCAAATGCCGTGAGGACTATCCCCAGACGCGCCTTCGGCGGCAGGGCTTCCAGTTTCCTGCGTACCCCGCCTTTCAAGCCTTCAATCAGAGTTTTCATCTTTCCCATACGCGCATCATCTTTCTATGGTCCGGATGTCCTTGTTCTCCAGCACCGTGAAGCCCTCGATGGTAAATCCGTTCGGATTATCGTCCGAGCGGCTCGCGTTGAGCAGGCGGCAGGCGGTCACAAGCGTGCGTTCCGTCACGTTGCTCTCGCGGATAATCATCTGCCTTGCGTATGTCCTCGCCTCGTAGGGGTAGCGGTCAAAGTTGCACACCACGCTGTCCACTTGAAGCACTTGGTTGATGTTGCCAGCGATGATGCGGTTGTAGAAGCCTTTTTCGGCGAAGTCGGCGTAGTAGTTATACGCGCTCTTGTCCGCCAGGAGCAGGGCACGCTTCACGTTGTGCTCTATCGCGCTTTTCTCCGGCGAGAGCGTGAAAAACAGCTCATGGAAACGGCGCACGTGTTCCCTCGCTTCCGCCGGACGGTTCTGCGACAGGTCCTGCGAGAGCGCGAGCATCAGGCTCTTGCCCCCGTCGAGGACGTATATCTTCTGCCGCTGTGCCTCGGCGAAGCGGAAGGCGCACACAACCGAGCAGACCACCACGAGGGCGCAGGCTGCCGTATAGACGATGCCGAACAGACGTATCTGCCGGAAACTCGTCTCGATGTTCTTTAGTGATTTGAATTCCATTTTTCTTTTCGTCTTTCTTTTTCTGTTTGTAAAATCATGTTTCGGTATCCTTTTTCCGAAGTGGCACTTCGGGGAGGTCAGAGTGGCACATAGGCAACCCCAATGTGCCACTTCGACTGTTCCGGCTGTTACCTCTTGAACACCTTTCCTGCCGTTCCCTTGATGAGCTTCCCGGCACGCCCCGCCACGTTTCCTGCGGCTGCACCTGCCACGCTGCCGCCCAAAGCCCCGGCGGTTCCGATGTTCTTGTTGTAGCTGCCGATGCCGCCACCGGCTTGGATAATCCAGCCCGCCACCGTCGGTATGGTGAAATAGCCCACGATGCCGATGATAAGGAACACGATGTACACCCCGTCGCTTGCATCCAGCGAAAAGTTTGGGTCGGTCTGCATACGCTCGATGTCCTGCTGGAGCATCAGAATCTGGATTTTCGCCAGTATGGTACTGAACAGGTCGGACACCGGAAGCCAGAGGTAAATCTGTATGTAGCGGCTGAACCACGCCGAGAGCGTCGAGTGGAAGCCGTCCCACACGGAGAAGGCGAAGGCTATCGGTCCCAAGATGCTGAGCACTACGAGGAAGAACGTCCGTAGCGTGTCGATGATGAGTGCGGCTGCGGCGAACATCAGTTCAAGCAGTTCGCGGAACCAGTCACGCACGCTTTTCTTGATGTTGTACGCCGCCCGGTCCATGTACATCCCCGTCATCGTCACGAGATCCGAGGGCGACCAGCCCAGCTCGTCCAGCTGCCGGTCAAACTCCTCATCCGAGGCGAGGTAGGCGGTTTCCGGGTTGCGCATCAGCGCCTCGTACTCCAGTTTGTCCTTCTGCTCCCGGTACTCGTTCATGTCGAAGGTCTGTTCTTCGAGGATGCCGTGTACACCTTGCACAATCGGGCTCAGCACGCTGTTCATCGTGCCCAGTACGATGGTCGGGAAGAACAGGATGCACAGACCCAAGGCAAACGGACGGAGCAGCGGGTACACGTCTATCGCTTCGGCACGGGCGAGCGACTGCCACACGCGCATCGCCACGTAGAACAGCGCGCCCAGCCCGGCAAGCCCTTTCGCCACGCCCGTGATGTCCGAGCAGAGCGGCATCATCTCGTCGTAGAGCGAAAGGAGTATCTGGTGAAGGTTATCGAACTCTCCCATAGCCTACCAGTACCTTTCGTTAGCCGTTCCGTACAGCGACATCACCCGGTCCATGTCGTTCTTCTTTCTCGCCCGCAGGTAGCTTACCGAGATGGTCTTGCCCGTGTAGTAGCGCACGAGGTTTCGGTAGTTCATCAGGCTGCGGTAGGCGTTGTCGATGATTGCCAGCCGTTCCGCGTCCGAGAGCGACATCCCCGTGACGTTCACCACGTTTTTCAGGTCTTGCAGCACGTCCGAGCTTTCGTCTATCAGCATGGCGTAGCCCGACGAGATGGCGGCAAGCTCCTCCGGCGTGTAGTTCTCGTCGGAGAGCATACGCCGGTAGTTGTCCACGTAGATTTCGGAGATTTCCATCACCAACCCGATGCTTTTCGTCACCTTCACGCCGCCCTTCACCACGTCATGCACGGCTTGGAGCGCGTCGTAATACTTCTTGCCCTGCTGGAAAATCTTTTGCGTTTCCAAAAAGCCGTTCAGGGTGTTCGCCTTCGTGCCTGCCGTTTCCACCATCTCCTTGGCGGAGTTGATGATGCTCTGGGCGAGGTTGCCGGGGTCGGACACCACCCATTGGGCGTTTGCCGTGCCCGCACCCGTGAGGCACAGGCAGGCGGCAATCATGGTCGTTTTCAGTTTCTGTTTCATTTACATTGGATTTAGTGGTTCGTTATCTTTTCATCGTTCTTCTTTCTTTTCGCCGTCCGAAACATTGTCCGTGTCCACCCGGATGTAGTCGCCGCCCGGCGAGAAGGAAAGCACGTCCGTTTCCTCGTTGTATGCCACGTCGATGCGGAAGCCGGTGTTCAGGTAGAGGTTGCCGTTCTCCTCCCGTTGGAGCAGGTAGGTTTCCGGCTTCAGCCTGCGGCGCACGCCCAACCGTCGGAACAGCGTCACCTTGTAGAGTTCCCCCTCCCTGTACACCAATATGTCGGGCTTGCCCTCCACGCTCTGCCAGTTGCCGCAAATCTTCTCTCGGACATCCCTGTTTTCTTTCATTACCGTCTCGCAGGCTTGCAGCATCAGCGACGCCAAGCCTATCAGACCGCCGCACAGCAGCAGCCGTTGTGTCTTTGTCAGTTCAATGTTCATTTCCTGTTTCAGTTTTTAATGATGAATAATCGGTTTATTGTTCCTCTTCTTTTCGTTTCTCCGCAATCTGCCGGATGGCGGCCTCCATGTCGCCGCCCAGCTTCTCCGCCAGTTCGCGCACTTCCATCTTCTCCGTTTCCTCGGTCGTGTAGGCGAGGTACTCGTGCATGGACACCTCCGTGGCGTACACCGCCGACTGCGTGCCGCCCAGCCCAATCCAGACCTCCTTGTACCGCCGTGACGGGTCGTTGGACTGGTTGATGGAGAGTATCTGCGACTTCTCCTTTTCCGTCAGGCCCAGAAGGGACTGTATCTGCTCAAAGCGGTTCATGAACTTCCGCTGGTCAAGCAGTATCTTGCAGTCCGAGTTGTTGATGATGCTTTCCTTCACGATGGGCGACGAGATGATGTCGTCCACCTCCTGCGTCACCACAATCGCCTCACCGAAGTATTTTCTGACCGTCTTGTACATATAGCGAAGGTAATCAGCCATGTTCGCCGAGGAAAGGGCCTTCCAAGCCTCCTCTACAATCAGGAGCTTCCTGACGCCTTTCAGCCGCCGCATCTTGCCCAAGAACGCCTCCATGATGATGATGGTCACCACCGGGAAAAGCTCGGCATTATCCTTCACGGAATCAATCTCGAATACCACGAACCGCTTGTGCAGCAGGTCGATGTTCTCCGTGGAGTTGAGCAGGAAGTCGTACCGTCCGCCCTTGTAATACTGCCGGAGAGTGGTCAGGAAGTTGTCGATGTTGAAGTCCGTCTTCGCCACCTTGATGTAGCGTTCCTCCATTTCCTTGCGGTACACGTCCCGCATGTACTCGTAGAACGAGTTGAACGACGGCACGATATTCTTGTCCTGCTGGATTTTCAGGATGTAGGCGTTCACTGCGCTGCCCAGTTCTGCCGACTCCGTTTTCGTGGCGGGTTCGTTCTCGCTTTTCCACAGGGTAAGCAGCAGCGTCTTGATGCTGTCCTTCTTCTCCACGTCGAACACCCCGTCGTCCGTGTAGAACGGGTTGAACGAGATGGGCTTTTCCTCCGTGTAGGTGAAGTAGATGCCGTCCTTTCCTTTGGTCTTGCGGTGTATCATCTCGCACAGCCCTTGGTAGGAATTGCCCGTATCGACAAGCACCACATGGGAGCCTTGCTCAAAGTATTGGCGGACAAGGTGGTTCATGAAGAATGACTTGCCGCTTCCCGAAGGGCCCAATACGAACTTGTTTCGGTTCGTCGTCACGCCCCGCTTCATCGGCAGGTCGGAGATGTCGATGTGCAGCGGCTTGCCGCTTATCCTGTCCGCCATGCGGATGCCGAAGGCGGAGGGCGAGTCCTTGTAGTTGGTCTCGCCGGCGAAGAGGCACACCGCCTGCCCGATGAACGTGTGGAACGCTTCTTCCGCCGGGAAGTCGGCTGCGTTGCCGGGGATGCCCGCCCAGAACAGCGTCGGGCAGTCCGTCGTGTTGTGGCGCGGCACGCAGCCCATTGAAGCCAACTGGCTGCCTACATCGTTCTTGATGCGTTTCAGCTCCTCCGCGTCGTCGCTCCACGCCATCACGTTGAAGTGGGCGCGGACGGACTTCAGTCCCTGCGAGTGCGCTTCGTTCAGGTATTCCTCGATCCACTCGCGGTTGATGGTGTTCTGGCGGCTGTACCGCGAGAGCGACTGCATGTTCCTCGCCGTTTTCTCGAAGCGGCGCAGTTCCTCGTCGCTGTTGCCGATGAAAACGTACTGGTTGTAGATATGGTTGCAGGGAAGCAGCAGACCCACGGGAGCGGCGAACGACAGGCGGCAGTCCGAGCGGTCGGTGGAGAGCCGTTCGTAACGGCAGTCCGTCGCCACCGCAGCGGGCAGGTCTTCTGTGTCCGACAGGGTGTGCAGGCACAGCCGGTTGTCGCCGATGCGCATCTCCCCCGCCGTCATTTCCATGTCCTCCAGACAGTCCACATTGCCCGGCGAGAGCGCGAAGTACCTGCCTATGACTCCAGTTTCCTTCTCCGTGCCGATGATTTCGTCATCGGAGAGCCGGCGCAGCCTGACATGCCCCGAATCGTTCATTATACGCGCGAACTGTTCCACCGCCTCGATGAACTTCACCGCCGTTTCCTTGTCCTGCATCTCCTTCGGCACGATGTGCCCCCGGCACAGGGTGTTCCAGTTGCTCTGCTGCCTCATGCGCTCCTTCGTCGTCTTGGTCAGGAACAGGTAGCACTTGTGATGGAGGAAAGGTCTTTCGTTGAAGTGCATCTCGTAGCTGCGGGCGAGGAAGCCCATGCCTTCCCTGCCTGTGTCGGGGCGGTACCGCTCCTTCACGTACCAGTCCTGCTTGTGCAGCACCGAGTAGTCGGGCAGCACCTTTATCGCCTTGCACCACGTGGCATGGATGGCCTCGTACTCCTCCGCCGTGACGGTATAGACCTCCGGCAGTTCCACCTCGAAGGCGGCGGTAATGTCCGCGTCCTTCGAGACGATGCAGCCGTGCTCCACCGAGAGCAACGGGAAGCGGCTTTCCAGCGTGGTGGCTTTCATTACATTTCTCATACGTTTCTTCCTTTCTTTTTTCGTCTTAACAGATTGGACACCCGTCTGCGGTGGAGCACATGGCGGGGGCGCATCCGTGCCGCGCCCAGCTTCATCAGCCCGTGTTCGCCGTACTTGGCGTTCAGGCGGAACGTGAGCCAGACGGTGGCGGAAGCCGACACCACACCGAAGCCGATGCAGAGCCACTGTCCCGCGCCTGCCATGTACAGGATGACAAAGAGGATGAAGGCGGCAAGCAGTCCGCCTGCGAAGATGAACAGATATTGCGCCTTCAGTCCCTTGAACTCCACCGGACGGCCTATGCCCTTGTTGATAGGGTATTCAGCCATTGTCCTTATACCTTATTATATATGTATAGGTATGCCCGTTTATTAAAGGAAGAACGAACGGAGAATCGTCGCGCTCACAATCAGGAAGATGCACGCCCCGAACCAGCTTGCTGCGGTCTTCGAGGTGTCGGGGTCGCCGGCGCTGAACTTGCCAT
>NZ_NFJV01000054.1 GCF_002160055.1 Mediterranea sp. An20
CGGCCATTGATACAACTTAAGAGCTGAAGACCGTTTTTAATAGAATGACAAATCATTTAACCGAAATATGCATAGAAAATCCGGTTCTACAGCCTTCTCATGGCAGTAAGTTCTATGAGCATAAAAGTTTACAAAATACATGGTTTTACCCTTCATTTATGCTCCTCTTCTTGGGTAAGAAAGAAGAACTGCAGAAAGACAAATACAGGACTGATATTCCATGACAAAAAGCGATAAGTAGCATTTGGGTATCACACTGTTCGAATCATATATTCGTAATTCTCTAAATATTACCTCTTTGCTACTCAATAAATGAGTAGCAAAGAGGTAACAATGTTCACCGTTTGTCCTTACTTAAATGTCTGATATACAGTCCTACGAACTAAGTACCAGGGAATCTCTCATGACTGATAAATTGTTATTTTCCAACAAGTTACATACGCACCAAGTTCCGCGGGAACTCTAGTAGTCTCGTATGTGGGTATGCAGACTCAAGAGGTGGAGATTCAGCCAAACATGAGAGTGGCTTTGAAAAGTAACACGGAGTTGCTGGACGAAGTCTTGGTTACTGCGTATGGTACAGCCAAACGTTCTGCCTTTACAGGTTCTGCCAGTGTGATTTCATCAGAAGAAATCAGCAAAATCCAGACGAGTAATGTGGCTAATGCATTGACTGGTAAAGTGGCAGGCGTACAGCTGAATAACACTTCTGGACAGCCGGGTGCCACAAGCCCTACTATCCGCATCCGTGGTATTAGTTCTATCAATGCGGCCAATGACCCTCTGATTATTGTAGATGGCGTTCCCTTTGACGGTGACCTGAATAACTTGAACTCGCAAGACATTGAGAGCATGACGGTGCTGAAGGACGCTGCATCTAATGCCTTGTATGGTGCGCGCGGTGCTAATGGCGTCATCATGATTACCACCAAGAAGGGCAACAGTGGGCAAGCTACGGTTACGGTAGATGCTAAATGGGGTGCTAACTCACGGGCTACGCGCGATTATGACATGGTGCGTGATCCGGGACTATATTATGAAATGTATTATGGTGCCCTGAACAACTACTTCTTAGGCCGTGGTTTGAGTGCAGCCGATGCTTATCAGATGGCAGTGACCAATCTGACACAATCGGGTGACTACGGTTTGGGTTATAATGTATTCAGTGTACCCAACGGTGAATATCTCATAGGACAGGATGGTAAGCTGAATCCCAATGCCACGTTGGGTAATCTGGTAGATATCAATGGGCAGCAATACTTGATACGTCCGGATAACTGGTTGGACGAAACTTATCGTCGCAGCCTCCGACAAGAATATAATGTCAGTGTGACGGCCGGTAATGACAAATCATCGTTCTATGCTTCCGTAAACTACCTGAATAATGAAGGTATCACTGCCAATTCAGACTATGAACGTCTGACGGGACGCCTGCGCGCAGACTATCAGGTGAAGGAATGGTTGAAAGTGGGAGCAAACATGGCTTATACTCATTTTGATGCAAATATGTTGGGCTCTGACGGTGAGCTTGGCAATTCTGGTAACGCCTTTTCAATCGCTACAGAGATTGCCCCGATTTATCCGATGTATTTGCGCGATGGCAATGGCAACATCATGCATGACAGCAACGGCTTCACCTGGTATGACTTTGGCGATGGCAGCAACGGAGGCATGACACGCCCCATTTATCCGGGTTCTAATGCCGTGGCCGAATCTATTCTGAATACGAATAATGCAGAAGGCAACGCTATCAATGCCAGCGGTTTCTTTGAAATCCGTTTCCTCAAGGACTTCAAGTTCACATCGACCAATAATGTGTATGTGGACGAGACACGTACCAGCCAGGTAACGAATCCCTTCTATGGACAATATGCAAATTCCAATGGCATCCTGTATAAGTATCACACACGTGATCTGTCGTATAACTTCCAGCAGTTACTGACCTGGAAACACAGTTATGGCGAACATAACGTTGACGTGATGGTGGGACATGAATCGTATCGCAGCAAGTATTATTACCTGTTGGGCAACAAGATGAACATGTTTGACCCCAGCAACTCAGAGTTGGCCGGTGCTATCACAAACGGCAGTGTGGATTCTTATACAACGGATTACAATACAGAAGGCTATTTTGGTCGTGTTCAATATGATCTTGCCGAGAAGTATTTTGTTTCGGGTTCTTACCGCCGCGATGCTTCCAGCCGCTTTCATCCGGATAACCGTTGGGGTAATTTCTGGTCGGCCAGTGCTGCCTGGAATATTACGCACGAAGACTGGTTTGATGTAGAATGGATTGATATGTTGAAATTCAAGATTTCCTACGGTTCACAAGGCAATGACAACATCGGTAACTACCGTTATGTCAGCACCTATAGCATCATCAATTCATCAGGCAGTCCTGCCGCTGTACCTGAGACGTTGGGTAACAAAGATATTACGTGGGAAACGAATGCCAACTTCAACATAGGATTTGATTTTGAGTTCTTCAAACAACGCTTGTCCGGTACGGTAGAATTTTTCAACCGCAAAACGACTGATATGTTGTTCTCCTTCCCCCTGCCGCCTTCTTTCGGTTACACATCTTATTATGCCAATGTGGGCGACATGCGTAACATGGGATTGGAACTGGAGCTGAAAGGTACTCCCATCAAGACGCGTGACCTGGAATGGAACATTGGTTTGAACCTGACACATTATAAAAATAAGGTGACTTATCTGCCGGACGAGCGTAAGACGATGGAGGTAGATGGCGTGAAAGGTTATAGCAGTGGTGACAAATTCTATGGTGAAGGCATTTCTTTGTTTACATACTATTTGAATCGGTATGCCGGTGTTAATGAACAAGGCGAGGCCTTGTATTACAAGAATGTCGTAGATCCTGAGACCGGCAAGGTAACGGGTCGGGAGACTGTAACCAATCCTTCGGATGCCGACTTTTATCTGTGTGGCACTTCGCTGCCCGATGTATATGGTGGTTTCAATACCTCGTTGAGTTACAAAGGCATTGATTTCTCCATAGATTTCGCTTACCAGATTGGCGGACAGGTATATGATACGGACTATGCCAGCATGATGGCTGCACCGACCTCGCAAGACCGTGGTAACGCTTTCCACAAAGATTTGTTAAAGTCTTGGTCTTCTGAGAATACCCAAAGCAATATTCCTCGCTTCCAGTATGGCGACCTGTACACGGCTTCTGCCTCCGACCGCTTCCTGACGAGTGCTTCTTATCTGAGCTTGCAGAACATCAGTGCCGGTTACACACTGCCGGCACGCATCTGCCGCACTTTCGGTGTGGAGAAGTTGCGCGTGTATCTGTCGGCAGACAATGTATGTCTGTGGTCGAAACGTAAAGGTATGGACCCGCGGCAGAGCATCAGCGGTAGTACGACCGCTTCCTATTATGCGCCGATACGTACTATTTCGGGTGGTATAACATTAACATTCTAACCATTTAAAGCAATTTGTAAATATGAAGAATATATCAAAACTTGTTTTAGGCGTATGCTGCACGGCAACTTTGTCGCTGAACAGTTGTATCGAGGAGACCTTCCCCACCAATGGAGCTACCACAGACCAATTGGGCTCCTCGGCCAAGGCCACAGAGGCCTTGTTATGGGCCATGCCGGCGTTTGCCAACGATGTAGAAACCGTAGTGGGCAATCACTGGGAATGGGGATATGGTTCGCTGATTCACATCCGTGACGTAATGACCGGTGATTTGGCCATTCCCTCCAGTCCTTATTCCATCTGGTACCACTTCTGGTATAACAATAGCGGTATAGGGCCTAACACATCAGCCAGCCAGTTCATCTGGAACTATTACTGGAAGTTTGTGCAGACCACAAACAACTTGATCAGTGCCGTCAATCCGGAAACGGCCACTGAGACGCAGTTGGGATATCTGGGTGCCGGTTATGGCTTCCGTGCCATGCTCTATCTGGATATGGCACAATCGTTTGAATTCCTGGAGAATGACGCCGTGTCATCCATCAACAGTAGCGGTAACGATGTAAAAGGTCTTACAGTGCCCATTGTAACTGAAACTACTTCGGAAGAAACAGCCCGTAACAATCCGCGTGCCACACGCGAGCAGATGGCAGAGTTCATTTTATCAGATTTGAACAAGGCCGAGGAATACATCGTGCACCTGGACATTGCTACCAAGACCTTACCTCACTTAGACGCTATTTATGGTCTGAAAGCCCGTTATTATATGTGGTTAGGTGAGTATGCCAGTGCCAGGGATTATGCCCGCAGAGCCATTAATGAAACGTCATCTGACCCGATGACTGAGAGCGAATGGCTGGATCCTACCACTGGCTTTAACCAGTTGGACTACTGGATGTGGGGTTCCCAACTTCAGGCAGAAGACGCTGCTGTACAGACCGGTCTGTTGAACTGGACTTCTTTCATGTCTGTTGAAGCTCTGTATGGCTATGCCTGGGCAAACGGAGGCGGCATGATGAATATGATTGATGCCCATCTGTACAGCCAGATAGCCGATACGGACTTTAGAAAAAAGGCCTGGAAGGCCCCGCAAGGCAGTGCTTTGGAGGGACAGACGGTATTCATTATTCCAGAGCAAGCTGCCCTGGTACCTGATTATGCCAGCGTTAAGTTCCGCCCTGCCCAAGGGAATACGAGCGATTATACGATAGCCTCGGCTTCAGCATATCCATTCATGCGTGTGGAAGAAATGTACTTTATTGAGGCCGAAGCTGCTGCTCACCTGAATGCCAGCGAGGGAAAGACTCTGTTGGAAAACTTCATGAAGTCTTATCGTGACCCGTCTTATGTATGCAATAATTCAGATGTTGTGTTCGAGGTTCTGCTGCAAAAGCGTATAGAACTTTGGGGAGAAGGCACCACGTTTTATGATATCAAGCGTTTGGATCTTTCCGTAACGCGTGGCTATCCCGGTACTAACTGGACAGATGCGGCCCGTTTTAATACGGACGGCCGTCCGGCATGGATGAATTTCAGTATCGTCACAACCGAAGAGAACAACAACGAAGCCCTGCGTGGATGGGAGAATCCTGATCCCTCGGGCTGTTATGACACGTGGTTGGAATAACAACCCTCACATAGGGTAGATAATCATAGAAATCCCTCTTGGCCTCCATTCAATAGGCAAAGAGGGATTTCTTTGGTAAACAATGAAGTGTGACAGATATTCAGAAGCAAGTAGCCCGTCTTTGACCAAGCACTGGTTAATGGTGGGCTTCTTTTCAATAGACAGCCTGCTGCAAGAGAATGTGCCCTGACGTTCCCCATGACCGGTGTCTGGTGGATATCTTGTTCCATTCAAAAGAAGCGCGCTGCTCATTGAATAGCTCCCACGCTCTATAATTATGCAAGGCAAAACACAGCATAGAGCGGCACTGATTTGATGCGATTTTCAAACCCGAAGTTTTTCTTTGATATGCGCAGGGCGTAGTCTGCATGATATTTTTCGGCAAAAACGCCCAGACTC
>NZ_NFJV01000055.1 GCF_002160055.1 Mediterranea sp. An20
ACTGATAATATGGCAATAGTAAACAAAGACCTCATTCAAAGTTATATTATGACTACCGCCAAATATGACTTTAACGTGTACGAAAAACGGATAATTTACCGCCTCGTAGAAATGGCTCAAGGGGAGCTACAAGGCATAAAGTTCGCTAACAACTGTCAGAAAATAGAGCATGACCTTTTCAGTTGCATAAACATTACTATGCCTATCGCTTGCCTTCTCAATGGAGAAGAAGATAAGAACTACGCAAGAGTAAAGGAAGCCTTACAATCGCTTCAACGAAAAATATTTGAGTATGAAGATGATGAAGTTTGGCAGAGTATATCAATCATCGCACTTCCCTACATTCGGAAACGTTCTTCTGTGATTTCTTTCCAAGTGCATCCACGTGTATGGGATTGCATTCTTAATTTCTCCAAAGGCTATCGGAAATATGAGCTAAAAGCTGCCATGAGCTTCAAGAGCCAATTCTCGATGCGTTTTTATGAGCTACTCAGCAACCAAAAAACACCATTAATCTACTCAATAGACCAACTGAAAGAAATGTTTTGCGTGGCTGACAAATATAAGCGAGTTAACGATTTTATGCGTAAGGTTGTAGAAGCTGCAAAAAAAGAATTAGACGAAGTAAGCCCATATACATTTGAATTCACCCCTCTCAAATCGGGACGAAAGATAACTGCTATAAAGTTTTACCCAGTGTACCAACCGGAACATAGAGACCCTGATTTAGAAAAACACGATTTGCAAAAACAAGTTTCTCTAAGCTGGTCTTTATCTTCAGAAGTTCGTAGCTATTTGAAGAACTCGATAGGGTATTCCGACAAAGAAATAAAAAACAACTTGGATTTATTTATATCGGCACAAAGTTTACTTCCTGATTTACTCGGAGAACTCGCTATACTCAAAGGGAAGTCAAGGGAGAAGAAAAACCCAAAAGGATATATTATCAATGCAATCAAAGGAAAATTAAAAGACAAAGGAAAATAATCATGGAAACAGGAGATAGAGTTATCGTACCAGCCGAAATCAACGGCTACGGCAGAGATTTACGGGCTATCGTTACAGAGATAGAAGAATTTTTCGGGGCGACATTCGTAACGGTAATATTCACCGAGCCATGCCCGGAAGCCTGTGCCTAACGACCATAGCGATAAGTCAAGAATACGCCCAAAAGCTGGACGAATATATAAAGGGGTTTGCCCTTACACGGAAGGATTTTGTAGAGCTGGCTATCGACTATTTTCTACGTACCGGGTTTGACATACGTGGAGAAGCGTTTGACCTCTCTCCATTGGAGCGCATAACCGACAGGCTGGAAAGTTCAGCTAAGGTCATGGAACAGCACAACGAAGGAACAGAGGCAATGCGTCAGCTATTACAGGCAATCCGGGAACAAACCGCTAAGCAGCTTCCGGCTCCTGAAATTATAGCACAGGCTACAGAAGAAAAGGTAAAAGCAGAGAAACGGGCTGAAGAACAGACAAAGGAACTCCAGCGCATTCAGGAAGAAAACAACCGGTTACGTGACGAAGTCAAAGAGCTGCAAGCCTACAAGGAAAAGGCGCACCGGGAACTGTGCCGGGTACGTGATAAACAAAAGACTTTCGGAAAAATACACATCAATACAGAACTATAAATCAAAATAATATGAAGACAAATATCAGTTTAATCAGTCTTGTGTTGCTTTTGTTCTTTTCTCAAATAACAAAAGCACAGTCAAATACGGGGAAACACGATTTTACGCATAAAGAAAATGGGTGGTATCACGTATTAAGTACAGGTAGTTTGTCCCCTAAGCCAATTATAACAGTAAAGGATTTTGTTGGGCTAAAACTTGAAAAAGATTATTTCGGGAAATATGCTATAAGCGGACAAATCAGCAAACATAAGCTAAACAAATGGGCTGACGAAACAGAAAAGTCCATTGGGGAAAAAATAGCATTTGTATTTAATGATTCCATTATTACTACTCCGCAAGTTAATTGCAGAATAGAAAGCGGTACATTCATGATAACGTCTTTTTCAGACCAAAAACTACCAGAAATCTACGAAGGTATAATGAGAGAAAAGTCTGATTCTCTTGAAGTCGTTTTTAACGGTTGGGAAAAGGATTCTTTATACTATGAATTATCTCCAGAACAAAGAGATTCTGTAAGAATGAGCATTGACTATTGGGAAGCCAAAGCATGGATAGACCTAACAAGCAACCACAATGAACACATACCCCCAATAACATATCGGAACGGCTACATATTGGATAAGAAAGGTAAAATCATAGGTAACTATGCCAATGGGCATATATTCGATAAAGGACGGAACATTAAAGGATTTTATTCTAATGGATTCATATACGACAAGAATCACAATATCATAGGTAATTACAACAATGGATTTGTAACATTTAAGAAGAAATAAACAAGTCTCCGGCTGGGTAACTTGCTGGGAGCTTCCTGCATCTGAATTAGGACAAACCTTGCCTAAAGATTTCCGAGGAAGTTTGCCTTCTATTGAAGAAATTTAGAAAGAGTTGGAATCTGACAGGCGTCGAAAGATTCTCCCTTTTCTTTTTCTCTTCAAAAAGAAGCGGATATTCCACCTTTCTTTTGCGTTCGATACTCGAAATTATTTTTTTTCTTTTCGCTGTGCTTTTGTTTTTCATCCGAATGGCTTAACTTTGCTTGCGAGGTTATAGCACACTATGACCCTAAAGGGTCGTGTGCGAGGGGACACCCCTCGACCCCGTACGCCATCGGCAAGCTCGATGGCGATGCAATCGGAATATCCACCAACGAAAAGAGAAAGGTTATGGCAAAGACAAGCATCAACGTAAGACCCTGCAACATCGGCAGCGCGGAACGGCACAACCTCCGCAGCAAGGAACTCGACTACATACGACCGGAACTCTCCCACCGCAACGAGCAATGGTCGGAAATGAAGATAGCAGACGTGCTGGAGGACATAAGGGAAAAGTACAGGCAGCACACCGGACAGTCCATGCAGAAGAAGGCGACACCCATCCGGGAGGGAGTGGTCGTGATCGAGGACGGCACGACACTCCGGCAGCTTCAGGACTTTGCCGGGAGGTTGGAGGAACGCTTCGGAATACACACGTTCCAAATCTACACGCACAAGGACGAAGGAGCCAGTGTTTGGGACGGGAACGCGGAAACATGGAAGCCGAACTACCATGCGCACATGATTTTCGACTGGACGGACGGGGAAACGGGGAGAACCAGGAAGCTGAACAAGCAGGACATGGCGGAAATGCAGACTATACTGGCGGAATGCCTTGGCATGGAAAGGGGCATTTCTTCCGACCGTAAGCACCTTTCCGCCATCCAGTACAAGAACATGGTCGAAGCAGAGAAAGCGGCGCAAATCGAAAAAGAATGCAGTCAGATGGAGGATGAGCGCAACGCCATAGAGGAAAAAGTGAAACAGGCAGGACAAAAGCTGGAGGACACCCAAAAGAAGCTCAAGGAAGCAGCAGCCGAAATAAAGGTGGAAAAGCTGAAAGGGGCGGCAGCCGACACGGGAACAGCCTTGCTGAAAGCCGGGACGACCGTCATCGATGCGACAGCCAGCCTTTTCAACTCCGGAAAGGTCAAACGGCAGGAGCAGGAGATTGCGGAACTGAAAAGGGAGAATTACGAACTGGAGATGAAAAGCCAGAACCTCCAGAGCAACCTGCGTACAGCAAACGCCCAAAACGAAAGGGAACGGGAAGCCACACGCAGGGCAGTCAGAACCGGAGAAGAAAGACTGAAGCCGATAACCAACCTGTTCCCCTGTATGGAAAACGCCAAAGAGAACATCGAGGAACTCCGGGAAATGGGTGTCCGAGACAACGATATCCGGCTCCTGCTCACAGGAAAAGAGATAACCTATTCAGGATTCCTGTACGACCGGGAACGCAGAAAAAAGCACCAGGTCAAGGATGTGAAGATAAACATTGCTAAAAGCAAGGCTGGAAATACGACCATTTGGCTGGACAAAATTTACTTCAAGGAGTTCTTCAAACAGCTATGGCAAAAGGTACAAAAGGCTTTAGGACTTGATAAAGGCAGGGGATTCCATTTATAGTCCCAAATCTGCAATCATTTTTTTAATAACGGACACATCTACTGTGTCATAGTCGGATTTATCGTAGATGTCAATCAAATACACATCCCCCGCATCTTCTGACACAGCCATCAAGTAAGTAATAACCCTTGCGCCTCCTGATTTACCTTTTCCCTTAGATGTAATGGTCAGCCTGACTTTTCTGATGTTGGGGGCTATTTCTGTCCCTTGCAGAGGATTCTCTTTCAAACTTGACACAAATACAGACATATCCTGTTTTAAAGACCTATGTCGTTTAGCGAGAACTTTGAGAGAACGTGAAAAATCAGGCGTCGGTATAATTTCAAAGCTCATCGAGTAAGTCCTCTATAGTTCTACGTGGAAGTTTTCCTTCTTCTATCAGCTTCACTTGCTGCAATCCCCTGCAAATGCGTGTGGTTAAATTATCTTCTTCCGATATAGGAACAATTTTGAAATTACCGTACCTGCTTGTGAGCAATACGGATTGCCCTTCGTTGGCTTTAATTAGGTATTTCCCCTGATTAGCCCTGAATTCTCTTGCTGAAACTACTTGCATAACCTTCATTTTTTTGCAAAGATAAAAATAGATACCGAAACGGCATCCAAATTGATATATTTTAACACAAATTACAATCTCTATTTTACCACATCATGAAAGTGTCGGTTTATTGAAAATTAGCATAGCACACCTGAAAAAACCCGAATTTGGTGATTACAACCGCCAAATTCATACCTAATTTAGCGATTAGATAATATACATAAACAAAATAACACATATTTTAACACGCCGGAAAAGTCGTTCCCCAAAAATCGCTGCGCTGGCTCTTGCTTTGCTTTTTCAAACATTCAAAAAGTCGTTTTTCTTTTTCCGAAAGTTGAAAATCAACCATTTCGCTAAAATTTTATGACTTGTTTTAAAGCATTGCTTATTATATGCTTATCAGCTTCTCGAAACTCAGAATAAAGTACCTTATTATCAGTTATTTATAAACAATAAAACGAGCTAAACTACGACTTTTTGAATACTAACTACGACTTTTTGAATGCTAATTCAAGACTTAACTACGACTTTTTGAATACTATTTCAAAATATCTACGACTTTTATTTTTATAAGTCGTTTTTAGTGCTTATATTTGCACAAAATACTGATAATATGGCAATAGTAAACAAAGACCTCATTCAAAGTTATATTATGACTACCGCCAAATATGACTTTAACGTGTACGAAAAACGGATAATTTACCGCCTCGTAGAAATGGCTCA
>NZ_NFJV01000056.1 GCF_002160055.1 Mediterranea sp. An20
TTCTCCAACAGTACGCGACTGCTCCCCAAAAGCAAGATCTTAATATCGCGGTCATGGAACGTATCATCGTCCCACTCCTTTTTCACCACCTCGCTCCAATTGGCAATCTTCTGTATCTCATCAATTACAAGGATAACGCTCTCCCAGCCTCGGCTCTTCTTCAAGCTTCGCACAGCCGCCCAACAATCAGAAATCCATGCACTGTTCGTAGCCGGAACATTGTCGGCAGAAAAGAACTGGTAAGGCATATCCAAATCTTTCAGCACTTGTTTGACCACCGTTGATTTTCCTATCTGCCGGGCACCCATAACGACCTGAATGAATCTACGAGGCTCTTTTATGCGTTCTGTAATCAACTGATATTCTGCTCGTTTATACATACTGTTACATTTTACTCAATGTGATAAAAACTTTTACTCACAGCAAAAGTAACAAATTTATTTGAGTAATAATCATGGATTTACAGGAAAAACATTATCTTTGCGAAAGTAATCAAGCGTTCTGTAACATATACGGTGAAATCCTTTGTCTATCAATGTCTTGTGCATGGCAGAGAAAATTTCACAAAAAGACTGAAAAAAGCGGTACAAGACCATAAACGAAAGCCAGTGAATGTAAGCGTCTTACATTTTCTTTTCGACTTCGTTCAATTGTCAGAATACAACTTGTACCTTTTAAAATGAATAGCCGCTGATACTCAATGATGTATGCCTGATGCATCGGCAAGTAGGATATTGTAATCAACTGCAACGAATTAGAACCAACTATAATGAAGTCGCTGATTTTCAGCGGTTTTTTTTATTTGTCCAAAATCCGGCTATGTGCAGTCGGAGATAGTTATCCGCCATATTTTTCTACCGTATTTCTACCGCGGAACATTTTCGGGATTTGCCCCGATGTCACGATGACGCAGTAGTTGACGTGTGTTGACAATGGTTTACGTGTGTTGACACAAAAGAGGAGAAATAAAGAGATTTGAACTCAAAATGTATTAGAAAAATATGGAAGTAAGAAAGATTTGCCAATGGTGTGGAAAACCATTTATCGCTAAGAAAACAACGACTTGCTATTGCAGTCATTAGTGCTCTAATCTCGGTTACAAAGAACGCATCCGGGAACGTAAACGCCAGATGAGAAAAATGCAGGAATTGCTGCAACCTAAACAGGCTGCAGAAGGACAAGATTTCTTCTCTTTTGCCAAGCCGCAAAGCTGATGGGGGTTACCCGGCAATACATTTATAAACTAGTCAAGGAATCCAAACTGCGGGCATCCCGTCTGAGTGGGAAAAAGTCGCTCATCCGCCGTGCGGACATCGAGCTGATGATGAAGACCAAGCCTTACGAACGTATCATGCCCAAAGAGGACTTTGACATCACCGAGTATTACACCGCCGAAGAGATTGCACAGAAATATAAGGTCAATGCCAAATGGGTATGGACTTATACACGACAGCACAAGGTCCCGAAAGTGAGAATCCGCCAGTTCAACTATTACAGTAAGAAAGGCGGCATGAGCTGGCAGAGGAATGGCAACTGTCCCAATGCCTGTTCGGTGAACACCTGCTGGGCACTTATCCCGATAAGGTCGTGGTCTTGGTGGAATCCGAAAAGAGTGCCGTTATCGGCTCTGCCATCTTCCCCGGTTATGTATGGCTGGCGACAGGCGGCAAGAGCCAGCTGAGAGAGGAAAAGCTCCGTGTGCTGACCGGGCGCACCGTACTCCTCTTTCCCGATGCGGACGGCTATGCGGAATGGAAACAGCGTGCCGGGAGCATGACCTATTGCAAGACGGTCGTGTCTGACATCATTGAGAAGAATGCCACCCCGGAGCAGAAAGCGGCACATATTGACATAGCCGACTGGATTGTCTTCCAGATACGGGAAAGCAAAATAAATTGTACAGCCGACCACTTGGTCGAGGCGGAAAGAATCCTCTGCCGGATGATAGAAAAGAATCCCGTCCTGCAAAAGCTAATAGATGATTTTGACCTTGTACTGGTCGGTGCATCCCCAATCGGCAACAGCGGTGAAAACCCTCCTTAACGGAGGAGAACGGAAGCCGTAGGCTGTGGGTAACAGACAATGGCTTGCCATTGATATAACCACTATAACTACACGCTCCGCTTCCGTAGTTGTGGGCTCTCCCGAGGGGATTAAGGCTTTGCCCTAATAACCCACTCAGGGCGTTTCACCCCTGAGAACCCAGAGCAAAGAGTGACCCTCTCTTTGCAATCTCCGCTTATGGGTGGTTGTACCCCTAAGAACCCCGTGCGGTTATGAGCGGACAGCAATAAGTTTAATCAACAACCCAAATCATATTTTGAAAATATGGCTACAAAAAGCAGTATACACATCAAGCCTTGCAAGACCTCGTCAAGCGAGGCTCATAATCGAAGGAGTGCCGAGTACATGCGTAATATCGGCAAGTCCCAAATTTACATTGTGCCCGAACTCACTGCCAATAATGAGCAGTGGATAAATCCCGGCTTCGGCAATCCCGACTTGCAGGCGCACTATGACTACATTAAGCGGATGGTCAAAGAAAAGACAGGTCGTGCCATGCAGGAAAAGGAGCGTGAACGCAAGGGAAAGAACGGAAAGAAAATCAAGGTGGCGGGATGCTCACCAATCCGTGAGGGTGTGTTGCTCATCCGACCGGACACGACACTGGCAGACGTACAAAAATTTGGCGAGGAATGCCAAAGACGCTGGGGCATCACACCGCTCCAAATCTTCCTGCACAAGGACGAGGGGCATTGGCTGGGCGGACAACCCACCCAAGAAGACAAAGAAAGTTTCAAGGTGGGCGAAAAATGGTTCAAGCCAAATTACCATGCGCATATAGTGTTCGACTGGATGAACCATGACACAGGCAAGAGCCGCAAGCTCAATGACGAGGATATGACCGAAATGCAGAGCTTGGCATCCGATATTCTCATGATGGAACGTGGACAGTCAAAGGCTGTTACAGCTAGGGAACATTTGGAACGTAACGACTTTATCATTGAGAAACAGAAGGAGGAAATGAAGCGGCTTGATGCCACAAGGCAATACCGGGAATATCAGTTGGAAATGGCTAATCAGAAGATGCAAGAAACTGAAAGCATTACCAACGCCCTTATCGAAAAAGCAAATGAGAAAGAACGACAGAGCGAAGACCTTGACCGGACTATCAGCGAAAAACGCTCCAAGCTAAACGGGGAAAAAGGGAGCGAACTTCTGAATGCCGCTGTCGGCTGGGCTACCGGGAAATCGAAAGCCCTGAAAAATGAAATAGAGGATTTGCGCAATGAGATTTCCACGCACGAGGAAACCATTGAGCGGTTACAGGATAAAATCCAAACCATACAGAGTGACCACCATCGGGAACTGATGAAACTGGAAAGTAGGCATCAATCAGAGTTGAGCCGCAAGGAAGCGGAACATACGCAGGAGACCACAAGGTTGAAAAACCGGATTGCATGGCAAAGCCATATCATCGACTGCCTCAGTTTCCTGCTGCTCAAAACAAACGACATCTTCCGCAAGGCTGTTTACTGTGTCGTCCGTTTTGCCCGTGATTATTACAAGTCCCGTTTTGATACGGAACAGGTGTCGGACATCAAGAGTGCCCTTAACCTGTTCGGGGAGGACAGACAATCACTCCGGGCTGCCGGAGATTTCCTGTATTTCACCGCCAAGCAAAAGGGCGGGTTTGACAATCGGGAACAAATCAAAGCCAGACGGGAAGTTGACAATGTGGTGGAAGGGAATTATGACCAACAGCCGAAAAGAGGTTTTTCGATGAGAAAATAAAAGCCATAATGTAAAATAGTCAACTAAACAATTAAAGGGGATAGTGTCTATCCTCTCCCCTTTAATTACTTGAATAAAGACTGATATTCATCATCGTCTTGCATCTTTTTAACTAAAAACTCAACCCATTTTTCTGTATATAGATAACTATTATTAGGTTCATCATATAAACAGTATTCTGGCTTTGTTTTTTCAGGGTTATCTGAATTCCTTTCTGGACGAACTTCATATTTTTTCCAACACCTCGTATGAGTATCGGAATTAAATTTATTAACTTGTTTTTTCCCTCTTATAATCTTAGGGTTACCTAACCGTTCCTGAACTTGTTGTATTACGGTGGCAGGTTTTAATGTCCCTTTATTTACAACTGGAATATGCTTTTCCTTGATTAGTCCTGCGATTCTTTCAACTTTCTTTTTTTCATCATCTGTCAGTTTATCATATGGGAAGAACTGAACAGGAAGAGCATCTACTGACTTATGGTTAGCAACTTGAATCAAAAATGCTTTAAAAGAATACTCTCCGCTCTGCATAATATCTGTACTTATTGACGCTCTATATTTATCAATAAATCGAGTAATTTTTTGAGCATCTTTGCTCATTTTTATCCCCATTGCAAGAGTCCTCGAAGAGGGAAATAGTTGCAATGCAAAGGACAAAGACTCTCTTAGGCAATAATCTTCACCAAACTCTTTCTCTACAATCTTATCAAAATTTAGCAATAGAGCTTGGCACTCTGCGAAAATATTAGCATCTAATTCTGGTAAGAATTTATGCTCCAATTTATTTCTTAATGGAATAAAGAGTTCTATGTTTTTCCTTATTGCACAATCTTCTCCTTTGAAGAATTCTTTTACACATGTGGCTAACTCCCAAAATTGAATTTCTCCATCAACTCTTTTAAGAGCCTGTTTAAATTTTAAAGTTTAATATAGAAAGAGTGTTTCTTCTTTCTTCGGAAATGATTATTTTTAAGTTTCCACACTTGAAATAATTATGTATCCGACAGATTTAGAAGAA
>NZ_NFJV01000057.1 GCF_002160055.1 Mediterranea sp. An20
CTGAACGAGAACGTGGACACCACCCTGTTCTCGGAGACCTTCATCGTCTTCGAAGTGGACGCAATCAAGGAAAACAAGAAGCTGTTCCCCATCGTGACGCTCATCATCATGGACGTGTTCCTGCAGAAGATGCGCATCAAGAAGAACCGCAAGGTGCTGGTGATAGAGGAAGCGTGGAAGGCCATCGCCAGCCCGCTGATGGCGGAGTACATCAAGTTCATGTACAAGACCGCAAGAAAGTTCTGGGCCTCGGTGGGCGTGGTGACGCAGGAGATACAGGACATCATCGGCAGCGAGATCGTGAAGGAAGCCATCATCAACAACTCCGATGTGGTGATGCTGCTCGACCAGAGCAAGTTCAAGGAGCGGTTCGACAGCATCAAGGCCATATTGGGCCTGACCGACGTGGACTGCAAGAAGATATTCACCATCAACCGGCTGGAGAACAAGGAAGGGCGCAGCTTCTTCCGCGAGGTCTTCATCCGTCGCGGTTCGACCAGCGGCGTGTACGGCGTGGAGGAGCCGCACGAATGCTACATGACCTACACCACCGAGCGTGCGGAGAAGGAAGCGTTGAAGCTGTACAAGAGAGAACTCCGTTGCAGCCACCAGGAGGCCATCGAAGCGTACTGCCGCGACTGGGACGCCAGCGGCATCGGCAAATCCCTGCCTTTCGCCCAGAAGGTGAACGCCGCAGGGCATGTGTTGAATCTGAAAAAGAGTGATAAAAACAACCAGCAATGAAATGACCATGAGACGACTGTTGTTCCTACTGACACTCCTGTCGCTGTCCGCCGTGCAGCATGTCCGCGCCCAGTATTACAGCGTGAACTACGACGCACGCACCGTGGCGGCGATGGCAGCCGCCTTCGGCACGGAGACGGTGGCCGAGAGCTATTACCGGGAGCAGGTGGACGACATCCTCAAGCACTATACGGCTGCGGAGGTCGCCGCCGCCGGCATCTTCTCGTCGAAGTTCCTTGAGCACAAGGCCCTGTCCGAGCTCGGCATCTGGAGCAGCAGCACGGAGAACTACTATTACCGCCGCATCTACAACATGGTCGCCCGGAAAATCATACCGAAGACCTGGGTGGTGGCGAAGATGATGCTCCGTTCCCCGCAGACGGCGCTCTACTGGGGCAGCTACCTGATGAAAGTGTGCGACGACACCAAGAGCCTGTGCATGCAGTTCGAGAGCATCGTGACCAACAGCACGCTGACCTTTTCCGACGTGGCCTTCCTTGAAATCAAGGAAGAGTTCGCCTCCCTGCTGCGGCTCAGCGAGCTGGGAAACACCGACTGGCAGCGGATGCTGGACGACCTGGCCCGCATACCGGACAACTTCACGAAGGAAAACCTGCAAAGCGACCTCGACAACCTGTACAACATGGGTGTGGGGCTCGCCACGGCGGGTATCGGGAATATCGGCGACGCCCTGCTGCAGACCAGCTCGTTCCATGACCTGATGAACGGCAAGGTGGAAGAGATATTCAACCTGTACGACCATTACAGCCACCTGTACGAAGCGGCGGAGCGGGATGCCGGGCGGCTCCTGCTCGACATGGTGGGCGGTCCGGAGAATGTGGCCGGGCTGTTCGACTTCAGCAACTACGACCTGACCTCGTGGATCACCGACTACATGGACGAGTCCGCCGGGAACTACTACACCCAGCGGTGGTACATCGCCCGCCGGGAACAGGGCAGCGTACCGCTGTGCGACTATTATCCGCCCACGGACGACAACAGCATCCTGAACGGCGGCGAGTGGACCCGTTTCGAGACCGGCGACGCCGGGTTCTATCCCAACGCCTCGCAGCGCGAGCAGGCCCTCTCCAACTCGGAGCGGTATGCCGGGTGGTCGCGCGACCGGGTGCAGGAGCTGAACAACCAAAACGACGGCTACACTTACTCCATCAGCTACAGCCAGAGGGCCTACGTCATCAGCCGTGGCGGGAAACAGACCAAGAAGGCATACGCCTACGAAATCCATGTGACCCAAAGCTGGAACCGCGAAGAGGTGGTATATGAGGAAGTGTTCGACTCCTACACGATGGACCTGAACACCTTCAAGGCGCAGCTCAACGCCCGCCTGTCGGAAATCAACGAGAACGAGGAAGGATATACCTATTATATTGCTTCCGACGCGCGGAACTACTACCAGGCGACGGATGCCGCCAAGCTGCAGGGCTGCGAGAGCGTGACCATCAGCGTGACCTGTTCTGACGGCGCCACCCTCGGACAAGGAAGCACCCAGTACAAATGCCGCAAGTGCGGCAGTTCGCTGGACGGGCATTCGAAGGAGTGCGCCATGCAGACCACCGTGACGGACAACGAGCTGGACACCTCGGAACTGGACGGGATGGTGCAGGAAGCCGAGAGCCGGGTGTCCGTCCTCCAGTCGCAGATCAATGCCCTGGAAGACGAGAACGAGACCCTGCTGAAGAAGATTTCCGAATCGAGCGTGGAAGACGCCGCCGTTTACCGGCAGCAGTACAACAGCAACCTGACACAGATAAATCAGCTCAAAGGTGAACTCTCTGACTGGCAGAAAAAGCTGTCTGAATACGAAGATGCGAAGTCCGAGGCTGCTGCGGACAACGCCGTCACTACGGATGATTATTACCGCATCCCGGCCATCATGCAGGACTGCAAGACCTCATACAACCTGACATGGCAGGACGGCGGCTCGTGGAGCGGCTACACCTTCGTGCGCAAGGCCACCATGCCGGACATCAACGGCGTCATCACCTTCAGGGCGACCCTCTCGATAGCGAGGAAGCCCAAATACTTCCTCGGCATCAAGATACACCGCGCCATCCTGCAGATTTCGTGGGAGCTGACCACGGAATACACCGACACCCATGTGGCCGACGTGCTGACGCTTGACCCGAACCTGTCGGATGCTGAAAAGACCAAACTGGTGAACGACCGCATCGCGGAGATAGCGAGGGAATACCCCTCCTGCAAGATCACCACCGAATACGCCAGTACGCCGCCGCTGGAGGATACGCCCACCGGGGACGTGTACCACCTGTTGTGGTCGAGCGACCGGCTGGAAATCGCCCGCGAGGTGGACACTCGCCTCACGAGAATCTACGCCGACCTCGTGTCGCTGGAGAAGATGATGCACTACAAGTACAGCATCATCGACATGCTGAAGGACGTGCTGCCCGAACCGGACACGGACGAAGGGCGCAGGCTCACCCTTGTGGAAGAATGCCACGAACGGTGGGTGGAGAATGCGCGGAACCTGCGCGGCGGGAACGGAAGAAAGGAGGACGGGCTATGAGACAGCGACTGACCCTGACCTTCCTGCTGCTGGCCCTCCTGCCGTGTATCGCCAGAGCCCAGTGGACTTTCGACATCGTGTCGGTGGAAGCCTACATCAACGACCACAAGAAACAGCGCAGTCTGCTGCTGGCCCGCAGCACCCTGGAATACAGCAACAAGCTGCTTCACGAGTACAGCCGTGACGCCACCGTGGAATACAAGGAGCTGAACGTGGACCTTGACCGGTACACCCGCGCCTTCGACGTCATCGACGTGATGTACCAGTCCCTGCGGACGGTGCTGAACGCCAAGGACACCTATACGGCCGTGAGCGACCGCATCGGCGACTACAAGGACATGCTGACCGAGTTCAACGACAAGGTGCTGAAACGCGGCAAGGCCGAGCCGGAAGACCTGCTGATACTCACGATAAACAAGAAGGCGATAGAGGCCATCGCCCGTGACGGGGAGCAACTGTACAGGTCGCTGGGCGACCTCGTGCTGTACGCCACCGGAGCGGCGGCCTGCTCGACCTCCGACCTGCTGATGGTGATGGAAGCCATCAACGGTTCGCTTGACGACATCGAGCGGCACCTGAACCGGGCCTACCTGGAGACCTGGCGCTACATACAGGTGCGCATCGGCTACTGGAAAGAGAAGATATACCAGGCACGCAGCCGCCGGGAAATCATCGACGGGGCCTT
>NZ_NFJV01000058.1 GCF_002160055.1 Mediterranea sp. An20
CAATTCTCTCTCTGCCATAGCTGCATACTGCTTCTTTGAAAAGAAACCCGCCATTGACTTATGTTTCGTCAAGGACGGGCAACTTGCTATGTTTTGATTTATATCGAACTCACGTTAATTACAAAGCCTATAAGAAAGTGGTTTTCTGCAGTGATAATACCAACCATACCTTTTTCAAATCTGCGCGTCCAGTGTTATCGTTGGTGTGGTTATAAAATCGGTAGACATACTTTCATCGGTATGCGTTGTTATTTGGATGATATGTGTTATGATTTGATAGAGATTGAAGATCATGTGACTATATCCTATGGGGTGTTTTTTGCCTGTCATGGGAGGAAGCAGGGACATAATAAGTTGGTGATAAAGAAGGGGGCTTATATCGGCATGAATAGTTCCATTGTGGCGAGGAATGCGGAGGGGCTTATCATTGGTGAAAATGCAGTAGTCGGGGCTTGTAGCTTGGTGAATAAATCGGTGGATGCAGAAGATGTGGTAGTCGGCATTCCGGCTAAAAGTATCAGAAAGAAGTCATAAGCTGATAAGGGTTGTATTGAATCGCTTTTCAATTTGTCAAAATGTTTTTTAAATCTGTTTTTGACCGAGGAATGTCGTTCTTTGGTCTGATTATTTTATCTCCTGTCTTATTGATTGTTGCCATCTTGATACATATCAAGATGCCGGGAGGGCCTGTTATTTTTAAGCAGCGGCGTGTGGGACAATATGGTAAATTATTTACCATGTATAAGTTTCGTTCGATGTTGGTGCATCATTCGGGGAGTTCGGTTTCTGTTGCAGGAGAATCGCGTATTACACCTTTGGGAGCAAAATTGAGAAAATACAAATTGGATGAATTGCCGGAGTTGTGGAATGTACTGATAGGCGATATGAGTTTTGTGGGACCGAGACCAGATGTGCCAGGGTATGCAGATGCATTGGCTGGAGAAGATAGGGAAGTTTTAAAACTTAAACCAGGCATTACAGGACCTGCTTCTTTGAAATATCGAGATGAGGAAGAGTTGTTGGCTAAGCAGGATGACCCAATAAGGTATAATAATGAGGTGATTTTTCCGGATAAAGTAAGAATTAACCGATATTACCTACATCATTATTCTTTTGTAAAAGACATTCAGTTGATTGTTTGTACTGTCTTGGGGAAGAAAATGATGTATAATGGGGAAATAATATAAATCTGAATGTAGGGATGCTGAATATAGTTTCGGATAAAGTCACATTTTTTTTAAAGGAATGGCTTATTCGTTCTATATAGTTTTTTCTCGTTTGATATTGAGATTTAAATCATAGACTAAATAGCTTATAAATATACAAAAAGTTTCAGGTATATTTGAAGTCCTGCCAAATAAAATCGGAGGTTTAAATTGTACTTTAATATTTTTTCAAACGAAACATGGTTAGCAATCGAATTTATCTCTGCCTTGCCCACATGAGCGGCCAGGAGCAGAAATACATCCAAGAGGCATTCGACACGAATTGGGTAGTTCCTCTTGGTCCGAATGTGAATGCCTTTGAGGCAGATTTGGAACATTTTGTCGGACAGGATAAGAAGGTGGTGGCTTTGTCATCCGGTACGGCAGCGGTGCATTTGGCATTGATTGCCTGCGGAGTAAAGGCTGGTGATGAGGTGATTGTGCAGAGCTTTACGTTTTGTGCCTCGTCAAACCCGGTGACTTATCTGGGAGCTACGCCGGTGTTTGTGGATTCGGAGGCTGAATCCTGGAACATGGATCCGGTGTTGCTGGAAGAGGCTATCGTGGACCGTATGAAGGTGACGGGCAAAAAGCCGAAGGCTATCATTCCGGTGTATCTGTATGGTATGCCTGCCCGCATAGAAGAAATCATGCTGATAGCGGCCAAGTATGATATCCCGGTGATTGAGGATGCGGCAGAAGGTTTGGGCAGCCGATATGACGGACAGGTGTGCGGTACATTCGGTAAGTTTGGTGTGCTGTCATTCAACGGTAACAAGATGATTACTACATCGGGCGGCGGTGCATTGATTTGTCCGGACGAAGAGGCAAAGCAGAAGATTATGTTTTATGCCACACAGGCGCGTGAGTCGTATCCGTATTACCAGCACGAGGAAATAGGTTATAATTATCGGTTAAGCAATATCTGTGCGGGTATCGGACGCGGACAAATGACGGTGATAGAGGAACACATTGCCCATCACAGACATGTATGTGGGTTGTATAGGGAGTTGCTGGCCGATGTAGACGGGGTGGAACTGCATGAGAATCCTACTTCCCGTCAAGATAGCAATTATTGGTTGAATACAGTGTTACTCAGCGAGGATTTGCATGTGAAGGGAGAGGAACATGCGTATGAGCAGGTAGTACATGGTGCGGTAGGTGGGGCTGCCGGCGTGACGCATCAGGCTGCTTCGGCGCATACGGATTGTGAGCCGAATGCCAATGTGGAGGCCATGCGTATGGCGTTGGATGTTGCGGGTATCGAGTCGCGTCCGCTGTGGAAGCCGATGCATCTGCAACCGGTGTTCAGGCAGAACCCTGCTTATACAAACGGGGTAAGTGAAGCATTATTCAAACGTGGCCTTTGTTTGCCCAGCGGACCGTGTGTGACGGATGACGATGTGGCTTACATCGTCAATCAGATAAAGGTAAATATTCTGTAAGTTCGTTATCCTGAACCTTGGGTTGAGCGTCGTAAACCTTAGGTTTAGCACCATAACCTTTAGGTTTAGAAGACTAACCGTAACTTTCATTTTTTTAGCTGTGAATGATGACGATTTTTATGGGGACATATCGCCAGAAACAGACCTTTGAAAGATTCATTCCTCTCTAAAATCTTTTTCCTCTGAACTGCTCTCACGCTTTCATCAGATTTTAATCTATTGTATATAAGAATATTATTGTGAAAGATACATCTTTCACAGAACTTTCACAGCCTTCATCTTGAAGGCTGTTTTTCTTTTTATAGGTATGAAGCGTACTGCTAATGTATATGGAGGTTCTGTCTGAGGTATATGAAATTTGCTTATAATCTATAAGCAGGAGAGTTGATGAGGAAGCGGCTTGTCATATTATTTCCAGGCAGTGAACGAGGTGTGAAAGATACGTGAAGGCTGCATCTTTCACATTATCCAACTTATATATAGATGTTTATGTTCTTGTGAAAGTGTGAAGGCATTTCTATATAAAAAGACAATGTAGGAGGTTTATCTTTCAAAGGCTATGCTGAAATATTTATATTTTCATTTTTCAGGATAATTAAAAAAGCTGTATCTGATTGATACACAGAATGGAATTGAAGAGTGTGAGATTTTAGGTAACGATTTAGCGACATTCAGAACGCTCTGACTTGCTGCGGTTTACCTCATAGATTCAAACAACTCTTTCGTATTTGCAAAGATACATTTTTTATCCCATAGCACCAAATCATTACCTATTTTTTAGGGATATTACTGTTACCTCGTTCTGAAAACGGCTTCCGGCTTGATGTGCGTAAGCCCATTTCAGAAACGGCACAAGCAAAGAAAAGCCCACGACGACCACAATGTCACAAGTGACACCGCCATCGTCGTGGGCACTTCTTTTATATGCTTGTGCAAAACGGACAAGTCCGTTTTATCCATTTTCTTTTTCTCGTCTTCTTTTGGCAGCCGAAATGCCACCGGATGCAGGGCACGGCAAGCGTGAATCTGCACCTGCGACTATTTCCGGCTGTCATGTCTTCCCTGTCCTCAAACCGTCTTGCCATGCTTTTGCCAAACCGGGCATGGCAGACAAGAC
>NZ_NFJV01000059.1 GCF_002160055.1 Mediterranea sp. An20
GTGGAGGAACTTTCCACGCTCCAGTACCGTTACGTTCGCGGTGGCTACTGCCGTCCGATGGTGGTGGGCGACGCCGAGATGGAGCGTTTCATCCGTGCCGTCCGTTCCACGGACTCCCCCCGCTATTATCTTCCCGGCGAGCTGACTCCTGCGATGTGCGGTCGCACGGTCCGCATTGTCGGCGGTCCCCTGGACGGTTACGAAGGCCGCCTTCTCTCCGTCCGCGGTTCGAAGGTCCGCCGCCTGCTGGTGGAAATCCCCAACCTGATTACGGCGGGCATCGAGGTGGCCCCGGAATTCATACGGATAATGGAGCCTTCCCCGTTTTTGTCAAACACAGAGTCACAGAGACACAAAGCTCCGTGATTTTCTGTCGGAAAAATGACAGGGGAGACCACGGAGTTCGCGGTTTCGCCGCACACGAGAGAAGAGGAACGCCTCTGTGCCTTCGCAGAGAAAAAAAACAAAAACGCTGTGCCTCCGTGTCTCTGTGTTTTATATAAACTTAGCCCCCGATGCTGATACATTCCCTTTTATACCGCTCGCTCTACGCCCTTCTTTCGATGGGCGTGGTTCCGGATATTCCCGGTCTTCCGCGTGGTCTGTCCGAGTGCCGTTCCCGGGGCCTCCGGCTTTTCGACCGGATGCTGGACGAAGTCCGCAGCGGGTCGGTTAGTCTTGTGTCCCGCCTGCGCCTGCTGTCCTCCTCGTTCGACCTGCTGAACGGCGTCACGCTGGTGTCGGACCTGGAACGTTCGGACCGCTGGTACCAACTGGTGGAGTCAGTCGTGGACCGTTGCCCGGCCCCCACCGGATGCTCAGGCCTGCTGCAGACCTCCCTCTGCCGCTGCCTGACGGACTATTTCTATGGTAGCCCTTCTCCCGAAACGGATGAGTGGTACCGGCATCTGCAGTCCGTGGCAGATACGTGGCAGTCCTCCTTTCTTCCTTCCGTCGGGTGGGGCGGTGCCTCTCCGGAAGAGACCCTGGAGCGTGTGGAGGTGCTGAACCGCCTTTCCTACATGTTCCTGGACGCTTCCCGCGATTCGGTTGTCCGCATGGGGTATGAGGTTTGCTCCTCCCTCATGCGTCAGATGTCCGCCCCTTCTTCCCGTTGTTGGGAGCTGTGGTATGTCCTGAACACCGCGGGCAACGCCTGCCCCCTGAACGGGGAGGAGGCTTCCCGTGCCGTTTCCGCCTTCTGCCGCCTGCACCGCGCGGACCCGGTGGCAGCCTCCGCTTACCGCCTGGCCTGGGAGTGCCACCGGCAGATGAGCCTGGCGGAGGTTTCATTATAATCATGCTTGACCCTTTAAGAGTTCGGCCTTGCCAGGAAAAGGATTCCTGTTTTTCCGGCAAATTCATTTTATACAAAATTTACATGAACTCCGTTGAATCACTACAGAAAGATGACCGTTACATCCGCGACGGGATGAACGGTTTTGAGCGGAACGTTAAGCGTTTCGTCGATTGTATCCTGGCACTGGCTGCCCTTATTCTGTTCTCTCCGCTGTTCCTGGTCTGTTACATTGCCGTGAAGCGGGAGGACGGAGGCCCGGCAATCTTTAAGCAGGAGCGTATCGGTCGTTTCGGCCGTCCGTTCAATATCTACAAGTTCCGCAGTATGCGTCTGGATGCAGAGAAGTTCGGTCCGGCTCTGTATAAGAGCGGGCAGGATCCCCGCTTAACAAAAGTGGGCAAGTTTCTTCGCGAACACCATCTGGATGAACTTCCCCAGTTGTGGAATGTTTTCATCGGCCAGATGGCCTTTATCGGTCCACGTCCCGAACGCAAGTTCTACATCGACCAGATTATGGAACGCGATCCGCGTTACCGTTATCTTTACCAGATCCGTCCGGGTGTCACTTCATACGCCACTTTGTATAACGGTTATACGGACACCATTGAGAAGATGCTCCGCCGTCTGCGTTACGACCTGTTCTATTTGGAACACCGTTCCTGGCTGTTCGACTTCCGGATTTTGGTCATGACGTTTATGAATATCGTGTTCGGCAAGAAATTCTGAGGCAGGTGGTTTCTGTTTATCTGCCTTCAATTCTGCCGTATCTTTCAATACATTCCGAGAGTTCTTTGTATTCCCCTACCGCATCGAAGCAGGGGCAGTCTTTCTGCGGGTTCAGGTCCCGGTGTCCCACGATGAGGGCATGGGGGAAGATCCGCTTCAGTTCGCGCAGCAGGGCAAGCATCGCCCCTTTCTGTGGGAGGGTCCGCGTGTCGGCGGGTCTTCCGTTGCCGGACAGTCCGCCTTCGTAGCAGATGCCTATGGAGTGCCGGTTGTGGTTGCGGCAGTGCGCCCCCACCTGTTCCAGCGGGCGTCCCGGATGTATGGTCCCGTCCCGCGTGATGTGGAAGTGGTATCCGATGTCCCGGAATCCTCGGTGCCGGATGTGGTCGTTGCGGCAGGTCTCAAAATCCAGGCTCCGCCCCTCAGGGGTGGCGGAGCAGTGGATGATTATCAGGGTGATGCGCCTCATGCTTCTCCGGTTTTTAATTTCCGCAGGCGCTGATGCCGAATGCCCCTGCCACGGCGGAAGCTACGGCGATGATGACTTTGAGGACGATGCCCCACACGGTTTTCGGTGTACTGTTTTTCTGTTGCATAAAAATAGGTAGGTAAGTAATCAATAAATTCAATTTATATCAAACACAGAGACACGGAGTCACAGAGTTAATTTTTTGAGAGGACAGAGCCCACGGAGAGAAGATTTTACTCTGTGTCTCTGTGCCTCTGTGTTCGATAGAGGGACTGGTTATCCCAGCGCTCCACTGCCTCCGTCTTCCTCCTCTTCGGAGCCGCCGGGGGTAGATCCGCCGCTGCCGCCCACGCTGTAGGGCGTTGCCTCCCTCAGCTGACCTTCCAGGTTGATTTGAGCGTTGCTCAGTTCTCCCGTGGCACGGGCACGCAGCTTCAGCCCCTTGACGTGTTCCGACACCTTGAAAGCTTCGGCGCTCTCGGCGCCGTGGTCGCTGACGATGCCCACGGAGAAGATGGCGAGGTCGTCCAACTTGACGTTCTTTCCGTCTAAGATAAGTTCCTTGATGCAGGCGATCATGTCTGTGAGCACGCCCTTGATGACGCCCGGCGAGAACGGGGTGTTGTGCTTCGACATGTGTTTGGCAAGTGCGGCCGTGTCCAGCGTGTCGCTGATGACGGGACGTGCATACCACAGTCCGTTCAGGGGACTGTTCTCACCTTTGATTTGGATTTTGCGATAGGAGATCATGATGGTAGTGGTTAATGGTTAATGGTTAATGATTAATGGTTAATGGGTAATGATTAATGGTTAATGATTATCTTTTCTGTGATGCAAAGATACGGTGTGCCTTTCTTGGTTTTGTTCCTTTGGTACGCTTGCTGCCCGTATGGGGTGATACCTGTTGATTATGGTTGACAGATGTTGGTAAGTGTCGGTTAAAGTGCGGCTGTTATTTGCATATTCCGTTGTTTTTCAGTATCTTTATAGCAAAAAAAGAACAGAAATCAGAAAACAGAATGACTTATGGAACAGGACGAATTTCCCATCCGCGCCTATGGGCGCACGGAATTGGCCGTATGCTATTTCCCCCATCTTAATTCCCAGGCAG
>NZ_NFJV01000006.1 GCF_002160055.1 Mediterranea sp. An20
TCCTTTTATAACTCCAAAGGTAAATTTGAATTATGCGTGCATCCCCAATCCAAAGCCAAGCTGAAATCCCGTCTGAAAGCACTGACAGGTCGTAGCAACGGAATGGGTTATGAACGTAGAAAACAAAAACTTAATGAGTATATAAGAGGCTGGATAGGTTATTATCACCTTGCCAATATGAAGCGTCTTCTCTTGGAAACAGACGAATGGCTACGCCGTCGCATACGTATGTGTATATGGAAATCCTGGAAGAACCCTAAGACGAGAATATCAAACCTGATTCGCTGTGGAATCCCTAAAAGGAAAGCCCATGAATGGGGGTACACTCGTCTGGGTTACTGGCGTATTGCTGACAGTTGGATAACACACAGTTCTATGACTAACGAACGATTAAGAGTTGCCGGATATCCAACACTCTATGACGAGTATCTCAAATGGTATCCCAAATAAAGAACCGCCACGTGCGGAACCGCATGCGTGGTGGTGTGAGAGGTCGGGAAACGAAAGTAGGAAGAAAACTGCTTCGTTTTCCTCCTACTCGATTTTATTTCTGATGTGCCAGTCGCTGCATCAGCACCACGTCCTTAAACGTATTGCCCATGTGCCACCATTCCTTCAGCAGGCCGCATTCCACGAAACCACATGAGCGAAACAGGTGCAGGCTGGCTTCGTGGTCTGAAGGAATGCGGGCTACCAACTGGTGGAAAGACAGGAAACGGAAAGCATAATCGCAGAGCAACTCCAATGCTTCGCGGGCATATCCTTGGCGGCGATGCCCGTGGTGAATCAGGATACCCACTTCGCCGCGGGCATGACGGGGCGAGAAGTCGGAGATGTCTACCGTACCCACTACAAGGCCCGTTGCCCGTTCTACGGCCATCAGCCGGAGCTGACGGTCGGCATAGACATCGCACTGCGTGCTTTCGATATATTGGCGGAGGGCGAAGCGCGAATAAGGGGCCGTGAGGTCGGACACGTTCCAGCAGTCCGGGTCATTTTCGACGTCATACATGAAGTCCAGATCCTCCGGTTCCACCGCACGCAAGTCGAGATGCCGGCCTTGCAGAAATAGATGTTCCTTCATACCTTATTCCTCTTCTTTGTCAATGTTCAACTCTCTGCGCAGACGTTGTTCGCCCGGGACGCAAAACAGCGAAGCCACCAAGCCTATCAGGGCACACAGCAGGCAGTTGTTGCTCATCAGCAGATAATATCCGGCCATGCCGCAGGCAATCGGCAAGAAAAGCATTGCCAGTCGCCACACACTCCACCGTACATAAAGGCTTATTGCCTGTCCGATGCCAGTCTGAGCAATTTGTCTTGACAAAATGCGGGCAAAGAGCTTGAGAGACACGGGCACGTTGAGCACAGTGAGAAGTATCACTATGGTTTCTGCTCCATACGTCATCCGCACATTGCCAGCCAGAAGCCCCGTCCACGAAGCTCCGGCTTCTCCCCATATTACGACTGCTACAGGAACTGCCCAGAAGATGGCATAACATGCTTTCAGGATACGGACCGCACGTTTGATTTGTTCTTCCATGATAGAATATAGATATAAAATAATGAAACAATTTCTACAGACTTCCAGTAAAGGGGGTACGGTTCACGATGCTGCGTCCCAAAGTTACCTCATCGGCATACTCCAGTTCATCGCCCACGGCAATGCCCCTTGCAATGACAGATAGTTTTACACCCAGCGGCTCCAGCTTGCGATAGATGTAGAAGTTTGTGGTATCGCCTTCCATCGTGGTACTCAGCGCCAAGATGACTTCGTTTATTCCCCCTGCCTTGACACGTTCTACCAGACTTTCAATCTGCAAATCGCCCGGACCTATGCCGTCGATAGGCGAAATCACTCCACCCAGCACGTGATAAAGTCCGCGATACTGCTGGGTAGCCTCCACGGCCATCACGTCGCGGATATTTTCTACGACGCAGACGGTAGAAGCATCCCGCTGGGGATTGGAACAGATGCGGCACGTTTCCGTATCAGAAATGTTGTGGCATACTTTGCAAAACTTGGCTTCGTGTTTCAGCGTAACCACGGCACCGGCAAAAGCCTCTACTGCTTCCCGCTCTTGGCGGAGCAGATGAAGCACCAGGCGCATGGCTGTCTTGCGTCCTATGCCGGGCAATTTGGCAAACTCACTTACGGCCTTCTCCAATAATACCGATGGATATTGTTCGTTCATTTTCAATGTTTCTATGAAGGGACTTAAACTTTCTGTCCAATGGTTTGATTCTTAATATGCTGATAATCAGTTTGCTGATTCGTATATATAACGAGCTCGCTGCTTATCGCTTGGAAGTTGGCTGCTTATCGCTTGGCAACCTGCTCTGAAGGGGTTATCAGAGAAGCTGCTTGGTGTACGGTGCACCCGTGTTTCGCATAAAAAGTTTAAATCACTTCTATTTACAAGGCACAAAGATACGACAAAAATGTGAATATATGCAGTTCATCCTGGAAGTCGGCTTATCTGTTGTGCCACAAAGTCTGTGTTATGCGTAACATTCCGTAGGTCATGCTTGTGCATACTGAATATTATATCTAAATTTGTCGTCCGTTCAACAGCGATGAATGACCAACTTAACAGACATAAAATATTATGAGAAAAACTTATCTATTGCTACTGATGCTCGGCTGTACGCTGGCCGGGCACGCAACTTACCGAGGGAGGGTCTATGTAGACTCCAACCGGAACGGAGTGTATGACAAAGGAGAGAAAACTCTTCGCAACGTATGTGTATCAGACGGGCTTCATGTGGTTAAAACTGGAGCAGACGGCACCTATTCATTGCCCGGACACGAGCGCCAGCGCTTTGTGTTCATTACCACCCCTTCCGGTTACAGTGCGGAAGGAAAATATTATCTGCGGACCGAAGGGAATCAAGAAGGACAGACATACGACTTCGGCTTGCAGGAATGGAACAGGTGCATCGGAAAAGATGGAAGCCACCGTTTTGTTCACGTGGCCGATACGGAGATTTTCAACACGGTCAATCAGGAAGACTGGGCGAACGAACTGCGTGACTATGCTGCTAATGAGAAAGTGGCATTCATGGTGCATACCGGCGATATTTGCTATGAGAACGGGCTGATTAACCACATCCGGCTGATGAATACTTCCAACATGGGCTGTCCGGTTTTCTATGGCATAGGGAACCATGATTTGGTAAAAGGGAAATATGGAGAAGAATTGTTCGAAAGCATTTACGGTCCGGTATGTTACTCGTTTGATGTCGGTTCCACCCACTACATCATGACCCCGATGCTGGGCGGCGACTATCAGCCCAGTTATAAGGCACGCGATGTATTCCGCTGGGTAAAAAACGACCTGGAGCAACAGCCGGAAGGCAAGCCGGTGATTTTCTTCAATCACGACCTGATAAGCTACACCGACCAATTTGTATTTGATTTGGGTGACGGAGAAACACTCGATTTAAGTGCTTACAATGTGAAAGGATGGTTTTATGGACATTGGCACAGTCACTTTGTACGGCAGCAGGGGCGCATACGCACCGTATCGACTTCTACTCCCGACAAGGGTGGAATAGACCATGCTACTTCTGCCTTCCGGGTCGTAGACATTGACCGTCAAGGCAATATCGAAAGTCGCTTGCGATACACCTACATTCATCAATCCGTTGCTTTCGCCTCCATAGCTAACGATGTGTGCGTGCAAGACGAAACGGGCGATTTCCTGCTTTCCATCAATACATACCACACTGCAGCCCCTGCCAAGAGTGTTACTTGTTCATTTACTGACAATAACGGTGCTTCCTTGGCTCCTGTCAAATCTCTGGCTCCGCAAAGCGATTGGAACTGGCGGGCTCATTTCAGGCTTCCCGAAACCTGCCGGGGCAGACGCATCTTTGTAACTGCCACCGTCCGTTTCTCAGACGGAAGTATTGCTAAGGAGCGGACTTCATTTGTGTACGATTCGCCTCATAACGTCTTGCATGCCGATTGGGTAACCAACCTGAAAGCCAATCTTCTTTACACGCAACCGGTGGTGGCAGAAGGAAAAGTCTTTATTGCTTCACTGGATGAAGAGTTGAGAGGGGAAGCGGCTGTATTTGCTCTGGATGCAGAAACCGGCAAACAGTTGTGGCGTCATGAGGTACGTAATTCCATCAAAAACAACATAGCTTATGCCGAAGGTACGGTGCTTGCACAAGATGCGGAAGGTTACCTTTACGCTCTGGATGCCGGTACGGGTGCGGTGAAGTGGGAAAAGAAACTGGCCCTTGACGGATTGCCACTCGTGCTGGAAGGACTGACTGTCGACCGCGGGAAGGTCTATGCCGGTACCGGACACGGATTGGCTGTTTATGATATAGCCTCCGGCGAACAAATCTGGAGAAATGTAGGTTGGCAACGGAATCAGGCCGCTACTTGCCATCCTCTGGTGACTGAAGATGTATTGGTCATGGGTACTCAATGGAGCGGACTCTATGGGAATGATCTGAAAACGGGTGACTTGCGATGGAAACTGGAAGAACCTGATATTCGGGAAAGAGGAGCTACACCGGCTTATGTCGACGGGCTGCTTTACATGGCATCCGGTAATGCCTTCTTTGTAATAGAACCGTCTACAGGGCATATCATCCTGCGAAAGCCGCTGCCTTTCAGTGCCAATACGAATTCTACTCCGCTGTTAACCGACCGCCTGGTGATTTTCGGGACACAAGGCTGCGGACTGGTAGCTCTCGACCGTGAGACTTGGGAAGAAGTCTGGCGTGTGCAGACACGTCCGTCATTGATTTATACCTCGCCCTATTCGCGTCATCCGGTAGCTACTGTCGATTCATCACCCATCCTGGTGGGAGACATCGTTTACTTCGGTGCTTCGGACGGTATCTTGTATGGAGTAAACAGGCAAGACGGGCAGGTTGTCTGGAAGCACCGGACGGGAGCTCCTGTATTCTCCAGCCTTACCAATGTTGGAAATCGCTTGTTTGCTGCTGACTATTCCGGAAATGTCTACGCTTTTACATTGCCTGAATAAATCTAAGGTATAGTCGTTAAGAAAAAGTTGAGCCAATGGCAGAAAGACGAAGTGTTGTCGTCAGACTGCCATTGGCTCAACTTTTTCTCGTTATATATATTTCTCTGTTACTGATAGAATGCATCAGGATAGCTTACCATTCCCTGCACGCCGTCCAGCCCGTGTTCTTTCAGTGCTATGGCCATGCAACACGGGTCGGGAGCATCAAACGGAAATTGAATCCCGAACAATGACGCTTTCTGATAGCCAAATTTCGGATAATATTCCGGGTGGCCAAGAAGCACGGCTGCTCCATAACCCAATTCCGAAGCTTTGCTATGTGCTGCACGGATAAGCATCCCGCCTATGCCCTTGCCCTGAAATGCGGGTAATACGGCTAAAGGAGCGACTGCCAACACCGTGTGGCTGAGGCTTCCTGAGACGACTTTTGCTTCGGACAGCAGAATATATCCCGCTATCTTCTTATCGGCGGTTTCTGCTACCAGAGACAACTCAGGTATGAACGTATCCGATTGATGCAGCCGCTCCACCAGCTTGTGTTCGGTATGGTCGCTTTCCTCCATTTGCAAAAACGCGAGTCTCACTACCTCTTGTATCTGGTTAAAATCCTTTTCCTTTTCTTGCCTGATTATGATTTCATCCATATCATATTGGTCTTATAGGACAGGCAAAGAAGTGATTAGAACTTTTTGCCTGACAAATACTTTGGTTGGTATCTTTTTGATAATCAGTATTGTATTTCATATATGTAACGAGCTTGCTGCTTATCGCTTGGAAGTTGGCTGCCTATCGCTTAGTAATTTTTTGTGAAGGGCTTATCAACTAAGCCCTTCTATATACGGTGTACTAATGTGGCACTTAACAAGCTTCCATTTCTTGCTTACTCGCAGGACTCTGCATTCAATCCCAGTTGGTGTTGCACCGGCGTGAGTATGAATGTGAATGAATAATCCTGGTAAGGCAGACGATATTCGGGCAGCGGCCAGGCTCCCCAGCTGTTGACACATCCCAGTCCCATCTGTGCTTTGTCGATGCACACGTTGGTCAGGTCGGCCTGTTCTATTTCGTTGGAATGGCGTTGAATCTTGCGGGGGCCTTCGTCCAGCGATTCGATGGTATAGTGCAGGGCCGATGCCGAGAAGGGAGCTTCGGAAACGATTTCCAGCCCGTTACCTCCAATATTGAGCACCTGCCACCAGCGCAGGTCTGTCTTATTGCCGGTTTCCTGAGGACGTACGTAGGGGTAGAATTGACTTTCTACGCTTTGCCGGTAGACTCCCAAGAAGGTGTTATGGTTACGGTCGGCGTAGTTTTCTACCGGACCACGGCCATAGTATTCGATGGTTTCGAACGAGCGCGGCATCTGAAGCTGCATGCCGAAGCGGAACATATCGGAAACTTTGGCGTTCTTGTCGGCTTTCAATTGCTGGGTAACTTTGATGGCTCCCTGGTTGTTGATGACATAGGTCAGCGACAGTTTACCCGATACGGCAGGTATGTCATAAGTAGCTTCTACAATGGCCTGTCCGTTTTCTGAGTGTTGCTTCAGACCGGTCAGCTTCAGTTCGGGATTGAGCCATACGCGGAAGCGGTTTTGGAGGCCGGCTCCAAAATCATTGTCTGTGGGGGCACGCCAGAAGTTGGGTTTCAGCACGCTGCCTTCTTTCAGGTAGGATAGTCCTTTTGCTTCGTAGAGAGACAGGAAGCCGTTGTACTTGTTGAATTCGATGCGGAAATCTTCACCCGTGATGATGAGATAATGCGAGTCGTTGTCGCGCACTGTAGGCGGTACCGTCTCTTCATTGCTTCCGGCTTGGTTGGCGAAATCCAGAGAAGGCTGCTTGTAGGGGTTCAGCACCAGCTGGTCGCGTGCCACGGCAAAACCGGCCGGCAGGATGCCATCGTCGGATTTGAGCTTGTAGGACACGTTGAGCAGCCATTCGGCGCACTGGCATGTAGGACCGATTGGAAGCTGCATGGTAGCAGTCTGGTGGGGAGCCACTTGGAGGTCGTCTATGCGTCCGCTACGCATAACTTTTCCATTCTTCAGTACTTGCCATTCCAAGTAATAGGCAGAGAGGTCGCGGAAGAAGTTTTCGTTGTAGATATTTATCTTGCCTTGCTTCAGGTCGGCGGGTGTGGTCCAGATGTTTTGGTAGAAATAACGTACCTCGTAAGCGTGTGGATTAGGCACGCGGTCGGGGCTGACAAGGCCGTTATTGCAGAAGTTGATGTCGCTGGCATCGAAACGGTTGAAGTCGCCTCCGTAAGCGTAAATGAGCTTTCCGTTAGAACCTATCTTGTGGATACCTTGGTCGACGAAGTCCCAGATAAATCCTCCCTGGTATTTGGGATATTTGCGTACAAGGTCCCAATACTGTTTGAATCCTCCCATCGAATTGCCCATAGCGTGAGCGTATTCACATTGGATGAGGGGCTTGGTTTTCGAGTCGTCTTCACAATAGGCGGCACAGTCTTTGTAGTCGAGGTACATGGGGCAGTAGATGTCTGTCTTGCCGCTGTATCCTGCCTGCTCGAACTGTACGGCACGGCTGGGGTCTTCGGCCTTAATCCAGTCGTAAGCCTGCTCAAAGTTGGGACCGTAACCTGCTTCGTTGCCCAATGACCAGAAAATGATGGCGGGGTGGTTGAAGTTTCGTTGTACATTGCGTTGGTTACGTTCCAGATGCGCTTGGAGATAGTCTTCGCGTTTGGCCAGTGTCTCATCGCCGTAGCCCATTCCATGCGATTCGACATTCGCTTCGGCTACCATGTAAAGGCCGTACCGGTCGCATAGGTCATACCAGTAAGAGTCGTCGGGATAATGGCAGGTACGTACGGCATTGATGTTGAGTTGCTTCATTACCAGTACGTCTTGTAGCATCCGTTCGCGCGACACCACGTAGCCTCCGTCGGGGTCCATTTCGTGGCGGTCGGCTCCTTTGAAGAGAACGGGCTGGCCATTAACGAGTATCTGCGAGCCTTTCAGTTCTATTTTGCGGAATCCTACTTTGACAGGGATGATTTCGGTCGGTGCCAGTTCGCCAATTTGTGCGTATAAGGTATAGAGGTAAGGCGTCTCGGCTGTCCATTTGTGGGGAGCTTCGATGTTCATGGTTACGGTTTCGCCTTGTGTGGTGGCATGTGCCACTTCTTTTCCCTCTTCGTCTTTCAGTATCAGAGATGCCCGGGCTTTTCCTTTCAGTTGCACGTCTACGGTGAGTGTGGCATCTTTATAGTCAGCATCAAGGTCGGGTGTCACTCGTATGTCTTCAATGCGTCGTTTATCGCGGGCGTAGAGGTAGCAGTCGCGGCCTACGCCGGAGTAGCGGAAGAAGTCCTGGTCTTCCAGATAGGTACCATCGCACCAGCGGAATACCTGGAAGGCGATAAGGTTCTCCTGACCGGGACGGAGGTAGCGCGTCAGGTCGAATTCGGCCTCCAGTTTGCTGTCTTCGCTATAACCTACGAAACGTCCGTTGACCCACAGGTAGATGTTGGAGGTAACAGAGCCGAAGTGTGCGATGATGTCTTTGCCTTTCCACGAAGCCGGTACGGTGATGGTGCGGCGGTAGGTTCCTACGTGATTGTTTTCAACGGGTACTTGCGGCGGGTTGTTCTTGTATTGTTCACGCCAGGGGTAACCCACGTTCACGTAAATGGGGTCGCCATATCCGTTCAGCTCCCATACGCCGGGTACGGGCATTTCCGCCCATGCCTTGTCATTGTAGTCAGCACGCCAGAATCCGGTGGGGCGCGCGTCGGCATCTTTCACCCAGTTGAATTTCCACATGCCGTTGAGCGACATGTAATAGGCTGATTGGGTACGTTCGCCTTGCTGGGCCGCATCAGACGACTCGTAGGCAAAGTAATCTGTGTGCATTGGAGCACGATTGATGGCATTGACCTGCGGGTCTTGCCATTCGGTAAACGTCTGTGCGTTTGCCGCAAGGCCGAGCAGTGTGGCCAAGCCGAGGGTAAGATACTTTCTCATGGTTCTTTGTAAATTGATGGTTGATAATTTATATGTATGTTTATTATAGGTATTCTTATAAGTACCTTTGTGCAGCAGACAGCCAGTATCCCAGTGCGCATAACAGAATAATGACAATAGGCAGATTATCCAGTTTCTGCTGTTTCCAGTTTTTCTTTCAGGAATTGTCCGGTGTAACTGGCTGCGCAGGCCGCTACTTCTTCGGGAGTACCGGCTACTACAAGGTTTCCCCCACGGTCGCCTCCTTCTGGACCAAGGTCTATGACATAGTCCGCGCATTTGATAACGTCCATGTTATGTTCGATGATGACAATGCTGTGTCCACGCAGAATAAGTGCATTGAAAGCTTCGAGCAATTTGCGAATATCATGGAAGTGCAGTCCCGTGGTAGGTTCGTCGAAGATGAACATTGTGGGGTCTGCTTTCTCCAGGCTGAGGTAGTAAGCCAGCTTGACACGCTGATTTTCGCCTCCGGATAGTGTGGACGAGGACTGCCCCAGTTTGATATAACCCAAGCCGACATCTTGCAGAGGGCGGAGTTTTTTGGCTATCTTCTTCTGCCTGTGCTGGTCGAAGAACTCGATGGCCTGGTCGACAGTCATTTCCAGCACATCATAGATGCTGGCTTCGTGGAATTTCACTTCCAACACATCCTGCTTGAAGCGTTTGCCGTGGCATGATTCACACTCCAACACTAAGTCGGCCATGAACTGCATTTCTACGGTGATAGTGCCTTCGCCCTTGCACTCCTCACATCTTCCACCTTCGCTGTTGAAACTGAAAGTGCCTGCCGTGTAGCCCATTTGTTTGGAGAGAGGTTGGTCGGCGTAGAGCTTGCGGATGTCATCGTACACCTTGAGGTAAGTCACAGGGTTACTGCGTGAGGACTTGCCGATGGGGTTCTGGTCGATGAATTCCACGTTGCGCAGGTCGTTCAGGGAGCCGTCGATGGATATGAATTCGCCGGGCCGCTCGCTGCATTCGTCCAGTTCACGTTTTAGGGCACGGTAGAGTATGTTGCGTACCAAAGTCGATTTGCCCGAGCCACTCACTCCTGTCACTACAGTCATTACATTCAGAGGGAAACGCACGTCCACGCCTTTGAGGTTGTTCTCGCGGGCACCCTTTATTTCGATATAGTTATTCCAGGGGCGTCGTTGGGCAGGAATGGGAATGGTTTCTTCGCCCTGTAGGTAACGTACAGTATAGCTTTGAGTCGTTGCGGTGAGTTTATCTTCCTTATCCTTATTGGCAGTTAATATATCCTTCATATCTCCCTGATACACTACTTCGCCTCCCAGGCGTCCGGCTTTGGGACCGATGTCGATGATGTAGTCGGCTGCGCGGATGATTTCTTCGTCATGTTCCACCACTACCACTGTATTGCCCAGGCCCTGGAGTTGGCGCAGTACGCGGATGAGCTTGTCTGTATCCCGACTGTGCAGACCGATGCTCGGTTCGTCCAGTATGTACAAACTTCCCACCAGACTGCTTCCGAGTGAGGTAGCTAAGTTGATGCGCTGGCTTTCGCCGCCAGACAGAGAGTTGCTCAGGCGGTTCAGTGTCAGATACCCCAGTCCTACATCAATGAGGAAACGGATGCGGCTTTTGATTTCAGCGACGATGCGGGTAGCTACTTGCGTATCGTGTTCGTTCAGCTTCAGTTGGTCGAAGAATGTTTTCAGTTCCGTGATGGGCAAGTCCACCAGTTGCGAGATATTCCTTCCTCCCACGTGCACATAGCTTGCCTGTGGTTTGAGCCGAGTGCCGTGGCAAGCGGGGCAGGTAGTCTTCCCCCGGTAGCGGGCCAGCATGACGCGGTATTGTATTTTGTATTGGTTCTCTTGCAGCATCTTGAAGAAGGCGTTGATGCCTTCGAAGTAAGGAGTGCCCTCCCAAAGCATCCGCCGTTGTTCGTCAGTCAGTTCGTAGTAAGGGGTAAAGATAGGCAAGCCTGCTTTTTCTGCCCCGCGGATGACCATATCACGCCACTGCCCCATCTTTTCGCCCCGCCAGCACACCACAGCCCCGTCATAGACCGACAATGCGCGGTTGGGGACAACCAGATGTTCGTCTATGCCCACCACTCGACCGAATCCTTCACACACGGGGCAGGCACCGATGGGGGAGTTAAAAGAGAACATCTGGTCGGTGGGTTCCTCGAAGGTTATTCCATCTGCTTCGAACTTGGTGCTGAACCGATAGAGACTGGTGCTACCGTCTGCCTGGTAGAAACGCAGGAGACATGCCCCGTCGCCTTCGTACATGGCAGTCTCGGCAGAATCAGTCAGCCGGCTCATGGCATCTTTATCGTGTGAAGCTGTGGCCCGGTCGATGAGCAGGAATACGGTGTCACCTTCTTGGGGCACATATTCTTCGATGCGTGTCATCTGGCCGTTCACTTCCAGGCGGGTGAATCCTTCCTTCTGGTAGATGTCGAGTTGCTGTGCCAAGGTGCGACCTTCGCGCAGGAGGATGGGAGAGAGTACGGTGTAGCGCGTACCGTCGGGATGTTCCAGCATACAGTTCACGATGTCTTCGGGCCTGTGTTTCTTTACCTCTCGTCCGCTGACAGGGCTGAACGTATGTCCCACGCGGGCAAATAGCAGGCGCAGGTATTCATAAATCTCCGTCGAGGTACCTACGGTAGAGCGCGGGTTGCGACTGTTTACCTTCTGCTCAATGGCGATGGCAGGCGGTATTCCCTTGATGTAGTCGCACTCCGGTTTGCTCATGCGTCCCAGGAATTGGCGGGCATAGCTGCTGAGGCTTTCTACGTACCGTCGTTGCCCTTCGGCATAAAGCGTGTCGAAAGCCAGCGATGATTTGCCCGAACCGCTGAGACCTGTGATGACCACCAGCTTGTTGCGGGGTATCTTCACATCAATATTCTTCAGGTTGTTGACGCGGGCACCCTTTATGAGTATATAATCTTGTTCTGGCATAAATGATAAATTATCGGGATGACTCTTCAAGTACAAATGATGCGGTTCTGTATCCTTAGTTTTTCCTTGCAAAATGAATACCCGTTTACAGTTTTACTTTCTTTGTCACCGATTTCGATTCGTTCCACATTCGGTCGAGTGCCGTCACCACATAACGGTACTTGGTCGTACCGTCTGTGTAAGGCAGCTTGTAGAAAGGAATAGGAGTGATGGCCACGATGTGGCTGGGATCATCCAGGTTTATATCTTCCTTGTCGTCAAACCGATAGACTACGTAGCGCATGGCCCGTTGCATCTCGTGGCGGTACTTCGGCTCCGTCCAGCAGAGGATGTATCCGTCTTCCATCCAAACAGGTTTCAGCTTGCGTACTTTCTTGGGAGCTTCATCGTCTATGAAATCGAATACGGGAATAAGCGATGGGTACTTGTGATACTCCTGAATCAGCGCGTCGCGGTAACGTCCTTTATTCTCTTCCAATGCGGCTGCATACCACTGGCAACTACCTCCGATGGACTGATAGCTGCGTTGCAAAGCCATTTTCTTTGGAAGCTGGTTGATGTTGGGATTGTTTGGGTCGGCATGAGCGATGGTGTTGTCGATGCTCTGTCCGATGAACAGAGGCCTGTTCTCCGAATGTAAGGCCCACCATTTCACCAGCGTTTCGTAGTCGGCCCGCGGATGCCCTATCTCCCAATAGATTTGCGGGATGTTGTAGTCAATCCATCCTTCGCGTGCCCAAAGCAATACATCAGCATACAGGTCGTCGTAGTTCTGCAGTCCCTTGGTGCGGCTACCCAGCGGGTCGCTGCTCTGATTGCGGTAGATACCGAAGGGTGATACCCCGAATTTCACCCAAGGCTTGGCTTCGCGGATGGTGTAATGCAGTTCGCGGATGAGCAGGTTCACGTTATGTCGTCGCCAGTCGGCTTTGTTCTTGAAATCCTGTCCGTAGCGGGCGTATGAGGCGTTGTCAGGGAAGTCCTGTCCGCTGATAGGGTAAGGGTAGAAGTAATCGTCTATATGAATACCATCTACATCGTAGCGCGTCACGATGTCCGCCACCACCAGGCAGATGTGCCGTCGGCTTTGGGGCAGGCCGGGGTCGAAGAACACCTGGTTGCCATAGGTCAGAAACCATTCCGGATGCAGGTTATACACATGTTCCGGCGCCAATTGGTTCTTGAGCGACGTTTTCACGCGGTAGGGATTCACCCAGGCATGCAGTTCCATGCCGCGGCGGTGGCATTCGTCAATCATAAATTGCAGCGGGTCCCATCGGGGTGAGGGTGCCACGCCCTGTGAGCCTGTCAGATACCGGCTCCAAGGTTCTAAGCGCGATTCATAGAGTGCATCGGCTTCGGGACGTACCTGGAAGATGACTGCATTGATGCCCGCTTCCTGCAGGGAGTTGAGCTGACGTACGAGCGTGCGTTTCATCTGTTCGGTCGGCATTCCTTTGAATTGGCCGTTGACAGTTTGAATCCAGACAGCGCGAAATTCGCGCTTGGGATACCGTGACGCGTCTACCGTAGTTTGCGCCGAGGTGACCGTGGCCAGCAGGAGACACAAGGCGGTGATGAGTAGTTGTCTGATGTGCATAACCTTTTTGCTTTTTTCTGAGAATGAATTTCCTGCAAAGGTAAATAAAAGGAATGGTTTCGCAAAATGTCATCACTCTCTTGTTGCCTCTGTTTTTATGGCGCTGCAAAATAAAATCCGTATGTTTTGTCGCAGCTCGCCTGCGTGTGTTGGCAACCATCCGGCAGGGGGGCGTTGGAATGGCTGGTGTGAGAAAGAAAGGATGTTTTGGTTGGCAATGTATATGGCTGATAGACAAGCAGGTAGTTCTTATCTATAAGAAAGCCGTTGCTACGCGCTTGGAAGCCCGCTTCTACGCGCTTGGGAGTTTGCTTCTTTGCGTTTGGAAGTTTATCCTGGCAAGCGGTTGATTGGACAGTTTTATCCCTTCTTTGCATTTTTTTATCGGTACAAAACAAGTTTTGCCGGTGGATAAGCCGAGGGTGGCAGCGGGATAACAGACGCTTGTGTTTTTTAAGACAGCCATTTCCATCCTTTGTTTCGTGGCTGTTTCATATTTTATTTATACCTTTGCACAAGTTTGAAGGCCTGCCGCCTGATACGCAACGATAAATATTATTATAACCTTATAAAAGAAATGATTAGCTTTTTCAGAACCCAGTCGCAGAGCGTGATTGCTGTAGAGTGCGACCATACGCCCGATCGGGCAGAGAACGAGAAACTCTGTTGGCTTTTTGGGGAAGCAACCCCTGAGGCCGAGAACAATCTTGCTGGCTATTTCGTGGGACCGCGCCGCGAGATGATTACTCCGTGGAGCACCAACGCGGTGGAAATCGTCCAGAACATGGGCTTGAAGGGCATTACCCGCATCGAGGAATACTTCCCCGTGCAGAGCGAAGATGCTGACCATGATCCCATGCTGCAACGCATGTACCGGGGGTTGGACCAAGACGTGTTTACTACACACCGTCAGCCCGAACCTATCCGGCACATCGAGGACCTGGAGGCTTATAACGAACAGGAAGGGCTGGCGCTCAGTGCCGAGGAGATAGCTTATCTGAAGAAAGTAGAGAAAGACTTGGGACGTCCTCTGACGGACAGTGAGGTCTTTGGGTTCGCCCAAATCAATTCCGAACATTGCCGCCATAAAATCTTCGGAGGCACGTTTGTCATCGACGGCGTAGAGAAGGAATCGTCCCTCTTCCAGATGATTAAGAAAACTACCAAAGAGAATCCCAACCGCATCATATCGGCTTATAAAGATAATGTGGCTTTTGCCGAAGGCCCTGTCATCGAGCAGTTTGCTCCTGCCGATCAGTCCAAACCGGATTATTTCCAGGTGAAAGATATCAAGAGCGTCATCTCCCTCAAGGCAGAGACGCACAATTTCCCTACCACTGTGGAGCCTTTCAACGGTGCCTCAACAGGTACGGGCGGAGAAATCCGCGACCGTATGGGGGGAGGCAAAGGATCGTGGCCCATTGCCGGAACGGCTGTCTACATGACTGCCTATCCCCGTGTGGAGGAAGGACGTCCGTGGGAGGAAATACTGCCTGTGCGCAAATGGCTCTACCAGACGCCCGAACAGATACTTATCAAGGCATCGAACGGTGCCAGCGACTTTGGTAATAAGTTTGGCCAGCCGCTTATCTGCGGTTCGGTGCTGACTTTTGAACATCAGGAAACACCCGACGATGCCGAATATGGCTACGACAAGGTTATTATGCTGGCTGGTGGCGTAGGCTACGGCACGGAGCGTGATTGCCAGAAAGGTCATCCGGAGGCAGGAAACAAAATCGTGGTTATGGGCGGCGACAACTACCGCATTGGCTTGGGTGGAGGTTCGGTGTCTTCTGTTGATACCGGACGTTATAGCAGCGGCATTGAACTGAATGCCGTGCAGCGTGCCAATGCCGAAATGCAGAAGCGTGTCTATAACGTGGTACGTGCTCTTTGTGAAGAAGATGTTAATCCGGTGGTTTCCATTCACGACCACGGGTCGGCCGGACATGTCAACTGCCTCTCTGAGTTAGTAGAGGATTGTGGCGGTTTGATTGATATGAGCAAATTACCTATTGGCGACAAAACTCTCTCGGCCAAGGAAATCATTGCCAACGAAAGCCAGGAACGCATGGGGCTGTTGATTAAGGAAGAAGCCATTGAGCATGTGGCCAAGATTGCCGAACGCGAGCGTGCCCCGATGTATGTGGTCGGCGAGACTACAGGCGACCATCGCTTTGCTTTCCAGCAGGCTGATGGAGTGCGCCCCTTCGATTTGGCGGTCGACCAAATGTTCGGCTCGTCGCCCAAGACGTTTATGATAGACAAGACGGTAGAGCATCACTATGAGATGCCGACTTATGAGCTTTCTAAACTGCATGAATACCTGGCTAATGTGCTCCAGTTGGAGGCAGTGGCTTGCAAAGACTGGTTGACCAACAAGGTAGACCGTTCGGTGACGGGTAAGATTGCCCGGCAGCAGTGTGTGGGCGAACTTCAGTTGCCGCTGAGCGACTGTGGCGTTGTGGCATTGGATTACCGGGGCGAAAAGGGCATTGCGACAGCTTTGGGACATGCACCGCAGGCTGGGCTGGCTGATCCGAAGGCCGGTTCCGTGCTCTCTGTGGCCGAAGCTCTGACTAACATCGTTTGGGCTCCCCTGGTTGAGGGGTTGGATACCGTCTCGCTTTCGGCAAACTGGATGTGGCCCTGCCGTTCGCAAGAGGGTGAGGATGCTCGCCTCTATACGGCGGTCGAGGCTTTAAGCGACTTCTGCTGTGCCTTGCGCATCAATGTACCTACCGGCAAGGATTCACTCTCTATGACGCAGAAGTATCCCGATGGTAGTAAGGTGATTTCTCCGGGCACGGTCATTGTATCGGCCGGTGGTGAGGTGAGTGATGTCAAGAAGGTGGTTTCGCCCGTCTTAGTCAACAATCCGCATACCACACTCTATCATATAGACTTCAGTTTCGACCGTCTTAAACTGGGAGGTTCGGCTTTTGCGCAGAGTTTGGGCAAGGTGGGTAGCGAGGTGCCTACGGTACAGAATCCCGAATATTTCCGCGATGCCTTCCAGGCCGTTCAGGAGCTTATCAGCCGCGGGCTTGTCTTGGCAGGACATGATATTTCGGCAGGTGGTCTTATAACGACCTTGCTTGAGATGTGCTTCTCTAATATGGAGGGTGGTTTGGACATTAGTCTTGACAAGTTCAAGGAGACGGACTTGGTGAAGATTCTTTTTGCCGAAAATCCTGGTGTAGTTATTCAGGTAAGCAACAAGCACAAGGATGAAGTGAAGAAACTATTGGAAGATGCGGGTGTGGGCTATATTAAGTTGGGTAAGCCTACCGATGAGCGCCATATTCTTGTAACGAAGGACGAGGCAACTTATCAGTTTGGCATCGACTATCTGCGCGATGTGTGGTATTCTACTTCTTATCTGCTCGACCGTAAGCAATCTATGAACGGCTGTGCCAAGAAGCGTTATGAGAACTATAAGATGCAGCCGGTAGAACTTATTTTCCAGCCCGGATTTACCGGCAAGCTTTCTGGCTACGGCATCAGTCCCGACCGTCGTACACCTTCTGGAATCCGTGCTGCTATTATCCGCGAGAAAGGCACCAACGGTGAGCGTGAGATGGCTTATTCGCTCTATCTGGCCGGATTCGACGTGAAGGATGTGACGATGACCGACCTGGTGAGTGGGCGTGAGACACTGGATGATATAAATATGATAGTCTTCTGTGGCGGATTCTCCAATTCCGATGTCTTGGGTTCGGCCAAAGGTTGGGCGGGTGCTTTCCTCTTCAATCCCAAGGCCAAGGAAACCCTCGACCGGTTCTATGCTCGCGAAGACACGCTTTCGCTGGGAGTATGTAACGGTTGCCAGCTGATGATGGAGTTGAACCTTATTGTTCCCGAAGACGAGAAGCGAATCCGAATGCTCCACAACGACTCGCATAAGTTTGAGAGTCGCTTCCTGGGTCTTACCATTCCCACTAACCGAAGTGTGATGTTCGGTTCGCTGAGCGGAAGCAAGCTGGGTATCTGGGTGGCTCATGGCGAAGGCAAGTTCTCTTTGCCCTATGCGGAAGAGCACTACAACATAGTAGCCAAATACAGCTACGATGAATATCCTGGCAATCCCAATGGCTCTGACTATTCGGCAGCAGCTGTGGCCAGTGCTGACGGACGCCATCTGGCTATTATGCCCCACTTGGAGCGTGCCATCTTCCCCTGGCAGAATGCTTCTTATCTGGCCGACCGTGTCAAGACCGACCAGGTGACGCCGTGGATAGAGGCTTTTGTCAATGCCCGCAAGTGGATAGAGGAGAAATTGAGAAAATGAGGACGTTCGACATGGGTTCTCACTCTTATTGTGCTTTATGAAACCCAAGAAGAAGCACTATCGCAAGCAAGAGAACGCTCTGCTTATTCAGACGCTCTATGACCTCCGTATGCCTCTGGCCGCTATGAAAGAGCGGCTGGAGGCATTGGCAGGACGTGGAGATTTGCCGGAAGATGCACGCAGCGAAGTGTACTCGGTGCTCCAGCAAACCGGTGTTTTCTATCGGATGGCCGAGGGGGTGGGGCATCATTTCCGCATGGAGAAGGAGACTCCTAATGTGTGGAGTGCCCGTTTGCGGAAAATAAGGACGTATGCCCGTCTCTATTCCAAGCAACCGTGTGAAGGATCACAAGGTTCTTTTCAACCTTGTGCCAACTGCACCGGCGAGCAAGATTGGAAATTCATTGCCCACGTTAAGAAATATGTGGAGGAGAATATGAATAATCCTGGATTCAACATTGATTCCCTTTGCGACCTGCTTAATATGAGTCGTACCAGCTTTTACAACAAGCTAAAGGCACTCACGGGGCAGGCTCCGGCAGATTATGTACGGCTTATTCGTCTGAATTGTGCCAGGGTTTTGTTAAGGGAACATCGTTACTCCATTACTGAAGTGGCGGAGATGACGGGATTTAGCGATGCCAGATATTTCCGTGAGGTATTCAAGAAGCACTTTGGCGTCAGCCCCAGCCGGTATGCCAAAGACAATCTTATCAAGTAATTAGAAACAGGCAGGTCTGTCTCTTGCTTGTTGCAACTCAAGTGGCAAAAGTTGAATTATTTAGTTGTATGGCGAAATGAATCTGTATCTGGATGCTTTTTCTATCTTTTTCAAGATTGGTGCTTTTACGATTGGTGGAGGCTATGCCATGGTGCCGTTGATAGAGGATGAGATTGTGACCCGGCGTGGGTGGTTGGCCAAGGAAGACTTCATCGATTTATTGGCCATTGCCCAGTCTTCGCCAGGCATCCTGGCTGTTAACATCTCCATTTTTATCGGTTATCGTCTAAAAGGGGTGCCGGGAAGCATAGTTACGGCTTTGGGCACGGTGCTTCCGTCGTTTCTCATCATTCTGGCCATTGCTTTGTTTTTCCATAATTTCAAGGACAATGCTTTGGTGGAGCGTATTTTCAAAGGGATTCGTCCGGCTGTGGTGGCACTGATTGCGGCGCCGACGTTCAGCATGGCCAAGTCTGCTCGGATCAACCGGTATAATGTATGGATACCTGTTGTGTCGGCCTTACTCATCTGGCTGCTCGGATTCTCACCTATCTGGATTATTATTGCTGCTGGTGTAGGAGGATATGTTTATGGAAAGATGAAAAATAAGAAGGCAGACACAGAACACAGGACGTGATGCTTTTCTGTTAGAGAATTTTGCCTGTTTGCGTGTGCTGCATAGAGTTTACAGAGGAGATTTTTCTCCAGTGTGACGAAGCGGTACATGTACATCCGGGCTAAATTTGATTAGTTATTTCTATTTTAATTTGTCATTGCGCAATGATTTTTTTGCAACTTTTCTATACCTTCTTTAAGATCGGTCTTTTTGGATTTGGTGGAGGCTATGCTATGCTTTCCATGATTCAAGGAGAGGTCGTTACCCGCCACGAGTGGCTTACGCCGCAAGAGTTTACGGATATTGTGGCCATTAGTCAGATGACTCCGGGACCTATTGGCATCAATTCTGCCACCTACGTAGGGTATGATGCCATAGTCAATGCCGGATATGGAATGGGTTGGGGGGTATTTGGTTCAGTGTTGGCTACATTTGCAGTGGTACTCCCTTCGTTTATCCTGATGCTCACTATTAGTCGTTTTTTCTTGAAATACCAGAAGCACCCTGTGGTAGAATCGGTGTTTAGTGGGTTGCGTCCGGCTGTGGTGGGATTGCTGGCTTCGGCTGCATTGGTGCTTATGAATGTGGAGAATTTCGGTTCGCCGGTGGATGATACGCGTTCGTTTCTGATTAGTTGCGTTATTTTTGTCGTGGCTTTCATCGGCACCAAGCGATACAAGGTGAATCCCATTCTGATGATTGTGCTTTGTGGCGTGGCAGGCGTCTTTCTTTATTAACATAGGTTGCTGTTGTGCCAAAGAGATTCCCGGATAATTTTACTTGTAGCCTGTAGTCCGGGTTGAATAAGAACTTCGTTAATATTTTCTGATATGGATAAAAAAAACATTATATTTGCTCCGAATGTCCTTCTGTTGGATGCGGCATTCTTGAATGGAACGGTTCGTGACATTAAGCTGTTGATGGGTAATAAGCTGGGACGCGAGTTGCCCGATACGGATTTGGTGGACTGGTTGATATGCCTCGCGTTGGATGGAGGTTTGCGTGGCGAAAGCAACGAATTGCAAGTTCTTTGGGTGGCTGATGAAGGTGTCCGGCAAATGCCGGGATGTATCCCCTCTGCTTTGGAGGAATTGGACGGGCAGGCTTGTCAGACTCCGATAGGAGAGTTCTCTTTCTCTGTTGTTCCTTCGGCAGGGTTGGTGTCGCGTGCAGGTTTGTTTGCTGAATTGATGAAGTTGGCGCTTGATGCCAAGGAGGTGAAACGTCTTCTGCTGGTACCGGATTTTTATGAATATGGAGAAAAATTAGCCAAGACGCTACATGATTTCAATACGGAGTCGGATGAAGACGATGCACTCGGTAAGGTGCTTTGTTTCCTGCTGGAAGAGCCGGATGGGGGATTTCCTTGCAGCATAGACTTGATTACCTATTCGCTGATGCATATTTGGGGGATTGCACCCGATGATTTGTAAATCCGGTAAAAAGCTGTACCTTTGTGCCCGCAAAAATAGAACCTTCTGTTTTTAGGTTCCGATTCTGTAACTTTTGAGTTTATGAGTGCCGGTCATGCTTTGAAGTTATTTAAACTTTCTTGTGCCATCGGAGGCCCCGCGTGCATAAGAATGGCAGTCCTGATACGCGCTTTGCAGCACGCAGCCAAGCGATAAGCAGTTTACTTCTATGCGATAAGCAGTAAGCTTCTTATATATAAGAAATAATGTGTTGATTATCAATCAAATGAGAATTGTGCCGTATGGCGGTCGGAAAGTTTTAATCACTTCCTTGACTTAAGAATTTTAAACTACCAATAAACTTATTCACTTAATACAATCATTTTATGACTGAAACCTCAACCTCCTTACAAGCCAGGAAAAAGCCTGTTTATGTTTCTCTCCTGGCATTGCTCTTCGTATGTCTCATGCTGGATTATGTGCCTGTATGTGCTCCTTATGTGGGATGGGCCACTCCCCCTGTAGCTCTTTTCTTGGGACTGGCTTTTGCTTTGATGTGCGGACAGGCATATCCTAAGTTTAATAAGAAGATGTCTAAATACCTCTTGCAATATTCTGTAGTCGGTTTGGGCTTCGGCATGAATTTGCATGCTTCGCTTGCATCGGGTAAGGAAGGAATGGAGTTTACTATTATTTCCGTGATAGGTACACTGCTCATAGGCTGGTTCATCGGGCGCAAATGCCTGAAGGTAGACCGCAATACTTCCTACCTCATTTCATCGGGCACTGCTATTTGTGGAGGAAGTGCCATAGCAGCTGTGGGGCCTGTACTGAAAGCCAAGGATGAGGAAATGTCGGTGGCTCTGGGAACCATATTCATACTCAATGCCATTGCCTTATTCATCTTTCCGGTCATCGGTCATTGGCTTCAGATGGGGCAGCATGAGTTTGGCACTTGGGCAGCCATCGCCATACACGATACCAGTTCCGTGGTCGGTGCCGGTGCTGCATACGGTGAAGAAGCTTTGCAGGTAGCTACTACTATCAAGCTGACCCGTGCCTTGTGGATTATTCCACTGGCCATTGTCACTTCTTTCATCTTCAAGAGCAAAGGCAAGAAGATGTATATGCCCTGGTTCATCCTTTTCTTTGTGCTTGCCATGGTGTTCAATACCTATGTATTAGGACGTACGGAGACAGGAGTGCAGGTGGGAGCTTTCATCAATGATTTTGCCCGCAAGATGCTTACTATTACGCTTTTCTTCATCGGTGCTTCCCTCTCGCGTGATGTACTGAAGGCTGTCGGCATCCGGCCACTGGTGCAAGGCGTATTGCTTTGGATAGTTATCAGCGTGGCCACACTGGCTTACATTTATTGGGGTTGATGGGATGAGGCAGAAGTTACATCCTATGATGCTGGTAGGTACGGGGAGCGATGTGGGTAAGAGTATCCTGGCTACGGCTTTTTGCCGCATCTTCCGGCAAGATGGTTATTGCCCCGCTCCCTTCAAGGCACAGAATATGGCGCTTAATTCTTACGTCACGTCCGACGGACTGGAGATGGGGCGTGCGCAGGTGGTGCAAGCCGAGGCGGCAGGTGTGCCTTGCCAGGCAGATATGAATCCGCTGTTGCTCAAGCCTCAATCCGATCATACGTCGCAGGTTGTACTTAATGGGCGACCTGTGGGCAATCTGGATGCTTATGACTATTTCCGTAAAGAGGGGCGCGATGAGTTGCGGCGGGAAGTTTGTGCTGCCTACGATAGACTTTCGGCACGTTACAACCCCGTGGTGCTTGAAGGAGCAGGAAGTATTTCCGAAATCAATCTGCGTGATACAGACCTAGTCAATCTTTCCATGGCAGCCCATGCCGGAGCTGATGTCTTTCTGGTGGCCGATATTGACCGAGGAGGAGTCTTTGCCAGCGTCTACGGCTCTTTGGCCTTGCTTCGTCCGGAGGAGCGTCGCTTGATAAAGGGCGTTCTGATAAATAAGTTTCGGGGCGATCTTCGCCTTTTCCAGCCGGGGGTGAAGATGATGGAAGAACTTTGCGGCATTCCTGTCCTTGGCGTGATACCCTTTCTGCAAGGCCTTGCCATTGATGAGGAAGATTCTGTATCGCTGGCCTTCAAACATACGGAAGCCGAGGCAGGAAAAGTCAATGTAGCGGTGGTTTTATTGCCCCATCTGAGTAATTTTACAGATTTTGGAGCTTTGGAGCAAGACCCGCGTATCCATCTTTTTTATACCCGTCGGCCGGAAGAGTTGCTGGAAGCGGATGTCATAATTCTGCCAGGAAGCAAAAGCACCATTGCCGATTTGGAATCATTGCGGAGAAGTGGAGCCGCTCAGGCCATTCTTTGTGCGCGAAAGAAAGGAACTGTTATCTTGGGTATTTGCGGTGGCTATCAGATGATGGGGCAGGAAATCCTTGACCCGCATCATGTAGAAGGTGATATGGAATGCTATCCCGGTTTAGGACTCTTGCCAGTGCGTACCTGTATGATGTCCGACAAGGTGACACGGCGCACCCGTTTCCGCCTGCAACCGGAGGGTGGAGAATGGCTGGAAGGGTACGAAATCCACATGGGTGAAACAGTCCTGGGTGAGGGAGCTTCACCTTCTCCTTTGATTTACCTGGCCGACGGAGGTACAGATGGTTACCGGATGGATGAAAGATGTATGGGTACTTATCTGCACGGCATCCTGGATTATCCGGCTTTCCTTCATCTCCTGTTTGCTCCTTTGGCTGGCAAGTGGGCAAAGACATCCGATTTCGATGCCCGTCAGTTTAAGGAAACGCAATACGACCGTCTGGCAAATCATGTACGCACTTATGCCGACATGCCGCAAATCTATCGCATATTAACCACCTCAACTCCTCACGAAGCCTTATGATAGAAGGACACGGTGATGACCTTTATAAATATAAGTACCCTATACGGATTAACTTCAGTTCGAATTTGACAGACTGGATAGATGCCACTCCTCTGCGCTTGTTCCTACGCGAGCGGGTAGGTGAAGTGCTCTCTGTTTATCCTGAACCCAGACCTTTTACTCTCGAAAGCCGTATAGCGAGTCATTTGCACTTGTTACCCGACAATGTCTGCGTTACGAATGGCGCTACGGAAGCTATTTATCTGATAGCCCAGACTTTTACCGGCATTCGGAGTGCTGTTTTTCAGCCTACATTCAGTGAGTATGCCGATGCCGCCCGCATGTATGGTCATCGAGTGGTTTCGCTCTACCAATGGCCTGCTCACGGACGCTTGCCCGAAGACTTGCAGATGCTCTGGCTTTGCAATCCTAACAATCCTACAGGTCAGGTACAGGATAAAGAAGCTTTGGCCTTATTGGTTGAAAACAATCCCCAAGTGCTGTTTGTCATCGACCAGTCTTACGAGGATTTCACTTTCAAGCCTCTTTTTTCGGCCTGTGAGGCGGCGAAGTATCCCAATGTGCTTCTGCTTCACTCCCTGACCAAGCGTTATGCCATGCCCGGTCTGCGACTTGGATTTCTTACCGGGCCAGCCCCGCTGGTAGCTCACTTGCGTACGCACCGCATGCCTTGGTCGGTGAATGGAGTGGCATTGGAGGCTGGACTGTTTCTGACGGAACATCCGAATGCTATTCCTTTCGATTTATCGGGATGCTTGAAGGAGAAAGAAAGATTGGTGTCCCGCTTGTGTGCCATGGGGGTATTTGAAGTGTGGGATTCAGATACGCACTTCTTTCTGGTGCGTCTCCGCATGGGGCATTCTTCGGCTTTAAAGGATTATCTGGCCAGCGAACATGGCATACTTATCCGTGATGCTTCTAACTTTGAGGGACTGAACGAAGCTTTCTTTCGCCTGTCTGCCCAGCGGAAAGAGGATAACGATCATTTGTTGGAAGCTATGGCACAATGGTTGGAAAGTTGAATGATGATGGAATATGTGTTGACAGTTGCTCCTTTGCTCCTGGCTTGGGTACTTGACCGGGTGGTCGGAGACCCTTTGTGGCTACCTCATCCCGTAGTGCTTTTCGGACGTATCATTGCTTGGTGTGAACATACCTTCAACCGTGGTGTCCGACGTCGGCTAAAAGGGGCATTGATGGCGGTGGTACTTGTAGCGGGTGTGTGGCTGGTTATGAAGGGGCTGCTATGGGGAGCTGGTGGTATTTCTCCGTGGTTGGAATGGGCATTAGAGGTTTTATTCATCTTCTATTGCCTGGCTGGAACTACCTTGGTGCGTGAGGTGCGCGAAGTCTTTCGAGCTGTCGACCGCTCTTTGGACGAAGGACGTCGGCAGGTAGCCCGTATTGTAGGGCGTGACACTCAGTCGCTCTCGGCTCAGGAGGTACGTACCGCCGCTCTGGAAACCTTGTCAGAAAACCTAAGTGACGGGGTTATCGCGCCGCTTTTTTGGTATCTTGTGCTTGGGGTGCCCGGCATGATGGCCTATAAGATGGTAAACACGTTGGACAGTATGGTGGGATACCGCAACGAACGCTACCGGAAGTTCGGTTCTTTTTCTGCCCGGATGGACGATGTGGCCAATTTCATTCCGGCCCGCCTCACGGCTCTACTCATGTTGCTCGTTTCCGGTCGTCCGGATTTGTGGAAGTTTGTGGTCCGTTACGGCAACCAGCATGCCAGTCCCAATTCCGGTTATCCTGAATCTGCTCTGGCTGGAATTTTGAATTGCCGTTTCGGAGGACCACACAACTACTTCGGGGAAGAAGTCTGGAAACCCTACATCGGTTCCAATGAACGGATGTTGGACACTGCTGATATGCAAAAGGCGGTATCTGTCAACCGAAAGGCAGAAGTGCTGATGCTGCTCCTGATTATGTTGGCTGAGTGTCTGGCCGGTTGGTCATAAGCGGAGTCGGACAATGCTCCCATAAGCGGGTATATGTCGGAAAGCCTCTTCCGGTGTGATGATTCCGGCATAGATTTGTGCGCAGGCTATGACTCCTCCGTGTGTAAAGATACCTGCCTTCTGGAACGGTTTTCCGCACAAGTCCTTCATAAAAAGCGAAACCCGGTGCAGTTGTTCCATGAACGATTCTCCTCCGGTGGCAGCTACATGCAGGTAGTCTTTGTACCAAATATGCAGGCGGGGGTCGGTTATCTCGTCATAGCGTTGCATCTCCCAGTCACCGAAATTAATTTCCAGCAGGCGGTCGTCGCACACAGCATCAGCATAACCACAATACGTAGCCAGGCGTGTGCACCGGTTCAGCGGACTGGTGTAGACTGCTTCCAAAATGCCTTCTGACTGCAAGGCACGGGCTACTTGTGCTGCTTCTTCGGGGAAGGTGGGGCAGAGGGCAACGTCTGTCTGTCCATAGCAGGTTCCCGGAGGTACATCTACCGAAGTATGTCGAATCAGAATTACTTCCATAGCCAAGCCAGTGTGCAGAGATAGAAACTCAATTCGCAAAGCAGAAACAAGGCCCCGCAGCAGTCGCCCGTATATCCTCCCAAGCGTTTTTTCATCCAAAGGCAGAGCAGGAAGAAGACAAGGGGAGGACACAGACAGAGCCACATCCATCCTGCCGGGAGCAGCAGACATACGGGTATCCACCCGAAGAAGGTTCCCATTAGTGCTTCTTTCGCCGACATCCTTCTGTAAGTGACTTGTGCTTTGCTTTCTTCTTCCTTGCGGGCATAGGGCAGGAAGTTGATAAGGTGTGAAGCGCACCATTTGGAGTAGGTATCGGCACAGAAAGCCACGGCACATAGTGTGTGGAGTGGCATGGCACCCATCTGCGTCATCAGCAGGAAATAGACAATGAGGCCGATGACGCCGAAGGTGCCGATGTGCGAGTCTTTCATAATGGCCAGTGTCCGTTCGCGTGTAGTGCCTCCGCCAAAACCATCGCAGAAATCAGCCAGCCCGTCTTCGTGCAGACATCCCGTAACGAGCAAACGGGCTGTCAGGGCAAGTATCCAGGCCACGGAAAGCGGAAAAATCTGTCCGGTCAGCCAAAGCGTCAGGGCCACAATGCCTCCTGTGAGCCATCCCGTCAGCGGCCAGTAAGGTACTACCTGTTTAAAGCAGTCGGCGGGCACATGGGCTATTCGCCAGAAAGGCAGACGGGTGAAGAAGATAAAGGCGGCAAGCATGTTTTTCATCATGGTTGCGTCAGAAGTATTTTGTTATTTCGGCATGAGTAAAGCTGTCCATCTCGTTAATCATGCGCACGGCTGAGTCTACCAGCGGGTAGGCGCACACGGCACCGGTGCCTTCGCCTAAGCGCAGGCCCAGGTTTAGGAGCGGACGGGTATGCAAGTAGTCCAGAAGCAGATGGTGTCCTGCTTCATCGCCTCCGTGGGCAAAGATGGCGTAAGACAGTACCTCCGGACAGAGGCGCGAAGCAGCCAAGATGCAGTTGGTCATGATGAAGCCGTCTACTAAAATCACCATCTTCAGTTCTGCTGCCTGAAGCATGGCGCCTGTTGCCATCACCATTTCCAGTCCGCCGAAATGTCGAAGGACATCACAGGCCGAACCATCGCCCCGGTAGTGGGCTACGGCTTGCTGCAATACTTCATATTTGTGGTGGATACCGTCCTGATTCAGTCCGCTTCCTGCCCCGATGCACTGTTCCAGAGGAATTCCGGTCAGCAGATGCATCCACACCGATGAAGGCGAGGTGTTGCCTATGCCCATTTCTCCGAAACTCAGCACGTTGCTTCCTTCAGCATGACACAGACGTACGATTTCTGCCCCATACTCTATGCATTGCTCAAACTCCTCTTCCGTCAGGGCGGGTTCGTGCAGAAAGTTGCGGCTTCCGCGGCGTACCTTCCGGTTGATGATGCCCCGTTCATAGGGCAGCTCGTTGTCTACTCCGGCATCGACAATCTTGAGCTCGAATCCATGTTGTCTGCACAAGAAGTTGATGCCGGCACCTCCGTTCAGGAAATTCAGTATCTGTTGCCAGGTCACTTCTTTGGGCGACACGCTTACACCTTCTTCCACGATGCCGTGGTCGGCGGCGAAGATGACGTTTTGCGGATGCTTCAGTACGGGTGACAAGGTCTGTTGGATAAGTCCAATTTGCAGAGCCAGTTCTTCTAAGCGTCCCAGCGAACCCTTGGGTTTGGTCAGGTTGTTTATCTTGTCGGTCAGTGCGCGACGGATTAGTCCGTCGGGGCAAGTAATATTAAACGATTTCATTGGCAGTATTGGGTTTGATGACTACGGGAATGCCTGATACCATAAGAATGACCCGGTCGGCCCGCTCGGCGATGTATTGGTTCATCCAGCCCAGCAGGTCGGTGAATTTGCGTTGCAGCTCATTGTCCGATGTGCCCCCCAAGCCTATTTCGTTGGTTACGAAGATGAACGTGGCATCCTGGTCGGTGAAGGCATCCCATTCGCGTTTCGCTTCCTCCAGCGTCCGGTCAATGTCGCCCTTCAGGTCGAAAAAGAAGTTGGTACACCACAGCGTAATGCAGTCTGTCAAAACCACACGTCCATCCACCCGGTGGCGGCTCAGATGCTTTTCTTCTTCGATGTTGGTCCATTCCGGTCCCCTCCGTTCCTGGTGGCGTGCCACACGCTGGCGGAATTCTTCATCCCAGATGCGTGCCGTGGCCAGGTAGACAGGGGTAGGAGAGAGGCGAAGGGCCAGTCTTTCGGCATAGCTGCTCTTGCCCGAGCGTGCTCCGCCGGTAATCAGGATAATCTCTTTCATATTTATGTAATGAGGGAACAAAAGTAATGAAATCTGTTTGAAAAATGCCTCTGTGCGGCTTAAAAACTTCGCATCTTTTCTATAAAGAAGCATTGCCATTCTCTTGCTTTGTGCCTGCTTTTTTCTTTCTATTTGGGCACGATATTGCTTATCTATAAGAAGCCGGGTGCAAAGGGCTTTGGAGCGTGCTTCTTATAGAGATGAAGGACGCTTTTCTCAAATGGCACTTTTGCTCGTTCAAGAGGTACTTGAGGAAGCCTGGTGCATAAAACTGCATTTGTGTGTAACAATTCGGCCGGTGTTTCCGTCTTTTCAGTGTAACCCAATAAACATAACGCGATAGATTCATGGATGCGGCCAGTTTTAAGAAGATGTTTTTGCCTTACCACCGTAAACTTTACGGGGTGGCTCTTCGTCTGCTGGAGAATGAAGATGATGCCGAAGACTTGCTCCAGGAAGCCTATCTGAAATTGTGGGACAAACGGGATGCATTGGGAGTTGTGGACAATCCCGAAGCTTTCTGTATTACGTTGGTGCGCAACATGTGCCTTGACCTGCTTCGTTCCGGACATTATGCGTGGAGCAGGCAACGTGTGGAGCTGACCGATGCCCTTCCGCTGGCTGTGCCGGATCATACCATAGCCAGCGACGATGCCCAAGTAGTGCAGATGCTTATAGATGATTTGCCTCCGCAACAGCGTCAGGTGGTCCGCCTGCGTGATGTGCAGGGTTATCCTTATGAGGAGATTGAGAACGTGACGGGACTCAGTGCTGTCAACATTCGTGTGATGTTGTCGCGGGCCCGTAAGAAGATACGTGAAGAATTTTTTAAATTGCGTGACTATGAAAAGAGAAGAGATTGAACGACTGTTGACCCTTTACTATGAAGGTCGGACTGATGAGCAGGAAGAAGAACGTCTGCGTCAAGCCCTTCTGAAAGCCGACGACCTGCCAGGTGATTTAGAGGTGGAGCGAACTTTGTTCCTTTCGCTTCACCAGCCGCATGCCGGAGAGGACATCTCTGTGCCCGACGGTCTGGAAGCCAGTCTGGAGGCCTTGATTGACCGGAAAGCCGCTGTACCTCGTCGGCTTTGGCTGAGGTGGGGAGCCGTAGCTGCTTCGTTGCTCCTGATTGTAGGAATAGGTTGGGGCATAGCAGAGATGCGTCGGCCTTCTGTGCCGCAAGACACCTTTACCAATCCCGAAGACGCACACCGCGCCCTGCAGGCCATCTTCATGGAGATGTCGATGCATTGGAACGAAGGCATGGAGCAGTTAGAAGCTTCGCAGCGCGATCTTATGGCGGTGCGGCGGGAAATCAATGAAGAGTTTGAACCATAATCTTATTTATACATTAGTTATGATGAAGTTTTTTAGATTCTATCTGGTCCTTGCGGCCGTGCTTCTGCCCTTGTGCGGCTGGGGGCAGGAAAAGCTGTTCGACAAGTACAGCGACATGAAAAACGTGAAGTCGGTCTATATTTCCAAGCCCATGCTGGAAATGGGACCGGAGTATTTCACCAACATCTATTTGGGCTCGAGCACCAAGAAACTGAATTCTGTCCGTCTGCTTTCCACGTCAGATTCTGTGGTCTGTAAGAAGTTGTTCAAGGACATCCGTTCTCTGCTCAAGCCTTCCGATTACAAATTGCTGATGAAACAAAAGGGAACGTCCACCAGTTCGGAGTTCTACGTTTCCAAGTATGTAGATATCATTGAGGAATTGATTATGCTGACATACAAGGAAGATAAGTTCCTGAGGTTCATCTATCTGGAGGGAAAGATGACGGAAAAGGACGTGAAGGATATCCTGCTCTATCAAGGGACTTCCGACAACGTAATCCACTGAACAGATAGAAGAATTTCAGGAGCAGCCGGGAGAATGGAATGTAGGAATTTGCCGGTATCAAACCTGACCAGAGAGGGAAAAGAGAGGGAAACAAGAAAGGCGCGGGAAACCGCGCCTTTCTTATGGGTATTGGATAGGGATGCTTATTCTTTCGTTTTCAGCGCCTCGAAAATCTGGGCTTCCAGTTCTTCTGCCAGTTCGGGATTATCCAGAATCACTTGTTTGGCGGCATCACGTCCTTGTGCCAGCCTTGTGTCGTTATAGCTAAACCACGAACCGCTCTTCTTGATGATGCCCAGTTCCGAACCTAAATCAATGATTTCGCCGGAACGTGAGATTCCCTCGCCGAACATGATGTCGAACTCTGCGCGGCGGAAAGGTGGAGCGACTTTGTTCTTCACAATCTTTATCTTTGTCTGGCGTCCCAGCACTTCATCGCCGTTCTTGATGGCCTGTCCCGGTCGGATATCAATGCGTACCGAAGCATAGAACTTCAGCGCATTACCACCCGTGGTAGTTTCGGGGTTGCCGAACATGACTCCAATCTTCTCGCGCAGCTGGTTGATGAAGATACACGTGGTACGTGTCTTGCTGATGGCAGAGGTCATTTTTCGCAAGGCTTGTGACATGAGCCGTGCCTGCAACCCGACCTTGTTGTCTCCCATGTCCCCTTCGATTTCTGCTTTGGGAGTCAGGGCTGCCACGGAGTCGATGACAATGATGTCTACAGCCGACGAGTTGATAAGCTGGTCGGCAATCTCCAGTGCTTGTTCGCCATTGTCGGGTTGCGAGATAAGCAAGTTGTCTACATCTACGCCCAACTTGGCAGCATAGAAACGGTCGAAAGCATGTTCTGCATCAATAAAGGCGGCAATGCCTCCAGCTTTTTGAGCCTCGGCTATGGCATGTATGGCCAGCGTGGTCTTACCGGACGATTCCGGTCCGTAGATTTCGATGATGCGTCCACGGGGATAACCTCCCACCCCCAAGGCTACATTCAGTCCGATGGATCCCGTAGGAATCACTTCGACATGTTCTACTTCTTGGCTTCCCATGCGCATGATGGAGCCTTTGCCGAAGTTTTTCTCTATCTTTTCCATGGCCATCTGCAGAGCCTTCAGCTTTTCGTTGGAAGGCTGCTGGGATGCGCCATTTTCATTTTCAAAGTTCAGTTCGTCTTTTTTTGCCACTTTCTTATGTGTATTAAATTAAAGAGTTATTGATTAGCTTTCAGTATCTGCGGCGCATGTTCCTTCGTCTTGATTTCCTTCGGGGTAAAGATGCGTTCGATGATACCCTCTTCATTAATGATAAAGGTAGTTCGGAATGTTCCCATGTATTTACGTCCGCACATGCTTTTCTCGCCCCACACGCCAAACTGTTCCACCAACTTTTTGTCGGTGTCTGCTATCAGCGGAAAAGGGAGGGCGTTCTTCTCAATGAATTTCTGGTGTGACTTCTCGCTGTCCACGCTGGCGCCTATTACGGCGTAGCCTGCTTGTTGCAGTTCGTCATAATGGTCGCGTAGGCTGCAGGCTTCGGCTGTACATCCGGGCGTGCTATCTTTGGGATAGAAATACAGCACAACTTTCTTTCCTTTATAGTCACTCAGGCGGATTTCTTCGCCTTTTTCGTTTGTTCCCAATAATTCGGGCGCTTTGTCTCCTACTTGCATGTCTTTTGTTTTTTAAAGTTCCAAATCTCCGTCAAATACCTCATGCCAAGGCAATCCTTGTTTGTTCAACTGTTCCATGAAGGGATCGGGGTCGAATTCTTCTACATTCCATACACCCGGGCGTTTCCACAGACCTTTAAGGAACATCATGGCTCCAATCATGGCAGGTACGCCTGTTGTGTAGCTTACCCCTTGCATACCGGTTTCCTGGTAGGCGGCCTGATGGCTGCAGTTATTATATACGTAATATGTACGCTCCTTACCGTCCTTCAATCCACGGATACGACATCCGATAGAGGTTTCCCCGTCGTAGTTCTCGCCCAGGTCCTGCGGGTTGGGCAATACGGCCTTGAGGAATTGCAAAGGTACGATTTTCATGCCGTTGTAATCAATGGGGTCAATGCGTGCCATGCCTATATCTTGGATAACCCGCAGATGTGTCAGGTATTCTTGTCCGAAAGTCATCCAGAAGCGTGCCCGCTTGATGGTAGGGAAGTTCTTTACCAGCGATTCCAGTTCTTCGTGGTAAAGCAGGTAGGAGTCACGCGGACCAATGTTGGGATAATTCAGAGACTTGTGTATTTCCAGCGGTTGGGTAGTGACCCACTGACCGTTTTCATAATAGCGTCCGTTTTGGGTGATTTCGCGGATGTTGATTTCCGGATTGAAGTTGGTAGCGAAGGCTTTGTGGTGGTTGCCGGCATTACAGTCCACAATATCTAAGTATTGGATTTCGTCGAAGTAATGTTTGGCTGCGTATGCAGTATAAATGCCGCTCACTCCCGGGTCGAATCCACATCCTAAAATGGCAGTCAGCCCGGCCTCTTCAAAGCGTTTTTTGTAAGCCCATTGCCAGCTGTATTCAAAGTGTGCTACGTCCTTAGGCTCGTAGTTGGCCGTATCCAGGTAGTTTACGCCTGTCTTCAGGCAGGCTTCCATGATGGTAAGGTCCTGATAGGGAAGAGCCACGTTGATGACGATTTCCGGCTTGAAACTGTTCATTAACTCTACGAGCTCGTCCACATTGTCGGCATCGACCTGTGCGGTCTGGATGTTGGGATTGCCGATGGCCTTCACCACGGCGTCACATTTCGATTTTGTGCGGCTGGCAATCATAATGTCGGTAAAGACATCGGGATTCTGAGCCACCTTGTGGGCAACAACGGTACCTACACCGCCTGCACCGATAATAAGAACTTTGGCCATTGTCTTTTTTTATTATTAGAATGTATCTGTTTGAATGGAAAAATCTTGTTTATCGTCAGCAAATATACGGTTTAATTCTCAGGTAGGCAAACAATCGCCTTTCAAAATCCCTATGGACATCATACCATTTTCTATCTCCATTATGAACAAAATGTTTTTCGTATGGTTATTTTGTTTACCTTTGCAGCACGTCTCTTCTGTATGAGTGCAGTATAGATGACTGATTTTGTTTATATAATGATTGAGTTATCAGATTTTAATATTAAAAAGAAAAGTACGATGAAAAAGTTTTTTGTATCTTTTTGTCTGGCAGCGGCAACTTTAGGGCTGTCATCGTGTGGTTCTACCAAGAACACGGCTGTGTTGGCCGATATTGATGGTGAATGGAGTATCATTGAAATTAACGGTGCCGCCGTAGTTCCAGCGCCCGGACAGGCTTACCCTTACATAGGTTTCGATAAAGCAACGGGACGGGTGCATGGCAATGCCGGGTGTAACCGCCTGATGGGTTCGTTTGACGTGCAGGCTGCTCCTGGCACTATCGACTTGTCCAGACTGGGTACTACGCGCATGATGTGTCCGGACATGACTGTGGAACAAAATGTGCTCAACGCCTTGGCCCAGGTGAAACAGTATGTCCGTTTGGGTGATGAAAACATTGGACTGTGCGGCAAGTCGCTCAAACGTCCCATCATGGTGTTGAAGCGCAAGGCACCCGACATGACTTTGGCTGATTTGAACGGTAAGTGGAAGATTGTGGAAGCAGGAGGAGTGGCGATTCCTGATACCTTGGAGAATCAGCCTTTCATTGAGTTGGATACAGCCGCAAAGACCATGCACGGACAGGCTGGCTGCAACCTTATTAACGGAGGTTTTCAGACGGAAGAAGGTGAGCCGGCGTCTATTTCATTCCCTCAGTTCATTAGTACCATGATGGCCTGCCCTGATATGGAGATTGAGGACCGTGTGAAGCAGGCATTGAATGCTACCCGTACTTTTGCCCGTATTCAGGATGGGGAAAACCGCGTTGGATTCTATGATGCGGAAGGGACATTGGTAGTGGTTCTGATAAAAGAATAACCGGAAATGCAGAAAATCATTAACCCTTGGAAGGAAACTGAGGGATATAATTGTTTTGGCTGTTCTCCCGGCAACCCTGCGGGGCTGCACATGGATTTTTATGAGGATGGTGATGAGATAGTATGCCGGTGGGTACCCCGTGCAGAATATCAGGGCTGGCTGCATACACTTCATGGGGGCATTCAGTCGGTGATGCTCGATGAGATTTGCGGCTGGGTGGTATTCCGCAAATTGCAGACTGCCGGTGTCACCACCAAGATGGAGACTCGCTTCCGTAAATCTGTTTCTACGGATGACAGCTTTGTGATGCTTCGTGCCCGGCTGCGTGAGACGCGGCGTAATCTGGCCATTATCGATGCCCGGCTTTATGACAGTCGTGGCGAACTTTGCACCGAGGCGGTTTGTACCTACTTTACCTTTCCGCCCGAAAAGGCTGCGCAGGAGATGGCTTTTCACCAGTGCAGGGTGGAAGGTGAGTAAAAGAAGAGAGAAAATCGTGTCAGTTCTCTGACCAGAACGTAATTTATGCCCAAAAACAGGGAGGCTGTATCGGAATAGAGTACAGATGGTTATATTGTCCAAAGGAACGGAATGATAGTCTGAACTCTTTTTTGAGACAGCCTCCTTGTTTGTAGATAAGCGGTTGGCACCCGGATGCCCGGGTTGTCAGTTATTTCCTGCCTGTAACATTGAAATATCGGGCAATCCTTTCAGTTATTTCAGCCTCCCCTTGCAGAAGTTGGCAGGACCTCCGAATTCCTTTTCATAGTATAGACTAACTATGAACTGCAACTTATTTTTTCCTTGAAAAAATACAACTTGCCTTTTCGGATGGCTCATCATAAACAGTGCCGGGCGCTAAGCAGCGAATAGCCGGGCGCTAAGCAGCATACTTCCAGGCTATAGGCAGCATACTTGTTATATATTAGAAGCAATATATTGATAGTCAGTGGTATATGTGTCCGTCAGTAACTAAGCGATAAGGATAGGGTTTCTTCCCGGTTGGTAGCCGGGCGATGCGGCCCATGAGTACCATTATTACAGAAATAAATACCTCGATTACCTGTGATGCAGGCAGATAGGTGGATGGTTGGGGAAGAAGAAGTATATTTGTGACCTGAAATTATGCATGACGGACAGTATGATGAGTAGTATAATAAAGGCCGATACGATTCAGCAGTATAATCAGTTTTTTGGACAGCAAACCCGCCATCCGCAAGTCGACATCATTCATTTTGACCATTCGGAAAACCAGCCTACGCACAAGATGACATTCGGTTTTTATGCCTTGTTTCTGGTAAAAACAGTAGGCATTACGATGGATTACGGCAAGACTAAATATGATTTTGATGAAAGTACTGTCATTTGTCTGGCACCCGGACAGACCATCGGGGTTTATCGGATGCCGGGTGGTCCTGTGCCGGAGGCTGTAGGACTGTTGTTTCATCCCGACCTTTTGCTTGGTACGTCATTGGCTTCAAAGATGAAGCAGTTTACTTTTTTCTCTTATTCTTCCAACGAAGCCCTGCATTTGTCTGCCGATGAAAGTCTCATTGTACAAGATTATATGGATAAAGTACAGAGGGAACTGGAACATCCCATGGATAAGTTTTCCAAACAGTTATTAGTCTCTAACATTGAAGTCTTACTTTACTATTGCATGCGTTTCTTTGAGCGTCAGTTCGCCAGTCGCGAAAAGCTAAATAACGATGTCCTTGTGTGTTTTGAGCAATTATTGAACGAATACTGGGATTCCGGTGAGGCAAGGCAGCATGGCCTTCCTACCGTAAAGTATTTTGCCGACAAAATATGCCTTTCCTCCAATTACTTTGGCGATTTGATAAAGTCTATTACAGGAAAAAGTCCGCAGGAATACATACAAGCCAAGATTGTAGAGGTAGCTAAGGAGGCAATTCTGAATCCTTTTCTGACGGCAAAGGAAGTTGCAGGAATGTTAGGTTTCCAATATCCGCAACATTTTCTTCGTTTCTTTAAGAAGCAGGTAGGCTGTACGCCCAAAGAGTATAAGCAGAATAGTTCGAAAGCGTAAGAGGATGTGTTTGTGCTGTTGCAAGTTGAGGGAGGCACTGTGTCGAAGTCAGTTTTTAGTGTCGGTTAAAATGTTGCTTAGCCTGATTGGGGTGACTATTTTTGAGGATTTTTCTCTGTGGTTGTGAGGAGCGTAGCAGGCTGCGTGCCGAAGGACAACAAGGAAAAAGACCGGAGAAAACCTCAAAAGCGACAGAATAAAATCTTTCAGAGAGAGAATCCAAACCGGCTCTTAGTGCTTGGATGAGAGAAGATAACGAAAAGATGGTGCTTCTTGGAAGAATAATTGAATATTTTTGGAGCTAATTCAGCACAAATATTTATCTTTGTCCTTGTAATGAAGTGTAAAAACGGATAAGCTTATGGGTTGTTTTATGAATGTTTTGTGGCTGGTATTGGGCGGCGTTTTCACAGCCATTGAATATGTAATATCGAGTTTGTTGCTGATGGTGACCATTGTGGGCATTCCCTTCGGCATGCAGACTTTGAAGCTGGCAGGGCTGGCCCTATGGCCGTTTGGCAAGAAGGTGGTGAGCGGTGAACGTTCGAGCGGCTGCCTGCATGTGCTGATGAATGTGCTTTGGATTCTGTTGGGAGGCATTTGGATTGCTGTATCCCACTTGATTTTTGGAGCTATTCTCTGCATCACAGTCGTTGGTATTCCTTTCGGATTGCAGCATTTCAAACTGGCAGGACTGGCTCTGACACCTTTTGGAAAGGATATTGTTAATGATTGATGAGACGGTCTCTTTCCTCTTTCTGTTGAAAAAATAAATGGTTAATAGAACACCTGGGTGTCTGCCATTAACCATTTATCATTTATTGTTGCCTCCTTGCCTTACAGCGGCATGTTTCCATGCTTCTTCGGCGGATTGCTCTGGTTCTTGTTGTGAGCCATTTCCAAAGCTTGTACCAGTTTGTAGCGTGTATCGCGCGGCAGGATGACTTCGTCGATATAGCCCCGTTCGGCGGCACGGTAAGGGTTGGAGAATTTCTCGTCGTATTCTTTTATAATATTGGTTTTTTCTTCGGGCGAAGCCTTGCGGTAAAGAATGTTCACCGCTCCTTCGGCACCCATCACGGCAATCTGTGCCTGCGGATAAGCCAAGTTGATGTCGGCTCCCGTAGGTTTGCTGGACATGACGATGTAAGCGCCTCCGTAGGCTTTGCGGGTGATGAGCGTAATCTTGGGCACGGTGGCTTCGGCATAGGCATAAACTATCTTGGCACCGTGGCGGATGATACCGTTATGTTCCTGTACGGTACCGGGCAGGAAGCCAGGCACGTCCTCGAAGGTGATGAGGGGGATGTTGAAGCAGTCGCAGAAGCGGATGAAGCGGGCAGCCTTGTCACTGGCATCGATGTCGAGCACACCGGCTAAGTAGGCAGGCTGGTTGGCCACGATACCTACGGAGCGTCCGTTCAAGCGTCCGAAGCCGATGACCACGTTTTTGGCAAAGTGAGGCATGACTTCGAAGAAATACTGGTTGTCCAGCACCGGTTCAATGATGTCCTTGATGTCGTAGGGCAGGTTCGGGTCTTCAGGAATGATTGTCTGGAGCGACTCTGTCTGTCGGTGTATGTCGTCCGTGCAGGCAGTGAAGGGAGCATCCTCCATGTTGTTGCTGGGCAGGAAGCTGAGCAGCTCACGGATGGTCATGATGGTTTCCTCTTCGTTGTTGCACATGAAGTGGGTAACTCCGCTCTTTGAGCTATGCGTGTAAGCACCGCCCAGTTCTTCTTTGTCTACCACCTCGTTGGTGACGGTCTTCACCACATCCGGGCCGGTAATGAACATGTGGCTCTGCTCTTTCACCATGAAGATGAAGTCGGTCAATGCAGGCGAGTAGCAGGCACCGCCGGCGCAAGGCCCCAAAATGGCAGAGATTTGCGGGATGACGCCCGAAGCGATGGTGTTCTGATAGAAGATGGACGCATAACCTTCGAGGCTGTTCACCCCTTCCTGGATGCGGGCACCGCCCGAGTCGTTGAGGGCGATGATGGGAGCACCGTTCTTCAAAGCCAGTTCCTGCACCTTGACTATCTTGGCGGCGTTGGTTTCGCTCAGCGATCCGCCGTGGGCAGTGAAGTCATAGGCATAGACAAACACCAGGCGGCCGTCTATCTTGCCGTAACCTGTCACCATACCGTCGCCGGCAATCTGTTTCTTCTCCATGCCGAAGTTCGTGCAACGGTGTGTGACGAACTTGTCCAGCTCATTGAACGAGCCTTTGTCCAACAGCATGTCGATGCGTTCGCGGGCGGTCATCTTGCCCAGCGTGTGTTGCTTCTCTATCTTGTCCACGCCACCGCCCAGCGAGGCGCGCTTGTCCAGTTCTTCAAACTGGCGGTATATTTCTTCTCTGTTCATAGTTATTTGTTTTTTAGCTACGGGCTACAAGCCGACTTGTTGTTCATAGCTAAATCTCATTGCTTATTCATTCTCTTCCTTGATTACTTCCAGCTCAATCAGTGTCTGGTTGGCATTGACGGCCTCACCCTCGGCTACGAGGATGTTGCGCACCACGCAGTCGGCACTGACTTTGTAATTGCTCTGCATCTTCATCGCTTCGAGCACGATGGCGATGTCGCCTGCAGCCAGCAGGTCGCCCACTTTGACGGGTATGCTGACCACCTTACCAGGCATGGGAGCTACAATCTTGTCTCCTTGTTTTTCGTCCGCACCCCGGCGCATGTGCAGGTATTTGGCCTGCGTGTCTACTATATCCACGTGGAACGAGCGGGTCAGGATATTGACATCGTAGTTCTTGCCTCCCTCGCCGCGCACCAGTCCGGCGTTGAACGAGTTGCCGTTATGCAGGATGGAGCAGTTGCCGTTTTCGGCCATCACGATGTCTACCTCCACAGGTTTGCCGTCGATGGTAAGCTGCACTTTGTTTCCTTCTTTGCTGACCAGCGTGACGTCGGCCACGCGGTCTCCGATATGAATTTCCATATTATAATATTAAATATCGAAGAATGAAGAGTGAAGAAACAGGAATTCCTGTGTAGAGCGGCCAAACTTACTAAGAATCAAAAGAAATGTCTGCTTGCCGTTGATTCTCCATTCTTCATTCGTAATTCTTCCTTAATTTTATATCCTCAGCACGCCTTTTTGCAGACCGAACTCGCGCCAGCGGCTGATAGGCCGTGCGTCGGGCAGTTGGGTGGAAGAGTTTTCTTCGAGATTCACCAGATAGTCGATGTAGGCAGCTATCATGGCGATGTTCTCCAACTCTTCGTTGTGCGTATTGTTGCGCACCAGCATCTTGGCGTTTTTGGCGATGAAGAGCGTATTGTATTCGCCGCGCACGAAGTCGGGCACGTGCATGATGCGCTTCAGATAAGCCAGGTTGGTCTTCAATCCTGTAATCTTATACTCGTAGAGTACGCGGCGCATGCGCTCGATGGCATATTGGCGGGTGGTGGCCCAGACGATGAGCTTGCCTATCATGGGGTCGTAATAGATAGGGATTTCATAGCCCTCGTAGACGTAGCTGTCGATGCGCACGCCGATGCCGTTAGGCTCGGTCAGTTGCTTGATGATGCCGGGCGAAGGCATAAAGTTGTTTTCCGTGTCTTCGGCGCAGATACGGCACTCGATGGCATGTCCGCGCTGGAAGAGCTCTTCCTGGTGCAGGTGCAGCACTTCATCGTTGGCAATGCGTATCTGTTCCTTTACCAAGTCCACGCCCATTACTTCTTCCGTGATGGGGTGTTCCACCTGCAGGCGGGTATTCATCTCCAAGAAGTAGAAATGCCGGTTTTTGTCCACCAAGAATTCAATGGTACCTGCGCCGCTGTAATTTACAGCCTTGGCTGCGGCTACGGCCTTCTCGCCCATTTCGCGGCGCAGTTCTGGTGTCAGGAAGGGCGAAGGGCTTTCTTCCACAATCTTCTGGTTGCGGCGCTGCACAGAGCATTCGCGGTCGAAGAGGTGGATGACGTTGCCATGGTTATCGCCCAATATCTGGAACTCGATGTGGTGCGGCTCCTCGACAAACTTCTCTAAGTAGACAGTATCATCGCCGAAGGACGACATTGATTCGGAGCGGGCGGTGTTGTATGCCTCGGCCACTTCGTCTTCGCTGTGGATGAGTCGCATACCCTTGCCCCCGCCGCCCATCGATGCCTTCAGCATGACGGGATACCCAATCTCGTTGCAGATGCGCACGGCTTCTTCCACACTTTGTAGCGGCTGTTCGGTGCCGGGCACTACGGGCACTCCGGCAGCAATCATGCGCTTGCGGGCAGCAATCTTGTCGCCCATGGCCTCCATTGTTTCGGGTGCAGGGCCGATGAAGATGATGCCCTCTTCGCGGCAACGGCGGGCAAAGTCGGCATTTTCCGACAAGAACCCGTAGCCCGGGTGGATAGCATCTGCACCGCAACGCTTGGCGGTGGCAATCACTTTTTCGATGTTCAGATAACTTTCTTTTGCCACGGCGGGTCCGATGCAATAGGCTTCGTCGGCATACGATACGTGGTGCGACGTGCGGTCGGCTTCGGAGAACACGGCGACGCTCAGTATTCCCATCTCACGGCAGGAACGCATCACGCGCACGGCAATCTCGCCTCGGTTGGCAATCAATACTTTCTTAATCATATTTCAAATATGTTTTGGTTCAGTGCCGTCTTCCTAATCCCACGAGTAAAGACGGTCGTTTCTTTGTTTCGCACAGGCAGGTCTTCTGACTGACTCCTAATCTTGAGGCCTTCCCGATGCTTTTTCCCGGAGGGGGCATCAGTGGCAAGCAGTGTCACGATATTGGCAGAGCTTCACAGCAGCGGGACTGTCCGGGAGTTGCACCCGGTTCCCTTTTAATCCGGAAAGCGGAAAGCTGTCCGGAACCTGTTTGCGGTGCAAAGGTACTACTTATTATTTACATGCAGTTTTTTTGGCACATTTTTTCGCTTATTGTGCATAAAAAAGCTGTTTTATCTCAAAAAAAAGCAGGAACAATGTGAAGTTTGTCCCTGCCTTTCCTACTACATCCTTGTTGTAGCCTTATAGGTTGTTTTTACTTTTCCTTTTTCAAGCAACCGCTTGCTCCTGCTGAGCAAGCAGTTTTTGAAGTTTGCCGTTCAGTGTCTGGCACATAACGCCATTTCTCATCGCTTGGTAGCGTTTGATTTGATACTGCAATTTCAAAATTTCATTTACGTTTTTTTTCATAATTCTTTGGTTTTTGTGCTCCCGCGTTTCGGGAGCCGGTTTAACATCTTTATATCAAAATGATTCAATCTTTTCTCTGTCACTGGTTGCATGGCATTAATACCTTAACAGGGCTCTGATAGACAGATGATTACTTCTTATATATAATGAATCTGCTTCTTAGGGCTTGCGACGTTGCTTCTTATACCCTTGAGTTTTGTTTCTTAAGGTTTGGAAGTCCGTACTTGCAAGCTGTCGGGCATTAATGCCATTAAATGGTTCAAAATTTCAAATCACTTTGTCTGCTTTCTCTTATTAACGCTGCAAAGGTACAAATTGTTTTCGGAAAACATGTTTTATAACATAAAAAATGCGTGCTCTTTTGTTTTTTTTTAGAATTGAGTGCTCTTTTCACCTTAATATATTACGTTTATGTGAAGATAAACCAGTATATTTGTCCGGTTATAATTTAAAAATTCAGTAGTATGAGAAGAATCATGGTTTCTCTCCTCGGGCTTTGCTGTCTGGCGGCTTTTCTGGTGTCGTGTGGCGGAAATGCCCATTTCATTACCGATGAATCCTATCGCGCCCAAGTGGAGCGGGATTTCGAGCAGAAAAAGTCGCAATTGCCTCATGGCAATCTTTTTGCCGTGTTCGACACGAACCTCACTCCTTATGAGCGTGAGGCATTGCAGTTCCTTTATGCCTACATGCCCTTGCCTGACGTGGCAGATTTTCCGGGCGAGTTTTTCCTGGCCAATGTCCATGCTTCGCAACAGGCTGCGGCAGAGATGCCTTGGGGTAAAAAGGTGCCTGAACTGTTGTTCCGGCATTTTGTGCTTCCGTTGCGCATTAACAACGAGAAACTGGACAGTGCGCGTATCGTCTTCTACGGCGAACTGAAGGATCGTGTGAAAAATCTATCCATGTCCGATGCCATCTTGGAAGTAAACCATTGGTGCCATGAGAAAGCGGTCTATCAGCCCAGCGATGCCCGTACCAGCTCTCCGCAGGCTACGGTACGTACTGCTTTCGGACGTTGCGGCGAGGAGTCTACTCTGTTGGTGGCCGCTTTGCGTTCGGTAGGCATTCCGGCACGTCAGGTCTACACGCCCCGCTGGGCACATACCGACGATAACCATGCTTGGGTAGAAGCCTGGGCCGATGGAGAATGGCACTTCCTGGGGGCTTGCGAGCCCGAACCCGTGCTCGACCTGGGCTGGTTCAATGCGCCTGCCAGCCGTGGCATGCTGATGCACACGGACGTGTTCGGCCGTTACAACGGACCTGAAGAAATAATGTCCGAGAACCCCAACCTCACCGAAATCAACATCACGGAGAATTACGCGCCCATAGCCTCTGCCAAGGTATTGGTGACCGATGCAGAAGGCAAGCCTGTAGCGGATGCGTGCGTGGAATTCAAGATTTACAACTATGGTGAATTCTATACCGTAGGTACCAAGTACACCGCTGCCGACGGCACTTGCAGCTTGAGTGCCGGCCTGGGCGACATGCTGGTCTGGGCATCGAAAGACGGACGCTTCGGCTTTGCCAAAGTATCGTTCGGCAAGCAGCAGGAACTGACCGTGAAACTGGATAAACAGGAAGGAGACCTCTTTGCAGAAGACATAGACATTGTACCGCCGGTGGAGAATGCCCACTTGCCTGAGGTGACACCCGAACAACGAGCCGAAAACGACCGCCGTATGCAGCAAGAAGACTCCATACGCAACGCCTACACGGCTACATTCTTCCACGATGACAAGGCACGCGAGTTTGTCGCCACGCTCACCGGACTGAAACCGGAAGAGGCCGACCTGGCTGCCAAATACTTGGTACAATCATGCGGCAATCATGAAACCCTCACCCGCTTTCTTACCATGGCCTCCAACGAAGGGAAAGCTTCGCTGGCTGTAAGCTTGTTGGGAAGAAACTCGCTTTCCACCAAAGACCTGCGAGACATCAGTTACGATGTGTTGTTGGACAATTTCCTGAACACCCCCGATGTAAAGACCGACCGCTATATCAGCGACCTGCTGAGTCCGCGCGTGTCCATTGAAGGTCTGGTGCCTTACAAGGCTTTCTTCCAGACTAACATCAACGGCGACCTGGCCGATACGTTCCGCCAACAGCCTCAACGACTGGTGGAATGGTGCAAGGACTCTATTGCCATTCATGACGAGCTGAACACGCAGGGTATGCCCATGTCGCCCATCGGTGTATGGAAAGCACGTGTAGCCGACCGTCTCTCGCGCGACGTATTCTTCGTTTCCGTAGCCCGCAGCCTGGGCATCCCGGCTTGGAAAGACGAGGTGACGGGCAAAGTGCGTTACCAAGACCTCACCGGCCGTGATGGCAAGAAGAACGGGACCATTTACGATGTGGACTTCGAACGAGGCTCCGCACAAGAAGTCCCGCCCACAGGTCTGCTGTCTGCCACTTACAAGCCGACGCCCGTATTGGACGACCCCAAGTATTACTCCCACTTCTCCATGTCTAAGTGTGTGGACGGCCGGTTGCAGTTGCAGAACTATGACGAGAATTCAGCCGTGTGGTCCACTCTCCTGAAGACTCCGCGCGCCGTTCCCGAAGGTTACTACGTGATGGTGACCGGCACACGACTGGCTAATGGCGGCGTACTAGCCCACATCAGCTCGTTCAACATTGAGGCAGGCAAGTCCACGTGCATTCCGTTGCAGATGCGCGAAAGCAAGGACGAAATCCAAGTCATCGGTAGCTTTAATTCCGAGACACTCTTCACGCCCCTGGATGGCGGAAAACCCGCAGCAGAACCGATGAGTTTCCTGGCAGCCTGCGGACGCGGCTACTACGTGGTGGGCATCCTCGGCCCGGGACAAGAACCCACGAACCATGCTTTGAAGGACATTGCCAAGCTGAACAAAGACTTGGAGGCTTGGGGACGCAAAATGGTACTGCTCTTTCCCGACGAAACGCAGTATAAGAAATATCATGAGAAAGACTTCCCCGGTCTGCCGTCTACCATCATCTATGGTTTCGACACGCATGGGGCCGCCGAACAGATAGCCCGTGAGATGAAGTTGCGCAATAAGAGTTCATTGCCTATCTTCATCATCACCGATACGTTCAACCGTGTAGTCTTCGTATCACAGGGCTATACCATCGGGTTAGGTGAGCAGTTAATGCGTACCGTCAGAGGTTTGTAAGTGCTTTGATGGTGCGTGTCACCCTTTCGGCCGTAGTCACAGGGCGGGAGTACTCAGAGATGTGTACGGTTCCGCCCATTGAAACGGCTTCATTGCGGTATTGCATGCAACTGGTCACTTCCTCGCGGGCAGAGAAGTGAAATTCATGGATGCCCGTTTCGTGTGCAATACGTGCAATATTCTTTTCATTCACTCCACAGCCGGCGAGCAGAGTAATACGTTCGCCGGCTTTCTTTTGCAGTTCCTTCAGGAAAGGAATGCCTTGTTCGGCGTTGGGTTGCTGGCCCGAGGTGAGAATGCGGTTGCAGCCCAGGGCAATAATGTCTTCCAGAGCTTTCAGAGGATTACGACATACATCGAATGCACGGTGGAAAGTGACGGACATGCCTTCAGAAGCTTCCATCAGGCGTTCCATCAGCGGGAGGTCAACATCTCCTTCGGACGTGAGGCAGCCGAACACTACACCGTCAGCACCCAGTTGGCGGGCATTTTCAATATCTTTCAGCATGATGCGCTGTTCCAGCGGTGAGTAGAGAAAGTCGCCTCCACGTGGACGAATGATGACGTGCAGACGGGTAGAAGTCAATACGTCGCGGGCTGTGACTATGTCGCCGTATGAAGGGGTAGTTCCTCCTTCGGGAATGCCGGCGCAGAGTTCTACGCGATGGGCTCCTCCGGCTTGGGCAGCCAGACAACTCTCGACAGAGTTGGCACAGATTTCAAACAGATAGTTTTCCATATTGATAAGAGTTTTGAGGGTGAAATAAATAAAGGCACGGATTATGCGGAATTTACGGATAAATCAATAAGCATCCGCGTAAATCCACGTAATCCGCGCCTCTTATATACTATATAATATATTTTACTTGGCGTAGCTCACCGCACGCGTTTCGCGGATAACGGTAATCTTCACCTGACCGGGATAGGTCATTTCGTCTTGAATCTTTTTCGCTATTTCAGCAGAGAGATTCTCCGTCTGCTTGTCGTCAATCTTGTCTGCACCTACGATGACACGCAACTCGCGACCAGCCTGGATAGCGTAAGTCTTCGTAACGCCCGGGTAGGACATGGCAAGCTGTTCAAGGTCGTTCAGACGTTTGATGTAAGCCTCCACAATCTCGCGGCGGGCACCGGGGCGGGCACCGGAGATAGCGTCACACACCTGTACGATAGGTGCCAGCAGACTGCTCATTTCGATTTCGTCGTGGTGCGCACCAATGGCGTTGCAGATGTCAGGCTTTTCCTTAAACTTCTCGGCCAGTTTCATGCCATAGAGAGCGTGCGGCAGTTCAGGCTCCTCATCGGGCACCTTGCCTATATCGTGCAGCAGGCCGGCACGTTTGGCTTTCTTGGGATTCAGCCCCAGTTCAGAAGCCATTACGGCACAGAGGTTCGCTGTCTCGCGGGCGTGTTGCAAGAGGTTCTGTCCATAGCTTGAGCGGTACTTCATTTTGCCGATGATGCGAATCAGCTCGGGATGCAGCCCGTGAATGCCCAAGTCGATGGTGGTGCGTTTGCCGGTCTCGATGATTTCTTCCTCTACCTGCTTGCGCACTTTGGCTACTACCTCTTCGATGCGGGCAGGGTGGATGCGTCCGTCGGTTACCAGCTGGTGCAACGCCAGGCGTGCTATTTCGCGGCGTACGGGGTCGAAAGCTGAAAGCACGATAGCTTCGGGTGTGTCGTCCACCACGATTTCCACGCCGGTGGCAGCTTCGAGGGCGCGGATATTACGTCCTTCGCGTCCGATGATGCGCCCCTTGATTTCGTCCGACTCAATGTGGAATACGGTGACGGAGTTTTCAATAGCCGTTTCCGTTGCCACGCGTTGTATGGTTTGTATGACGATGCGTTTGGCTTCTTTGCTGGCAGTCATCTTGGCATCGTCCATGATATCGTTGATGTAGGATTGTGCTTCGGTTTTTGCTTCTTCTTTCAAGGATTCAATCATACGTTCCTTGGCTTCTTCGGCAGAGAGCCCGGAGATGGCCTCCAGCTTTTCTATTTCCTGGCGTTGCAGGTGTTCCAGTTCTTCTTTTTTCTTGTCAATGATATCCAACTGGGCTTCCAAGTTTTCCTTGATAGCTTCGGCTTCCTGCTTTTTGCGCTGTACTTCTTCATTGCGTTGGTTCAACACCATTTCGCGTTGTTTCAGTTTGTTTTCTGCCTGTTGGATTTTCTGGTTGCGGGCAGCTACTTCTTTTTCCAGTTCGGCTTTCTTGTCGAGGAATTTGCCTTTCACTTCCAGCAGTTTGTTTTTCTTCATGACTTCCGCCTCTGTCTCAGCCTCTTTCAGGATGGCCTCGTATTTGGACTTGAGCCCGTATCGGAAGAATACGTAAGCTCCCAATCCTCCGACGATGAGGCAGGCAACTGATACTAATATTGAAACTACGTCCATTTTTATTAATTATTTAATGTATTAAAAATAAAAAACACTGCCCGAACCTCTCTCTTGCCGGAGGGAGGCCCAAACAGTGCGTGATTTGTTTCCTTTTCTCTTCGGAACCTTTTCCGTGTGTGGCGCCTATGTCGTTTCTTTGAAATGGGCATCGAGCACTTCGGTCAGTTCTTTTATTTTGTTCGTATAAGGTTCGGTATCGTTCCGTTCCTTCTGGTCCTGCATTTGGAGTGAAAGCTCGAAAGCGGTGATGGCCATCACTTTTTCGGGCGACATCTCCGGGTGTTCCAGTTGGTTGCGGTTGAACCTTATGTTGACCTGTTTGGCGGCTTCTCTCACAATCTCCTCGTCTTTCCGGTCGATGAAGACGGGGTAGGTGGTTCCTGCCAGATTCAGGTTGATTCTTATCTTATCGTTCATACATCTTCTTCTCTTTCCGTTGTTATTCGTTCAGCAAAGCGATGCATTTATCCACTTCACGCACAAGTTTCGACAGTCTCAGCTTGGTTTCTTTCACATCGTTTCCGTCCAAACTGATGGCCGTGGCTGTCTTCAAGTCGGTGTAGCGTTGTGCCAGTTCATCGAAGTCTGCCTGTAAATTTCGCCTGGCTTCTTCCGCTTCGTCTATCTGTCTGCGGAGTTCAGCGTTTTCGCGCCGTTGCTCTTCGTGCAGGTAGATGAGGTGTCTGAGCCGTGTTTCAAAGGCATTTAAAAGTTGCTTTCCTTCGTCTGTCATAGCTACTCCGCCAAAAATTCACACAAATATACAATTTACCTGCATATTACAAAAATTTTTCAGGAAAAAACCGCATTTTGTACCGCATTTTTCTATTTTTTCTCTGCTTCGGGGCTTATTTCCGCCTTTTTTCGTCTATTTTTCTCCTGCGTTTTGTGTGGATGCAGGCAACCGGACAACAGGCTGTCTTTTATGTGGTGGAGGAGGAGAAGAAATATCGGACAGAGATGTCTGTTGTACAAATCCTGTTGGGTGGTATGGGAGAAGTTGTTTCGTTGTCCGTTGTGTTTCTTCTTTTTTCTTCTTCTTTTTCGTCACAGGATGCCTGGCGCGTACTTATTCCCATGTTCTTGATGTTCAGTGAGTTTTTTCATATATATAACCGCCTGATTCCTTAGCGCTTAGAAAGTTGGTTCATATTGCTTAGGTGCTTTGTGCTTAGCGCTTGGAAGTTTTTCGGAAAGGTAGGTAGGGGCAGTCGGTCTGCTGGAGGAGTAAATCGCTTCAGCAGTTATTCTCGGTTTTGAATATTAGTGGAAGAATGAAGAATGAGGAATTGCACTATGCGCGTAGATTCTTCATTCTTCATTTCGTATTTGGAGCCTGTTTAAATTTTCCTCTTTAAGATTTATATTCAGCCTCTTTTGAGCTTCTAGTCGATGGTCTGCTTTAGTCGATGGTCCACTCCGGATTGTGCGGCACGGTTTTCTTCGGGTCGTAGAACATGCCTTCGTGTGTGGGGATGTGCAGTACGTAGGTTCGTCCGCTTTTGTTTTGCAGGAAGGTGTCGCGCAGCCAGGTGTTGGCATCTTTCAGTTGGGCGTAGGTGATTCCCTTGCCTTGGGCGTACGAAGCCAAGTCGGCTATGCCTGTAGTGACCGTGTCTGTGGTGTAAGGGATGGGAGGGTAAAGGTCGGTCCGCTTCAGCAGGAAGCCGTATTGCTGCGGATGGCTCAATACAGACTTAGCAGCCAGGAGCCGGAACATGTAGCGGGCGGTTTCTTCGACCAGCCAGAGGTCGACGGCGCGGGTGACCCCCTGTTTTTGCAGCTGTTGGCTGATGCGTCCCTGTCCGGCATTGTATGAGGCAGCCACGCAGAGCCAGCTGCCATATTTCTCATACGCCTGTTTCAGGTATTGGCAGGCAGCGCGGGTGCTTTTTTCTATATGATAGCGTTCGTCTATATTGTCGTTCACCTCTAAGCCGAAGTCCCGTGCCGTGCCTTTCATGAACTGCCACATTCCGGCAGCTCCGGCACCGGAGCGTGCCTGCGGGTTGAGGCTGCTCTCGATGACAGCTAAGTATTTCATGTCGTCGGGTAGTCCTTCTTCACGCAGGATAGGTTCGATGACAGGGAAATAGCGGTTGGCACGTTTCAATGTCAGCATGGTCGAAGAGTGCATGTAAGTGAATGCCATCAGTTCGCGGTCCAGCCGTTCGCGTAGGTCGTAGCGGTCGAGGGCGATAGTCTCGCCTGCAAAGTCAATGCTTTGCGGCACACGGAGCGGGGCGGTGTAGGAGGGTACTTGCGATTTTACAGAGTCGCGTTCGGGGCGGAATTCCCCGTTGCCCACCAGCATGGGCAGCGACACGCCGAGACAGAGGGCTGCTGCGGCGGTCAGGGCGGTGGCCTTGAGATGTTTTTTCATTGCTATTGGTTGTATATGTTTTCAGTTCATTGTCTTTTTTCCAGTGCCAGGGGGCAGGTGAGGTATGGAAGGGAGGAGCGTGATTAGTCCGGATTCAGTCCGGGCGTTTCCTTCCGTTCAGTTCCTTACCGGCAATCTTTCCCATAACCACCGGGGGATGAGCCGCCAGATGAACACCAGTATCCGGTATCGTCCGTCGATGATGCAGACACGCTCCTTGCGGTGCAGGGCACGGACAATACGGGTGGCAACACGGGCGGGCGACATCAGCATGGGGTAGTGCTTATCGCCCCGAAGCAAGTCGGTGTCTACGAACCCCGGTCTTATGTCAGTGAACCGGACTGGCAGCCGTTGCATTCGTGCCAGTTGGGCCAGGGCGTCGATGTAGGTGTTCTGAAAGCGTTTGGTGGCAGAATAAGCAGGTGCAGCTCCCAATCCCTTGGTGCCGGCAATGGAACTGATGGCGGCTATGTGTCCGCTGCCCCGGCGTCGGAAATAGTCGAAAGCCGTATCCATCAGTCGGATGAACCCCATGACATTGGTCTGTGCCGTAGCCAATTCCACTTTTGTGTCCAGCATGGGGTTCTGCTTTCCGATGCCCGCACACAGCAGGAAGATGTCCATCCCTCCCAGGTCTTCGACCAAGGCCATCAGACGTTCGGATGCATCTTCGGCAGTGATGTCTATCTTGCGGTACACCACTTGCCCGGGCATGCTGGCTTTTAGTGCCTGTAAGGCTGCTTCCCTGCGCCCGGCCACCCCGATGCGGCATCCGCACCGGATAAGTTGCAAGGCAACTTCATGCCCTATGCCTGAGGTTGCCCCTACGATGACGACTCGTTTCATATTTTTCCCGAATGGTAGTCTTTTGGTTTCTTTTCTCTGCAAAGGTAAGCCATTTCTTTATAAATCCTTCATCAAATTTGCGTTTTGTCAGAATATGAAGTATATTTGTTTCCGTTTTCCGCATAGGCAGACTGTCCTGCCGAAGAATGACGTAGGAAACGATTTCATAACTAATAACCCTATAGAGAAGAATGGAAAAAGTAATTGTCAATTCGTATGAAGAGTTTGAGAAACTGGTAGGACAACCCATCGGTACTTCCGAGTATGTGGAAATATCGCAAGAGCGCATCAACCTCTTTGCCGATGCCACATCGGATCATCAGTGGATTCACGTTGATGTGGACCGTGCCCGTACCGAGAGTCCTTTCAAGAGCACCATCGTGCATGGCTATCTGACGCTCTCCATGTTGCCTTATCTTTGGAACCAGATTATTGAGGTGAATAACCTGAAGATGATGATTAATTATGGCATGGAGAAGATGCGTTTCGGACAGGCCGTACTGTCAGGACAGCGCATCCGTCTGAATGCCAGCCTTCAGTCGCTTGCCAACTTGCGTGGCGTGGCTAAAGCCGAAATCAAATTCTCTATCGACATCGAGGGAGAGCGCAAGAAAGCATTGGAGGGAGTGGCCGTCTTCCTTTATTATTTCAATAACTGACAGACGGTTATCGGTAGCAGTATTCCTGCCATAAGTGACGTAGGGCCGCTACAGGATGAAACCATAACATGCGGGGACCGGCATAGCGCATTACCTGGCGCATCCGTTCCCGCATGTCTCGTTTATAGCAGTGAACGGGGCAGAGGCGGCATGTTTGTTTCTTCTCTCCGAAAGGACAGTGTTCCAGGCGGGCGTGGGCATAGGCCAGCAGGGCGCGGCATTCGGCGCACAATTCCCGGTTTCCTTCCTTGTGCCGGCAATAGAGTCGGATTATCTGTTCTACAATACGTTTCTCTTGGGTGATGCGTAACATTCCGGTTCTGCTTGAAAAAACGGTCGCAAGTTACAAAAAAGGCGAGGAAATGCCAAGATTCTTCCTTAAAAGAGCTATCTTTGCTTCTACATTAATAATATTCAATAATATGAAAAAACTTCTCATTGTTCTTGCCTCGATGCTTGTATTGTCGGGGTGTGGCACCGTTCCTCTGACGGGCCGCAGGCAGATTCTGTTGGTGTCCGACCAAGATGTGCTCTCTTCCAGCCTGACCCAATACAGGGATTACATGAAAACGGCTCCCAAGTCGGCTTCCACCCAGTGGTCAAACATGGTGACTCGGGTGGGCAAGAAGATTGCCGATGCTACCGAGCGCTATTTGCGTGCCAACGGCCTGGCTGCCGAAGTGAAAGATTTCTCGTGGGAGTTCAACCTTGTGAAGGATGACCAGGTAAATGCATTTTGTATGCCTGGCGGGAAGATTGTGGTGTATGAAGGATTAATGAAGATTGTCTCGTCGGATGATGAACTGGCCGTGGTGTTGGGGCATGAAGTGGCACATGCCGTGGCCAAGCACAGCAACGAGCGTATGAGTCAGCAGGTATTGGCGCAATATGGCGCGCAGATACTGAACCGCTCCCTGTCGGAGAAGAGTGCTGCCGTGCAGAAACTGGCGGGAACGGTTTATGGCATCGGGACTCAGGTAGGCGTGATGCTTCCTTTTTCCCGCAAGCATGAATCCGAAGCCGACTACATGGGGCTTATCCTGATGAAGATGGCCGGATATAATCCGGATGTGGCAGTGGGTTTCTGGCAGAAAATGTCGGCAGGCACTACCGGCACTGTTCCGGCTTTGTTGAGCACCCATCCCAGCGATGCACAGCGCATTAAAGATATCCAAAAAGCCCTGCCGACGATAAAGGCCAATTATTAAAACGGACTTTTCGCGGAGAAGGTCATTTTCTTTCCGGTGACCGGGTGAGTAAAAGACAGCGTTTCAGCATGTAAGTAAAGCCGTTCTGCCGGTTTGCCGTAGAGCATGTCGCCCACGATGGGACAATGCAATCCCAAAGGATGGGCGGCATGCACTCTCAATTGGTGTGTGCGTCCCGTCAGCGGATAGAAAGCAATAAGGGTCCGGTTGTTTTTCCGTTCCAGTACTTTATAGTCTGTGATGGCCGGTTTCCCTTCTACCGGGTCAACCTTTTGTCGGGGACGGTCGTGAGGATCAGGGCAGAGGGGCAGTGCTATGCGTCCGGTGTCTTGATTGACCGTTCCCTCCAGCCAGGCAATGTATTGTTTGTGGATGAGGCGTTGTTCAAACTGGGCTTGCAGGTGCTGGTGCGCTTCCTTGGTTTTGGCCAGTAACAGCAACCCCGAAGTATCCATGTCCAGGCGGTGTACAGTCAGCGGATTTTCGCGTTGAGGCAGGCGTGCCTGTACCAGGCTATATACGGAGAATTTCTCTTCCTTGCCGGGCACCGAGAGTAATCCTGCCGGTTTATTGACCACTATGATGGCATCGTCTTCGTACACGATTTCTAATTCCTTTCCGACACTGCGCAGTGCCAGCGGGTTGGGTTCTACGTCCAGTCCTTGCAGCATGTGCCGCAAGATGGGACCGCACTTTCCGGTGCATGATGGGTAATAGCAACCTTGCCTTCTCACTTCAGTCTGTGGCGATGCTCCCCACCAGAATTCAGCCATGGCGAGAGGTTTCCATCTGTGCTGGTAAGCATATTGCAGCAGTTTAGGGGCAGCACATTCGCCAGCACCGGCAGGAGGAATACGTTGCACGGTATCGGCAAATATCTCACACAAGTCTTTCATCTCCCCGCGGTAGTTCAGCAGTTTGAACTGTTCGAACAGACGCTGTTGCAGGGCAGCAGAGCGGGTTTTCCGTTCGTGTTTCAGGTCTTGCAGGTGGAATTCGTGTGCAGCTACGGTCTGTCGGGCCGTTTCTATGCGTTCTTTCCAGCGGCGTTCCAGCCGTTTGTACTCAGCCTTCTGGAATTGGCTTTCGCGTATGAGGGCAGCCGATTCCTCGGGTGACAGAGGAGGGGTGGTCTGGCGTCGTTTTTCGCGGAGCATTTTGGCTGCTTTTACTGCCTGTCGGGCATCATTCAACTCCTGGGCAGCTTCCGTTTCCAGCCTCTGCACCTCTTCTCGTTGTTGCAGAAAAACCTTATCTCTGGTCAACAGACTGATGTCGGCATTGAGTTGGGAGATGGCTGCTTCTTCTTGTTTGAAAAATCCGTCGGGTTGCAGTAAATCATATACAGGAGGCACGAAGAACGGATGCCGGTTGCTTCCTCCCAATATGCCCGAGAAAGCAGCCAGATACCCTATTCCGTCGTTGTCGGTCTGCACCACCAGTACACCGAACATCTTTCCTTCATTCCATTCCGGATGTAGCGCCAGGTATTGTTGCACTTCTTCTGCTGCCTTTACACATAAAGGGTGTGGAGTGTAGTAGAAAGGATAAGTGAACTGCCTGGGCAGAGGTATATCTGATACCGGAGTCTTGAATCTGTGTAACATCGTGGTGCAAAGATAGTGGATTCAAATTAAATACAGAGGCACCCATGTACAAGACATTTGTGCCTCCGAGCGGTTTGCTAACGGCCTTCTTCCTCCTCCTCGTCTTCCTCGATGGCATCCAAGTCATCGGGGTGAAGGGGACGGACAGGTTCCGGTTGCTTGGGAACGCCTTTCTTTATTTTCTTGCCATGTTTACGTTCCCACTCCCAGGCCGCCTTGCGTGCCTCGTAGTCTTCATACTGTTTTTCCAGATAGTTGTCTGCCATAGTCTGATCGTATTTTAAGGGGTTATAAAAAAGGTTTTCCTTTATCGCAAAGTGGGCAGGCTGAATTCCTGTCCGTCGTATTGTTCTCCCATGCCGTCGGCCACAGCCACGCGCAGCACAATTTCGCCTGTCTTGATGCGTTTGCCGGCAGATACCGTGGCAGTATATTTCACTCCATTGTGTGGGGCGATGCTTTCCACCATGACCGACGGTGAGATGTAGATGCGCTTCATGCCCGTCAGTTCTTCGACCACGGGTACTACGTTGAATACGGGCCGGTTGCCTTCATTGATGATTTCGAAGACAACCTTGCTGCTTTCGCCCGAACTGATGGCATGGTCGCGGTTGTCGTCGATGAAGCGGATATTCCGAATCTTCAAGTTATACATGCCGTTTGCTGTCCGGTGTCTGCGTTCGGTCTGTACGGGAGCAGTCCGTTCTATCACATAGGCATCTTCCGGTTCTGTCCGGGGGCGTGACGCAGCGTTGCCGATGGCGGCTCCTGCAATGGTGCCTACAATAGCTCCGATGGCCGAGCCGCGGTAGCCTCCGTGCCAGCCGTGTCGGCTGTCACCAATCAGTCCACCTACCAGGCTGCCGACATTTCCGCCGATGGCGGCACCCGCCAAGGTAGCACCCGGGTCGCCTCCTGAAGCAGTGCGGCTGGTATAACATCCGCTGCACAGCAGCACGATGGCAAGGGCTGTCGATATGGTTCTTATTCGTTTCATGGTTATCTGTTTTTTTTAGAAGTCCTCCCGCGTAAAGGCAATGGCGCGGTTGACATATTCAATGAAAGGATAAGTGCGTTGAAAGAGCTCCACAGTCTTTTCTGCTACGTTCCCATCAAGCATGAAAGCCTTGCCGGGTGAGTGTACCAGACAGTAGGTGCGGTATTTCAGGTATGCTGCGTATGGTGAATCGGCCGGATAACCGGCGGGTACCCGTTTCAGTTTCCCCTCTTCGTCCAGGCAGAAGGGGCGTGCTTTATGTAGGATACGCTCAAAGTCCCCTTCGCCGTTGCAAATATCCTCGCGCAGGGTACGGAGCGGTTGCTTCTCCATCATGTAGTGTCCTGATGCCAGCATGTTGCCGGAGAGGTAGCCATCTTCTTCGGGACCTACCTGAAAATAATATCCTGCAAATCCCGATTTTTTCCCGCCGGGGCAGATAAAGGCACCGATGTGCGTCTTGTACGGGCTTTTGTCGGCCGAGAAACGGGTGTCGCGATAGATGCGGTACGTGCAATCCTTGGCACAAAGTCCCTGGATGCTTTTGTCAAAGCGGGCAATACCCGCGATGATTTGTTCGGCAAGCGCATTGAATTGTTCTTGGGCGGCCAAATAGTCGCTTTTGTGCGCCTGGAACCATTCGCGGTTGTTATTGCGTTCCAGTTGTTCGAGGAAACAGATGACATCTTTCATAATCCACAGGTTTATGATGGTTATGCAAATGTAGTAATAAGTTTGTTAGGTTGCTCCAAAAAGCGGAGATTATTTTTTGCCTGCTTGTCTGAGAAACGGTTTCGGATAATTGTAAGCATATCCTGTTGTAAAGGCCGGAATAGGGCGATTTTGTAAACGGATTTTTCCCATCTTTCACCGCATCCGATTGTTGTTCAATGCAATGATAAAATGTAAGCAGCCTTATTTTGTAAATGGGAAAATAGAAGATTTCCGGGCATCTTCAGTGAAAGATGTTCACCCGTATTTGTCTTGCGGAAAACGCCCTCACGCTTTCAACACCTTAGTAGTCGCTATAGATGAGTGAGATGCGGTGAAAGATGCTGCCTTCACGCATCTTTCACCGCTTTCTCCGTACGTCAACAGGCATAGCCTTAATAAGTTTCACGGAATACCTTTGAAGCGGACAGCTTATATATTGTAAGTAGGATGCTTACCGCTTGGAAGTTGGCTTCCTCCAAGTTGGGGCCTTTTCGAAGGTTGTGAAAGATGCGTGAAGGAAGTATCTTTCACAACAAATTGCTGGTAAATAAGTCCTTGCAGCAGCGTGAAGGCGTGAAGGCTTTTTGAGAGAAAACTTATTCTTTGTGAAGGAAAGAGTGGATTCAGGGCAGATTGGCGAGGCGAAAATTTGAAAGCCGGTAAACCTACAGATGGGACTGCTCAAATGGCATATTACGATTCTCAAATAGAGGTTTAGGATTCTCAAATGGAGGTTTAGGATTCTCAAATAGAGGTTTAGGATTCTCAAATAGAGGTTTAGGATTCTCAAATGGATCCACCCTGCAAAAATATTGGAATTTTGATGCGTTTGCCCTGATTAATTTTGGATGTTTAGGGATAAAAGCATATATTTGCAAGCGAAGTGCAAAGCGTTGCCTTCGAACCTTTTTTGTGAGATAAAAAATTGTAAGAAGCGTTGTGCTTCATTCTTGTTCTTGAGAACCTAGGAAATTGTCGAGATACACAAGAGTGGCACAGTCGGTTCCTACGCTGGTTTCCAGCGTGGGTCTGCTGTCTATTCCATTAGTGTATCGGGTTTTCCTAGGACCTTCAAGAACGATGAATAGCACGCAGTCCTGCGCTTTTTTTATGTTTAAAATTCTTTGGGGACTGGAGGAATAATATTGTGGAAAAATGAGATTTCGTTGTTTTTTGTTGTTGGCGATATTGGCGATATTGCCGATTTTTGTGAATGCGCAGGCGAATCGTTTTGATCAGCCTGCTGAAATGCCTGTTATTAATACCTATGTACCAATTCCTTCAGAAATGTTTATGCTAATGAAAGCAATGGCATCAAATCCTGAAGTAAGAGAAAGATTGAAACAGCAGAAACTTTTAGAAGAGCGGCAAAGGCTTTTGAAAGAACAGGAACTTGCGGAAGAACGAAAGAAAATTTTTGAAAGAATGGCTGATAAACAAGATTTTGAACGATATATTCAATTGGGAATGGAATGTTTGAAGAAAAAACAAATTACTAAATTCCTAGATTATGCACACGCGGCATTACATTGTGGTCATTATGATGCTACATTATATTATAATTTAGGCATTGCTTATATGTTATTAAAGAAAAAGCGTATAGGGAAGAGATGGTTAAAGAATGCAGCTGAATATGGATTGAGGAAAGCTAATGAAGCATTGTATGCAATTAAACAGAAACATGCTTTATCTTATGATTGGTTTATATATTAATTCCCTTTATTTTATGAAAGCATTTATAACTATTTGTCTGTTGCTCGTTTCTGTTTGTTTAAGCGGGCAGAATTATACTCAAAAGTATAATAAACTTTTGGAACGAATAGAGTTTTTTGATTCTTATGGTTCTATGGTCGGGTATGCAAAATACAATTCATTATTGGATCGCATTGAATACTATAACGCTTACGGGAATTTGTTGAAAACGGAAAAATATAATGGAACGCTTAACCGTAAGGATGTACAAGACCAATATGGAAACTCTAAAGGATACGAAAGGAAAAATGGAATTTTGAATCGTACTGAGGGCTATGATTCTTATGGGAATCAACAGTATTCTAAAAAGTGGAATGATATGCTTCAACGATATGAAATATATGATTCTTATGGAAATATGATTGGTTATTATAAATGGAATCAATTGTTGGAGCGATGGGAGTTTGTACGGAATAGATAATAATTTGTGAGTTTATTATGAGATTGTTCTTCATCTGTGTATTGTGGGTTATATATCCATTTGTGGCCTTTGCACAAAGTAGTTATAGCTACAGACAAGCCTGTCAAGATTTGGATAGGTTGGATAACGCTATGGTTGATATGATAGCATCCTTTACTCGTTTTCCTTGGAATCATCAAAATACGATTGTGGTATTCAATCAGTTGAAGAAACAGAATAAAGCCTATCAGGCTATTCAGACTATGAGATATGATTCTAAGATGTTGAGAGGGTGGGGGGATTATCAAATTACGGCTTTTTTCAACCGGGTGGATAAAATGCAGGCTGTTGTTGATGTATATGAAGAGTTGTTAAGAACGATTGCAGGATATAATTCGGCAGGAATAGAGGGACCTGAAATGGAAATATTATTAGAACCTTTGCTTTTAGATAGCGGCTGGTATAAAAAGAAATTGGATGTTGCTTGTGAACATGCTTATTTTGTGGAATATGGATTCGGCGATTTCAAAATGATGTTCATTAAAAGCATACTTCCCGCTAACGATTATCGAAATATGAAATATAACAATATTGAGGTGACGTTCACATATGAAGGCTATGCAGGTGGAGGTAGCTGGTATGTAGGAGGAAATAAATATCGGATGATACAGTTTAAGGATGATGAGAACACTCAATATTATCGTGTGGTAAAAGCGAAATCTGAGAAAAAATAGTTGTTAATGTTGCATGCTGTTTTTACGGTAGTCAATGATCTTATATATTTACTATCATGAAGAAGATTCCATTTAATTTTGCTTTATTTTATGTCTCCTTATTATCAGTTATTTCGACTGCCTGTGAGAATCAATCCATTGAAAAAATGAATTTTGAAGAAGATGGTCTGAAAGTTGTGTATAAGGGTAAACAATCAGGTGCTTCTATAGATTATATTATTAGCTATGAAGGGATAATATTACATTCAGAAAATGTCTTTTTAGTGAGTGAGGAGGAAAAAACCTTGCCTTTGCTGAAAAAGCAAGAAGCTTTTGATAAAGTAGATACAATAGCATATACTTGTGCTTATACAGGTGTTTTAGATTTTCATTATATATTGAAGTCTAAGGATGGAATTTTGGCTGATAGTGCTAAGGTATTAGCTATTCCTAATTTGTTCAGTAAGAATGATTCAAATTCAAAGTTTGCACAGCTTCTAACAAATGGATATGGAACGATTAAGCATGGGGATTATTTTCAATATTTCCCACGAGCTAAGTCTTTTTTAGTTCGCAATAAGATTAGGAAAGACGATGATTTCATAGAACGAATGGCTTATATAATGTATATAATTTTAAATAATGGCCATGAAAATCTTTATGAGTTGAGTGAAGTTAGAAAAGTAAAAGAGATGCCTAATGAGCCTATTGTAGTTCATACAAATATGGATTATGACTATTTTTATTTATTGGCAGTGGATAAAGAAAATAACTTGAAGACTTTTGCTGAATCAGAAATTGTGAATGGTTTTAAACAAGGTAAAAGAAATCAAGCTGTTGGTGATAAATATCTTACTCTTGTTCCTATATTGCATAATCCTTATGCTTCTGGAGAGATTTCTTTGTTCCTGTTAGGGATAAATGAAAACTGGGATTATGATTATTATCCAGTAGGAGGAATCGTTATTGATAATGTAGCGCCTATATTATTGTGGGAAAATCCTGCTCTGCAATTATTTTCTGTTAATGCATATCCAGTACATGGTGCCCTTGAAAAGTTTAAAGACTATTATGTCAAATTTCCAGTGAGTTTATATCAATCTCAAATTAAAAATGTAACATGGGGGAACTTTGAGGGGAATAATTATTGGGGGTATCCAATAGTGTTTACTGTTAATATAGCAGAGATCGGAGATTTGAGTTCTGTGATTTTGCAAGGGAATCGGTATAGAATAGATTTGTCAGAGGCATTTCGTAAAAATGCTTTTGTTTTTGAGCATCGTTTGCCACGGTTAAATGTGGGCGATAATTATATAACAATTCAGTTTGAAGATAGAATGGGAAATGTTTCTTCTGGAGAAATTAATATAAGAACCGAGTCTATTCGCAATGAAGAAATGTAAACTAAAAATACATTTAGCAAAAGCACAAGAGATGAAAAGAATTGATAATATGAAGTTTATAAAGATGGAGGAACTTGCTTGTATTATGTTGTTTCTATTATGTAGCAATGGAGGACAGGCGAAAGTATTTGAGAAAAGTAGGATAGATGTTTGTTGTTTCAATAATACGTTTGAAGATGACGTAAGAAGCAATACAAGAGAATATTCAGTTAAAGAGTGGATAAATTATGAGCTTGCTAATGCTTTTACTTTAAGTGTCCCTAATACAGTAGAGCTTAGAAATAAGAATGATTTATATTCGCAGGAGGTAAGGGATATTAGATGGCATGGTTATAGAATCAACTTGGATAATATTGTATTTCAACAAAAAGGGCTTGCTATGAATTCGCCTGAAGCATTTGAAACGTATTGTAGGATTTTGGTGAATTATGAAAAAGGAAATACAGGAGATTTTTATAAGGCAACAGAATATGAAGAATTTGGGGCAGAAGGAATTTTTTATTTACAGAAGTCTGTAAAGCAAGGTAATGAAGCTGCAGGAAATAAGATTATAGGAGAACCAGGGGTTTGTTGGATAAAGATTGGTAATATCTATGCACTGGAAATTGAATATGTGAGGAGTGGGACAGAAGATAATCCTGTTCAAGTATATACATATTCTTTTTTCAATAATGATGAAACTGTCACCTTAACATTGTCTTATTGGGTGGAGGATAGAGAGAAATGGGAAAAGGATTTTCAGAACCTTGTTCGTACATTCGCTTGGAATAAATTGAAATGAAAAATGAGTGACTGATGATGGATAATACGATTTTATTATACAACAATGCTTTGAATCTGAATTTGAAGCAGGCAATGAATGACACCAATGACGTGCTTTATAATATGCAAAGCTTAAAGCAGTTTCAATGGAATATAAATCAGATTCAGAAGATGAAAGATGGAGCACAAATGCAGGTTAATATGGCGGCATTGGCTTTATGGAGGAATTTTGTATTAGGTGAAGGTAGCATTGGAATAACATTATTTCGGAATATTGTTAGGAAATATTATAGTCTAAAAGATAGTGATATAATTAAATATGAAACTTTTCGCGAATGGATTAATAATAAAAAGCAATGGTTTTATATTACTAACTTGAATGTTATAAAGCGAAAAGGAGAATGTTTCTCAATAGAGGGTGTAAGTGTGCCATATTGTATTGATTATGATTCTAGGCGCATAAGAAATGTTAAGGATATACCAGAGTTAAAAGATGTTTTTTACGATGCAATGGCATTTAACGATATATCATATTTTGAAAGATGCTCTGCTTATGTTTATCAATATTCCTGCTATATTGATTTCTTAAAAGAAGCTGATCGTCCTAATTTCATTTATGTAGTACAAAATGAATTCACGACCTGGAGTTGGAATTTAGTGAATTTATTGAATGGGCGGCAAATAAATAAGTTGTTGCAAAATGATGGTTTCTTTGCACAAATGGGAATCAACAACATTAGAGAGACGTTGAATCACCTGCAAGAAATAGTCGGCACATCTTTTGAAATAACAGAGGAAATGAGAAATGAAGTGATAACGAGATTGGAACGGAAAGGCATCTCTTTGTATTCGTACCTTCCTATGACAAAAGATTTCATTTTTCAACACCAAAATGAATTGGATTGGAAAGTTATCCAAAAAAATCCGCGTATTCAATGGGATTGGGAACTGATTAATTTGTATCTTCGTAAAGTGAAAGAAACCGTCAGTGAGGATAGGAGAAACGAATACTTGTTGGGCTCAAAGGCTATGTATGAGGCAGTTGAGGGTTATCTGAATGACGAGATTTTAAGCGACATAGAAAAATTGTACGATATCTGACAGTATATGTGATAAGCAATAAACTGCAAATATGGACAGATAGAAACGAGTGTGTAGAAGCCACCGCTCCCGTCATCATCTCTGCCAGTCGTTCTACGGACATCCCGGCCTTTTACGCCAAATGGTTCTTCAACCGGCTGGAGAAAGGCTATTGCGTCTGGTACAATCCTTTTAATCGGCAGCAGAAGATGTATGTATCGTTTGCCCGATGCAAAGTCATTGTCTTTTGGACAAAGAATCCGAAGCCGATACTTCCTTATCTGCGTGAGTTGGACGAGCGGGGCATTCATTATTATTTCCAAGTGACGCTGAACGACTATGTACAGGAGGGCTTTGAACCAAATGTGCCTGGTGTGGAGGAAAGGATAGAGACATTCCGTGCGCTGTCGGAGAGGATAGGGCATGAGCGGGTGATTTGGCGGTTTGACCCGTTGATGCTGGCGCCCGGCATGACACCGCGCACCTTGCTTAGCCGCATCTGGAAGATTGGCAACCGGTTGAAGGGCTGCACGGACAAACTGGTGTTCAGCTTTGTGGATGTAAGAGCCTACCGCAAAGTGCAAAGCAATCTGGTGAAGGAAACCGGGGTGTTTACGAAAGAAGATGTGGAATCGGCAGAGATGGATGCAGTGCAGAGGGTGGAAATCGTAGATGGTTTGGCGAAGATGCGGGATATCTGGGCTTCGGAAGGATGGAATATCCGTCTGGCTACTTGCGCGGAAGAAATAGACCTTGACAGATATGATATAGAGCACAACCGTTGCATAGACGGTGAACTGATGGAGCGTATTTGGAGCGATGACCGGGAGCTGGTGTACTACCTGCATACGGGCAAGCTGCCCGAACCGGATTTGTTTGGTGGGATTCCGGATATACCGATTGAAAGGAAGAACCTGAAGGACAAAGGGCAACGCAAGGCCTGCGGTTGCATGGTGAGCAAAGACATCGGTATGTATGATACTTGTCGGCATTTTTGTGTGTATTGCTATGCTAACACAAGCAGGGAGTGTGTGAAGAAGAATGCTGCAAGACATTCGGATGAAAGTGAAAGTTTAATAGATTGATGTATTTTGGATAAGAACCTATTTAAAAATTGCTTTAAGAACCGTTTGAAAGGTGTGCTCTTCGGCCAAGTTGTTGGGGATGCTTTGGGTCTGGGTACAGAATTTATGTCCCGTAAAGATTTGTCTGAAGAAACAGGTGACGGGGATAGAAGTAAAGGAAGAGAAGGTACTGCTGAAGTATCATTGTGGAATTCGGTATTAAAGACGGTTGGGAGAGTGAAGGCTTGATAGATTAATGTATCATTCTGTCTTCTTCCTTTGCTTTTTCCGTTGTCGGAAGAGTACAAGGTTGGGATGACAGAATGATACCGTATTCCTGATATATATCCTTCTTAGTTGGCTGACAAACTTCTGTTAACGGGGCGTAGTGGAGGATTTTCTTATCCGGGCGAATTTGGGAAGCAGACGTTTCCTTTTCTGCTTTTTCTTTTCTCCTACGTCCTTGCGTCTCAGCACTAACAAAGGCAGGAAGAAGAAGATACCCACTACCGACATGAGCAGTCCTCCGATGGTACCTGCGGCCAATGGGAACCAGAAAGCTTCTTTGTCTGTGCCCATCATGAAGGGAATAAAGCCCAAGATGGTAGATACTACCGTCAGGAAGATAGGCACTACCTTTCCATTCCAAGCTTTGGTGTAGGCATGGAGAGGAGTGAGTTTCGGGAAACGGCGGCGCAGACTGTTGTATTCGTTCATGATGTATATGCTGGCGTTTACAGTGATTCCACATAACAGAACGAACGAAGCAAAGCCTCCCTGATCGAAATTAAGCCGGAAAAGGTAGAACGTGAGGAACACTCCGATATAGGAAACCGGTATGACGGAAATAATGGCCAGCGGCTGTTTCAGTGAGTTGAACAGTATGCCGGTGATAAGAAAGATGATGGCAATGACCAGTAGCAACAACAGGTATTGCTTGCTGTTGTCTTTGCCCCAATACCAATAACTCCTTTCCGACTTGGCGGTGTAGCCCATAGGCAACAGTTTGTTGAACTCTTCCAGGTCTTTTTCCAGCAGGCGGCGTCCCATTTCGCCCGAACCGATGTATTCATACTGCAGGCAGAGGCGGTATTGTTGGTCTTCTTTGGCTATCTGCTGGGGCATCTGTCCCTTTTCTACCTCAGCCAAGTCGGACAACTTGTAATGTTTGTCATTGTCTGTGCCATAGGGATAGAATTGCATGGCCCAGATGTCGTATTCGTTGGACTGGCGCGAGGATAGTTTGATGTTTTCTGTCCCGTCTTTTGTTACTACTGTACCTATATTTATATCACGTCCGAAAATGGGCTGGACAGCAGCAAAAAGGGGAGTGGCACTAATGTCCTCTTGTGCCATACGTTGTTTGTTCAGGTTGAAATAATATTCCTGATAATCGTCTTTCCAATACGAGAATTCTGAGTTGATAAGAACCTCTTTAATACGGCGGTGGGTTAAGAGCTTGGATTTCAACCGTTCGGCCCATTCATACAGTTCGTCGTAGTTGTAGCCGAACATGACCACACGGTAAGAACCGGCACTTTCGCGTACATCGTTGCTGAACCCTTGGTCTTGCAAGCCGTAAACCCCCCAGCTGCCTCCACCTAACTGCAGAGCCTTGCTGATGATGTTGGCCTTCAAGGTATAGGGGAAACTGGTGTGTTGGTATTCTTTCTTGAAGTACACATTTATGCCGCCTCGGCGGGCGTTGTAGACTGATGTATGGAACTGACGTATTTCTTTGAATTGGCTTAAATAAGTCTCCATGCGTTTCATCAGTGTGTTCATTTGCTCCAGCGTACTGCCATTGGGTAAGGTGGCAGTGGCAATCAGCACCACTTCTTCGTTGCGGGTGAAATAGCTGCCGTTGTACACTTTTTCCACAAAGAGGCGGAGTGTTCCTCCTAAGGCTTTGTCTATGATGGGCTTGATGTTTTCTTTGTAAGTTGAGGTTCCCACAGTCTTGTTGTAAAGTTCTGCCCACCGGCTGTCGTCTTCTATTTTCTCCGGCAGCAGGAAGACCGGCAGTCCGAAGGCCAGTATCAGCACTACCCATACCGCCCAGCGGCGACGGCGCAACAAACATATCAGCCGTTCATAGAAACGGGTGAAATATACGGTGGGACGTTTGCCTGATAGGTAACGTGAACGGAACTGTTGCCAACGGGCATGCCGATAATTTTCCTTATCAGAGCCGAGGCTTTTTCTTTTGTGTCGGCGCAGCACCTTCCAGATACCTTTCAGGGAGAAGGGACGGCTTTTTACCAATCCTAATTTTTCGATAAGAGAGGGTACGAAAAATAGCGAAACAAACAGTGATACTCCCAAGTTGATGATAACCACGGCAGCAAAATCCTGCAGGTTCAGTCTGATTTCTTCTTTCAGGAAGAAGATAATGACCAATGCTCCCATTGTGGTAAGCGTGGCGGCAAGCACAGAAAGATAGGCTTTGAGATTGTGGCGGTGCAGAATATGGTCAGTCATTACGATGGTGGCATCGATGACCAGATTGAGTGACACCGTGATACCTGCCAGCGAGTAAAGCTGCATTTCAAGTCCGAAAAGGTAGTAAAAGATACCTGCCACACAGATATTCACCGCAAGGCTGACAACAATAAGAAACAGATAACGCAAACGTCGTGTGATGAGCCAAACAAATGCCAGCAGAATGAGTACGGTGAGTCCTGTACGATAATATATTTTATCAAGTTCTTCGCTGATATACTCCGTCGCATCGTAGCTGATGTGGATTTCATAGCCTACCGGCAGTATTGATTTCATGGCTTCCATTTCATCCATTACGGTTGTAGCCAGGCGCAATTGGTTGGCAGTTTCCTCGGCTGTAACAGACAGGTAAATTGAATTCAACCCGTTTATGCGGTAATAGCTTTGTGGAGCGGCTTCTATATGGGTTACCTTGACCAGTTCGTCCAGCCGGAGAATCTTACCATCAGCAGTGGTGACAGGAATAGTGGCCGCATCAAAGTGAGAGGCACTGCCTTCGGGCACCAGGGCAAGGCGAATCCATTGTCTGCCACCTTTCCCGTCGCTGACATCGTTGGTTCCTAAAAATTCCCGTCGGTAATGATTCTCTACAGCTTGGGTAATGTCCTGGATGGTGACCCCTAAACGACGTAATTGTTCGCTGTCGTATTCCAGTTGCCATTCCATAGGAGTAGCACCGTTAATCTCTACTTTATAGACTCCATCTAAGCGGGCTAAACGGGGCTTGATATGTTCTTCGGCATATTGCTGGATAAGGATAGGTGTAGAAGGTGCATTGAGAGTAAAAGAAAGGAAAGGCCGTTGCGCGTCTCTTTCGGGCACTTTCATTTGAATAACCGGATAAGACACACCATCGGGCAGCTCAGACCATGTCTGGCGTATGATGGTGGAAGCTTCGAAACGTACGGCATCCACGTCAGTATGTTTGTCCAGGTCGATGGTAATGCTCCCATAACCGTTGCCCGATGTAGAACTCATCTTCTCTACCCCCCGGATGCGGGCCAGCATGGCTTCCAGTCGGCTGGTTACCTCCATCTCAATCACGCGTGATGAGGCATTAGGCATCGAATAGCTCACAGTGAATCCCGGTAAACTGCGCGAAGGATTCAGTTTGACAGGCAGCATGGGAATCAGTGCCAGTCCGACTAAAGCCAGGCAGATAAAGGATACGATGAGTGTGAACGACGACAGCCCGCCTACTACTACACGCTGATGGTCGGTCTGGATGGCAGATGGATGAGGACGTTTTTGGGTCATAATAAGTCTACATTCCTTTGTTTACATATCACTCACATTCCAATCGAACTTATCAGACAGCGAGAATCCGCTGGCAAAATCGAATAAAGTCAGACGACGTATCTTGTAATAGTTCAGCCAGTAACTCTGTAGGGCAGAGATGTAATTGCGTTGCGCCTCTTGTTGCCGGTTGAGTGAAAGGGTCAGGCTGTTGATGTCGGCCTGCCCTATGATGTATCGCTGGCGTGTCTCTTCGTAGGCCATGTCGGCCAGGTCGAGTGCGCGCGAAGCACTTTGCACCAGGCTTTGCTGGATATTAAAGTCGTTTACTGTCATGATGACTTCTTCTTCTATGCTGATTTCGCTTTGTCTGGAAGAGATTTTGACTACGTTCAGATTGTTGCGTGCCATATTATACTTTCCTTTGCGCACTCCCCAGTCTACGAGTGGAATGCTGACAGAAACGGATACCATGTCCTGCTGCTGAGGATGACGGTAGGCCCCGCCCAAATCTTCGGCCACCTGGTTGAAACCTATACTGGCATTGATACTGGCATTGAAGCGCGATTCTTTCTTAGTCCGGTCCACTTCTTGCTCAGCTTCCAGAATATCCTGGCGCACTTGTAGGAAGTCCGGGTTGTTTTCGCGTGCCATGGTTAGGGCTTTATCTACTGGAATATTGAAGTTTTGTGGCGGACCGGGCAGGACGAGACGGATTTGTGTGTCTTTGGGCAAATCGAGGAATGATGCCAAAGTAAACATGGCGCGTTTCAGACTGCTGGCGGCTGTCTGAAGGGTATTGCCTGCATTGACGTGGTCCAGTTCCAATGTCAGCAAGTCGGCACGGCTGATGCCTGCAATTTTAAAGCGTTCTTGTCCGATGCGGTAAAGGGTGTCAGTGCTGGCTGCATTGTCCCGTGCCAAGTCGTATTCGGCTTGCGCCATGGCCAGTTCGAAGAAGTATGTAGTGGCTTGTTCGGCTACCTGTTCTGTGTTGTAAAGATATTGTTTCTTTACTTTTTCATATTTCAGAGGCTCAATTTTACGTTCCCAGCGGAAGGCGTTGTAGCCAATCAGTTCTTGCGTATAACCTATCTGAAAAGGTACGCTGGTGTACTGTGTGTATTTGTTGGAACCAAAGTTACGCATATATCCCAACGATGTATTGGCATAGAATGTACCGCCTGTCAGGTCTAAATTCTGTTGGATGGACAAGCTGCCATACGCGTAGAATGATTGCTGTGAGCGGTAGACATCAATGTCTGCTTCTGAGTCGTATCGGCGTGTAATATCGCGATAATATTGTGCGGGCGTCAGGTCCAGTGTCAGGCTGGGCAGGCGGTTGGCACGGTAGCTGCGATATTCCCAATATCCGCTGAGGTACATGTTTTGTGCGCGGAAAGATTCCAGCGAACTGTCGTTTGCCAGGCGGATTGTCTGTTGGAGGTCCAAGGTTAGCTTTTGTTGGGCATGTAGGACCGTTGGCAGAAGCAGAAGTGTAAGTATCAGTATCTTTTTCATTATATTATTTGTCTTTACAAGGTGGATAATGTAGATAGAGGCTTTTTCATTGTTTGACAATATCTTGTATTTAGTAAATATGTCGGTAAGCTTTTCATGATGCATGGTCAGCCTCCTTTCCCAACATAGACAAGCGCTTGGCTTCTCCCTTGCGATAGATATACCAGTAGATGAGTGGTATGATGAAGAGACTGACAGCCGTACCAATGACCATAGCTCCAATCATGCCGATGACAAAGGGATGCTGCAGTTCAGAACCCATATCAAAGGCAAACAATAAAGGAATCATACCGCACATGGAGGTTAGAGCTGTCATGATAATGGGGCGCAGGCGTCGTCTTCCGGCTTCATGGATAGCTTCTATCAAAGGCCATCCTTGCTTTCGCAATTCGTTGATGGCATCCAACTTCAGGATGGAGTCGTTGATAATGACGCCGCAGGTTACAATAAGACCGATGGCTGACATCAGATTCAGGGTATGCCCGCACACCCAAAGCAGCACCAGGGCAAAAGCGATGTCGATAGGTATCTCAAGCAGCACGATGAGCGGCTGCAGAAAACTTTCGAATTGGGCTGCCAGAATGAAGTACATCAGCAAGATGGAGATAAATAGGATTACCACCAGCGAATTAAGCATCTCGCGGTTGGAGAAGAAGCTGCCGCTGAAGGATGTGTCCCAGTGCCCGTCGGAGTCTGCTTCCTGTTTCACATTTTTCATCAGCGTTTCGGGATGTGGCACGTGATAGAAGCTGAAAGGAATGTATTCACCGTTTCTACCGGCTGTGATAGTCTTCAGGTCTTCGGCCGGTGATATGCGGATAAGTTGACTCAGAGGGAGGTATTCTATTTCACCTTGCTCGTCGGGTAGGGTACGGACCAGCGTATTCTGCAGTATTTCATTTACCGTACGATCCTGTCCTACGATACTGATAGGCAGGTATTGTTGATAAGAATGCAGCATTGCCACTTCATTCTCCTTGAAAGCAGTGCGAAGAGTCCGGTAAACTTCATCGTAGCTGACGTTGTAGAGCAGCAGCCGTTCTTGCAGGATGAGAATGTTCAGCTGGTCTTCAAAAGCCAGTCCCACAGGCGCTGTTTCTGCCACATCGGTCAGGCGTTGTTCCAGCGTGCGTAATTCCTCAGGAGAAGGTGTAGCCTGCTTGTTGCGGGCATAAAGTTCGGCCACGATGTCTGCCTCGCCCGTGTTGAACAGCTTTTCAAATACGGTTTCAGGCGGTGAGAAAGACACGACAGCCAAAGGATAACCGGTCTTCAGCAAATTATATATTTTATCCTGCAAAGGAGCGATTTCTTCGGGACTTTCGGTTTTGAAGTACAGTTCGGCTTCCGATGAAGACAGCGGTTGTTCGCGGTTCAGCAGGTAGTCTTGTTGTGCCACATCGGCAGTTTGTTCCACCACGTCGTCTTTCAGTTGTCGCATCAGGTTGTCTATGCGGTTGCGGTTTTCGTCCACATGGATGTTTTCATTCCATTCTACGCGCACCAGCAGTTCGTTTTGGTCTATCTGAGGCATACGCTCTTTGTCGATGAAGTAGAACATGAATACGCACAAAGGTACAGAAATGATGCAGAAAATGATGCTTGTTTTCTTGTGTGCAAATACCCAGTCTACACCGGCATCATAAAAGCGGTCCATCGTGTGCGCTTTCAGCGGGTTGTTGATGCGGATTCGGGAAATCCATGACTTCTTCCGGCGGATGCCTGTGCGGTAAACCAAGTAATAGAGCACGGGCAACAGCATGATGCCGGTGAAGTAGGAGGTGATTTGTCCGACTGTCACCGAGAAAGCTTCGTCGTAAAACAAGGCACCGCCGATACCGCTCATGAAAATCAGGGGGACGAACACGGCGATGGTGGTGAGTGAAGAGCTTATCATGGGGGTAAGCACTTCGTTGGTGCCTGCCACACATGCCCGTCGCAAGGAGTAGCCCCGTTCGCGATATTGCGAGATATTTTCCGTCACAATGATGCTGTTGTCTATCATCATACCCAGTGCCATGATAAGACCGGACAGGGAGATGATATTCATTGACATGTCAAGCAGGTAGAAGAATATGAAGCCTGTCACGAGTGACACTACCATGCTCAGTCCGATGATGAACGGCGATTTCAGGTCACCCAAAAACAGCATGGCCACTATGCAGATAAAGAGAAAACCTTGCGAAAGGTTCTGCTGCAGGTTTGTGATGGTATAGTCCAGAAGTTCTGTTTGATTGCGGCTGATATTGAAGTCGATATCTGGATACATTTGCCGGAAGTAGTCCATCGTTTCGTTTACGGCCTGCTTCAGGTCGTCCATCGTTTCATCCGCTTGCTTGATGACAGCCAAGGCTATGGCTCGTTTGCCGTTGCTCAGCACGACACCCCGTTCTTCGGCGGGTACTACATTGATGTGGCAGAAATCTCCCAGCCGGATAATGCGGTCTTCTTTGCGCAGCAGGATGTTGCGTACATCATCTTCGGTGCGCAGCAGGGTAGAGAACTTGATGTTGTATTCATAATATCCGTCGCGCACGGTCATGCTGCCAGGTTCCACATTGTTCTGTGTCAGTGTATTTTCAATATCTTCCACAGACAGCCCCAGCACGGCCAGTTTATCCGGGTCAGGCACAATCTGTACTTCCCGGTCCAGCAGACCTGTTACGTCCACCATGGCTACTTCGGGCAGCTGCTCGATGCGTCTTTTGATAACGTTCTCGCCAAACTCACATAAATTCAGGAAGGCTTTCTCGTCTGTGGCGGCATAAGCACTGTCGTTTTTCAAGGTCAGGTAGAGGTAGAACACCGGTATGTCTGTCGCACTGGCTTTTACTACCTTGGGACGGTCGGCCTCCTTGGGCAGGTAGTTCATGGCGGCATCAATTTTTTCGTTCACTTCAATGAACGCCAGGTCTGTATTGGTGCCATAGTCGAAATTCAGGCGGATAAGTCCGGCACCGTCGCGTGTTTCGCTGTGCATGTCCTCCAGTTTGGCCACTTGGATGAGCTGCTGGCGCAGAGGCTTTATCATTGTATTCTCCAATTCACGTGCCGACGTGTTTTCTGCTGTCACCTGTACCGTTATTTCCGGGATGGCAATGTCCGGTAACAGCGATACGGGCAATGTGAAATATGTCACCAAGCCTATGATGAAACAGGCAGTGAATGCCATCAGCACGGCAATGGGCCGTTGTATGAGGAAACGAATCATAGATACTGGTTGATGATTAATGATAGATGCTGGGTGAAAAGCGTAAGTAGTAATGTCTCATGCTCAATTCTCGATTACTTTGACTGGTGCTTCATGGGCCAGGTTTACGTTGCCTGTCACAATCACTACGTCACCTTCTTTCAGTCCGTCTGCGGTTTCTACCAGGCTGTAGCTGTCGGAATTTTCCAATCCGGTTTGAACGTAGTGCCACATAGCTTTGCCGTCTTGCAGGGTGAAGACCACCTGTTTGCCCGACCGTAGTACCACGGCACTTTTAGGAATAACCAGTTGCTTGCCCAAAGAACGGTGTACGCTTATCCGGACATTCATGCCGCTGAACAGTTTGCCTTGGCCGTTGACTATAGCCTTGACGCGCACCATCCCTTTGTCGTCTACCAGCGGATTGATTTCGCTGATGCGTCCCGTATAATGCGAGGTAGCATCCGAATAAGGGGTGACTTCCACCCGGTCACCCGCCTTAATCAAAGGCAATTCGTTTTCCAGTACCGTGAAGTCTGCCTCCATGCCTTGTGTACCTACCACCGTGCAGAACGGCTCGGAAGAATCTGGCTCATTGAATGGTTTGCTGAACAAGTTGGCTATTACGCCATCGAACGGAGCTTTCAGAGTGGCGTTTTCTTCTTCGCGTTTGGCCAGTTCATAGTCGGCCACACTGCGGTCGTATCCGCTCTTTACCCGTGCCAGGCGCACGATGTCGGCCGGTGCGTGGGTTGTATCGCCTGCGGCATATCCTTGTCCTATCAGCACATCCTGCATTTGCAGCCGTGCTTCTTCCATGGCGTCGCGTGCCTGTATGGTTTTGCGTGTCAGGCTGTATTTGTCCAGTTCGGCCAGCTTTTGCCCTTTACGTACCAATTGGCCGTTCTTTACATAGACAGCGGCCACTACTCCTTGTGTTTCAAACTTCAGGTTTGCCTGCTGGCCTGCGGTCAGTTTGCCGTTACTTACCAGTTCGTGTTCAAAGTCTTTGCGTTCCAGCACTTGCACGGTCACTTCGTTTTGTTCATCAGGCAGTACGGTGTTTACCCCTTCTTCTTCGCCGACGGTGTCTGTTTTGCTTTCAGAGCAGGCTACGGTCAGCACTGCCAATGCCACACAAAACCATTGGCAGAGTCTTTTCGGATTCTTTCTTATAAACATATCGTGGTGCTTATGTTTTTTCTTCATGGCTGTTTTTTTTCTTTTTGGAAATATGTGACAAAGTAAGGAAATAAAAATGAGAATTGCTATATTGGCTCTGTTAAAAACTTTAAATTGGTAATTCGTTAATATCATTAATTTTAGTTCTCATCATATAGGGGGATAAAGGAGGAGATGGCATATATGTGTTATTTATTGTAAAAGACAGCGCCTCCCCATTCTTTTTGTTGCTTTCAGAATATCAGCCTGTTTGTTCCAAGCGATAAGAAGGATACTGCCGAGCGCTACGGAGCCGCCTTCTTAGCTATAAGGAATTTGCTTCTATCGTATAAGCATTTAGAGGGGGCTGCCTGGCATTGCGGGCTTATCGGTATTCTTACTTATCTTGGGGGGAAAATACAGGGTTATCCGGCACGAAACATAAAACTCATTCTTGCCGTTTGTCTATTCTAAGCGATTCACCTCTTCACGCATTTGCCGGATAGCTGTGGAGTTCACCTTGGGTTCTTTGGTCAGTACGATGTGTTTCATTTCCTTTAGCTTCTCCGGGTTCCGGTATGTTGCGGAGGCATAAAGCTTGGCCAAGAGATAATAAGGATAAATCCGTCCGGGCAACAAATGTACGGCATGCAGGAAATAAGTCTCCGCGCGTGTTCCGTCACCCAAAGCCTGGTAATTCTTTCCCATGATGTTCCATATCATCGGGTCGCAACTGTGCAATGCAGCTTCTTCCAATATCTGGTTGGATTCCGAGTATTTCTCTTGACGGTGCAGTCCGTGCCCGTATTCAAACAGAAACGCTGCCCGGTCTTTCAGCACCGGATACAATTGCCTGTATGCCTTTCCGGCGCTGTCATAGGCACCATTTTGGTATAACAGGCGGGCATTCATCCACTCTTTGCATGCCTTTACGGCTTCCCGGTCTGCTGCAAACTGCCCGATACCGATGCCTCCTGTCAGCACTGCCACCGCTATCCATCCTTTCCGGCTGTTGCCTGTCACGCTTGCCGCCAAGAGGCAGCAGCCCGTCACCACAAACACCGGCAATTGCAACGGATAGGAAGAGAAGGCGAAGATACCCAGCGACAGCAGGGCACCACAGCACCCGTAACGTTTTTTCTTCCGTCCGGCCTGCCAGCATACTGTCACTCCTGCCAGCAACAGCAGGGTCGTTGGTATGCCATATTCCACCGTGGCCTGCAGGTATTCGTTGAACGCATATTCCGGACTGCCCGCCACGCGCTCTTCCCATGCTTCATAGTCTCCTGCCGCAAAGTAGGTTTCCTGCGCCTTGCCGTAGGCCGCGGCAAAATTGCCGGTTCCGTGTCCGGTCCAAGGCTTTTCGCAGATTGCCCGTCCGGTCATCCGCCACATAAAGAGACGGCCCCTGGCAGAATCCGGCTTTAGCCAGAACAGTCCCGCGCCTGCCAGACACACCACGCAGATGGATATTCCCGCCACAGCCAGCACTTTGTTCCGTTTCGTCTGCCACGCCTGCTGCAACCGCTGCCCCCAGCCTGCATGGCAACCATATACCCACAGGCACGACACACCGGCTGCCAGCCATGCCGAGCGGCTCATGGCGGCAGGCAGCACGCACAACATCAGCAGAGCGGCTCCACCTGCTACGTAGCGAACCGGTGTTTTCAGTCTCAGGTATTCGTGCAGGCATACCGGCAGAACCATACCCAAATAGCCGGAGTAGGGGCCGGGGTTGAAGAAACTGCCTGTCAGTGCATATAGGGCATGTCCCGATGCCGAGAAACCATACAGTTGACGCAGGCCCATGACTGCCTGTACCACAGCCCAGCCTATCAATGACCAAGACACGGCAGCAGAGAAGTCCGGACAAGCTGTTTTCCGGAATAGCACGGTTCCTACGACGATGCACATCGCTGCGCACAAGGCAGAGCGGTCGAACCACCACCATTGTCCCACTGTCTCTCCGGCAGGCAAATGGTTGTCAGAGGCACATACCAGGCTCAGCAGCAGTGCTGTTGCCAGTCCACCTATCGCTATGACAATCCATTTCTTCATCCCCGACTTTCAATGTTCAATTCTTTATTTTCTAACAGCAACCCTATTCGTCGTCTTTTATTGTTTTCAGCGCGAACGACACCAATACGGGATTGTCATCTTCCTGCAGTTGCAAGAGGGCGCGTTTCTCTTCTGCCGAAAGCAAAGGGCTGGCCTGCAGACACGAATCATTCGGATTCGGATAATGTAGTGAGACAAAACAATCTCCATATACAGCTGTCGGAAAAGCAATGGGTGGGATTACGTTTTTGTCAAAGTTGGCATTCGAGCCGCCGGTCATCTCGCCGGTACGCTTGTCACGGTAAATCACTGTACGCTGATTCCGATAGTCGTTACGCAGGAAAAACACCTGGTGCGTATTGTTTTCTAAGTATTCACCGACAAAATAGTAATAATCGTTTTGGGTAATTGCATCCATGAACTTGTTGCTGTTTGTATCCAAACAATAGGAATACGGCAGCTTCTTGTCCGAATAGTCCAGCGCATAAGCTGCTTCCAACTCTCCGCGCAAGGGTTTGTATGTGTACACTGTGTCGCAGAATTTGGCCGTCACCTGCACCTCCGACGTTTTATACAGATAGTGATACCCTCCGAAACCTACCAGCCTGGGAGAGGGGAGTGCCGCCTGTTTCAACCGGAAGGTCGTGTCCGTCACCAGCAACGTATAATCCTTTTTCGTACCCAGATGTTCGTTCCCGTATCCGTCCATAGTCTTAAAGGCATAGCCGCCGGGTATGGCGCAGAAATTATAGAAGCCGAACGGCAGTTTCTTCTGGCGCAGGTATTGGCCGTCTGGTGTATAATACATCAGGTACGGATGCTGGTAAGCCAGCAGGTACTGATTTTCGCGGTCAAAATCAATATCATACAGACGATAAAGTTCACCCGGTCCTCCTCCATGCGAGATTCTCCGTACAAATTTGCCATCGGCTGTAAAGATAATGAGACCGCCTCTCTTGAAATCATCATGGATGTAGATATACTTGTCGGTCAACAGGACTTTATAGATATTGGCTACTAAACTGTTGTCGTTCGTTTCCAAAGGGATGAGGCGCATGGAATTCACCAGACTGCCGAAATCAAATTCCCGGTTTCCCAAAAACGGATTCAAATTGACGCGTACTACAGCCGAATCGATTGCCGGTAAGACTTGGGTCGAATCCAAATGCAACGAGGCTATATCCGCTTCCGTGAATCTGACATCTCCGCGGAAAGCACCGCCACAGGCAGATAAACAGCAGCAGCTTGCCGCCCCCACACCTATTTTAGTCAAATAGTTCATGATTCCTTTTGTAAAAACTCTCATTGGTAACTTCATTCAATCAGTTTTTCATTTTAAGAAGCATCAGCACCGGATTGTCGTCTTCCGCAAGGGTTGCAGCGATCTGTTTCAGTTTCTCGCCTACAATATCTCCGTTGCGGTAGGCCTCCACCAAGTTTGCTGGGTTGAGCAGGACCAAAGCATAGCCATAAGGCACGGAAGACAGGTCAATGTATGAAACGTCCTGCGTATCGGTAGCCAGGTCCCGGTTGCGGTAGACCGGCTCACACCACGTCCTACTGTTCCGGTCATACATATACACCGGATTTCTCTCCCTCATCCCGGCCTGCATGTCGCTCATGCGGACAGTCACATTACGCGGTGTCCAACTGAGCCAGACAAAGCGGTCACTCATGCCTCGAAAATACAACAGCGGCGTTTCATCATCCGTTGTCGGAGCATGGCGGGGAACGAGTACAGGTTCGGTCCTTTGGTCGGGATGAAGTCGGAAAACGGTGTCCAGTGCCACAGCAGTCAACCATACCCTGTCTTCACACCCGGACAGCAATGGCATGAAGCCATAGGCCATGTTCATGCTTCCATCGTCCCACAGCACTTTCCGGTTGCTTGCCAGGAAGCGGGGAACTGTCACGGTCAGTGTATCTGCTTTGCCGTCTTCCTTGGAGAGTCTGAAATAAGGGCGATAAGGCTGCGTAGCATCTTTCTGTTCGCGGGCGCAAAGTAAGTGGCGGGAGTCCAAGTCGTGCAAAATCAGTGCCGTCATGTCCGCATCGCGCAGCAGCGTACGTCGGTAAGTTCCGTCAAAGCCATAAACTTTCAGAGAGGTAAAGTCGGCAATGAACACTTCGCGCCGCTGCCAGTCCATTATGCAAGATACGATTGAAGTGTACTCCTCCGGCCCTTGTCCGCAGCGGTTGATGTATCCCTGCAACTGCTGTCCCGTACGATCGAACAGGTAAATGTCTTTGAATTGGCTGCCCTTCACCGCAATGCCTTCATCGGACACGGATTCGGGAAGCATGTCTCCAAGCAATACCGAGTCGGAAGTCATCAGCGGAACATATTCCACTTCAGCAATGTCTTGTAAACAGATTTCACGTTTCGGAAAGCTGGTGTCATCATCGACCGTCAGCACAGACGTTTCCGGTTGCCTGCTTTCTCCGCAGGACATGCAAAACACAGCTGGCAATAGCCAGCAAACCAGTCGTTTCATATAAGTTTTTTTGTAGAATGCGGCATGGTGCGCCGCATCCCCGTTACACTTCGCAAATTTAGATAAAAAATCCGGATTTTGCCTCGGCAGAATAAAAAATTAGGTCGAAGCCTTGTTCCCGGCTTCCTCCGGAATTTCATCAAGCAGCTGTCTTCCAACTGCATCTACCGACTCCCACCCCCGCCAGGTACGGCCCACCACTGCAGCCCAATGGATAAGTGTCTTCATCTGAAACGGTAGCTTCAACACAAATGGAACCTTCCTCATCAAAACTCATTACTCTTTTTGAATGTCCCCTCCACAATCATCCCGATGCGGTCGTCTTGGACAGTCTTTTCATGCACATACCACAGCAGGGCATTCCGGGGAATGTTGTCATACTCCTGTGTGGAATCGGTCAGTGACCGGTAGGGCAGAAACCTGAAAGTTCCCTCTCCGCTGTCCCAATAATAAAGCGAATAAGGAGATCCATCGGTTTCCCGTCGGAAAATCTGGCAAACAGGCTGCCCGGCATCTTCCAACAAACGATGATAGGTGCCGTCACCGCGGGTCAGAAAAGGGGCTCCGACATACCTCAGCCGATGCTTACCTTCCGCTACTGCCAGCAAAAAGAAATTTCTGCCTGCCACGTTGGTGAAGCGGCAAGTGTCTCCCTCGCATCGCCCCATAGCGACCGGCAGCCACTTGCCTGCATTATAAGCACACAGATAAGCCAATCTTCCGGAGCTTGCCTCCTTATGGCTTACTGGGATATACAAGTCATATACAGGCAATTCCCCCTCATCTGTCACATCGCTGAAAAGGGGATTCTTCAATACGGTCACATAGCCGTCATCATCGACCGGGAAGCCGGACAAGTCAGCATCAAAATGCAGTTGATACATCTTGGCTGGCTGCAGGTAACGTACCGTTGCCAGCCGGTGCCTGTATGCACCGAACGGCATCTCGCCTGGTCCGAAGTCGCAAGACTTTCCATCCTGCCGGACAGCACACCAGACATGTCCCCGCGCCATGCGTGTCCAGGTGGTACGACGCACCGCCACCGGGATACCCGCTGCCCGCATCACTAAGGTGACATAGTTGCACAACGCCTCACACGTCCCGATACCTGCCCGATACGTTTCCTCAATGGTGGGCCGTAGCGGATTGCCGGTCTCTCGATAAGTAATCTCTCCATGCAGGCAGTCGTTCAGCAGGCGGCAGGCATCCAACGGATGCTGTACGCGGGCAGAGTCCAGCAGCGGCACATACTTCCGCATCAGTTCTTCCCGCAAACCGGTCAGGGGTTCGTTCTGCACCCGGTAGGGCAACACGTAGCGGCAAAAGTCCGCCCACGTCACTTCCTTTGCCCAAGGTTTCTTTTTCACCTCGAAGGCAAGGTCGATATTCCGAATCAGGAAATCGGCACGCACCGTATTCAAATCCCACTGTTTCTCTTGCCGGATGCTCCAACCACTGGCGCGCAGGGAATCGCAATGGCGACTTACGTCTTCTTGATCCGCAAAGTGGGTAATGTCCGGATAATAATGTTCGCCCGTACCTGTATGGACAAAGTAGTCTTCGATGGAGAAGTGATACATCATGTTCCGTATCAGGAAACTGGCAGCCTCCAACTTTTCAGGTTCACCGGCATAATGCTTCAACACCTGTTCCAGTTCCGCACGGTTGTCACCCGCCCGCTCCAAGGCCTGCTCCAGTTGGCTATCGTCTGCCCGGCCGCACGAAACCATTCCACAGACAATGATGCTTATCCAAAAGATGATGAAGATTGATTTTGCCGACAGGAAATGAATGCCGGTACCTCTTGATAGCAAGTAGCTCATAAGCAATAAGTAATTAATTTTGCACATTTACTTATCATAAGTAAACAGATATACGGATTCTTCTTGCCCTGTAGCATGTCCGATAGCCAATAACAAGTCATCGTCGGGCATTACAGTCATAGCAGAAATTCTACGGTCCAACTGATAGAGGCACAAAGGCCGTCCTTCCATGTCGAACGAGCAAACCGTGCAGGTTTCCTTCGCCTGCTATCCACAGCGAATCATCGCCTGCAGCCAGATATAGCGGAGAGAGTACCCCGTAAGTTTCCAGATTTACAGAATCGCAAGCCGTGACTTGTCGTGATTCCGGGAAATCCTTTGCCAAACTCTTGTCGGCTGTGTGATTCCGACAGGAATATAATACAAGCGGAATCATCCCAATGAGTAAAAGATTATGAAGATTCATTATTGACCAGGGTATTGATTTTTGCGTTTGTCTACTAATTGTCTATTGCCTACTTTCATCTTACCGCATTGCCCCGCACCCGCAGTTTCATCGGTGCATCCCCTGCATTGGTGTACACCGTGATGCTTTTGTTGAAGTAGCCGGGATTGTCGGCTTTGTAGGTGGCGTGCACCTCAGCCTCGTTGCCCGGGAGTACCGGCTGTTGCGTGAAACTCACGTGCAGACAGCCGCACGAGGTCACCGCGTCCTGAATCACCAAGGGCTTGTCGCCCGTGTTCTTCAGTGTAAAGACTGCAGTCTGTTCTTCCTGCCAGGGGAAGTCACCCATCGAAATTTCTGTGGATGGGATGGAAACGGTGGTCTGTACCGCTTTCTCGGTTTCGTCAACGTTCAAAGGCTTGCCACGGATGATTCTCAGGTACAGCTCTTTCACTTTGGGGTTAAGAACAGGACTGCCTATGGCGAGTACTTTGTTGTCTTTGTCCAATAAAAAAGTTTGTAGCGACATATCGGTAGGGAATCCATTCAATGAGTTGAGGGAGTCGCCTGGATCCATACAAACGGGATGCCTGAAATGGGACATGCGTATGGTTCGATAGACGTCTTTCTCTTTCGGGGTGCCGAAAACAAACAGATAAGCATAGGGAGAAGATGCCACAGAATCGACCGTCTGGATAAAGGCATTCCATTCCGGTAATTTCAACTTGCAGCTGATGCACCCCACGGAATCGACATAGACGAGGATTTTAGGCTGATTCCGGTAATCAAGATCCACCGTGTCTCCTTCATAATCGATAAACACCATCTTTTCCGGAAAAGTGATTTCCTTGCCTACCCAAGCATTCACCAATTCATACTGATCTTCTCTTGAGTTGGAGTGGCAGGCAGTGAATGCCAATGCCACTGACAACAATACATAAGGATAGAATCTTCTCATCTCATACGAATTAAAAATCGTTTTCCCCCCTTCCTCTCTTACTTTAAAAGAGCCTTGCCTACCGTATATTCTCCATCCTTGCCGCGTAGAATAGCATATAGGCACGAATCGTCGGCAGTTACACAAATATTCAGGATGGTGGGATCCACCTCGTAAACTGTGTCCAATTCTCCCTTGGCTGTAAAGCGTATTACATAAATATGATTGCCTTTGACCAGTTCTTCTCCGACTCTTCCTTCTTGGGTAACAGAGAACGCACGCCCTTCATATAGAATGTAAAAGTATTGGTCGGATGCGCAGGCATCGATGCTGCGATGGATATCATCCTTTTTAAGTTCCCAATTACCTTCCATTCCCCTTTGTTCGATTCTTTTATCACCCAGAGTGAAAGAACTAACCTCTTTCCAATGGCCGTTTTCAAGCCCGAAGCATAGGAAATCTGAGGCAAAAATTGGAGCATACATCACATAGCCGCTGCTTTCGTTGAAGGCGATATGACCTTGTAATAAACGGTACTTTCCGATAGGGTCCTGGGGCCACTCCGGATGCAAGTCAATAGAATCAGTCATTTCCCCGCTTTCCTTATAGAAGTGCAGGATGCCATCCTGATAATGCCCGGAGAGTACATAGCCTTCGGACGTGCATGAGGCACGGTCTCCTCCAAATTTATCCTTGAGTCTCCGAGGTGTCTTTATAGAATCATTCCATAAATCCTGCAAATAGTATGACCTCAATTCACCGGTCCTACGTTGGAGAATGATGATGCGCTTATCAGAGTGCGACACGCTGATATCAAGTGGTGTACTTTGTATGTCATCAGGTCCGGGACCCATGCGTAGCACCCGACGGTAAGAACCATTGTTCAAATTATAAAGCAGAAGCGCCATCCCGTCTATTTCGTCTGCACATATCAATATGCTGTCCACAACGGCAATCTGGTGTGGCATGCCAATAAAAGGTTCCGACTCTTCATGTTCAGCAGGGTGGAAGATGTTCACAAACTCCAAAGGGGTGGATGGATAGTCTTGAACGTCCTTGGCTTTCTCTCCACCCGTACAAGAAAACAGGATGAATGCTGAAAAGGAAAGTGCCAACTTGGAGGCATGCACAAAATGGAAAATGTTTTTTTTCATAACCGGTTGGATTTATAAAAATACAATTTTCTCATCTCAAACCTTCCGGCATGTCAAATTCCACAATCGTAGGTTCCGGCAGGTTTGCGATGCCATACAGTGTGCGGCTGTCCTTGGATAATGCCATATTACTAAGCCGACAATCCAGATTCAAGACGGCCACTCCGTTTCCTTCATAGTCAAATACCAGTATCTTGTTGGCCAATGATTTCTCTGTCTTCGTCCCGTCATATTCACTCAGCAGTTGGTCTAAGTACAACAGATAAACATACTGCCCATCCGTGTCCAAATCTTTCACTCGACCAAACGTTTTATCCCGGTCATAAAGCAGGTCATTGTTTCTTACCGCGTAATGGGCTTCGTTATAATAGAAACTCCATTGTTCCTGCATCTGTCCGGACTCCAAACGGTAACAGGCCAGATAAGGCAAGTTGTTGAGCGCGTAAAACATCGTTCCCTCATGGGCAACAATTCGGCCAACTAAACGACTTGACGCAGCAAAAGGTGGGAGCTTCTCCGGAATAGGTGGTTCGCCAAACCGGACAACAGGCTGCAAGGAATCGTCAAGCAACGTATAGAAATCATTATTAAGTCCCCGATGCGGAGAAACGTAGTGCTTGTCATCCAAGCGGTAATATTCGTAATCCGGTAACACCAACTCCCCTTTTTTCATTTTATAAGGTGTTTTCAAACGCTTCCTTTCGGAAACGGACAAATTCCCGTTTTCATAAGAAATATCCAAACGTACCAGTTCATGCTTGTTTACCTCGCTCAACCCGATAGTGCTGCCATAAACATAAGTTAATGAAGGTTGAAGAAATTCCCCCGGTCCATTTCCGAAACTGCCGTAGCCGCCTATTTCTTTCATTCCGTCCGGTATGGAATAGAACGTGCAGAGTGATTCGCTGTTGTAAGAAAACACCCCCAACAAGGTATCTATCACAAATAGAGCCCCCCCATCTGTCATTATTTCCGTGTTGTTCCCCTTGTGTCTCAAGTCGTAAGATTGTTTAAAATCCACAGTCCCCACTTGATGAACCATATCACTACAGCTTGTAACTAAAAGCAAGCCGATAATCCAACCGACACACCAATTTAAACATTTCATATTTCTTAATCTTTCTATTAAACAGTCAAACGGTGGCTGACCTGAAACAAAGCAGGCAGCCACCCATGTCATCAGGATTTGTTATCCCCAACCGTCTTTCTTTCTATGGTTCTTAAGAACATCCAATCCCCAATTCCCGTCCGCATAAATTACGAACATCTGACAGTCTTCATTTACTTCGTACTCACAATCAGGGCGGTCTACTTCATAAGAGGCTAACGCTTCCACGTTTTCCATGATGAGATCCGACACATAGTTTACTTCTCTCGCTTGGCTGGTGTAAATACCATAACCCGCTGCAGCTACCACTGTGGATGCCAACAGCATCTTGATTTGTTTTTTCATTTTGTATTTTTTTAGTTCCGGTTGTTTGATTTCACCGTCCTTCCCCAGAAACCGGCACAGGTCAGAACGTTTTTCTTCGCTATTCGACTTTGTAGTCAATGCCACTCTGTTTGTTGTTACGTGTTCTTTCTACTACAAATAATACCGATTCATAATTTTGTTATTGTATCTCCGTAACTCAACAGATTGGGCAATCAATCGCATTGCCCCATCAAAAATTTTTCGTACCTTTGGCGCACCTCCTTTCTTTTTTAGGTGGGTCACGGAGCACCCGGTTGTCATTTGCGTCCAAACAAATAAACAGCTGCCGGGTGTCTCCTTCTTTCGCCTACTTTACTCATTGATATCATAAGTAAACAGATATACGGATTCTTCTTGCTCTGTAGCATGTCCGATAGCCAATAACAAGTCTTCGTCGGGCATTACAGTCATAGCAGAAATTCTACGGTCCAACTGATAGAGGCACAAAGGCCGTCCTTCCATGTCGAACGAGCAAACCGTGCAGGTTTCCTTCGTCGGGTTGTCAACAGCCAGTTCTTCCGAATACAGAACATAATACCGCCGTGTGGAGACAGCCGGATCTGAAAAGCCTACACGGGTTGTAGGTGACAGGGTAGGGACCTGTTGGCCGACATCCAGCACGTCATAATCCATGCCGAACCGTTCATACCGGGAAATATGGCACAAGCGCCCATTGTCTACGCCAAAGAAGTCTATTCCGCCGTCATAAGCCAATGCTCGGGCAAAATGTTTTCCGTTTTCTTCCACTGCCAACGTGCCGACACAAGCTAAGGCATGGGTAAAATCGGACACGCCGTCCGGCTTGGCAGGATAATAAGAAAGCGAATCGGTCAGTTTCCCGTTTTTATCTGCCAGGGCGTAACTGTATGCTTGAGTCACAGGAAGCACAAGGTAGGCATTGTCTGACAAAGGAATCAGATCGTCACACAGACGTTTCTGCATATCGAGCGGCACCGCATAGAGCACGGTATCCCTGCGCTGCACCTCGCAGACCTTCCCACCTCTGCCGTCATAAAGATAAGTCCGGTTCCTCACCCGGTGCAGTGAAGTAACTTCCAACACTTCGCCTGGACCGTTCCCAATATGCACGCCTTTAGCCACAAGTTCTCCCCGGTCCGTCAGTAAGAAAAGCATGGACGACGAAGTTCCTTCGCCTGCTATCCACAGCGAATCATCGCCTGCAGCCAGATACAGCGGAGAGAGTATCCCGTAGGTTTCCAGATTTACAGAATCGCAAGCCGTGACTTGTCGTGATTCCGGGGAATCCTTTGCCAAACTCTTGTCGGCTGTGTGATTCCGACAAGAATATAATACAAGCGGAATCATCCCAATGAGTAAAAGATTATGAAGATTCATTATTGACCAGGGTATTGGTTTTTGCGTTTGTCGACTAATTGGCCATTACCGTCGAAAATATAGCATGTAGCCCCATCATAAGGTTTGCAACCCAATGAGGTAGGTCCTTCTCCTGTTGCCAATGCTTCTACATTAGCCAATGTCATTTCCGACAGAGCAATCTCATTTGCCTGAGTTTGATAAACTCCATATCCTGCCACTGCTGCAACTACGGCAAACAAGGCCATTATTAAATGTTTCTTATGCATATAATTTCTTTTTTATTGTTGTTTTTATTATTCCTGTATTTATCCTTTCAAAGGAACGGACAATCGCATTGCCCCATCAAAAACTTTTCGTACCTTTGGTGCACCTCCTTTCTTTTTTAAGTGGGTCACGGAGCACCCGGTTGTCATTTGCGTCCAAACAAATAAACAACTGCCGGGTGTCTCCCTTTCCCATTGATTGTTATTACGGTATGGTTCACAGTGAAAACGCTCCTTCGTAGGTTGCCGTTTTCGTTTCTATTCTTAATTCGACAATGCAAAAATAGGGAAAATGATAGAGATACTACTATTTTTTATCTTACAATTCATAACCATTCTGTAAGATGCATATAATCAACTGAATATGCTATCAATTGTAAGACTCTGTAAGATCATTGTAAGATGTTGTAAGGTAATTGTAAGGTTCTGTAAGGCCATTGTAAGATGCTGTAAGGTCATTGTAAGATGTTGTAAGTTCAATATTATATCCTGGGCATACCAGACATAGCGTTTCGTAAGGTTGTTGTAAGATACGGTCAGGACACCATTTGTAACCCTTCATATTAGCGGCGTAACCCTTTATTTTATACTTTGCGCGGGTTAGAATTGTGCATTTCCACATTCCTGCCCTGCATGCACTCGGCAACCTCTTCGAGGTTGCCGAGTGTGCGGGGCAGGAAAGGGTCAGACGTGCGAGGTTCAACCTCTATGAGATTGTCAACGCAAGCAAAAATGTGGCGATATGCACCATTCTAACCCGCGCAAAATATAGCACCATAACCCTTCATATTAGCGGCGTAACTTTCTATTTTAGCGACGTAACTCTTCATATTAGCATCGTAATCCTTCATTTGAGCGCCGTAACCTTGTATTTGAGGGGAACTTTCAGTTTTTTATCAGTCATTGATGCCGGAAATTTGTGTTTCACCCGGGGCAATCTGTGTCGGCAGATGTTTCATCTTCCTCCTCCATGTTCTTTTCAGAAAAATGCTTTCACGCCTTCACCGGGTTTCAACCTGTTGTTAATAAACGATTTGCTGTGAAACATAGAGCCTTCACGCATCTTTCACACACCGTTCACGCATCATGATTTGCTTCCTATAGAGGGGAAGCCTCTCTCTAAGCGATAAGGACTTTACTTCTACGGGCAGACCACGTTGCTTTCAAACTATTAGGAATAACCGGGTTGGTACCTGCCGGACCGTCTGCTCTGTGGGGCAGAATCTTTTGCGCGCGTGATGTGTGAAAGATGCGTGAAGACTGTATCTTTCACAATATCTTATTTATATACAGCGGTTTAAACGAGGGTGAAAGCGTGAAGGATGTTTGGAGAAGAAATAACAGGTAGCGGTTTGCTTTCACAGAAAAGTCCGGAATCATGTCATTCCCCGTTTATAAAAAATGGAAGGTTTTAATTTGTCAAACTACTGTATAATAGCATATTGCTGTGAAACATGCCGATTTTTCATTTATATTTTTTGCCTGAATGCACGATTGGACGCATCTGAGGTTACGGATTGTTATTTCACCTTAATTGCGTGTGCGAAAAGAGGGTGTGTCAAAATAGGTAATATCTATTTCGGCACACCCTCCCGGAAAATATAAGTCAGCTAAATTAGTCAACCTTCACCCAGCTGCCTTCAATCCAGGTGCAGGCATTGATGACATCGTCGAGCGAAGCGAAGCTCAAAGTGGCATCGACTGTATTGCCTTCGCCTGCCAGGAAGCTGTCGTTGGTGTAGATGCCTTCGTTGCTCACCAGGTCGGCGCTGATGGTGATGTTGGTCAATACAGAAGTACCATCGGTCAGCGCATTTTCAGTCAGCTCAGTTTCCACAGTCAGCGGCATGGTCTTTCCGCAGATTTGGGCATTGTCCATGCTTACCTCGGTACCTTCACGCAGACGCACGCCACGGCCTTCGGCACCGTTGCCCACGAGCACCAGGTTGCTCAGGTCGGGGTGTGCCACCGGTGTTGCGGCATTGTTGTCGCCGTTGTTGTCGGCCTCGATGAGGCAGTCGCAGGCATAGCCCAGGGTACTTTCCGCTTCCTGGTAGGCCATCAGGTTGGTGCCGGTGCCGTTCCAGCCTTCCGTCCAGTCGAAAGAGTCGTCGCTGCAGCTTACCACCACCATGTTGCTTACGTTGACCGAACCGCCGAAGAACTCAAAACCATCGTCCGAGCCTTTGTAGGCCTGGCAGTGGTCCACGGTCGTACCGTTTCCTACGCCATAGAAGGAGATGCCGTTTGCCTCGTGTTCCTCGTCGAAGGCATAGCCCGTGTATTCCACACGTACATAGCGCAGTGTGCCGGAGTTGTCGGCATCGTCGTTGCCGCCGTAGGTGGCATTGCCGATTTCCGAGCTGCCCGTGCCGCCCTCGGCATTGGTGTGTGCGCGGCCGCAGATGTGTATGCCGCCCCATGCGCCCGGCTCTTCGTGGTCAGAGGTCATCACGATGGGGTTGGAGGCTGTGCCTTCTGCATTGATGCGTGCGCCCTGTTCCACCAGGATGTAGTCCACCTGGTCGTCATACTGTGCGATGATGGTCACGCCCGGTTCGATGTTCAGCGTGGCGCCTTCTTTCACTCTATAGACACCGTTCAGGGTGTAGGTCTGTCCGCTGGCCAGGGTCACGTCTTCTGTGATTTCACCGGTCAGCAGGTTTTCCTGATTGTTGTTGTCACCGTTGTCGCCGTTGTTGCCGTTTTCATCGTCGCTGCATGCAGCAAAAAGTGTCATGCCTGCCAAAAAGGCCATCGAAAAAAGAGTTCTGTTCATTGTTTTCATAATTCTCAGTTTTTTGATTAAATGAATGGTTATTAGTTAGTATAATTTACAGTTTGTAGCTGAATCCCACCTCGAAGCTGGTCCCCTTGCGGTATCTCTCCACTTCCACGGTTTCGCCGGTTTGGGGCACATCCTGTTTGAACAGGACATCGCGGTTCAGCAGGTCGTTGACCTGCAGCTTCAGGGCGAAATGCCTGTTCAGGTCGAAACTGGCGTTGAAGTTGAGCGTGTGCACAGCCTGTTGCATGATGTCGCCCAGTTGCGATACTCCCACGGCATGTATGCGTTTGCCTTGCAAGTTGTAGAGCAGTGCTAGGTTCAGGGCACGTTCTTCGCCGAAGCGGGGCGAATAAGTGATGTCTGCGTTGAGCAATATGGGCGAAGCGCCTTGCAGGGAACGTTCCTTGTTGGTGTAGGCACCGCTTTCGGGCAGCTTCACGTTGGTGTACATGTAAGATACGTTGGCGCCTAAGCGGAAATCCTTGAACAGGAGTTTCCTGAATTCTGCCTCGATGCCGGCTGCCATGCCCTGGTCGGCATTCTGGAACGAGTGCAGGGTGGCGCCGCCCTGCAGGCGCTGGATGCGCTCGATGGGCTTGTCCAGGTGCTTGTAGTAGCCGGTGATGGAGAACATGTCGCCGTTCTCGCCGAAGCGTTCGTAGCGCAGGTCAAAGTTATAGTTGTAACTGTTCTGCAAGTCTTCGTTACCGCGGATTTGTGCCGAGCCATAGGATTCCTGGTAGAGGAACGGAGCCATTTCGATGAACGACGGGCGGGTGATGGTGCGCGAGAGCGAGAAGCGCAGGTTGTTCCGTTCGTTGAAGCTGTACTTCAGGTTCACGGTGGGGAAGAGGTCGTGCTTGTTCAGGTCGCGTCGGCGCTGGTACTTGCTTTCGCCCTCTATGGCATATTCCACCCACTGCTTGGCATACTCGTAGCGCAGGCCCACATTGACCAGGAGGGAAGGCAGCGGGTAGAAGTCGGTCTGCGCATAGGCGGCATAGATGTTCATGCCGGCGCGGTAGGTGTCGTGGGGCTGCATGCGCCGTTCCACCACGATGTTGCCGTTGGCAATGTTCTCCTGGTTGAGGTAGCCGCTGGTCTGGTAGATGTCGTCGATGACGGGGTTCAGCCGGTTCACGTTGTAGTAGAAGCGGGTACCCATATAGTCGCGGTTCTTGTCTTTGTAGCTGAATCCGATGCGGGCATTGTTCTGTTCGCTCCACTTGTATTTCAGGGCGAGGTTGCCCACCCATTCGTCTTCGTTCAGTTCACCGTAGTAGCGCATGGTTTCCTGCCGGTTCAGCTTGAAGAGGCTGAGTGAACCGTCGTCGGCTTTCTGGAACATCACCTGGCGGCGGTCGGGTTCCTCACTGCCGGTTTTGCCGTAGGAGCCTCCCCAGGCCAGTTCCCACTGCGTGCCGAAGTGGTGCATCCCGTTCAGCTGGTGGTTCTGCAGGGTATAGATGTGTGTGATGTCGTTGCTGCCGATGAGCCGGTGGTCTTCGGCGTCCACGCCTTCGCGGCGCTGGTAGGAGTCGCTGGCGTTGCGTGCATAGAAGAAGGTGTAGCCGATGCGGTCTTCCTTGCGCAGGGTGATGCCTGCCGAGGCGAGTGCCGCTATCTTCAGCGTGGCGGTGTATTCGTCGTAATCGAAGTCATTCTGTATGTTGCCTGTGGCCTCCATCGTTTTATAGAAAGCATCGTTCAGGATTTCCGTTTCGTTGCTGAGGCTGAACGAGCCCAGCAGGCTGAGTGTCTGGTTGCCGATGGCGATGTTGCGCCCGACGCCGATGTTTCCGCCAAATTCGGGCAGGGCAGTTTTACGTTCCACGTCGAAAGTGGTGTGGAAGATGTTGTTCTGCAGCACGTAGTCTTCAAAATCTCCTAAGCTCATGTTGTAGATGCTCTGGTCCATGGAGGGCGTCTTGAAGAGCGAGCCGCGGTCCATCTGGTAGAAGTCCTTGCCCAGGGCATTGAAGTGTCCGCCTGCATTGAAGCTGACGTTGAAGAAGTTGTCTGTGGTATTCTCTTTGGTGCTGATGTCGATGTGGGCACCGCTGTAGTCGGCAAAGGTGGCGGCATCGTACACCTTGCTGACGGTGATGTTCTGTACGGTGCTCGAAGGGAAGAGGTCGAGGGGGATAAGCTTGTTGTCCGGGTTGGGTGACGCGATGGGCAGTCCGTTCAGCGTGGTGGTGCTGTAGCGGTCGCCCAGTCCGCGCACGATGAGCTGTCCGGCGTCGGCAATGGAGATACCGGTGATTTGCTTCACACCTTCCTGCACGCTGCTGATGCCTTTCAGGCTCATTTCCTTGGCGCCTAAGTTCTCGATGGCCAGGGTTGCTTTCCGGCGTTCCATCTGCAGGGCGCGTTCGCCCTCCAGGTTCTTGCGTGCCACCACCTGTACTTCGCCCAGTACCTCGGCGTCCGGGGCCAGTTCGAAGTTCATGACCATGTCTGTATCGCCTATCCGGAGGTTTTCCACCGTTTCGGTCTTATATCCTATGTACGACACTTGCAGGGAATACGTTCCCGGCTTCAGATTCAGCTGGTAATTGCCGTCCAGGTCGGTTATGGCGCCCTGGGTGGTTCCAGTCACTTGCACCGTGGCGCCGGTCAGCGGTTCACGGGTCTCTTTGTCAATGATGTTGCCTTTGAGATTTCCTGCCATGACAGCCATGCAGGAAAGGGAGAGCAGTAAAATAAGGAAGAGAATCCTTCCCAAATCAAGTCTTGTACTCATCTTTTTTGCTTGTTTCTTTTTCCGTTGCAAAGATGAGGCTTTCGTGTTACATCGTGGCTACAAAGGAGGTACGTTCGTTTTGCAGGTGTGTTAAGAATGTGTTGCAAGTTTGTGGGTCGTGTGAACGGGAAGAGCTAAAAAAAGATGCCAAGACGCTCACGCGTCCTGGCATCAAAGTTGTCCATAATATTAATTGCCATTTACAAGCCAAAACTAAATTGGTCGATGCTCTCGTACACTACGCTTGCGATGCTCAACACAATGATGCCTGCCGTGCAGATGAGCAGGCTGGCCCGTGTGTAGTTATCGCTGCGGAAGGCAGCAATCGGTTCGTCGCTCTTGTTGATGTACATGGATTTCACCACGCGCAGGTAGTAGTAGAGCGAGAGTACCGTGTTGACCAAGGCGATGAACACCAGCAGGTGGAAGCCGCTGTGGAAGGCTGCCGCGAAGATGAAGAACTTCGAGAAGAAGCCTGCGAACGGAGGGATACCTGCCAGTGAGAACAGGGCCAGCGTCATCAGGAAAGCCAGACGCGGGTTGGTGGTGTACAGACCGTTGTAGTCGGTCAGCGTCACCTTGCCCGAACGCTGCATGACAATGTTGATGACAGTGAAGACACCTAAATTGGCGAACAGGTAAATCAGTACGTAGTAAATCAGCGAAGTCATACCCATCGGCGTGCCGGCAATGACACCCAGCATGATGTAGCCTGCCTGCGAGATGCTGGAGAATGCCATCAGGCGCTGCAGGTTCTGCTGGCGCAGGGCAAACAGGTTGGCCAAGGTGATGGACAGGATGATAATCCAGTAGAGCACCGTCTGCCATTCTGTCACCATCGGAGCAAACACCTTGATGAGGACAATCATCAGCACGAAGGCTGCCGAGCCTTTGGAGATGACGCTCAGATAAGCCGTCACGGTGCTGGGCGAACCTTCATAAACATCGGCTGTCCACAAGTGGAACGGAACCAGCGAAATCTTGAAGCCCATGCCCGAGAAGAAGAACACGAAAGCCATCACCTGCAAGGCATTGCCGTCGAGGGCGGCGGGTATGTCCTCAAAATACAGCGTTCCTGTCGTGCCGTATATCAGCGAGAGGCCGAAGAGCAGCAGGGCACTGGAGAACATGGCGGTCAGGATGTACTTGGCACCAGCCTCGGCCGACTGTTGGCGGTATTTGTCGAAAGCTACCAGGGCAGCCATCGGGATGCTGGCCGTTTCCAGTCCGATGAAGAACATCAGGAAGTGACCGGCAGAAATCATGAAATACATACCCAGCAGCGTGGAGAGCGTCAGTACGTAGAACTCACCCTGTTTGATGTGGTTCTCCTCGCGGCGCATCCATACATGGGCCATCAGGAAGACGATGAGCGTGCCCACACTGAGAATGGATTTCACGATGCTCTGCACCGGCGAGTTGATGTACATGCCGCCGAAAGCCGAAACTTCCGGACCCGGCACGATGGTAATGATGGTATGTATGAGGAGCAGGGCGATGGGAAGGAAGGTGTTGAGCACCGGTTTCCCGTCGCGCTTGTGGTTGTCAGGACTCATAAAGAGGTCTGCGATGAAGAGAATGACGATGACGGCAATCAGCGAAAGCTCATCTCTCATCAGTAGGAATTGACTGTAATCCATATTTGTACAATTAGTTGGGGTTAATGGTTATTGAACTACTGCCAGATGATTGATTATCGGCAATACGCTGTCGCCAATCATATTGCTGATCCACCACGGTGCCAGACCGAGAGCAGCTACACAGGCAATGAGGATGATGACTGCCGTGCGTTCGTCCCACGTGGCATCTGTCAAGGCCAGGTGGTGCTTGTTGGTGCAGGTACCATACAGAATCTTGCCTACTACACGCAGGATGTAGACGGCGGTGATAACGATGGATGTCGTGGCCAGGATGGTCCAGACACGGTGGAAGGTGTCAGCATGCTGGAACGAACCGGTAAAGATGGTCATTTCGGCCACAAATCCGCTCAGACCCGGCAGACCCAAGTTGGCCAGACCGGCAATGACGTAGCACACCGACAGGAAAGGCATGATTTTCATCAGGCCGTTCAACTCGCGGATGTCACGGGTATGGGTGCGTCCGTAAATCATACCGATGAGGGCGAAGAACAAGGCCGTCATCAGTCCGTGTGACAGCATCTGGAGCACGGCACCCGTGCTGGCCGTCGTGTTCATCATCAGGATGGCGAAAAGCACCAGGCCGCAGTGCGACACCGAAGAGTAGGCGTTGATGTACTTCAGGTCGGTCTGTACGCAAGCCGAGAAGGCACCGTAAACCACCGAGATACCGGTCAGGATGAGGAATATCCAAGACAGTTCGTTGGCTGCTTCAGGCATCAGGAACATGGCGATACGGAAGCAACCGTAGCCTCCTAATTTCATCAGCACGCCGGCGTGCAGCATAGATACGGCCGTAGGCGCCGAGGCATGACCGTCGGGGCTCCATGTATGGAACGGGAACAAGGCACCCAATACGCCGAAACCGATGAAGGTCAGCGGGAACCAGATGCGCTGTTGTTCGATGGGGATGTTGTGCAGGCCGGCAATCTCCAGCAGGTTCATCGTCGTGGCACCCGAACCGAAGTAGATGCCCAGGATACCGATGAGCAGGAAAGCCGAACCGCCCATCAGCATCAGCGTCAGCTTCATGGCGGAGTATTCCTTGTGTCCGGAACCCCATACACCAATCAGCAGGTACATCGGAATCAGGGCAACCTCGTAGAACATGAACATGGTAAACAAGTCGATCGAGATGAAGAAACCGAATACACCCAGCGAAAGGAAGGTGAACCAGAGGAAGTATTCTTTCGTGAGCGGCTGCAGACGCCAGGAGGCGAACGTGCCGGTAAATACGATGATGGCAGAAAGCAGCAGCATCACGACGGAGATGCCGTCTACACCCACCGAATAATGTATGTTAAGTGCCGGATACCAGACCATGTCGGCGCAGAACAGCATTTCGTCTGTGGCGCCTCCCTGACGTGCCTGGAGGTACATCACGGTCAGCGCGACGGACAATACCAGCAACGCCGAGGCTCCGGTCACCATCACCGTGCGTATCTGTGAGATGTTGCGGCTCAACCAGAGACCCAGCAACATCAGCAGGGGAATGAGAACAAATAATGATAAGAAATTCATCTTATGTGGTATTTAATATTTAGACTTCATTGTTAATTAATAGCTTTCTGCTTTACAGCAACAGTATAAGTATCAGGGCCAGCACACCCAGCAGGAACACCAGCGCATATTGCTGGATGCGTCCGCTCTGCAGGGTACGGATGGAATCGCTGCCTGCATTCGAACTCCATGCCAGGAAGTTGAAGAAGCCGTCAACCACGTGGCGGTCCCACCAGGCAATGGGGGTAGAGATGCGGCGGAAGATAATCCGGTGTGTGATGTACTGATAAATCTCGTCGATGTAGAAGCGGTGGTAAGCGGCTGTCCACAGACCACGGAACCGGCGTGCCAGGGCATCGGCCACAGGCTGTTTCTCCTTGGCATAGATAAATGTGGCCAGGGCGATGGCGATGATGGCGATGACTACGCTGGTAATGGCGATGGTCGGGTCGAGGTGAATGTCATAGGCATGGCCGTTGGAACTGATGAAGTGTCCGAACGGCAGGATGAACTGCCAGCCTCCCACTACCGTAACGGCAGCCAGGAACATCAACGGGAAAGTCATGGTCAGCGGACTCTCGTGCGGCGTGTGGGCTGCATGAAGTTCTTTGTTCTCTTTTCCCCAGAAAATGCCATAATACAAACGGAACATGTAGAAAGCGGTCATGGCGGCAATGACAGTCATAATCCATCCCATTACCGGGCTGAACTGGAAGCAGGCAGCCAGGATTTCGTCTTTCGAGAAGAATCCGGTGAACGGAGGAATACCGGCAATGGCCAGACAGGCAATGAGGAACGTGATGTGCGTGATGGGCATGTACTTGCGCAGACCTCCCATTGCCGACATCTCGTTGCTGTGTACCGCATGGATGATGCTACCGGCACCCAGGAAGAGCAGGGCTTTGAACATGGCGTGTGTAAACAGGTGATACATACTTGCCATGTAACCCAAACCGCCTTCGTGCGGGTCGCTGGCTGTGCAGACACCCAGGGCTACCATCATGAAACCAATCTGGGAAATGGTAGAGAAGGCAAGCACGCGCTTGATGTCGGTCTGCACGCAGGCGATACTTGCGGCAAAGAAAGCGGTGAATGCGCCTACGTAAGCCACGATGTGCAGCGTGGAAGGAGCATATTCGATGAACAGCGGGAACATGCGGGCTACCAGATAAACACCGGCTACCACCATGGTTGCGGCGTGGATCAGGGCGCTGACAGGTGTCGGGCCTTCCATGGCATCCGGCAACCAGATGTGCAACGGGAACATGGCACTCTTACCGGCACCACCGATAAACATCAGGCCTAATGCCAGCGGCAACATGGCAGCACCGCCTTTGGCCAGAGCCATCTGGTCGGGAGTGAACGTGTAAGTCTCGGCAAAGTAACCGTAAATCAGGATACCAATCAGGAAGCCCAAGTCGGCAAAACGGGTAACGATGAATGCCTTCTTGGAAGCGGCAATGGCCGAAGGCTTGGTGTAGTAAAAGCCAATCAGCAGATAGGAAGATACGCCCACCAACTCCCAGAACAGATACATTTGGAAAATGTTGGTTGCTACCACCAGGCCCAACATGGACATGGTGAACAGCGAAAGGAAGGCGTAATAACGCTGGAATCCTACCTCTCCCTTCATATAGCCGAAAGAGTAAATATGTACCATGAATGATACCGTGCTGATAACGATAAGCATCATGACAGAAATCGGATCGAGCAGGATACCCATGTCAATGCTCAGCTTGTCTGTAAAAGGCAGCCAGGTAAAGTTGTAGGGCATCAGTGTTTCAAAAGTGCCGTCCGCCAGACGGGGACTGCTGAAGTAGATGGCAGCCGTCGCATAGGAAAGCACTGTCACCGCACCCAGCACCACCGTACCGATGAGACCTGCCGTGCGATGTGACATCCATTTGCCTCCCAGCCCGAGAATCAGAAACGAGAGGAACGGAAGCAGCAGAATCAGAATTGTATATTCCATATTAATTTTTCAGTTATTAGTTTTTCACTTCAATCGATATTACCACTTCAACTCCTCCAAGCGGTTCACCTGGATGCTGCGTATGTTCCGGTAGATGTTAATCATGATGGCAATGGCGATGGCTGTTTCGGCTGCCGCAATGGCGATGGCGAACAGGGCGAAGAAGTAGCCTTCCAGCATGTCGGGGAACAAATAGCGGTTGAACACAGCAAAGTTGATGTCCGTAGCATTCAGAATCAACTCAACGGATATAAGCATGGCCAGTGTGTTGCGTCGGGTAAAGAATCCGTAGGCACCGGCAAAAAGCATGATAGTAGAAACTATCAGATAATATTCCAAATGTACCATATCTCTTATCTTTTACGTGCAATTAACAATCCGCCGATGATACATGCCAGCAACAGGATGCTGACTGCTTCGAACGGCAATAAATATCCATATTTGTCACTGCTCAGCATGTGGAAGCCTATCTCTTTGAATCCTGTCTCAACATATTCAATGTCGGCAGGTGCCAGGAACTTATGCTTCAGCAGGACGAACAGTACGATGATGCCTCCCACTAAGGTCGTGCCCAGTGCAGCCAGGAAACGGCTTCGTTTCAGCTTCTGGAATTTTACGCCCTCGCCGCTGGTCAGGAAGATGGAGAATACGTAAAGCACGACCACGCCTCCGGCATATACCATGATTTGTACGGAACCGAGGAATGTATATCCCAGCAGGAAGTAGAAGCCTGCCGTGCCGAACAGTACAAACAGCAGGTAAGTGGCCGCACGCACGATGCGGTCGGTGGTCACCGTCAGGATGGAAAATACGGCAATGAAAGCCGCAAGGAAGTAGAAAACTACTGTTTCGAGTGTTATTTCCATTGTTTATAAGTGCTATTGCTTAATGTTAATCATTCTTTTTTCTTCTCAGCCACGTGACTGCCCGGGTGGTTCAGTGTCATGATCAGCTTAGAACGGTCGAATACGGCATGTTCGAATACCTGGTCGAAGGTGATGGCATTGTGCGGACAAGCGTTGACGCACAATTGGCAGAAAATGCACGATCCCAGGTTGTATTCGTATTTGGCCAGTATCTTTTTCTTTTTCCCGTCCTCTGTCGTAATGGTCTCGCTGGTAACCTTGATGGTTCCGTTGGGGCAGGCCATCTGGCACAGTCCGCAGGCGATGCAGTGGTGCTCGTTGTTCTCGTTGTGAGGCATGGTCAGTGTCCCGCGGAAACGGTCGAACATTTTCAGCTCTTTTCTGTTTTCGGGATACTGTTCCGTAATCTTCTTCGTGAAGAATTCACGCATGGTCGTTTTCAAGCCGATGCCCAAGCTGCGCACCGCCTTGAACAAACCTCCAAAATATGTATCTTTTTCTTCCATAATCGTTGCTAACTATTGGGGTTAAAAGTGTAATCCGAAGGAGGCTACCAATGCCATGAGCAGCAGGTTGACCATCGAAATCGGTACTAAATATTTCCATTCCAGTTTCAGAATCTGGTCAATTCGTAAGCGAGGGAATGTCCAACGCATCCACATCATCAGGAACACAACAAAGAATGCCTTGGCAAAGAACCAGATGACACCGGGAATGTAATCCATCACCATGTTGAATCCGTCCAGGCCCGGAATGTGCAGCGGCATCCATCCTCCCAGGAAGACGGTGGCGGCGATGGCCGAAACGATAAACAGGTTCAGGTATTCTGCCAGGTAGAAGAAACCGAAGTGCATACCACTGTATTCGGTGTGATAACCGGCCGTCAATTCACTCTCTGCTTCGGGCAGGTCGAACGGGCCACGGTTACACTCGGCATTACCGGCAATCAGGTAAATGATGAAAGCAATGATGGCAGGAATGTGCCCTTTGAAAATCAGCCATCCGTCAGCTTGGCCGGCCACGATTTCGGAAATCTGCATGGTGCCGGTCAGTACGACCATCGTCAGGATGCTTAGGCCGACAGACAGTTCATAACTGATGATCTGTGCACCGCTACGCATGGCACCGATGAGGGAATATTTGCTGTCTGAACTCCATCCGGCCAACAGGATACCTACCACGCCGATGCTGGAGGCTGCCAACAGGAAGAATACGCCCACGTTGAAGTCGAGCACTTCCAGCCCCTTGTTGATGGGCAGGCAGGCGAATGTCAGGAATGAAGCGAGCAACACCATGTAGGGTGCCAGGTTGTACAGAAACTTATCGACGGTCTTCGGTGTGAAGATTTCCTTGGTCAGCATCTTCAGCACGTCGCTGATAACCTGGATTGTTCCATAAGGACCCACACGGGTCGGACCGAGACGGCACTGGAAGAAACCGCATATCTTGCGCTCCATGTAAATCAAGAGGATGGCAAGGATGGCATACATCAGCACGATGCATACTCCTACTACTACACACTCAATGAAGATGGCCAGCCCTTCGGGCATTACGGACGTCAGCATCTGGTGTATCCAGTTTGTTACAATACTAAAATCGAACATCTTTTAATGTATTAATATGATTAAAGTGCTAATGTATTCATTATCTGTCAATATCGGGGATGATATAGTCCAACGTACCACTGATGGCTATCAGGTCGGCAATCTTTCCTCCGCGGCAAAGCGTGTCCAAAGTGCCTACGAGAGGCAGGCCCGTCGAACGATAGTGCAGGCGGTAGGGATACTTGTCTCCTTTGCTCTCCAGATATACGCCGAACTCACCGCGGCTTCCTTCTACGGCAGCATAATACGAGCCTTCCGGTACGCGGATAATAGGTTTCATCTTTTCCTGGTACGGACCTTCCGGAATGTTGTCTATCAGCTGTTCGATGATGTGGAGGCTTTCCAGAATCTCGTCCATACGTACCATGAGGCGGGCAAAGCAGTCGCCTTCTGTATAGGTGATTTCCTTGAAGTCCACTTTGTCGTACACGCCATAAGGAATACGTTTGCGCACGTCGCAGGCCCAGCCGCAGGCACGTCCCGTACCTCCGGTCGCACCGAAAGCAATGGCATCTTCACGGCTCAGTACACCTACTCCTTTCAGGCGTTGCTGGACAATGACATTGTTGATAAACACGTCGAAATATTCCTGGAGATTGTGCCGCATGTAGGGGATGAATTCTTTCACGCGGTTTACGAAGTTGGGGTGCAGGTCGGCCTGAACACCGCCAATGGTGTTATAATTCAGGATAAGGCGTCCGCCGCAGGTCTCCTCAAAAATGTCGAGGATCTTTTCACGGTCGCGGAAACCGTACAGGAAGGCGGTCGTGGCACCCATGTCCTGGCAAAGGCAGGCAAAGTACAGAATGTGTGAGTCGATACGCTGCAACTCATCCATGATGGTACGGATGACTTTCACACGGTCGCTTACTTCCACGCCCATGGCCTGTTCGATGCACATACACAGAGCATGGCGGCTCTGCATGGCGCCTAAGTAATCCAGACGGTCGGTCAGTGCCAGTGTTTGCGGGTAGGTCAGGCTTTCGTTCATCTTCTCGATGCCGCGGTGAATGTATCCGCAATTCGCATCTACCTTTTTGATGATTTCACCTTCCAGAGATACGCGTAGGCGCAACACACCATGCGTAGAAGGGTGTTGCGGACCAATGTTCACTACATAGTCTTCGCCGGTGAAGATTTCGTTGGATTTTTCTTTGAGCTGACCGTCTGACGTCTCGTCTACTTCACAAGTCACGTCGATGGTTTCTTCATTGTCCATGCGCAGCGGGTTGTCTTTGGCAGGATCATTGTCCTTGCGCATCGGGTAACCCACCCAGTCGTTGCGCAGGAACAACCGGCGCATGTCGGGATGACCGACGAAGACGATGCCGAAGAAGTCATAAACCTCGCGTTCGGGCAGGTTGGCACCTTTCCAGATGTCCCATACGGTAGGCAACTCGGGATGTTCACGATCCAGCGTGGATGTTTTCACCACCATTCTTTCGCCGGTTGTGGTCGATTCCAGGTGGTAAACCACGCCCAACCCCCGCAGGGTATCCTCTGTATCTTTTTCATCAGGGGTCCCCCAGTCCATGCCGGTCAGGCTTCTCAGAAAATCCATTTGCTTTTCCTTACGCAGACGCAGCATGGTGCTGTGCAGGTCTTCCGGCTTTACATATATCGTATTTTCCATAATTTATTCTTCTGTTTCCTTTTCTTTTCTGTTAACTCCTCCGAAAAACTTCTCGATTTTGACTTTGCGCTGCAATTGCATCATGCCATACAGAAAAGCTTCGGGACGTGGCGGGCAACCGGGCACATATACGTCTACCGGAAGAATCTGGTCTACCCCCTGCACTACATGGTAAGATTTACGGAAAGGACCGCCACTTACGGCACATCCACCCACGGCTACTACATATTTCGGGTCGGCCATCTGGTCGTACAGACGTTTCAACACAGGAGCCATCTTGTAGGTAATCGTACCGTTTACCAGGATGACGTCGGCCTGGCGGGGACTGTTACGGGTTACTTCGAAACCGAAACGGGCCATGTCATAGCGTGCAGAAGCCACGGCCATAAATTCGATACCGCAGCAACTGGTGGCGAAAGTCAACGGCCAGAGTGAATTACTGCGTCCCCAGTCAATGAGGTCATCCAATGCGCCGACCAAGACGTTGGCTCCACCGGCATTCAGTTCCTGTATGAGCTTTTCCAGTGTTTCGTTGTCCTGGAAGTCCTCGTAAGGAATAGACTTGATTTTGGGTCTTTTGGTTATTTCCATTCCAATGCTCCTTTCTTCCAGGCGTATGCAAGACCCAGAACTAAGATAAACAAGAAAAACAATACGCTGCACAATCCGGCAACTCCCAATTCACTGGTAATGACCGCCCACGGAAAGAGGAACACGGTCTCCACCTCGAACATCAGGAACAGGATGGCAAACAAGTAGTAGCCTACGTGGAATTGCATCCAAGTTTTACCACGCGTAGGAATACCACACTCGTAAGGCTCCATCTTTTGCGGGTTGTATGAACGCGGGGCGATGGCGTTGGCAATCACCACCACGAGTCCTACAAAGATAAGAGCCGTCAGCACGACGGTTACTAATAAAGTAAAATTCATAAACCTATCAGATTTTGTACATATATATAATGTGTTATAGATGCATGATTTCAAGTTGCAAAGATACAACTTCTAAATGTCCGTTTGCTATCTCCAGATAACAAAAGGCTTAAATTTTACACTATTTTGTTTTAATTAAAAAACTTTTCTATCTTCTTTATCATCATGCTCAGGCAGAAAACCACTACATGGTCGCCTGGCTGAATCAGTGTGTTACCCATTACGACAACGCCTTCGCCATTGCGTATCAGGCCTCCGATGGTCACTCCTTTGGGGAATCCCAGATCTTTTACGGGGTGTTTTGTGATAAGGGATCCTTCTTTTACCGTAAATTCTGCCACATCTGCATTGGCGAAGGTCAGACACTTTACGTTGCTTACATCTGCGTCCAGCATCATCTGGTATATGTGGCTGGCTGTTATCATTTTTTTGTTGATGACCGATCCGATGTCTAAGCTTTCGGCCATACCGATGTAGTCAATGTTTTCTACTTCGGCCACAGTTTTGCTTACTCCCATGCGTTTGGCAGCCAGGCAGGCCAGGATGTTTGTCTCTGAGTTGCCGGTCAGGGCTACGAAAGCCTCCGTATTTTTCAGTCCTTCTTCCACCAACAGGTCCATGTCGCGGCCATCGCCGTTGATAATCATGGTTCTGTCGTCCAGCAGTTCTGTCAGGCGGTTGCACCGGTTCAGGTCGTTATCTACTATTTTTACCTGCATATAGTCGGGTACATATTGCGCGGTGCGCACGGCAATGCGGCTTCCTCCCATAATCATGACGTTTCGCACATCTACGTAATCTTCTTTACCGGTGATTTTACGTACGTAGGGCAGGAATTTGCGGGTGGTGGTAAAATATACGATGTCGTTCAGCCGGATGGCATCATCGCCTCGGGGTATCAGTGTTTCGTTGCCCCGTTTGATGGCTACTACGTGGTAGGGCAAGTTGGGACCTCCCAGTTTGTAGAGCGGCACGTCCAGTATTTCGGCTTTTTCGCGCATTTTGGTACCAATCAGGATAAGTGCGCCCCCATAGAATTCCCACCATTGCCGTACCCAGCTCATGCGGATAGACGATACGATTTCTTTGGCGGCCAGCATCTCCGGATAGATGAGCGAGTCTACGCCCAGTTTGTGGAAAAACTCCTTGTTGCGGGGGAGCAGGTATTCATAATTATCTATGCGTGCCACTGTCTTTTTGGCTCCCAGGTTACTGGCCAACATACACGCTGTCATGTTACGGCTTTCGTCGGGAGTAACGGCAATGAAGAGGTCGGCGTCTTTGGTGCCTACCTCTTCCAGCCCTTTGATGGAAGTGGGCGAAGCCACTATAGTCATCAGGTCGAAGTTGGAACTGAGCGCGCTGAGTCTCTCCTCGTTGTCGTCCATCAGAGTGATGTTCTGTTTTTCGCGCGACAGCAGCTTTGCCAGATGGGTGCCTACTGCTCCGGCACCTGCGATGATGATTTTCACGTCGTTTTATTCTAATTGTTTCACAATGTCGTCTTCATCCATGTGGCAGATGTGATACAGCTCCTGCACCGTGCCGTGTTCCACGAACATGTCGGGCACTCCGATGCGTTTGACCTGCGGGGTGTATCCGTGGTCTGCCATAAACTCCAGTATGGCACTACCCATACCTCCTTTGCGTACTCCGTCTTCTATGGTGACGATGCGTTGGAAGCGGCGGCCTATTTCGTGCAGCATTTCCTCGTCCAGCGGTTTGAGGAAACGCAAGTCGTAGTGGGCTATGGAAAGTCCTTTCTCGGTCTCGGCCCGAGCAATAGCGAGTGCGGCCGTATTGCCTATGGGGCCTATGCTGATGACTGCCAGATCGGTTCCGTCTTTCAGTTTCCGTCCTTTCCCGATAGGAATTTCTTCCAGCGGGCAGCGCCAGTCGGTCAGCACCCCCCGTCCGCGCGGATAGCGGATGACGAAAGGCCCCTTGTCGGGCAATTGTGCCGTGTACATCAGCCGACGCAGCTCATGTTCGTTCATGGGCGAGGCGATGGTCAGGTTGGGGATGGGGCGGAAGTAAGCCAAGTCGAACACACCGTGGTGCGTAGGCCCGTCTTCGCCCACCAGTCCTGCCCGGTCTAAGCAGAGCACTACAGGAAGGCGCAGCAGGGCGATGTCGTGTATCACGTTGTCGTAGGCCCGTTGCATGAACGAGGAATAGATGTTGCAGAAAGGTTGCAGGCCTTCCTTGGCCATGCCTCCGGAGAAAGTGGCGGCATGCCCTTCGGCGATGCCTACGTCGAAGGCCCGGTCGGGCATGGTTTCCATCAGCTTGTTCATGGAGCAACCGGTAGGCATGGCAGGAGTTACGCCTACGATACGTGGATTTTGCTGCGCCAGTTCCACCAAGGTTTCGCCGAATACGTCCTGATAGAGTGGGGGAAGTCCGTCATCGTCAGTCGTATATCGTTCTCCGGTTTCGGGATTGAAGCGTCCGGGCGCATGCCATGTGCCGGGGTCTTTTTCGGCGGGAGCGTAGCCTTTGCCTTTTATGGTATGCAGGTGCAGCAGTTTGGGACCTTCCAAGTCTTTGATGTCGTGCAGCACCCGTGCCAAGTTTTTCACATTGTGTCCGTCGATGGGGCCGAAATAGCGTATATTCATCCCCTCGAAGATGTTCTGTTGCTGGGCTGCCATTGATTTCACGCTGTTGGTAAAGCGGATAAGGGCCTTGCGCCGTTCTTCGTTGAGTATGCCGGTTTTGAAGAGCAGGCGTTCCAGCTTGAACCTCAGCTGGTTGTAGCGGTTGCTGGTGTTGAGGTTGAACAGATATTGGCGCATGCCACCCACGCTGCGGTCGATGGACATGTCGTTGTCGTTGAGTATGATGAGCAGGTTGTTGGGGGTGGAAGAAGCGTTGTTGAGCCCTTCAAAGGCCAGTCCTCCGCTCATGCTCCCGTCGCCGATTACTGCCACCACGTGCCGGTCGTTTTCGCCTTTGCGTGCAGCAGCCACAGCCATGCCGAGTGCTGCCGAGATGGAGTTGGAAGCATGTCCGCAGGCAAACGTGTCGTATTCGCTTTCGCAGGGCGAAGGGAAGGGACGTATGCCTTTCAGCTTCCGGTTGGTGCAGAAAGTATCCCGCCGTCCCGTAAGTATTTTGTGCCCGTATGCCTGGTGCCCTACATCCCATACGATGCGGTCGTAAGGGGTATTGAACACATAGTGCAGAGCCACGGTCAGCTCCACCGTGCCCAAGCTGGCAGCAAAGTGCCCGGGGTTGCGCGACACCTCTTCGATGATGTCTTCCCGCAGTTCGCGGCACACCTCAGGCAATTGGTCGGGTGCCAGTTGCCGCAGGTCGGCGGGCGAGTTTATGGTATTCAGCAGGCTGTATTTTGTTGGTTCTATTCCCATGTTTCTTATTCCTTAACAGAGCGCAAAAATAGCAAAAAGAAATAGGATGCGCGCCCATTAGACCAAAAAAATGACCGCAGGACCTCTCTTTCTTGGGTAATGAGGAAGAAGAGTGGAGAAGCAGAATGAGCTATGTATCTCTTAGAGAAAGGGTTGTCTCGTATATAGATGAAGTCTGCTGCTAAAGTATAAGGATGCTGCTGCTAAAGTATAAGGAATCTGCCTCCAAAGTATAGGCAAGGAATCTGTGGGCTTGCCTGTAAAAAAGGATAACCTGCCATCTTGAACAGATTCCTGTACTCTGCATCGTCTGTATCTGAATAGTTTCCGTTTACACTTTGCCGGTTGATGGCAGCATTTATGTTTCATTCTTCTTTTTTTCCATTCTTTATTTTTCCTTTTTGCGTATCTTTGCATCCCGTTAGAACTTGTGTACATTATGCTCAAACTCACCACTTCTGTCGAACGTCCTGCCCATTGCCCGTGCATCGACTACCGTCATACCCTCTTGCTTCTCGGGTCCTGTTTTGCCACCCACATCGGTGAGCGGTTGGAAGAAGCCAAGTTCCGGTGCGATGTCAATCCTTACGGCGTGCTCTACAACCCCTTGTCCATAGCTACTGCCCTGCGCGAGATGGTGGCCCGAAAAGTCTATATTGAAGCTGACCTCTATGAACACCAGGGGCTCTGGCACAGTCCCATGCACCACGGCGACTTCTCGGCGCCCACCCATGACGAAGCATTGGCGCGCATCAATGGCAGGCTTGCCCAAGCGTCGGACGAACTGGACCGGTTGGATTTCCTGCTGCTAACGTGGGGCACAGCCTGGGTGTATGAAGACCGCAAGACGGGGCGTGTGGCAGGCAATTGCCACAAGCTGCCCGAATCGTGCTTCCGGCGAAGACGCCTGTCGGTCGACGAGATTGTTGCCGATACCGTATCGCTGCTCTCAGGACTGGTAGCACGCAGCAACGGACGCCTGAGGGTGGTGCTCACAATCAGCCCCATCCGTCATGTGCGCGATGGCCTGCATGCCAACCAACTTAGCAAGGCCACCCTGCTGCTGGCGGCAGAGCAAGTGGCAGAGGCATTTCCGGACCATGTGTTTTATTTCCCTGCCTACGAGTTGCTGATTGATGAATTGCGTGACTACCGTTTCTTTGCCGACGACCTGGTGCATCCCTCACTCTTGGCCGTGCAATACGTCTGGGAACATTTTGCCGACTGGTGTCTTGCTCCCGAAACTGCCTCTGTCCGACAAGAATGTGAAGAAATACGTAAGGCGCTGTCACATAGACCGCTACGACCCAAATCGGAACAGTATAAGCGTTTTTTAGGACAAATAGTGTTAAAAATAGAGCGACTTAACGGAAAATATCCGTACTTAGACTTCAAAAACGAAAAAGAAACATGTCATATTCTATTGAACAAATCAGCGAAATCATAGGTGCGCAGCGTGTGGGAGACGCGCCTGCTACCATCGACTGGCTGCTTACCGACAGCCGCTCACTCAGTTTTCCCGAAGCCACTCTTTTCTTTGCCTTGTCTTCCAAGCGCAATGACGGGGCGCGCTATATACCGGACCTCTACATCCGTGAGGTGCGCAATTTTGTCATCAGTCGCGAAACTTATAGCCAGATGGAAGAAGAAGGCGCATTCGGTGGCATTCATCCCGATGCCAACTACCTGGTGGTGCCCCATCCGCTGAAGGCATTGCAGAAACTTGCCGAACAACACCGCTCCCGTTTCCAGATTCCCGTCATCGGCATTACGGGCAGCAACGGCAAGACAGTTGTGAAAGAATGGCTCTACCAATTGCTGGGACCGGACAGGCCCACCGTGCGCTCCCCCCGCAGCTACAACTCGCAGATAGGTGTACCTCTTTCCGTGTGGCGTCTCGATGAAGGAGCCGAACTGGCTATCTTTGAGGCTGGAATCTCCGAACCGGGAGAGATGAAGGCGTTGGAGAGCATCATTAAGCCTACTATCGGCATACTGACCAATATCGGCGGGGCGCACCAGGAAAACTTCTTTTCTTTGCAGGACAAGTGTCAGGAGAAGTTGTCGCTCTTCAGAGACTGTGACGTGCTGATATATAACGGTGATGACGAGTTTATCAGCAGTTGTGTGGCAAGGTCTCTGCTTTCTGCCCGTGAGATAGCCTGGAGCAGGAAAGATGTGGATAAGCCGCTTTTCATCAGCAAGGTGGAGAAGAAAGATGACTGTACCCTGATTAATTACCGCTATCTGGATATGGACCATTCATATACCCTGCCGTTTATTGATGATGCTTCTATCGAAAACTCGCTCAACTGCCTGGCAGCATGTCTTTATCTGATGCTGCCCCCCGAACGCATCAGCGAGCGTATGGCACACCTGGAACCGGTGGGGATGCGTCTGGAGGTGAAGGAAGGCAGGAACGGTTGCCTGCTGATTAACGACAGCTACAACTCGGACCTCGTGTCGCTGGACATTGCCCTTGACTTTCTCTACCGCCGCTCGCTGACAACCAGCCTGAAGCGTACGCTGATTCTTTCTGATATTCTCGAAACCGGGCAGAATGCGGCGATGCTTTACCGTCAGGTGGCACAATTGTTGGAGAGCCGCCATGTGGAACGCATCATCGGGGTAGGGAAGGAATTGTGCGAACATGCCGGACGTTTTGGTATAGAGAAAGCTTTTTATGCCGATACCGATGCTCTGCTGCGTGCTTTGCAGAAGGGAGAACTGCGTCTGGAAAACGAGATTGTCCTGATAAAGGGGGCACGCAGGTTTGGTTTCGATGACCTGGCCGAGGTGTTGGAGAAGAAGGTGCATGAAACTATTCTGGAAGTCAATTTAGGTGCGATGGTAGAGAACCTCAACTGGTATCGTTCCCTTCTGAATCCCGGTGTGAAGATGACGTGCATGGTGAAGGCTTCGGCTTATGGGGCTGGTTCTTATGAAATAGCAAAGACCCTGCAGGAACACCGGGTGGACTATCTGGCAGTGGCTGTGGCCGACGAAGGTTCGGAGTTGCGTAAGGCGGGTATCACTACCAACATTCTTATCATGAATCCGGAGATGACGGCTTTCAAAACCATGTTCGATTACCATTTGGAACCGGAAGTATACAGTTTCGGGCTGCTCGATGCGCTGGTGCGTGAGGCCGAGAAGCAGGGTATCACCAATTATCCCATTCACATCAAGATAGACACAGGTATGCACCGCTTGGGCTTTTTGCCCGAAGAAATTCCTGCTCTGACAGAGTGTCTCAAAGGACAGGATGCGGTGATAGTCCGTTCTGTCTTTTCTCATTTGGTTGGAAGCGATTCGGTGCAGTTCGACGATTTCACCCGGCAGCAGATAGCCATATTCGAGGATGCCTCTGCCCGGTTGCAGGCTGCATTTCCTCATAAGATATTGCGTCATATTTGCAATTCCGCAGGCATCGAGCGTTTTCCCGAAGCACAGTTTGATATGGTGCGCCTGGGCATCGGTCTCTATGGCATTAACCCCATTACCAATGCCGTCATGCACAATGTCAGTTCGCTCTACACCACTATTTTGCAGATACATGAGGTGCCGCAGGTGGATACGGTGGGGTATAGCCGCCGAGGACGTCTGACAAGGCCTTCACGCATTGCTGCCCTGCCTATCGGATATGCCGACGGCTTAAACCGTCACTTGGGCAACGGTCATGCCTATTGCCTGGTGAATGGTAAAAAGGCCCCTTATGTGGGCAACATCTGTATGGATGTCTGCATGATAGATGTGACCGACATTGACTGCAAGGAAGGAGACAGGGTGGAAATCTTCGGCGACCACTTGCCGGTGACCATACTTTCCGATGCCCTGGATACTATTCCCTACGAGGTGCTGACCAGTGTTTCCACGCGGGTAAAGCGCGTATATTATCAGGATTAGGCGATTTTTTTGTACCTTTGCATCTGTTACAGTTGCAGCAGACGAACTGCTGGTTGAAGAGAATAGGCTGTAGCTCGTTTTTCAGGGTGTCTTGCCTGTAAATTCATAGCTAATGATGTTATATTAAAAAACTGTTGTGTGATTATGTCTGAGTTATTGTTAATGAATTTATTGCCCAGTGGTTCCGAGTGGCTTATCATTCTGGTAGTTTTTCTGCTGCTTTTCGGCGGTAAGAAGATTCCCGAACTGATGCGCGGGCTGGGCAAGGGAGTGAAAAGCTTCAAGGAAGGAGTAAATGAGGCCAAGGAGGAAATAGAAAAGGCCAAGGATGAGGTAAACGAACCGTCGGACAAAAAGTGAACAGACGGACGTGGCAGACAAGGATTTGACATTTTGGGACCACTTGGATGTGTTGCGGCATGCGCTGATTCGCATCCTGGTGGTGTGGTTCATCCTGGCGGTGGGCTATTTTGCAGCTATGCCTTATCTGTTCGATAAGGTAGTGATGGCACCTTGCACGGACGACTTCGTATTTTATGAACTGCTACGCCGGATAGGAGAGACGTTGCATTTGCATGGCGACTTCTTTACGGAAGAGTTTCGCGTCAGGTTGGTGAATATCAATTTGGCTGCGCCTTTTTTCATCCACATGTCTACGGCTTTCTGGATGTCGGTGGTCACGGCTGCGCCCTACCTGTTTTACGAAGTCTGGCGTTTCGTCAGCCCGGCACTCTATCCGGGTGAGATGCGGGGCGTGCGCAAAGCCTTGTGCGTGGGCACGGTAATGTTTTTTGTTGGTGTGTTGTTAGGCTATTTTATGGTTTGGCCGCTCACGTTGCGTTTCCTCTCCACTTATCAGCTGAGCACGTTGATAGAAAACCAGATATCTCTTAATTCCTACATAGACAACTTTATGATGTTGGTTCTGTGTATGGGATTGGCGTTTGAGTTGCCTTTGGTTACTTGGCTGCTCTCTTTGTTGGGGGTGGTCAACCGGGCTTTCCTACGTAGATACCGTCGCCATGCGGCTGTTGTCATCGTAATATTGGCAGCCGTTATTACCCCTACGGGAGACCCTTTCACGCTTTCGGTCGTGGCCATTCCCCTGTACTTGCTTTATGAACTGAGTATCCTGATGGTAAAAGACAAGCCCCAAGACACGGAAGAAAGGAGAGAGAATGCAGATAGATGAGGCGGTAGAAGCCCGTGAATGCTATGACCTGTTGACAGCAGTGTGTAGCGAAGGCGTGTTGCCTCTGGCAGCTGCTTACCGCCGTATGCGCGAGATGTTGGAGCATTTGTGTCAGGCAAAGGCCCAAGACGGTTCTTTTTTGCAGATGACCGACTTGGCTGCCCGTATCAACTACGTGTCAGCTCAACTGAGCCTTTCCGTGGTGGAGCAAAACCGTTTGCACACTTTCCGCTTGGCATCCAACGACATCCTGAACCGTCGTGCCGAGCCTACAAAGGAACATCTGTTGCGTGATGCCAAGACACTGGCTTTTTTTGTCAGGCGCTTGACAGGGCAGACTATTCCCGAAAGCTTGTACCGGCTTCTTCCCCAGGCAGATGCTACCTACATCGTTTCTCCTCCCGCCAAGGGACACCGAAAACGATTGCGGGTTACTTATCAATATGCCCAAGGAGGTTTTCTCTATGTGCTTCCTTCCGATGTGCCGGTCGACGGACCGTTGCGTGTGCGTTGTCATGTGCCCCAGGTGAATGATGAATTCGATGAAACCTGCCGTTGCCTCTGGCAGGGGGCACAACTCAACTTGTTGGATGTCAACGTGGATGAGTCTGGTGTACTGACTCCTTCTTTCCTTATTCTGGAACCCGATTATCTGATTGACATCAGTACACTGGCCGAATGCTTTAAAGATTATGGACATCATCCGGCCAATTATCTCTTGATGCGTCTCCAACCGGTAGGGAATACCCGGCCTTTGCTGTTGGGTAACATTGTGAACCTTTTTCTGGATGAATGGATTCATGCGCAGGACGAACCCGATTACATGGCGTGCATGAAAAAGGCTTTCCGTCGATACCCCATAGAATTGGCTGCTTGTACCGATTTGCGCGACAGAGATGTGGAGCGTACCTTTTTCGAGGATTGTAAGAAGCATTTTGAGCATCTCCGTACGATTGTGCGCGAAACTTTTCAGGCATCCGGCTATGAGTTAGACCGTACGGATGCTGTCTTGGAACCTTCGTACATCTGCGAGGCATTAGGGCTACAGGGACGGCTGGATTATATGCAGCGCGACTTGAGTTCGTTTATTGAGATGAAGTCGGGCAAAGCGGATGAGTACAAAATCAGCGGCAAAATAACTCCGAAGGAGAATAATCTGGTGCAGATGCTGCTCTATCAGGCAGTGCTGGAGTATTCTTTGGGGAAAGACCACCGACAAGTAAGGCCTTATCTGCTTTATACGCGTTATCCGTTGCTTTATCCTGCACGGGCATCGTGGGCCATGTTGCGCCGGGTGATGGATGTGCGTAACCGCATTGTGGCTACCGAATATGGCATACAGTTGCATAATGATCCTCGTTACACTGCCGACCGGTTGAAGGACATCAATTCGGGAACACTGAACCAGGGTGCTTTGGACGGAGTATTGTGGAAACGTTACCTGGCTCCGGGCATTGATGCTATCAGAAAGCGGCTGGATGACTTGTCGCCATTGGAAGCCGATTATTTTTATTCTCTCTACAATTTCATTACCAAAGAACTTTATACCTCTAAATCGGGCGATGTGGAGTATGAAGGGCGTACGGGTGCCTCTTCACTTTGGCAGTCTACATTGGCAGAGAAGATAGAAGGGGGTGAAATACTCTACAATCTCAGCATTTGCAGGAATCATGCGGCCGATGCCCATAAGCCATACTTGTGTCTGAAGCGTGAAAGTGGTTCTGGAATGGGCGAGGCGCCCTTGCCAAACTTCCGGCAAGGAGATGCTGTCGTGTTGTATGAGCGCAATGAAGATGCCGATGATGTGACCAACAGGTTAGTTTTCAAAGGTAATATTGAGCAAATATCCGATACGGAGGTCCGTATGCGCCTGCGGGCCACTCAGCAGAATGCAGGTGTTTTGCCGGCAGGTAGCCTGTATGCCATGGAGCATGATTACATGGATACTTCTTTCCGTAGCATGTATAACGGTTTGGCCACTTTCCTGACGGCTACCCGGCGTCGGCGCGATTTGTTGCTAGGACAACGTATGCCTGAGTTTGATACGGTTTATGATGAGGCCATAGCTGCGGCTGAGGATGATTTTCAGCGTATCGTGCTAAAGGTACGTGCTGCCCGAGACTATTTCTTGCTGATAGGTCCTCCCGGTACAGGTAAAACCTCCCGCGCATTGCGGGGCATGGTCGAGTCCTTTCATGCTGAGGGCAGGCAGATTTTGCTATTGTCTTATACCAACCGGGCTGTGGATGAGATTTGTAAAATGTTGACCTCCATCCAGCCAGCCATCGATTTCATACGCATTGGAAGTGAGTTGTCGTGTGAGGAACTTTACAGACCCTATCTGATAGAAAATGTGTTGGCAGATTGTCCGAATCGTCGGACCGTGCAAGAGTGCATTGCCCGTTGTCGTATATTTGTAGGCACGGTGGCTACGCTCTCTTCCAAGACAGAACTATTTCGACTGAAAACTTTTGATGTTGCTTTGGTGGATGAGGCTACCCAGATTCTGGAGCCGCAGTTGCTGGGACTGTTGTGTTTGCGCAATGAGGAGGGAACCGATGCCATCGGCAAATTTGTTCTGATAGGAGACCACAAACAGTTGCCAGCCGTGGTGTTGCAGTCGTCTGCCCAGTCGGAGATACACTCGGAAAGGCTGCGTGCCATCGGACTGACGAATTGGAAGGACTCGTTGTTTGAGCGGCTCTACCGTACCGTATCGCAGACTGATAGCGAGAAACGTTCGTACGATATGTTGTGTAGGCAGGGGCGTATGAATGAAGAAGTAGCTATGTTTCCTAATCAGGCATTTTATGGAGGCTTGCTGCAGACCTGCGGTCTGTCGCATCAGAGTGGCACGTTGACACTGGCTCCTCAACTGGCTGGCAGCGAATATGCCAGCCTGATAACCCGGCGTGTTGCTTTTCTGCCTTCTTGTGCAGAGCCGATAGCCCAATCAGCCAAGGTAAATCATTCGGAAGCCCGCTTGGTGGCGCGGTTATCTGCTGCAGTTTATGCACAGTATGCAGGAACAGAGGGATTCGATTCTCTGAAAACCTTAGGCATTATTACTCCTTATCGCAGTCAGATAGCTTTGATAAAGAAAGAACTGGCAGCTTTGCATATTCCGGCTTTGGAAGATGTGCTGATTGATACGGTAGAGCGCTTTCAGGGAAGCGAGCGTGATGTTATTATCTATTCTTTTTGTGTCAATCGTCCTTCACAGCTCAAATTCTTAGCCAATCTGACCGAGGACAATGGTGTGCTTATCGACCGTAAGCTGAATGTGGCACTGACCCGTGCCCGCAAGCAGATGTTTATGACCGGAGTGCCCGAATTGTTGAATTTGAATCCGATTTATAGGCAGTTGCTGCAAGCTTGTGGCTGCTAAGAATGAGGAAATGAGTTAATTTTAGCAAATATTAAGTCGCTGTTTCATCTTTATAACATTGCAATATCGCTTATCCCAATGAGAATGTGTACTTTTGTACACGTTTTTTTCATAGAGATTTAGATTTAAGGTTAGAAAAATTGTGGAAGTCGGGAGACTTCCACTTTTTTATGTCCCTCTCAGTCTGATGTTCTTACCGTTCCCTAATCTTTAAATTCCAACCATAATTGTTCCCACACCCCCCGGCGGTCTTCTTCTTCGTGCGGATTGGATACGGAGAGTCCGATGAGGCGGATGGGATGTTCTGCATAATCCACTTCTTTCAAAAGTTGTTTGGCGAGGGGGAGGATGGTATCGAGGGTAGTCAGCTCACGATTTTGCGTCAGGCTGCGGGTAATTTGTCGGAAGTCATGGAATTTGATTTTAAGAGTCAGCGTGTTGCCGCGGAAGTCTTTGTTTTCCAGACGGTGTACCAGTTCGACAGCTACATGATAAAGCTCAATGATGACCGAAGCGCGGTTGGAGATGTCTTTTTCCAGTGTGCGTTCACAACCGATGGATTTACGGATACGCACTGCCTCGACGAGACGGTTGTCTATGCCGCGGGCAAACTGGTAGTAAAGAATACCTGCCTTGCCGAACTCGCGGGTGAGGTACTCTTGGGAGCAGGCACGGAGTTGTTGGCCGTTGTGTATGCCGAGAGCATGCATACGTTTGGCTGTCACAGGGCCTACGCCCCAGAAACTTTCAATAGGCAGACGGGCGATAAACTCCAGAGCCTGGTCGGGATGGATGGTGCATAGCCCGTCGGGTTTCCGGTAGTCTGAAGCGATTTTGGCCAGAAACTTGTTGTAGGACACACCGGCGGAGGCAACCAAGTGGAGACGTTCGCGGATTTTCTGTTTGATTTCCTTTGCGATGTCCACGGCAAGAGCGATACCCGGCTTGTTTTCGGTGACATCGAGAAAGGCCTCATCCAGCGAAATAGGTTCGATGAGGTCGGTATATTCATGGAAGATGTCGTGTATCTGGCGCGATACCTCCTTGTAAACTTCCATCCGTCCATGCACGAAAATAAGTGAAGGACAAAGACGCTTGGCTTTCTGCGACGACATGGCGGAGCGCACGCCATAGCGTCGGGCTTCGTAGCTGGCAGCTGCTACCACCCCCCGCTCTTCGGCATGTCCCACAGCGATGGGCTTTCCTCTCAGTTCGGGATGGTCGCGTTGTTCTACCGAGGCATAGAAGGCGTCCATGTCGATGTGGATGATTTTCCGTTCTGTCAGCAGCCGGTCTTCCATCAGCGTCTCACTAATTTGATTTTCTTGTAAACATACAAGAAGGCAGGGATGAGGAAAGCATCAGCAAAAATCCATGCCGTAGAGTCACCGCAACACACAGCCACGTAGCCGAAAGCCGGAACTGCCCATACGCTGACCAGCACACGGGCTATCATCTCGGATACACCGGAAAGCATGGCCAAGTTGGTGAATCCGGCTCCCTGGATGGTATAACGCAGGATGCAGAGCAAGCCCAATACCGGAAAGAAGGAAACCGAAATATGCAGGAATAAGGCTGTATCTTTCAATATCTCCGTCTCTGAAGCATCGACAAAGAGCAGAGCCAGTTCGCGGGAGCCGAACATCAGCACGCAGAAGGTGAAAACCCAGTAGACCAGAGCCATTGCCGCAGCTGCCTTGACGCCCTGCATGATGCGTTCGGGACGTCCGGCACCGTAGTTCTGTCCGGCAAAGGTGGCCATGGCGATGCCCAGGCTTTCGAAGGGACACATGAAGAACATCTTGATGCGCATGGCGGCGGTGAAGGCTGCCACGCAAGCTGTGCCCAGGGCATTGTTGGCACTCTGTAACATGATGCTGCCGATGGCGGTGATGGAAAACTGCAATCCCATCGGGACGCCTATACCCAGCAGGGTGCGGGCGATGGGACGGCTGAAGCGCCGTTCGTCGGGTGTGGTACGAAGGATGTCGAAACGGCGCATCATATAAAGGTAACACAACAAGGCAGAAACGCCCTGCGAGAAAACGGTTGCAATGGAAGCACCGGCCACGCCCCAGCCGAGCACCAGAATGCAGAACAGGTCGAGCACGATGTTGAGTACGGCTGCCAGCAGGAGAAACCAAAAAGGCGTCTTGCTGTCGCCCAGCGCACGGATGATGCTGGACAGTAGATTGTAGAAGAAAGTACAGGGGATGCCGATGAAGGTGATAAGCAGGTAGGCGTATGCTTCGTCGAAGATGTTTTCGGGCGTACGCATCAGCCGCAGGATGTCGTCGCACCAGATTCCTGTGATAAGCGCAAGCACCACAGACATGACTGCCGCCAGTTGTAGGCTGACTATCACGCAGCGGCGCATCGTGCTGTAGTCGCGGGCACCGAACTTCTGCGCTACCGGGATGCCGAAACCTCCGCAGCAGCCGTTGCAGAACCCCAGTATCAGAAATACTACCGATGAACTGGCTCCCACCGCAGCCAGCGAATTAATGCCCAGAAACTTGCCGACAATGGCGGCATCTACCAGCGAATAGGTCTGCTGCAACAGGTTTCCCATCAACAGGGGCAGCGTGAAATAGAATATTTGCGGAAATATCCGTCCTTCGGTCATTTCCTTTATGACAGCCATGTGTTATCCTCCTTGTTTATAAAAACTGCGCAAAAGTAAGAAAAAAACATGAATGCCCGCAACATGCCTGCCGAAAGATTAGTTACGTTTGGGTACACCGGAAGATATTCTTCATCAGCATCCCTGCTGCCTCCCAAGCTATAAGGGGGAAATCTCCAAGCTATAAGAAGCAGCCTTTTAAGCTATATGGAGCGGCTTTCCAAGGTATAAGAGGCAAACGCGTGGTTGTCAGTGAGATATGGGACGGGTTGTGTCGGTAGAATGTCTGCGGGGAAGGGGGTGAAGCACTTCTTTATGCCAATCTCATATTTTTCTTGTCTGCAACAGATTCATATTTCATTAATTAACCGTATCTTTGACCCAGCATTGGCATGTTGGAGCAGATGAACGCATGTACGGCGTTAGGGGGCATGCTGGATTCAGACAGGGAAAGACGGAGGATAGGGCATTGGTCTGGAGACAGACAGAAAGTCGCGCTCTTACCGCCACTGACAGTGGTTCTCCTTCTTCCTCTCAAGGCAGTTCCCTTGTTGGAGAAAGAGGAATGATTTCTATGCTTGGTGCTTGATATGTGCTCGGTGCAGATAGAATTTGTCAGATGATTTAATTAACAAAGATACATTAGTAATATTATGAAGAATTTTACTTGCGTGCAGGACATTGGCAACCTGAAGACTGCACTGGACGAAGCTTTTGAAATAAAGAAAGACCGTTTCAAATACGTTGACCTGGGGCGTAACAAGACGCTCCTGATGATATTCTTCAATTCCAGCTTGCGTACGCGGCTCAGCACCCAGAAAGCCGCCATTAACTTAGGCATGAATGTCATCGTGCTCGACATCAATCAGGGAGCTTGGAAATTGGAAACTGAGCGCGGTGTTATTATGGACGGCGACAAACCCGAACATTTGCTGGAGGCCATCCCGGTGATGGGATGCTATTGCGACATTATCGGTGTACGTTCGTTTGCCCGTTTCGAAAATCGAGAGTATGACTATAATGAAGTCATCCTCAACCAGTTTATCAAGTACTCTGGTCGTCCGGTCTTTTCGATGGAGGCTGCTACACGCCATCCGCTGCAAAGCTTTGCCGACCTTATCACCATTGAGGAGTATAAGAAGAAACCTCGGCCCAAAGTGGTCATGTCGTGGGCGCCGCATCCTCGTCCACTGCCACAAGCTGTGCCCAATTCATTTGCCGAATGGATGAATGCCACAGATTATGAGTTTGTCATCACCCATCCCGAAGGGTATGAGCTCGACCCTCAGTTCGTGGGACATGCCCATGTGGAATATGACCAGATGAAAGCTTTTGAAGGGGCTGACTTTGTTTATGCCAAGAGCTGGGCTGCCTATACGGGCGATAACTACGGACAAGTGCTCAGCAAAGACCGCTCGTGGACAGTGAGTGACCGTCAGATGGCGGTTACCAACAATGCCTATTTTATGCACTGTCTGCCGGTACGGCGCAACATGATTGTGACGGATGATGTGATAGAAAGCCCTCAATCTATTGTCATTCCCGAAGCAGCTAACCGTGAGATTTCGGCTACGGTCGTATTGAAACGGATGCTGGAAGATTTATAAGAAGGTATGTAATCTGTTTTTCTCTGTTTTTCAATAACGTAAGGGTATGCCGACGTACATGGTGGTTTGTTGGCATGCCCTTTTTGTTTTTGCCCGCCTGCCTCATTTGTGTGGAGACTTCTCGGAAAACGCGAAAATGATGAAACTTCACAGGAAATTCTTGGTGGAAAACCTTTAAATATCGGAAATGATTATTATTTTTGCGAATCAGAAAACACAATTTATTAATCTTAAAAACTAAGTTACATGTCAACAATTACACTCGCAATCATTATTGTGTTCGTGATAGGATACATGTGTATTGCTTTGGAAACATTAACAAAGGTCAACAAAGCTGCCATTGCTTTGCTGATGCTGGTTGCCTGCTGGACACTTTATATGTTCGACCCTGGCAATTTCCCTGCAGGAATTACTTCATCCGGTATTGCTTCGGTGGCAGGTGGAGTCATTGAAGGGCATTTGGGCAGTACTGCCACCACGCTGTTTTTCCTGATGGGCGCCATGACCATTGTAGAAACCGTAGACCAGTACGGCGGCTTCAATTTTGTGCGCAACATGCTGAAGACCCAAAGTAAACGGGGACTCTTGTGGCGTATTACCATTATGACTTTCTTCCTTTCGGCCATTCTGGACAACATGACTACCGCTATTGTGATGGTCATGATTCTGCGCAAGTTGGTGTCCGACCACAAAGACCGGCTGATTTATGCTTCGCTGGTTATCATCGCAGCCAATTCCGGTGGTGCGTTTTCTCCTATTGGCGATGTGACAACCATCATGCTTTGGAATAAGAGCCTTGTTACGGCAGCAGGAGTCATCAAGGAACTGTTCATCCCCTCGCTCGTTTCGATTGCCATACCGGCCTATATCCTGTCTTTGTCGCTCAAGGGAAACTTGGCGGCAGATACCGGTGAAAGCACAGAAATAGTTAACAATGGGCTGACGGAAAGCCAGCGCAAGATTGTATTCTGGGTAGGTGTAGGCGGACTTATCTTTGTGCCTATTTTTAAGTCTATCACGCATGTGCCTCCTTTTGTAGGCATTTTGTTGGTACTGGGAGCCTTGTGGCTGGTGACAGAACTGTTTTACCGTAGCCAGGGCGAACATGCCGAAGGCAGCAGCACACAGAAAAGAATCAGCAATATCATCTCACGCATCGACATGAGTACCATTCTTTTCTTCTTAGGTATTCTGATGGCTGTTTCCTGCCTGCAGGAGATAGGTGTGCTGGCTACGTTGGGCGAAGGCTTGAATGACATCTTCGACGGCAATCATTACCTTATTACAGGCATTATCGGTGTATTGTCCAGTATTATTGACAATGTTCCTCTGGTAGCCGGCTGTATGGGTATGTATCCGTTGGCCGAGGTAGGTGACATGGCACAAGACGGCATTTTCTGGCAGTTATTGGCTTATTGTGCTGGTGTGGGTGGCTCTATGCTCATCATTGGTTCGGCAGCTGGCGTAGTAGTCATGGGACTGGAGAAAATCACTTTCGGCTGGTACATGAAGCGCATTACTTGGATTGCTTTCGTCGGCTACGTGGCTGGTATATTGGTTTACTGGGTAGAGAAGTCTGTTCTGGGACTGTAAAGTGCCCTTGATGAATAAAGCGGGAAATCCCTGGGGATGTAGGTAATCATCCCTGGGGATTTCTCTATTTAACCCTTTCGGGCCGCACATTCCGGGCAGATACCCTTTAATACGTAATTAATGCTTTCGATGGTGAATCCCTCTGGCAGTTTGACCATTGGAGCCGGAAGATTGGTGAAACAGAATGTGCGGTTGCAGCATTCGCAGTGAAAATGCGTATGCAGGTCGGCTACATCACACGAGCAGGTATCACCACAGACTGCATACTTAAATGAGCCGGTACCATCGTCAATGCTGTGAATTAGATGATGTCCCAGAAAAAGAGTCAATGTACGGTAGATTGTCGATTTGTCTACCGTGTCGAGCATATTGTCCAAGTCGGCTAATGACACAGACTGCTTGGCCTGCATCATGGCATCCAACACCAGCAGACGGATAGCCGTGGGCGGTATGTCGCGTCGGGCCAGCATATCCAAGTATTTTTTTTCATCTTTCATAAGCGCTATTTTATGATTCTTTGCAGCCGTATGGCGTTCAGAATAGCCAGTACAGCCACTCCTACGTCGGCAAATACAGCTTCCCACAAAGTAGCCATGCCGCAAGCTCCCAGCAAGAGTACCGCCAGTTTGATGCCCAGTGCCATTGCGATGTTTTGCCAGATGATGCGCCGTGTCAGTCGTCCGGCGCGAATGGCAGTGGCAATTTTCGATGGCTGGTCGGTCTGTAAGACTACGTCGGCCGTTTCAATGGCAGCGTCACTGCCCAGTCCTCCCATGGCTATGCCCACATGACTTAGAGCCAGCGAAGGCGCATCGTTGATACCGTCGCCTACAAAGGCAATGCAGCGTGACGGGTCTTTTTTCAATTCTTCGAGGTGCTGCATTTTGCCATCGGGCAACAGGTCACCGTAGGCTTGCGTGATGCCCAATCGGGCAGCAAAGTTACTCACAATTTCCTGTTTGTCGCCCGAAAGTATCTGAATATTTTGAATGTCCAGTGCTTTCAAGGCAGTAATGGCTTGCGGGGCATCTGCTTTCAGTGTGTCTGCCAATAGTAGCGTGCCCGCATATTGCCCGTTGACAGCACAAACTACCCGTGTGCCCATGTCCGTCTGAAGGGAAGAAGGGCAGGGTATGTGGTATTTTTCCAGCAGCCGTTGATTGCCAACCAGTATGTGTTGTCCGTTGATGTCTGCTTCCAGTCCGTAGCCGGCGGTTTCTTTTACCTCGCTTAGGGGATAAGGAGTAATGCCGCACTGTGCGGTGTAAGCCGTCACGGCTTTGGCTATGGGGTGCGTACTGTTTTGTTCCATACTGGCCACCAGTTTCAGCAATTGCTTTTCATCCATGCCTTCGGCTGGTTCGCACCGTTGCACATCGAAGGTGCCTCGCGTCAGCGTACCGGTTTTGTCGAATACTACGGTGTTGATGTGTGTAATGGCATCCAGGTAATTACCTCCCTTGAAGAGAATGCCCAACCTGGAAGCTGCTCCAATGCCGCTGAAGTATCCCAACGGAATGCTGACCACCAGCGCACAGGGGCAGGAGATGACGAGGAATACCAGTCCTCGGTACAGCCAGTCACTGAAGATATAGGAAAAGGAGGGATGTATGAACGACCAGAGATAAGGCAACAATACAATAAGTATAGCCAGTCCCGTTACGGTCGGTGTATAGATGCGGGCAAAACGGCGGATAAAGAGTTCGGCAGGTGCCTTGCGTTCGCTGGCATCCTGCACCATTTTTAGAATGCGCGATAGGGCGCTTTGCTCGAAAGGCCTGGTCACTACAAGTTTCACTACGCGGTCGGTTGCTATCATGCCAGCCAGTACCTCTCCGTCTTGGTGGATATTGCGGGGCAAGCTTTCTCCGGTCAGTGCCGAAGTGTTGAAAGCAGCCGTTTCGTTCAGCAGGATACCGTCCAAAGGAACGCGTTCGCCTGTTTTTACTTCAATCACTTCTCCCGTTTGTACTTCTCGCGGATTGACTTTGCTTTCTTTCCCGTTGCGGATGACAGTTGCTGTTTCGGGCCGCACGTCCAGCAATGCACGAATGTTGTGCTTAGCTTGATGGACAGCCTTATCCTGGAACCATTCTCCCAATGAATAGAACAGCATGACTGCCACTCCTTCGGGATATTCCCCGATGTAGAATGCGCCGATGGTGGCAAGTGTCATCAGCGTAAATTCGTTGAATACACTTCCTTTCTTCAGATTCTCCCATACTTCTTTCATTACCGGCAGCCCCACGGGCAGGTAGGCAGCCAGATACCATAGTAAGCGGATGTGCAGGTCTTGAAAGAAAGTCGTGTCGGCTCCTCCCAATCCGATGCCTGTGAAGAGCAATAAGGCAGAAACTCCCATGCGGAAATAGGCCCGACGGTTTGCTGCCTCCTCGCCGTGGCTGTGTCCTTGGCATTCCGAGGAGGTCTCATCATGATTGCAACAACAATGTGCCATATCTTTTGATTGTTTATTGTTTTTTCCTGGGGCAAAGATACGGCATATCGGTTGCAACCTGGTTGCAAAGCGCGCGGGTATATGTATATATGTCTGGAAAAAGAGCCAGCTTTGTTTGCATGATGCATGTTTTCAGCATGTTACGTCTAATATATAACAAGCCGGCTTCTGATATACAACGAGCCGGCTGCTAATATATACGCACTTCGTTCTTCATATATTAGCAGCCGGTCCGTTGTATGCAGATAGCAAAAGGGGGAATGATTTCTATATTTCCAGCAGTCTTTTTTCTTTCTCCAAGTCGTGTTCATTCAGTTGAGGCGAAGGCACAGTACACGTCTTGATGCAGTCTTCTGGCTGACAGGTATAGTTGTAATAGGGCAGCAGTTCTTCTGTCAGTTCTTCTTGAGGCACCAACCGTCCCTTCATTTCCAGGAAATCTTCCATCGAACAACTGTCCGAATGCTTGATGAAGACGATGCGGCGGGCTATGGGATTGCGGTTGTAATCCAGGCTGAGATATAGCCCTTTCAGCAAATGTGGAAAGTCATACATGGGCAGTTGCAAGTAGATGGTAAACAAGGCCATTTGCGGCATTTCGCGTTCGTTGAACATCAGGTAGGCCGTCTGGTGGTTGTTGAAGAGGGCGATGCCTGTATGGGTTGTGTTGTAAGCGCTCATGTGAATCACTTTCACATAATCGTTCTTTTCGGAAGCCGTGATGAGGTAAGGTTCTACTTTCAGGGTGTTGGAAGACGAAGAGAGGCTATAACTGATGTAGATGCCATTGTAGTTATAGGCTTCTTGGGCTGAGCGTGGCATCTCTTCGTTCAGCATGTTCAGGAGGGGATTGTCCTTCAGGCCGACAGCAGGAACGGGCTCCAGCTCGAACAATTTTTCTTTCAGTTCGCTCAGCGAACCCAGCAGCCGTTTTTTCGATACGTTGTTCACTTGAGCGAGGGCATAATCCAGGGCCTCTTCCCGGTTGCTCCCTTTTTTCAGGCTGCTGATGTAGTTGGGCAACACGTTGGAATATAAAGATGAAAGTACGCTGGCTGCCATGTTGGTGTAGTCGGCCATTTCTTTCATTTTCACACCGTTGTTGCGTAAGTATTCAATGCGTCTGTAAATTTCCAGTAAATCTTCCATACTATTCGATTGCTTCTTTTCTTAAAATTCCAAAGAAACAGCCTTTTTGTTGCATCGTCATGGCATTAATATTTCATTAATGTTACATTATAAAAGTCTATCCCCAAAAAGGCTTATTAATAATGGAAATTCATTTTTCCAGTCGTGGTATGGCCTTATCTTTGCCACCAGAAATCAGAAACACAATATACAATAGAAGAATCAATGAAAAAGATTGAATGCATCATTATGGATTGGGCGGGCACCGCGGTAGATTATGGCTGTTTTGCTCCCGTGGCCGCCTTTGTAGAGAGCTTTAAGGCAGCCGGTGTCGAAGTTACGCCGGCCGAGACGCGCACTTATATGGGACTCACCAAGATTGAGGAGGTGCGTGCCTTGTTTGAGATTCCTCGTGTCAAAGAAGAATTCCGTGCCCGTTATGGACGCGACTATAACGATGCTGATGTGCAGGCGCGCTATGCCGAATTCCAGCGTGTACTCTTTGCTACGCTGGAAGACTATGCCGCTCCCATTCCCGGTGTGCCCGAAGTTATTGCCCGGTTGCGTGCCCAGGGCATCAAGGTGGGCTCCACCACGGGTTATACCCGCGAGATGATGGACGTCGTGATTCCTGCTGCCGAACGTATGGGCTATAAGATTGATGCTTGTGTGACCTCAGATTGCTTGCCCGCCGGTCGTCCTTATCCTTATATGATATATCAGAATATGATAGAATTGGCCATTCCTTCGGTGGATTGCGTAGTGAAGTACGGTGATACGATAGCCGATATAAAGGAAGGTGTCAATGCCAAAGTCTGGACGGTAGGTGTCATTCTGGGCAGCAATGAACTGGGGCTGACGGAAGAAGAAACTGCAGCTTTGCCTGCCGAGGAACTGGAGAAACGTAAGGCTGACGTGCGTCGTCGTATGCTGGAGGCTGGTGCGCATTATGTGGTAGACAGCATCGAGCAGTTGCCTGAAGTCATTGAAGATATTAACCAAAAATTAGCTAACGCATAAATTCAATTCATCATGAGACCTTATTTGTTACTTACCCCCGGTCCTTTGACTACGACAGACACAGTAAAACAAGCCATGCTGATGGACTGGTGCACTTGGGATGAAGATTATAACGTACACATTGTGCAGGAAATACGTCGCCAACTCGTAGAACTGGCTACGCAGCATCCTGACGAATATACCTCTATCCTGCTGCAAGGAAGCGGTACCTATTGTGTAGAGTCGGTTATCGGCTGTGCCATCAAGCCGACCGATAAGCTCCTCATACTGAGCAACGGCGCATATGGCGACCGCATGGGGCATATTGCCGAATACTACCACCTCAACTACGATATATTGTCTTTTGACGAGACGGAGCAGGTGTCTTTGAGTTATGTAGATGATTACTTGGCCCATAATGCTGACATTACTCACGTGGCCATTGTGCATTGCGAAACTACAACCGGCATTCTCAACCCGTTGAAAGATGTCGCTCATTTGGTAAAGATGTACGGCAAACGTCTCATCGTCGATGCCATGAGCAGCTTCGGTGGCATTCCGCTGGATGTGTACGACTTGGGCGTTGACTTCCTTATCAGCAGTGCTAATAAATGTATTCAAGGGGTTCCTGGTTTCGGCTTTATTATTGCCCGCCGTTCCGAACTGATGCGTTGCAAAGGTGTGGCACGTTCCCTCTCTTTGGATATCTACGACCAGTGGGAAACAATGGAAAAGGGACATGGCAAATGGCGTTTTACTTCGCCCACACATGTGGTACGTGCTTTTAAACAAGCATTGGAGGAGTTGGATGCCGAAGGAGGCGTTGAAGCTCGCCACGCGCGCTACTGCAAGAACCACGATACGCTGGTGTCTGGCATGCGTTCGCTGGGTTTCCAAACCCTGTTGCCAGATGACGTACAGTCGCCTATCATTACTTCCTTCCTTTATCCGGAAGAAGGCTTCAATTTCAAAGATTTCTACGGAAAGCTGAAAGAACGCGGCTTTGTCATCTATCCGGGTAAAATCTCACAGGCTGATACTTTCCGTATCGGTAACATCGGTGATGTTCATCCGCAGGATTTCGAAAAGCTGATTGAGGCAGTGCGGGAAATCCGCTGAAGATAGAGCATGCAGTCAAGCTGTTGATAGATAAAGGGTGCAGTTAAGATCCCAGACGTTTCTCTTGGTTTTATATTATAATGTGTGATTTTTACGTCTGAGTATGCTTGTCTGCACCCTTGTCATGGAGCATTATCTTTCATCGTTTATATAGTCCTCCAGATGATACTGCCCTTTTCCCTTTGTTCCTTTACCGTAGCATATAGCATGAGTGGGGCAGCCATGCAGGCAAGCCATGCAATGAATGCAGGCATTGTTCCATGTGGGATGCCCGTTTACCAGCCGGATGGCAGAAACAGGACAATGTTGCTCACAGCGTCCGCAGGAAATGCATGTATCATCGGTTTGGAAGGCTTTGATACTGATGCAGAAGTTCTTAAAAAGAGGATAGACCACGTAAGTTTTGCACCACGGCCAGCTTCCTTCATGCACCTCCCACACATGTTCTTTGCGTTTCACAGCCGAAGCAATACGGGGTAATTGTTGTTGGGCAGTCTCCACCTTTTGCTGGGCTAAAGCAGGTGGATCGAGTTTAAACATCGGTACATAGGTATTGGGCATCTGTATCGACCAGGCTGCGTCTAACGGGAAATGACGAGAAAGACGGGATAAACCTTTGCCCACATCGTCACCACAAGTGCAGATAGCATAGCGATAGGCAGAAGCAGGAATTGCAAGTTGAGAAAGAAACTGCAAGACAGGAGCCGGGACATACCAAGAGTGGATGGGAAATACAAAGCCCACCCGTGCAGTACCAGTCGGTAAGGCAGGCACAGACTTGTTCTTTATAAAGTCTGTGATGGAACACGCTTCATCGCCCGTCAACGAAGCTAATTGCAAAGCTATCCACTGGGAATTGCCCGTTGCACTGAAATAGAATAGCATAGTTATCTTTCTGTCTTCTGTTATTGGGCGACAAAGATAGTGAATTTATTGTCATTTCAGCAACTGTTCGATATAGCTGCTACGGAATTCACGCGTAGAGTCAACCATGGAATCGCCCATATAGAGAATGAACAGAATGGCTATCACCAGCATTACAATGCCTATGACGGCGTTATGCAAGTTCTGATTGTTATACTGAATGGAAAACATACCTACCTCCTCTTTTTAAATTGATGAACAAATGTAGCGGTGTATGGTTACATTCCCTTTACATCGGCGTTACAAATATAACAAAAAAGGAAACACAATGGTTTCCTTTTAAAAGTATTTTTCAGAAAATCTTTACCAATTAACGCGTAAGAGCCGTTATTACCTCTTCGGGAGTAAGTAAATGCTGTTCGCCGGTGTTCATGTCTTTCAATGTCACCTTGCCTTCGCTCAGTTCGTTGTCGCCCACCAAGGCCACATAGGGTACTTTTTTAGCATTGGCGTAGCTCATTTGTTTCTTCATCTTGCAGCAGTCGGGATAAAGCTCGGCGCGGATGCCTGCGGCACGAACTTTGGAGAGTACTTGCATGGAGAAGGCTGCTTCTTGTTCGCCGAAGTTGATGAAAAGCAGTTGTGTGCCCTTCACCGCTTCCTTGGGGTAAAGGTCGAGTTGGTTGAGCACATCGAAGATACGGTCGGCACCGAAAGAGATGCCTACCCCGCTCAGCCCCGGCATACCGAACACGCCTGTCAGGTTGTCATAGCGTCCGCCTCCTGTGATGCTGCCTATCTGCACGTCCAATGCCTTTACTTCGAAGATGGCACCGGTGTAATAGTTCAGTCCTCGGGCCAAAGTGAGGTCAAGCTCCACTTCGTTTTTCAGCCCCAGACTTTCAAGGGTATTGAGGATGAAAGCTGTTTCTTCTACGCCTTTCAGGCCTGTCTCGCTCGTGGCAAGTACTTGGCGGAGAGTGGCCAATTTATCAGTGTTGGTGCCGTTCAGCAGAATAATGGGTTGCAATTTGGCTATGGCTTCCTCGGAGATGCCTTTGTCGCGTAGTTCGGCGTTTACATTGTCCAGACCTATCTTGTCCAGTTTGTCGATAGCCACGGTGATGTCTACAATCTTGTCGGCCTCGCCAATGATTTCGGCCATACCGGTCAGTATCTTGCGGTTGTTTATCTTGATGCAGACACGGATGCCGAAACGGGAAAATACGGTGTCGACAATCTGCATCAGTTCGACTTCATTCAGCAGGGAATCGCTGCCCACCACGTCGGCATCACACTGGTAGAACTCGCGATAACGGCCCTTCTGCGGACGGTCGGCACGCCACACGGGTTGTATCTGGTAGCGCTTGAAGGGGAAGGTCAGCTCGTCGCGGTGCATCACCACGTAGCGGGCAAAGGGCACAGTGAGGTCGTAGCGCAGACCTTTTTCGCAGAACTTGCAGGCTAATCGAGTTGCGTTGCGGCTCAGGAGTTCCTCGTCGGTGAGACCAGAAAAGTAGTCGCCGGAGTTCTGAATCTTGAAGAGAAGCTTGTCGCCCTCCTCGCCATACTTGCCCATCAGGGTAGAAAGCATCTCCATGGCTGGCGTCTCAATCTGCTGGAAACCATAGAGGTGATAGACACTGCGGATGGTGTCGAATATGTAGTTGCGCTTCGCCATCTCTGTGGGCGAGAAGTCGCGCGTTCCTTTCGGAATACAGGGTTTTGCTGCCATAATCTTATTATATCTTATTTTTGCGGGCAAAGGTACAGAATTTATTCGGGTTAAGGAAGAAGCAGTGAGATAAAGACTGCAAAGACTTGTGTGTGGCAGGCTGTTTTTGCAACTCTTCGTACCACTCGCTCTTGGGTGTTCGGATTTATCATCACTCCTTGCTCAATGCTGCGGGAGGAAAAGGAGTCCGCGTTAAAAAAAAAGAGGGCATGCTTTTTTTGACTGCATGCCCTCTCGATTTATGAGAAATGATGAAGAGAATCCGATATTCTACATGAGTTGGTTCTTTACTTCAGTTTGTTGTATTCCTCATCACTCACAGCTTCCAGCCATTCGTTAGAAGTATTTTCGCCGGGGATTTCAAAGGCCAGATGGGCAAACCAACTGTCGGCAGCGGCACCATGCCAGTGCTTTACGTTGGCGGGGATGTGTATGACATCGCCCGGTAACATCTGAACGGCGGGTTTCCCTTCTTCCTGATACCAGCCGCGACCGGCTACGCATACGAGCATCTGACCACCTCCCTTGGTAGCGTGGTGGATATGCCAGTTATTGCGGCAACGTGGTTCGAAGGTGACATTGCTGAAAGCCACTTGTTCGCGGGAGATGGGAGCCAGGTAGCTGTTTCCGATGAAGTACTTGGCGTATGCCGTGTTGGGTTCGCCGATGGGGAAAATCATCTCACGTTGGAAAGCGGCTTTGCCGTTGTCGGCTGTGGAATCATCTGCCCAGACGTCCTTGGCAAGGCGGAAGGCGCCCCAGGCATTGGGCCATCCGGCATAAAACGCAATGTGAGTCAGTATTTCCGAAATTTCGGTTCGTGTCACTCCGTTTTGTTTGGCAAATTGCAGGTGGTGGGTCAGCGAAGAGTCAATGATACCTTTGCCCACCAGCGTGGCAATGGTGATCATACTGCGGTCGTGCGGGCTGAGTCCCGGCCGGTTCCATACTTCTCCAAACAATACATCGTCATTTACTTTTGCAAATTCGGGAGCAAACTCGCCCAGTTGCGTGCGACCGGCTGTTTGCGTGATTTTTTCTTGTGCCATAATCTGTTGAATATTTACAATGAACAAAATCAGTGATACAAATAATACTTTTTTCATACTCGGAATGTTTTGAGGGTTACAGATATTGTTTCCGATGCAAAAATAGCCTTTCGCGGGTATGATGGCACTACCCGAATTGCAGGTTATTGTATCATTTTTACAGATTGACTACGCTACTACGACCGTTTGTAGACAATGTGTTTGTGCAGTAGTCTTCAAACTTTTCTCTGTTCGTTAAACCGCTATGAATAAATGAAATATCATCGGCTGTCCTGCTTGTATGTACCGCTTGCACTTTGGTATCCTTGTAGCCGTGCCTGGCCGGAACTCTACGTTATACTTAAGCAGAAACCGGCTTGTATATTAGAAGCCGGAAGCAAAAGGCTTTGAAGCGTGCTTCATCTATAGATGAAATGCAGGGGGATGGTCAGTGGTTGAAGGCAAAAAAACTTCAGGCGCAAATTGCGCAAGGCTTCCGGCATGTTGGTCCGTAAATCTTGTACAATCTGCGCCCGAAATATTAGGGTGCAACGTGGCTCCCTTCCGCTGTTCTTATTTTACTTGCGGTAGGCGGCCAAGTCGTCTGCGTTGAACTTGGTGATGAAAGCGTTGTGCTTCTCTACCTCTGCTTCGGCATAGTTTACATATACTTTGGCAGACTGGACGAACAGTTCCGGTGCACGGGTAGCGTCCTGGATGATGAGGTGAGACATGACACATACGGCTGCCATTTCGTAGAGGCGGCGTGCCATCAGGTCGTGCAATTCCTGGTTGCCGGTTTCCTTTACCAAATTGGTGCACGCCTCGAATCTGTCGGTCATGACTTTTACGCGCTCCAGCAGTGGCTTCATCTCTTCCGAGCAGGCCACTTGTTCATAGTCGCGCAGTGTAGACAGGTACGAACCGTTGGTGACGTAGCGGATGGCAGCTACTACCTGCAACTGTGTTGTTCCTTCGTAAATGCTGGTGATACGGGCATCACGGTAGATACGCTGGCAGGCATATTCCAACATGAAACCACTGCCACCGTGCACCTGGATGCAGTCGTAGGCGTTCTGGTTGGCATATTCGGAGTTCATGCCCTTAGCCAACGGCGTGAACGAGTCGGCCAGTTTGGCGTATTTCTTCTGCTCCTGGCGTTCTTCGGGAGTCAGTTTGCGTTCGCGGGCAATATCGTCCAGAGCTTTGTAGATGTCTACGTAGCGTGCTGTCTGATAGAGCAGGGCACGTCCGGCATCCAACTTAGCTTTGATGGTGCTGAGCATGTCGGCTACGGCAGGGAATTCGATGATGGCTTTGCCGAACTGTTTGCGGTCTTTGGCATAGGCCAGTGCTTCGTTGTAGGAGGCCTGGCTGAGTCCGACAGATTGGGCAGCAATGCCCAAGCGGGCGCCGTTCATCAGGGCCATCACATACTTAATCAAGCCCAGCTTGCGGTCGCCGCAAAGTTCGGCGCGGGCGTTTTTATACACCAGTTCGCACGTGGGCGATCCGTGGATACCCAGTTTATTCTCAATGCGGCGTACGTTCACACCGCCGTCTCTCTTGTCGTAGATGAACATGGAGAGACCGCGTCCGTCACGTGTACCCTCTTCAGAACGGGCCAGTACCAAGTGCAGGTCGGCATCGCCGTTGGTGATGAAGCGTTTTACACCGTTCAGCCGCCAGCAGTTGTTGGCTTCGTCGTAAGTGGCCTTCAACATCACGCTTTGCAGGTCAGAACCGGCATCGGGCTCTGTCAGGTCCATGGACATGGTTTCTCCGGCACAGATGCGGGGGATGAAACGGCTGTGCTGGTCTTCGTTGCCAAATTCGTAGAGTGTTTCAATGCAATCCTGCAGCGACCAGATGTTGCCGAAACCGGCATCAGCGGCAGCTACAATTTCGGCGCACATGGTGTAGGGCGTGATGGGGAAGTTCAGTCCGCCGAAACGGCGCGGCATGGTCATGCCGTTCAGTCCGGCCTTTACCATGGCATCAAGGTTCTGTTTCGTGCCACTGGCATATTCCACACGTCCGTTGGCGCAGTGAGGACCTTCTTCGTCCACGCCTTCTGCATTGGCGGCAATGACTTCACCGGTGATTTCGCCGGTTATCTCCAGTACTTTGTCGTAAGAGTCTATGGCATCGGCATAATCTTGCGGCGCATAGTCGAACTCGTCTTTATCTCTATAGTTCCGTTCTTTTAGTTCGCAGATGCGCTCCATCATCGGATTATTCAGATGATAGCGCAACTCGGGATGTTCTGTATAAAAGTTTGGCATAATTTTTCTTTTTAAGGGTTTATCTTGAAATAAGCACACACTTGACATTTTTGATGCAAAGGAGCGATTCGACAGGCCTTCCATCTATCAGACAGGGAGTGAAAACCTTCCCCTGGAGAGCTGTCAGTACCTGTCGGAAACATTCGTCGGAGAACAAGGGGGAATCAGTGCGGCGTATAGTCAGGCTCTTTGTTTCGCCGAGCGCGTTGATTCGCAGACAAATGTCAGCACTTACTTGTTCCTTGCCGTTTTCCATCAAGTTGTTCAGCAGCTCGTTTGTCAGGATGATGTTTTGGTTGATAACTTTCATCAGGGCTTCCTCTCCGGCCTTGAAAGCAACTTTTTGGTAGAACGGAATAAAATCGAGCGAAGTACTGTCGGTAGACAGATAGAATCCACCTTGTGATATATCTTTCTTGTAGGTTTCTTTCCGCTTGACTGCACCGTTTTCATAATATTGTGTCAGTGGTCCGTCCAGCATGTCATCTTTGTACTGTCCTCGGGCCATGACGGTTCCGCTCGGATAATAAAAGATAACTTCTCCGTTGCGTCGATTACGGGTGTAATGCACCATCAGGCTGTCCTGTTCACTCTGCTGGAATTTGTAGCGGGTAATGCCATTCAATGTGCGTTGAGAGGCTTTCCTCTTGAATTGACTGTATTCGCAGCTTCGTGTCAATTTGCCATCAAGTGTATAGAAACAGATTTCAAACTGCTTTTTACCTCTTTTGTGTATTATCGCATATTCTGTAGCGCTGGCTTTATCATCTACTACATTGGCGTTAATATCTAAGTAGACAGTGTCCTGCTGTGCTTGTACGGTAGACCCTGTCATGAGAACAAGCACAAGCAAAGAAAGTAGAATCTGTTTCATGGCTTCAAGTATAAAGAGTTATTTACTATGTGATTTATAATACTTGATCATCTTCGGAATCACTTCTTCTACCGTGCCGTTGATGACATAATCGGCAATGGTGTTGATTGGTGCATTCGGGTCGCTGTTGATAGAGATGATAATGCCGCTTTCCTGCATACCTGCGATGTGCTGAATTTGTCCGCTAATGCCACACGCAATGTAGAGTTTGGGGCGTACAGTCACTCCGGTCTGGCCAATCTGGCGGTCGTGGTCGGCAAATCCTGCATCTACGGCGGCACGGCTGGCACCTACCTCAGCGTGCAGTTCCTTGGCCAGTTCAAACAACTGGTCGAATCCTTCTTTTGATCCCATGCCGTAGCCACCGGCAACAACAATAGAAGCTCCTTTCAGGTTGTGTTTGGCTTTCTCCACGTGGCGGTCGATGACCTTTACTACATAGTCTGTATCGGGTACATACTTGGCTACGTCGTGGTTAATGACTTCACCTTGGTAGTTCTCGTCCAGAATTTCTTTTTTCATCACTCCTTCGCGGACAGTAGCCATTTGCGGGCGATGTTCGGGGTTGACGATGGTGGCTACGATGTTGCCGCCGAAAGCGGGACGTATCTGGTAGAGCAGGTTCTCATATACTTTGCCTTCTTTCTTGTCTTCGTGATTGCCGATTTCCAGAGCTGTGCAGTCGGCAGTCAGACCGCTGGTCAGTGCTGATGATACACGCGGACCCAGGTCGCGGCCGATGACAGTAGCACCCATCAGGCAGATTTGCGGCTTTTCTTCTTTGAACAGATTGATGAGGACAGACGAGTGGGGGAGCGACGTGTAAGGGAACAATCCCGGTGCGTCGAACACATGTAACTTATCCACGCCGTAGGGCATCACTTGCTTTTCGATGCCTGCCAGGCCCGAGCCTGCGGCGATGGCTTCCAGTTGGCAGCCCAGTTGGTTGGCCAGTTTGCGGCCTTTTGTCAGCAGTTCCAGGCTGACATCGGCAACCGTAGTGCCTTCTATTTCGAGATATACGAATACGTTGTTCATTGTTCTTTAGTTAAGAGCTACGGACTACGAGCTACGGGTGATAGTTGTTAAGACTGTCCTATAGCTTGTAGTTGTTAACCTGTAGCTGGATTATCCGATGGTATGGTTTTCTAACAGTTCGACAATCAGGTTCTCTACGTCATTGTCGCTGCCAGTCATTGTCTTGCTTTCCTTGGCCTGGAACGAAATGTTCTGAATGGTTTTCACCTTGGTGGGCGAACCGCTGAGGCCGCATTGTGCCAAGTCGGCATTCACGTCGGCAGTGCTCCATTCCGTGATGTTCAGGTAGGGTCGCTGTTCATACTGTTCTGCATAAGGCAGAGCGGCGCCTTCTTTTGTAATGGCAGCTTTTTCTTGTGCACCTAAAGCACGTTTGTACTTCTGCACCAGTTTGGCATTGCGGGGGCGGCAAGGGGCTGCGCTTCCGTTGACAGTGATAACTAAGGGCAGGGGAGCTTCTACGGTTTCTACACCGCCGTCGATGTGGCGCTTGATGGTTACCTTTTTGTTTTGCTCATCTACGTTCAGGATTTCCTCGGCATACGTCACCTGAGCCAGTCCCAGTTTTTCGGCCACCTGCGGACCTACCTGTGCTGTATCGCCGTCGATAGCCTGTCGTCCTCCGATGATGAGGTCGTATTCGCCTATCTTGCGGATGGCAGTGGCCAGGGCATACGAGGTGGCCAGCGTGTCGGCGCCGGCAAAGGCGCGGTCGGTTAGCAAGTAGCCGCCGTCGGCACCGCGGTACAGTCCTTCACGAATGATTTCTGCCGCACGTCCCGGTCCCATAGTCAGAAGGGTCACGGTAGAACCCGGGTGCATTTCTTTCAGGCAGAGAGCCTGTTCCAGTGCATTGAGATCCTCCGGGTTGAAGATGGCGGGGAGAGCCGCACGGTTGATGGTTCCGTCGGCTTTCATGGCATCCTTCCCGACGTTGCGTGTGTCGGGAACCTGTTTTGCCAATACTACGATTTTCAAACTCATGTTGTTACTTTTATATTAGTATTAGGATTGTTATCTGTCTTTTTCGCAGGGATAATCCCTATGTCATGCAGAGAAAAAGGCAAGCGGACTCTCGGTATCGCCTGGAGGGTATCTTGCATTTATTTCTGTTACATATCGGTGTGCAAATTTACGGAAAGTGTTTGTATTGGCAAGAAAACGAGGAAGAAAATGCACAAATACAAGCATTTTGCGCAAAGGAGGAGATTGGAGGCTGCGGGGGGGGGTGCAGCGGGCTGTTACTTTCTTTATGATAGAGTTCCAAGGCAAATCATGTAAAATACATCCATAGGTGGAAAACATTATTCGTGATATTTTCCTGATTTGCGGCAAAAAGAAAGAGGATATATCCATTTGATATACCCTCTTTCCTGAACAAAAGCAACTAAAGATTATTTTAATCCGAGTTTTTTCTTGATGTCTTTAGGCAGTGCATCCTTGTGAACCAGGATGTTCATGGTTTTATAGGCAACGAAAGCTTTCGAGGCATACCATATACCGTTGTATTTACCGCTCAGCCCCCAAGAGTTTTTCACCATAAAGTATTCCTTGCCGCTCTGGTCTTTGGCAATACCATAGATAACCATACCATGATCGTCGGTTGTCTCCCAGTTGTCGAAAGCTGTCTGACGCATTTCCTGCGTGATTTCCATTTCGGGCAGAGGCTTGTTTGTCAGTTCCTTGCGCTTGTCGGCAGCTGTCAGGCCAGTCCAACGGGCCATGTCGCTTCCTGTCAGTTCGGCGCCGCGGGTAGCATCGGGCATAACGGCGATACCATCGCGCGTGAAACCTTGTTCGCTTACGTCACTGCCCCAAGCGAAGGTGTAGCCGGTTTTGATGGCATTGTCCATTACAGCCATCAACTCATCGATGGGCAGGTTGTAAGAAAGTGCGTTGCGCCAGTTGTCCTGAATTTCGATGGCAAACTGGGTGTAGAAAGGATGGTGTGTGTATGAAGTGAGAGATACATAGTCGTCCGGATTGATGCCCAGCGATTCGGCAAAGCTCTTCGGTGTGTATTCCTTGCCTTCATAGGTGAATGTTTCGGGGCATTTGCCCAGATAGGTGTCGTAGATAGCACTGATGCCGTTTTTCCATACGGGAGTCAGTTTGCCGAAGTTGCCCTTGCCGATGGCACGTACATAGGCACCGGCTACAGCGTCCAGTTCGTTGTGTACGGGCAGTGAGTCGCCATACATGATGCCCGGCATGGCAGTTTGGGGCACCAGACCGTAATTTTTCATGCAATACATGATGTCGTAGAAGCTGCCGCCCGGTGAGAAGGAAGCATCTCCGTGATAGCGAACATAGTTGACTGCACGGTCTACCATAGTGTGATGAACGACAAACATTTCAGAGAGGTCGTACGTCCCTTTGCCCAAACGGAGCAATTCGGCTTCCAGGAAACCAAGGCTGGAGAAACTCCAACAAGTGCTGGAACGATGTTGGTCTTTGACACTGGTAATAGGATTCTCTTTCACAGTAGTGAAAACGAAGCCCTCTTCTTTCGGGGCATCTTGCGCGGCTGCTTGCAGAGTCATCAGACCCAAAGCGGCGATGAGTACGGATTTCTTCATCATAAATATGAATATAGCTTTAATAAAAATGTTTTTTGTTACAATGGGGGCAAAGGTAATAAAAAAAGTAAGAGAATGGTACTTTTAGGTAAAAAAGCATTCTCTTTTTTGTCTTATAACGCAGATTTCTGTAGTAACAGCCTGAGTTGACAGGATTTCTTCTTCATAATCCAGAGCCGCCGGATTGTGGAGTACCTTTGTGGTAAGTGTCTGTTTTTTTGCAAGATGTGGCATATCCAGATGCAATATGTCTATTTGTCGGCGGCTTGTGCACATGCGAAGCTTCCTACAATCCTTAATCTTAATATGTATCAAATTCGCAATAAAATTGATATTTGTTATTGTCACATAGTAATTTACTCCTTATTTTTGTTCTCGGTAATGAAAACAATTCCAGCTTTCCGTCCCGCATAAGGATGTCCGGGAGGTTGAGGGTGTCGGCAGGCTCTTTCGGAGAGGTTTCCTTTTAAGGTATAAGAAGCGGATTCTTAAGCGATAGGGAGTTTGCTGCCAAGCGCTAAGAACTGAGCTTATTATAAGTGGAAGTTGAATACTTATATAAATATGTTATGAACCAAATCGTAGTAGGAATGGGCGAAGTACTGTGGGATGTGCTGCCCGAAGGTAGAAAATTGGGCGGTGCGCCCGCGAACTTTGCTTTTCATGTGTCGCAGTTTGGCCTGGACAGCCGTGTGGTCAGTGCTGTGGGTGCGGATGAACTCGGCTCTGAGATTGTGGAGAATTTCCGCGAAAAAGGCCTGAACGCCATGTTAGAGATTGTGCCTTATCCGACAGGCACCGTTCAGATTGTATTGGACAACCTGGGTGTACCGTGTTACGAAATAAAAGAAGGCGTAGCCTGGGATAATATTCCTTACACCGCTTCGCTGGACATTCTGGCCCGTCAGACTCGTGCCGTATGTTTTGGTTCGCTGGCCCAGCGCAGTGCAGTGTCGCGTGCGACGGTTAACCGTTTTCTCGACACCATGCCCGACGGCGAAGGTCAGTGGAAGATATTCGATATTAACTTGCGTCAGAACTTTTATACCAGGGAGGTGTTGTCTGCTTCTATGCAAAAGTGCAATGTCTTGAAGATTAATGATGAGGAGTTGGACACCGTCGGCCGTATGTTGGGATGTTCGGACATCAGTCTGCAAGACAAGTGCCGGATGCTGTTGGAGAAATATGACCTGAAGATACTTATTCTTACCTGTGGGGTGAACGGCAGCTATGTCTTTACTCCCGGCCAGGTGTGTTTCCAAGAAACTCCCAAGGTGGAAGTGGCCGATACAGTGGGGGCAGGCGACTCGTTTACTGCCGCTTTTGTTTCAGCTGTTTTGAAAAGCATGCCTGTTGAAGATGCCCATCGGCTGGCTGTGCGTACCTCTGCTTATGTGTGCACACAGAATGGAGCCATGCCGATGCTGCCGGCAGAACTGACAAATATCTGACAGGGGCGGGCAGGGCATCTGTTTTTATCTTTCCCGTCTCCTTAGCCTCTTCCGGAAGTCTTCCACTATTTGCTGGCCCATCGTTACAATAGTGCTGTCTACCTTGTGTATTTCTACGGGTGTGACAGCATTTTTGTATTTGGCTTTACCTATGCTGAATTTCATGTCATCCAGATTGCCCCGTATGTTCAGACCAAACTTGATGGGGATAGGCGACTTCAGGATGGAGATGTGGTAATCGAAGTTCATGTTCAGGTCTTGTGTGCCTCCTACTGCAGCCCGGTAGCGGTCCATCTGCACAACAAAAGGATAAACGGTGACGTTGCCGTCTTTTACACTGATGTTGACGGCAATACTGTCTATCATGTTTTTCTCTTTGTTTTTAAAGAAGAACTTTTTCGATATTTCCGCGAAAGTCTCGCCGTCCATCAGTACCAGACTGTCGCCTTTTAATTGGATGGCTGAACGTAGGGAAGGGATCTGCAGGTTGAGGCATGAGTCAAGGTCGCTTTCGGCTGCCACGTTAAAGTCTACTACCCCTTCGAATGAACGCAGCATGGGTACGATACTGTCCAGCGAGGGTATGAAGTCCACCAGCCGTCCAATGTCTACCCTGTGCAGCTTGAAGTCAAAACCTGCATAGCCCCGTTCGGGACGGCTGGCTCGGTAGAGCAAGGTAGTGTTCATGGTAGCTCCCAGTCCCGTCATGCTCAGTTCCTGCAAGTGTACGGTCTGGTTGCGTATGTCTATTGCACCATGTACGTTCTCGAACAACATTTTTCCGTAGCGCACCCGCTTTAGGTTTGTCTGCAGTTGGAAATCGATGTTCTTGGGAATAACAAACAGTTTTAAATCGGTAGCTGTTGTATCTGTTTCAGCCTCCAAAGTGTCTTGTGGAAACGATATGGAGCGGATCAGTTGGTTACAGTTCAGATTCCTCGAAGTAAGAGACAGTTCCGCCCGGAGTGTCTTGTGGTGTTTCATGGCCCCGTAGAGGTCGTGTACCGAACCGCTGGCTGTCAGGTCTGAACGTCCGATACGCATGGTGGCATTACGCAATGTAATGGCTCGGTTGCCCACTGTGAGCGAAGTCTTCTGCATCCGGACAGGTAGGGCGAACAAAGGTGTGCGTACCGACATCCGGTTGAATCCGACAATGCCTTTGGGTATCCAGAGTGAGTCGCGTATTTTTTCGGCTGTAACCCCGATACCGGCCTTGTCCATGCCCATCCGTGTGTCGCCCATTCGGCAGAACAGCGTGTCTGCCTGCAAACTTAATCCTATTTGCGGCTTCTCCGGATTGTGTTCGCCGGGTTGTAGTTTTACGGTTGCAGTACTCTTTCCGCAGAACACGTTTATTGAGTCAGACATCGATGCCTTCAGCCGTTGCATATTCAGTTTGCATTCCATGTGTGCAATGCGGGTGGTGTCTTGTGGGTTGGTAGTTTTCACAGTAGCAGTCAGGCTTTGCAGGTCGGAGTTGATCCGGCGTGAATGCAATGCCATGTTTTTGATTTCGGCTTTTGCTCCCAGAATGTCGTTGCCGGCAAAGGCCAATGAGGCATCTGCACTAAAGTCGAATTTTTTGTTTGTATCATGCAGGAAAAGTCCGGTCATGGTCAGTTTTCCTCCGGCTCTGATGCGTCCAATGTCTTTTTTCTTCAAGGCAGAGAGCCGTGTATGTACCTTCAGTTTTGCTTCCAGATTTCCACCCATGCTTACTCCTTCCTGCAGTGGGAAGGTCTGCGCCAAAGCAGTGAGGTCGGCTGTCGTTTCTGTGTGAAAGTCGATGACGGGATCGCCCAGCAAGTCGGTGACTTTGGCATCGGCCAGAATATCGGTATGGGCACCTTTGAATTGCAGAATCTTCAGTTCAGCGTATGACGGATGTTGTTTCATCAGGTCTATTTGGCTGTAAAAGTCTGCTTTAAAGTTATCTACTCCATACGGAAGCCGGTTGTATTGGGCTGTTACATTATTTATTTGTATTTTGAGTGTGGCCATTGGCATTTTCTTTTTCCCATAAAGCCCTTTCAGGGTTCCTTCCATCCGTATTTCGCCATCGGCCTTTACCTTTTCTTTTTTTAATATGCTTTCTGGAATCATGTGCAATAGAGTTTCAACGGATGGAGCATGGAGGGCATAATCCAAATCCACTTGCAGGGCACGTGCAATGGAGTCACGCTGTAACCTGCCTTTCAGGTCCAGTTCTACTCCGTTAACATCCAACCGGGCATCTTTCAGTGCAAAAGTATGGGTGGCACGGTTCAGTTCAATGTCGGTGCGCAGCCGGGTAGTTATGCGGTTGGCAAGCAATTCACCGTCTTGCCAGAACAACACATTCTTATTATACCAGTCCAGTGCCAGCAGGGAATGACCTTTGCGTAGGTTGGCTTTCAGTCCCAGGTTAACATCCCACAGATTAGCGAAGACCTTTGTCTCGCGGTCATCGAAAGTCAGTGAGGCATGGCGCAGCACAATCCGCCGGACATCTATTTCGCGGATGGTGAGTGCTGTGTCTGTAGCGGTTGTGTCGGTCCTGATTTTTGTCGTATCAGTCGGGACTATATCCCAGTTGGCTCGTCCGTCGTCGTGTTTATAAGCATAAATCTTGGCACTGTCCAACGCCAGGCGATAGATGGTGACCTTTTGTTTTTTCAGATAATCTATAGGATTGATGACAAGCAGAGCCTTGTGGAAGGAGGCCAATGTGTCAGACCGCTGCCAAAGTGTGTCCCGGATGGCGTTTGATACCAGCGTGCCGTCTGTTAGCTTCAGACCGAAGCGTGGGAAAGTAGAGAAAAAAGTTAGTTCAACACTGCCCATGTCCAGTTTGGCCTTCAGGTTCCGGTTGGCAGCTTCCACTACCACAGGCGTCAACTTTTCGGGAGTAAATATAAAATGGATAGCCAGACCAATGGCTGCTGACAGCAGAGCAATCAGCGAACCAAGTACAAGGCTGCTGATACAAAGTGTTTTTTTTACGTTTCTTTTCATAAGCCATGAAGAATATACTCGGCAAAAATAGCGATTCTTTTTTAGAAAAGCAGGGTATGGTTGTAATCTTTTAGGGTGCTTCGATGGAGGCGAGATAGAATCATCACGAAAAAAATCTTTTTTTCTGCATTATTTTTTGCTTATTGGTGGTTTTATTAATTTTAATCCTTACATTTGTAGCGTGTTTTAAGCGAGAAAGGACTGAATTTCTTAGTTCTTTGGATATTTTAAACACCGGAATTTCTTATAAAACACATAGATATGAAAGATAGAATATTGGTAACAGGAGGTACGGGCTATATAGGTTCGCACACTGTAGTAGAACTTCAGAATGCAGGTTATGAAGTTGTCATTGTGGATAACCTCTCCAATTCGAGTGCTGATGTAGTTGATAATATTGAGGCGGTATCAGGCATTCGTCCGGCTTTTGAAAAACTGGATTGTTTGGATTTTGCCGGATTGGACGGTGTATTTGCAAAATATCCGGGCATAAAGGCTATTATTCACTTTGCAGCCAGCAAGGCGGTGGGTGAATCTGTTCAAAAGCCTTTGCTCTATTATCGCAATAACCTGGTTTCTTTGATCAACCTCCTTGAGCTGATGCCCAAATATAATGTGCAAGGTATAGTGTTCTCTTCTTCCTGCACAGTTTACGGTCAGCCCGATAAGTTGCCCGTTACCGAAGAGGCTCCTATCAAGAAAGCTGAATCGCCTTATGGTAACACAAAGCAGATTAACGAGGAAATCATCCGTGATACAGTAGCTTCGGGTGCTCCTGTAAGTGCTATCCTTTTGCGCTATTTCAATCCTATTGGAGCTCATCCGTCTGCTTTGTTGGGCGAACTTCCGAATGGCGTCCCCCAGAATCTGGTGCCCTACATCGTTCAGACAGCTATTGGCATCCGCGAGAAATTAAGTATCTTCGGCGATGATTACAATACGCCTGATGGTACATGTATCCGCGACTATATCAATGTGGTCGATTTGGCCAAAGCGCACGTGGTGGCTATTGCTCGCATATTGGAGAAAAAGCAGAAAGAAAAAGTAGAAGTCTTCAATATTGGTACTGGTCATGGGCTTTCCGTACTCCAGTTGGTACATGCGTTTGAGAAGGCTACAGGAGTTAAACTGAACTATCAGATTGCTCCACGTCGTGCAGGCGATATTGAACAAGTATGGGCTGATCCGGCTTTGGCTAATAAGGAGCTGGGTTGGAAAGCTGAAACGAATATAGAAGACACGCTCCGTTCTGCCTGGAATTGGCAATTGAAGTTGCGTGAAAGAGGCATACAGTAAAGAAATTTCCCCTTTTTAGGGAAAACCGTGAACAAATGCTCTCTGCATTTGTTTGTTTGAATGCAAGCCTGAAGGTAGAAGTTTTAGTATGTGAATATTCTGACTTCTGCGTCTGTAATTAGTTCAGACAGGCTTATGCATAGTAGTTTTGTCGTGTTTTATTTTGTGTTTGTGTTGTGGATAAGCTTTGTCGGGAGACAAGGCTTATTTTTTTGTATGCTCGGTATGAGTATTAGCTAACGGGTGCAAGTCCCCAATAAGCCCTAATAGCGGGAATCATACAGCCAATAACAAGGATATCCATCGCGAGTTGGAATCTGAAACCAGGGAAAGCGAAGCAGGCAACTGCACCGACGTATGCACGTGGTCTTGTGTGGTTCGACCCCTTCGGTCGCCGAGCGTGCGAAGCTAAAAAGACTCAGACGGGCGAGGTTCAACCTCTATGAGATTGTCAGCGCAAGCAAAAATGTGGCGATATGCACAATTCTAACCCACACAAAGTAAAGAAGAGAAAAATTCAAACAGAAATTAAATAGAAAATAAAAACAGAGAGGACTTTGAAGAGATAAAAAGCACTCCCTCTCTTCGTAGGAGATGTACCGCGGTGCAAAGTTAGGCAAAATATTGATTAGAGCAACTTCCAGGACATTTAAAAATCAAATTCTGTTTATTTTTTTGTTTAGCATTGTTGGTCTTGTT
>NZ_NFJV01000060.1 GCF_002160055.1 Mediterranea sp. An20
ATGGCAAGTTCAGCGCCGGCGACCCCGACACCTCGAAGACCGCAGCAAGCTGGTTCGGGGCGTGCATCTTCCTGATTGTGAGCGCGACGATTCTCCGTTCGTTCTTCCTTTAATAAACGTACATTCCCATACATATATAATAAGGTGTAAGGACAATGGCTGAATACCCCATCAACAAGGGCATCGGCCGTCCGGTGGAGTTCAAGGGGCTGAAGGCGCAATACCTGTTCATCTTCGCAGGCGGGCTGCTTGCCGCCTTCGTCCTCTTCATCATCCTGTACATGGCAGGCGCGGGCCAGTGGCTCTGCATCGGCTTCGGTATGGTGTCGGCTTCCGCCACCGTGTGGCTCACGTTCCGCCTGAACGCGAAGTACGGCGAACACGGGCTGATGAAGCTGGGCGCGGCACGGATGCGCCCCCGCCATGTGCTCCACCGCCGACGGGTGTCCAATCTATTAAGACGAAAAAAGAAGAAAGGAAGAAACGTATGAGAAACATCATGAAAGCCACCACGCTGGAAAGCCGCTTCCCGCTGCTCTCGGTGGAGCACGGCTGCATCGTCTCGAAGGACGCGGACATCACCGCCGCCTTCGAAGTGGAGCTGCCGGAGGTCTATACCGTAACGGCGGAGGAATACGAGGCTATCCACGCCACGTGGTGCAAGGCGATAAAGGTGCTGCCCGACTATTCGGTGCTGCACAAGCAGGACTGGTACGTGAAGGAACGGTACCGCCCCGACCTTTGCAGGGAGGGCATGGGCTTCCTCGCCCGCAGTTACGAGATGCACTTCAACGAACGCCCGTTCCTGCACCACAAATGCTACCTGTTTCTGACGAAGACCACGAAGGAACGCATGAGGCAGCAGAGCAACTGGAACACGTTGTGCCGTGGGCATATCGTGCCGAAAGAGATACAGGACAAGGAAACGGCGGTGAAGTTCATCGAGGCGGTGGAACAGTTCGCGCGTATCATGAACGATTCGGGACACATCAGGCTGCGCCGGCTCTCCGATGACGAAATCACCGGCACGGAGAAAGAGACAGGCATTATAGGACGTTACTTTGCCCTCTCGCTTAACGAGGTGGATTGTCTGGAGGACATCGAGATGTCGGCGAGGGAGATGCGCGTGGGCGACAACCGCCTGTGCCTGCACACCCTGTCGGACACGGAGGACCTGCCCGCAGCGGTGGCCACGGACAGCCGTTACGAGCGGCTCTCCACCGACCGCTCGGACTGCCGCCTGTCGTTCGCCGCTCCCGTGGGTCTGCTGCTTCCCTGCAACCACATCTACAACCAGTACGTTTTCATCGGCAACAGCGACGAGGAACTGCGCCGCTTCGAGAAAACGGCGAGAAACATGCAGTCGCTCTCACGGTACAGCCGCCAGAACGCCATCAACCGCGAGTGGATCGAGGAATACCTGAACGAAGCGCACTCGCAGGGACTGAAGTCCGTCCGCGCCCACTTCAACGTGATGGCGTGGAGCGACGACGCGGAGGAGCTGAAACGCATCAAGAACGACGTGGGCAGCCAGCTGGCTTCAATGGGCTGCGTGCCGCGCCACAACACGACGGACTGCCCGACGCTGTTCTGGGCGGGCATCCCCGGCAACGCCGCCGACTTCCCGGCGGAAGAAGCGTTCCACACGTTCATCGGGCAGGCGGTGTGCCTCTTCGCCGGCGAGACCAACTACAAGGACTCGCCCTCCGCCTTCGGCATCCGCATGGCGGACCGTATCAGCGGCAAGCCGCTGCACATCGACATCTCCGACCTGCCGATGAAGCGGGGCGTGACAACGAACAGAAACAAGTTCGTATTGGGCCCTTCGGGAAGCGGCAAGTCATTCTTCATGAACCACCTTGTCAGGCAGTATTACGAACAAGGATCCCACGTGGTGCTGGTCGATACGGGCAACTCCTACCAAGGGCTGTGCGAGATGATACACCGCAAGACCAAAGGAAAGGACGGCATCTACTTCACCTACACGGAGGAAAAGCCCATCTCGTTCAACCCGTTCTACACGGACGACGGGGTGTTTGATGTGGAGAAGAAGGACAGCATCAAGACGCTGCTGCTCACCCTGTGGAAAAGCGAGAACGAACCCGCCACGAAAACGGAGTCGGCGGAACTGGGCAGCGCGGTGAACGCATACATCCTGAAAATCCAGCAGGACAGGAGCATCGCGCCGTCGTTCAACTCGTTCTACGAGTACATGAGGGACGTGTACCGCAAGGAAATGGAGGAACGCTACATCAAGGTGGCGAAGACGGACTTCAACATCGACAACCTCCTGACCACTCTCCGGCAGTATTACCGGGGCGGACGGTACGACTTCCTGCTCAACTCCACGGAGAACATCGACCTGCTGCACAAGCGGTTCGTGGTCTTCGAAATTGATTCCGTGAAGGATAATGCCGAGCTTTTCCCGGTGGTTACGATTATCATCATGGAAGCATTTATCAACAAGATGCGGCGGCTGAAAGGCGTCCGAAAACAGCTCATCGTGGAGGAGGCTTGGAAGGCCCTTTCTTCGGCGAACATGGCTGATTATCTGCGCTATATGTACAAGACGGTCAGAAAATACTTCGGCGAGGCGATTGTGGTGACGCAGGAGGTGGACGACATCATCTCGTCGCCCATCGTGAAGGAAAGCATCATCAACAACTCGGACTGCAAGATACTGCTCGACCAACGGAAGTTTATGAACCGCTTTGACCAGATACAGGGGCTGTTGGGGCTGACGGAAAAGGAGAAGTCGCAGATACTCTCCATCAACCAGTCCAATGACCCGTCAAGGCGGTACAAGGAAGTCTGGATAGGGCTGGGCGGCACGCAGTCGGCGGTGTACGCCACGGAGGTGTCCATGCACGAGTACCTCGCCTACACGACGGAGGAAACGGAGAAGATGGAAGTCCGCGAACTGGCAGAGAAGCTGGGCGGCGACATGGAAGCCGCCATACGGCAGATAGCGGAAAGGCGAAAAGAAGAGGAACAGTAATGAAACAGCGTCCTGCCTCACACGGCGTATGAGGGAAGGACACATTTTTACCAACTAAAAAACAAGAATGAAGAAAATGAACATTGAACTGACAAAATCACAACGGCTGCTGCTTTGCGGCGGTCTGATTGGCTTGGCATCGCTGATGCTGCAAGCCTGCGAGACGGTAATGAAAGAAAACAGGGATGTCCGAGAGAAGATTTGCGGCAACTGGCAGAGCGTGGAGGGCAAGCCCGACATATTGGTGTACAGGGAGGG
>NZ_NFJV01000061.1 GCF_002160055.1 Mediterranea sp. An20
AACAACTTCTACGGCCTGTTCGGCATCTACGCCGTCACTCCCTGGCTCGGCATCCCGCTGACGCTGGTGCTGGTGGTCTTCATCACCAACGCCATCAACCTGATCGACGGCATCGACGGCCTCGCCTCCGGTCTGAGCATGGTCGCCCTGGCCGTGTTCGGCGGTGTGTTCATCCACAGCGGCTGGTGGGTCTACGCCCTGGTGGCTTTTGTGAGCATCGGCGTGCTGATTCCCTTTTTCTCTTACAACGTTTTCGGGAACGCCGCCCGGGGCCGGAAGATTTTCATGGGCGACACGGGCAGCCTGCTGCTGGGCTACCTGCTGAGCCTGTTCACGGTGAAATACTGCATGTATACGGGTTCTACTCCCGACGAGATAGCCGGTTCTCCGGTGCTGGTTTCCTTCAGCGTGCTGCTCATCCCCTCGCTGGACGTGGTCCGCGTGGTGCTGCGTCGGGTCCGCAACGGCAAGAATCCCTTCCTGCCGGACAAGACGCACATCCACCACAAGTTCCTGGCGATGGGCTTCACGCCCCGTTCGGCGATGGTGACCATCCTGCTGATGTCCGCCTGCTTCAGTGTCTTCAACCTGCTGGCTGCCCACCGCATGGACAACACGCTGGTGTTCATCACCGACATACTGGTGTGGACGCTGCTGAACGTGTGGTTCGACAGGCGCATCGGGTGCAGGGATCGTAAGAATGTTCCGGAGGAATAACTGCAGGCAGTGTCTTCCCTTCCGGTCCTTTCAGAGTTCTTTGTATTCCCCTGCCGCATCGAAGCAGGGGCAGTCTTTCTGCGGGTTCAGGTCCCGGTGTCCCACGATGAGGGCATGGGGGAAGATCCGCTTCAGTTCGCGCAGCAGGGCAAGCATCGCCCCTTTCTGTGGGAGGGTCCGCGTGTCGGCGGGTTTTCCGTTTCCGGACAGTCCGCCTTCGTAGCAGATGCCTATGGAGTGCCGGTTGTGGTTGCGGCAGTGTGCCCCCACCTGTTCCAGCGGGCGTCCTAAATGTATGGTCCCGTCTCGCGTGATATAGAAGTGGTATCCGATGTCCCGGAATCCGCGGTGCCGGATGTGGTCGTTTCGGCAGGTCTCAAAATCCAGGCTCCGCCCCTCAGGGGTGGCGGAGCAGTGGATGATTATCAGGGTGATGCGCCTCATGCTTCTCCGGTTTTTAATTTCCGCAGGCGCTGATGCCGAATGCCCCTGCCACGGCAGAAGCTACGGCGATGATGACTTTGAGGACGATGCCCCACACGCTTTTCGGTGTACTGTTTTTCTGTTGCATAAAAATAGGTAGGTAAGTAATCAATAAATTCAATTTAAGTAATCAATCAGAATTAGTTTATACTATCATGGAGAATGAGGTGTCTGTCATTCTGAGCGAAGCCCGTAGGGCGTAGTCGAAGAATCTCATGACATGCACTATCCAAGGGAATCGTGTCTTTCGGGAGATGTTTCGACTTCGCTCCGCTCCGCTCAACAAGACAGATACACATCATATAAACTAAATATCAACAACTACTTATATCAAACACAGAGACACGGAGTCACAGAGTTAATTTTTTGAGAGGACAGAGCCCACGGAGAGAAGATTTTACTCTGTGCCCTTAACCTCTTCTCTATATATTCCTCCGTGTCTCTGTGCCTCTGTGTTCGATAGAGGGACTGGTTATCCCAGCGCTCCACCCCCTCCGTCTTCCTCCTCTTCGGAGCCGCCGGGGGTAGATCCGCCGCTGCCGCCCACGCTGTAGGGCGTTGCCTCCCTCAGCTGACCTTCCAGGTTGATCTGCGCGTTGCTCAGTTCTCCCGTGGCACGGGCACGCAGCTTCAGCCCCTTGACGTGTTCCGACACCTTGAAAGCTTCGGCGCTCTCGGCGCCGTGGTCGCTGACGATGCCCACGGAGAAGATGGCGAGGTCGTCCAACTTGACGTTCTTTCCGTCTAAGATAAGTTCCTTGATGCAGGCGATCATGTCTGTGAGCACGCCCTTGATGACGCCCGGCGAGAACGGTGTGTTGTGCTTCGACATGTGTTTGGCAAGTGCGGCCGTGTCCAGCGTGTCGCTGATGACGGGACGTGCATACCACAGTCCGTTCAGGGGACTGTTCTCACCTTTGATTTGGATTTTACGATAGGAGATCATGGTGGTAGTGGTTAATGGTTAATGATTAGTGGTTAATGGTTAATGGTTAATGATTAATGATTAATGGGTAATGATTAATGGTTAATGATTATCTTTTCTGTGATGCAAAGATACGGTGTGCCTTTCTTGGTTTTGTTCCTTTGGTACGCTTGCTGCCCGTATGGGGTGATACCTGTTGATTATGGTTGACAGACGTTGGTAAGTGTCGGTTAAAGTGCGGCTGTTATTTGTATATTCCGTTGTTTTTCAGTATCTTTATAGCAAAAAAAAAACAGAAATCAGAAAACAGAACGACTTATGGAACAGGACGAATTTCCCATCCGCGCCTATGGGCGCACGGAATTGGCCGTATGCTATTTCCCCCATCTTAATTCCCAGGCAGCCTACCGCAAGCTCCAGCAGTGGATCGACCATTATCCCCATCTTCGTGAGCGGCTGGAAGCCACTTCCTCCAATCCCCGCTGCCGGATGTACATGCCGGTGCAGGTGCGGATGATTGTGGAAGCCATCGGGGAGCCTTGAGCGCACCCCGCGGTTCAGTCATAAGCTTCCCCTCACGTGGTTCAGTCATAAGCTTCCTCGTGGCTGTCCGAAAACCTATCAGCTGCTATCATTCTGTCTGTCATGGCGAGCGAAGTCGAGCCATCTCACTAAATCTACAGGAACGTGTCCTGAGATCCCTCGACTGCGCTCGGGATGACAGAATGATAGTGTCGGAAGAGTTCTCGTACAATCTCCCCCGTGGCTCTGTCATAAGCTCCCCCTTCGGGGGGAGTTGAGGGGGCTAAGGAGTTGAGGGGCCAACCCTTAGTTTTAGCCCTCTAACCCTTAGGTTTAGCCCGCTAACCTTCAGGTTGGCAGAACAGGTCTTTTTCCGTTTCGGGCGGGTTGTCTTCCGGTTCCGGTTCTTCTGTGAATATCGCCAGGCTCTTCTTGTTCTGCTCAATGGCTTCCCAGGAAAGTTCGATGACGCGGTATCCCCTTTTCCCGTTCTTCCGTACGCTTTCGTATCCTTCCTGCTTCATGGCCTG
>NZ_NFJV01000062.1 GCF_002160055.1 Mediterranea sp. An20
CATGCAAAACATACAAAGACACAAAGGGAAGGGGCAATTAGTAATGCTCGGCTTTGGTGTCGCCACCTTTACACCTGCATCCTATCGACGTCGTCGTCTACGACGGCCCTCAAAGAAATCTAATCTTGCGGCCGGCTTCGTGCTTAGATGCTTTCAGCACTTATCCGATCCCGACTTAGATACCCGGCAATGCGCCTGGCGGCACAACCGGCAAACCAGAGGTCGGTCCAACACGGTCCTCTCGTACTAGTGTCGGAGCCGCGCAAATTTCATGCGCCCACGATAGATAGAGACCGAACTGTCTCACGACGTTCTGAACCCAGCTCGCGTGCCACTTTAATGGGCGAACAGCCCAACCCTTGGGACCTTCTCCAGCCCCAGGATGTGACGAGCCGACATCGAGGTGCCAAACCCCTCCGTCGATATGAGCTCTTGGGAGGGATCAGCCTGTTATCCCCGGAGTACCTTTTATCCTTTGAGCGATGTCCTTTCCATACAGAAACACCGGATCACTATGCTCTGGTTTCCCACCTGATCGACATGTCTGTCTCCCAGTCAAGCGCCCTTATGCCATTACACTCTACGGACGGTTACCAATCGTCCTGAGGGCACCTTTAGAAGCCTCCGTTACGCTTTTGGAGGCGACCACCCCAGTCAAACTACCCGCCAAGCAATGTCCCCGCACCGCGGGTTAGAACTCAAACAGCAGGAGGGCCGTATTTCAACGGCGGCTACTCCGTAACTGGCGTCACGGCATCATTGCCTCCGGCCTATCCTACACACCGGCTGCCCAAATTCAATGCTAAGCTATAGTAAAGGTTCACGGGGTCTTTTCGTCCCATCGCGGGTAATCGGCATCTTCACCGATACTACAATTTCACTGAGCTCACGGTTGAGACAGCGTCCAGATCATTACACCATTCGTGCAGGTCGGAACTTACCCGACAAGGAATTTCGCTACCTTAGGACCGTTATAGTTACGGCCGCCGTTTACCGGGGCTTCAATTCAAGGCTTCTCTTGCGATGACCTCTCCTCTTAACCTTCCGGCACCGGGCAGGTGTCAGGCTGTATACTGCATCTTTCGATTTCGCACAGCCCTGTGTTTTTGGTAAACAGTTGCCTGGACCGATTCTCTGCGCCTCACCAAATAAGTGAGGACCCTTTATCCCGAAGTTACAGGGTCAATTTGCCTAGTTCCTTAACCGTGATTCACTCAAGCGCCTTAGTATATTCAACCCGACTACGTGTGTCCGTTTGCGGTACGGGTGCCTGCATGATATGCTTAGCGGGTTTTCTCGGGAGTATGCTTACGCGCGCTATTGCCGCTCCCCGGAAGGATTGGCATACTTTCAGGTTCGGATCGGAGACCGGATTTGCCTGGCCTCCTCGACTCCTACACCCTTAAACGGGCTATTCCGTCAGCCCGCGGCGCTGTCACGACTCCGTCACCACGTCGCTCATGCAGGCAGTACCGGAATATTAACCGGTTCTGCCATCGGCTACGCCATTCGGCTGTGCCTTAGGACCCGACTTACCCTGATCCGATTAGCGTTGATCAGGAAACCTTAGTCTTTCGGCGGGCAGGTTTCGCGCCTGCCTTATCGTTACTTATACCTACATTTGCGTTTCCACGCGCTCCAGCAAGCCTCACGGCATACCTTCAACGCGGCGTGGAATGCTCCCCTACCAACCATGACGGTTCCGGAGCTTCGGTAGGATGCTTATGCCCGATTATTATCCATGCCGGATTCCTCGACTAGTGAGCTGTTACGCACTCTTTAAATGAATGGCTGCTTCCAAGCCAACATCCTAGCTGTCTCTGCAATCTGACTTCGTTAGTCCAACTCAGCATCCATTTCGGGACCTTAGCTGCCGGTCCGGATTGTTCTCCTTTAGGACGCGGACCTTAGCACCCGCGCCCTCACTCCCGGACTCTGACCGGCACGCATTCGGAGTTTGTCAAGACTTGATAGGCGGTGAAGCCCTCGCATCTTATCAGTCGCTCTACCTCATGCCGGTAATGTCCGAGGCTGCACCTAAATGCATTTCGGGGAGTACGAGCTATCTCCGGGTTTGATTAGCCTTTCACCCCTACCCTCAGCTCATCCAGAAGCTTTTCAACGCTTATTGGTGCGGCCCTCCAGATGGTGTTACCCATCCTTCAGCCTGGCCAAGGGTAGATCACCCGGTTTCGCGTCTGACCCTCACGACTAAACGCCCTTTTAAGACTCGCTTTCGCTTCGGCTGCGGGGCTCAAGCCCCTTAACCTTGCCGAAAAGGTCAACTCGTAGGTTCATTATGCAAAAGGCACGCCGTCACACCAAACAGGTGCTCCGACCGCTTGTAGGCACCAGGGTTCAGGGACTATTTCACTCCCCTGTTCGGGGTACTTTTCACCTTTCCCTCACGGTACTGGTACACTATCGGTCTCTCGGGAGTATTTAGCCTTGCCGGATGGGCCCGGCGGATTCACGCAGGATTTCACGTGTCCCGCGCTACTCAGGATACCACTACGCCTCATATGGCTTCGCGTACGCAGCTTTCATGCTCTCTGGCGGCGCTTTCCAGCGCCTTCCGCTCGCCATAACCCGTGCGATGTCGTGGTCCTACAACCCCCCGCCTGCCTAGACAGGAGGGGTTTGGGCTCCTCCCCGTTCGCTCGCCACTACTGGGGGAATCACTGTTGTTTTCTTTTCCTGCAGGTACTAAGATGTTTCAGTTCCCTGCGTTGGCCTCCCGACTTGCGGGATGCCATCCCTTCAGGATGGCGGGTTGTCCCATTCGGAGATCCGCGGGTCAAGGGCTATTTGCGCCTAACCGCGGCTTTTCGCAGCTTATCACGTCCTTCATCGCCTCCGAGAGCCAAGGCATCCACCTGGTGCCCTTGCTTCCTTTGTTCTCGTCTGCCAACTTGTGGCATTTTCTTTCGGTTTGAACCTTCAGGTTCTATTCTGTACAGCATGTCATAGATCGTCCGCAGAACATCCGCAACCAAGACAACGGAATGCGGCCCCTGCCGTGTGGAGAATAACGGATTCGAACCGTTGACCCCCTGCTTGCAAAGCAGGTGCTCTAGCCAGCTGAGCTAATCCCCCTCAATCCAAGAGGTAGTCCCAGGCAGAGTTGAACTG
>NZ_NFJV01000063.1 GCF_002160055.1 Mediterranea sp. An20
AACCTGAACACCTACTATGACGAGTTTGTCATGCGCTACGGCAACCTGAACGCCAAGCACAACGCCAAGCTCATCCTGATGGACGCTTCGGGGCGCAACATGCTCTCGCTGGAGCGCGGCGAGAACGGGCAGTTCGTCAAGGCGGACATCTTCGACCATCCCGTTTCCTTTTCGCAGGAAACGCTTGCCAAAGTGGAGTCGCCCGAAGAAGCCCTGTCCGCCTCGCTGAACCTGTACGGCGGCGTGAACCTGCCCTACATGGAATCACTTTGCGACCTGTCGCAAACGGATATGCTCGAAGCCCTGAAAGGCAGGGTGTTCTACAACCCGTTGGCGGGTGGCTATGAGATTGCCGACCGCTTCATCGCCGGGAACGTGGTGCAGAAAGTCGCCGACGTAGAAGAATGGATAAAGGAACACGAGGGACACGAAATGCTGCCGCAGGCGCAGGAGGCTTTGTCAGCGTTACGCGATGCAGTACCCGAACAAATCCCCTTCGAGGACTTGGACTTCAACTTCGGGGAACGGTGGATACCCACGGGCGTGTATGCCGCCTATATGAGCCGCCTGTTCGACACGGAGGTGCGGATAACCTATTCGGAAAACATCGACGAGTATGCGGTGGCGTGCAGCCACAAGACAATGAAAATCACGGACGAGTTTCTGGTGAAGGGCTATTACCGCCACTACGACGGCATGAACCTCCTGAAGCACGCCCTGCACAACACCTGCCCGGACATGATGAAAAGTATCGGCAAGGACGAGCACGGCAATGACATCAAGGTGCGCGACAGCGAGGGCATACAGCTCGCCAACGCGAAGATTGATGAAATCCGGGGCGGCTTCACGGAGTGGCTGGAGGAACAGTCGCCGGAGTTCAAGAAGCGGCTGACGGACATGTACAACAACAAGTTCAACTGCTTCGTGCGCCCGAAGTACGACGGCTCGCACCAGAAGTTCCCGGACTTGGACCTGAAAGGTCTCGGTATCAAGGACCTGTACGTAAGCCAGAAGGATTGCGTATGGATGCTGAAATTGAACCTCGGCGGTATCGCCGACCAGGAGGTTGGCGGCGGCAAGACGCTGATAATGTGTGTCGCATCCTATGAGATGAAGCGTCTGGGACTGGTTCACAAGCCGATGATTATCGGTCTGAAAGCCAACGTGCGCGAGATTGCCGAAACATACCGCAGGGCATATCCCAACGCCCGCATCCTCTATGCGTCGGAGAAGGACTTCGCCGCTGCCAACCGGGTGCGTTTCTTCAACGACATCAAGAACAACGACTGGGATTGTGTCATCATGTCGCACGACCAGTTCGGGAAGATACCGCAGTCGCCGGAGTTGCAGCAGCGCATCTTGCAGGAAGAGCTGGACTCGGTGGAGGAAAACCTCGAAGTGCTGCGCAATCAGGGCAAGGACGTGTCACGCGCCATGCTGAGGGGACTGGAGAAAAGGAAAATCAACCTGACGGCGAAGCTCGAAAAGGTGGAGCACGCCATCAAGTCACGCACGGACGACGTGGTGGACTTCAAGCAGATGGGCATCGACCACCTCTTTGTCGATGAGAGCCACCAGTTCAAGAACCTGACGTTCAACACCCGTCACGACCGTGTGGCGGGGTTGGGCAACTCCGAAGGAAGCCAGAAGGCGCTGAACCTGCTGTTCGCCATCCGCACCATACAGGAGCGGACGGGCAGGGACTTGGGGGCGACGTTTTTGTCTGGAACTACTATTTCCAACAGCCTCACGGAGTTATATCTGCTGTTCAAGTACCTGCGCCCGAAGGCGCTGGAGAAACAGGACATCCGCTGCTTCGACGCATGGGCGGCCATCTTCGCCAAGAAGACGACCGATTTCGAGTTCAACGTGACGAACAACATCGTGCAGAAGGAACGCTTCCGCTACTTCATCAAGGTGCCGGAGCTGGCGGCGTTCTACAACGAGATAACCGACTACCGCACGGCGGAGGACATTGGCGTGGACCGTCCGAAGAAGAACGAGATACTGCACCACATACCACCCACCCCGGACCAGGAGGTGTTTATCGGGAAGCTGATGCAGTTCGCCAAGTCGGGCGACGCGACGATATTGGGCAGACCGCCACTCTCGGAAACGGAGGAAAAGGCGAAGATGCTCATCGCCACGGACTATGCCCGGAAAATGGCGCTGGACATGCGCATGATAGACCCGGCGTATGAAGACCACCCGGACAACAAGGCGAGCCATTGCGCCAAGACGATAGCGGAGTATTACCGCAAGTACGACGCGCACAAAGGGACGCAGTTCGTCTTTTCGGATTTGGGCACGTATCAGCCCGGAGGTGGCTGGAGCGTGTACACCGAAATCAAGCGCAAACTGGTGGAGGACTACGGCATACCCGCAAGCGAAATCCGCTTCATACAGGAGTGCAAGAACGAGAAGGCACGGAAGGCGGTGATAGAGGCGATGAACGAGGGGCATGTGCGTGTGTTGTTCGGTTCGACGAGTATGCTCGGCACGGGTGTGAACGCCCAAAGGAGGGCTGTTGCCATCCATCACCTCGACACGCCGTGGCGCCCGTCCGACCTCGCCCAGCGTGACGGACGGGCAGTACGGAAAGGCAACGAGATTGCCAAGCT
>NZ_NFJV01000064.1 GCF_002160055.1 Mediterranea sp. An20
GTTGCACGCGAGGAATTCTTCCCCTTGGATGAGACCTTGATGAGCCAGTTGAAGCCCCGTATTTCTTGGGGTACGCTGGGCAACCAGAACACCTCTTCCTATTATCCCATGTATCTGTCACAGTCCGTAACTCCCAATGGAGGTGGATGGTTGATGGACGGTGCTTATCCCACGGTGGCTTCTGTGCCCGGTTCTATCAGCTCTACGCTGACCTGGGAAACCGTACAGTCGCTGAACGTCGGCTTCGACCTGGCCATGTTCAACAGCCGCTTTACCGCCAACTTCGACTACTTTATCCGCAAGACTTTGGACATGGTAGGCCCTGCTGCCGAGATTGCCCATATCTATGGTACCAGCATGCCGTCTACCAACAATACGGACTTGAAGACGAAAGGTTGGGAACTTGCCCTTAACTGGCGCGACCAGATAGGATCAGTCGGTTACAATGTTGGTTTCAATATCTCGGATTCCCGTTCGTTTGTAGAGCGCTATCCCAACGAGTCCTAGTCTTTGTCTACCTATTACGAAGGCCAGGAACTGAATGACATCTGGGGATATGTGACACATGGCATAGCTAAGAGCCAGGCCGAAATGGACGAATGGCTGGTGAATAATACTCCTTCCTGGGGTTCGGGCTGGACAGAAGGTGACATTATGTACACGGACCAGAATGGGGACGGCATTATCAACACGGGCGCCAATACGCTGAGCGATCCGGGCGATATGGTGAAACTGGGTAACAGCACGCCGCGTTTCCGCTTCGGTCTGACTATGGGCCTGGATTGGAAAGGCATTGATTTCAGCATGTTCTGGCAGGGTGTGGCCAAGCGTGATCTGTGGCTCGACGGTCCTGTATTCTGGGGATTGAGTGGCGGCGAATGGCAGTCTACCGGTCTGGAACCGCATCTGGACTACTACCGTCCGGAGAATACGACTTCTGTGTTCGGTCCGAATACGGATGCTTATTTCCCCCGTCCTTATATGAGTGACACCAAGAACCAACAGGTGCAAAGCCGCTACATGCAAAACGGCGCCTACATGCGTTTGAAGAATATCCAGTTGGGTTATACCTTGCCCAAGAAAGTAATGGATAAGATAGGCATGGAATACATCCGCTTCTATGTCAGCGCAGAGAACATACTGACTATCTCAAGCCTGCCCAACGGCTTTGACCCGGAAACTGCTTATTCCGGTTATACGGGCAGCAACTCCGGTAAGACGTATCCGCTCCAGGCAACGGTGTCGTTTGGTGTAAATGTAACATTCTAACAATAACTGATATTACGATGAAAAAGACAATATTTTATTCACTTATATTCGCGGCAGGGCTGACAACCACTTCCTGCAACGATTTCTTGGATCTGGAACCCATCACCAGCGTGTCTACTACAGACTATCTGTATGCTGAGGGTGACTTGGGCGCTTATGCAGCCAATTTGTATGGCAACTTGCCTTCACACGGTACCGGGTATGATTTGGGACTGTTTGACGATGATAATGGAACGGACAACCAGACGGCAGCCTCGCCCAGTACCCTGTTTGTGACGGGACAGACGTATGTGGGCGATTATTCCCTGTGGAATTCTTACTTCTCTGTGATACGTGCTGCAAACTATTTCCTGGAAAGAGTTCCGGAACGGTACGCGAATGGTGAGATAACCGGTTTAGACGCAAATATTAGACATTATATCGGCGAGATGTATTTCTTCCGTGCTTATTTCTATTTCCTGGCGTTGAAGAATCTGGGCGACTTTCCCATTCTGACCACTACGCTGACCGATGATTACAACGTTGTCCGGGAGGCTTCGCAACGCCGTCCGCGCAATGAAGTGGCGCGTTTCATCATCTCTGATTTGGACCTGGCTTATGACTACATGCTGGCTACTCCTCCCATGACCAACCGCCTGACACGCGATTGTGCCGCCCTGATGAAGAGCCGTGTGGCCTTGTTTGAAGGTACGTGGGAGAAATACCATGCCAATACGGCATTCGTGCCCAACGGACCGGGATGGCCGGGTGCCGAGATGAGCTACCTGAGCGGTTACGAGTATAATGCGGATGAGGAAATCCGTTTCTTCCTGCAAGAAGCCATCGAAGCTGCCGACATCGTTGCACAGGGGCATGGTCTCTATGGCGACTATGCGGCTATGTTCAACTCGGTAGATTTGAGCGGCATGGATGAAATCCTGCTCTGGAGACAATATAGCACCAGCTCCGATGCTACTTCCACTCACTGGACAGTGGACTACCTGCAACGCAACGGAAGCGGCAATACGGGATATACCCGCTCTATGGTCGATTCTTATTTGAT
>NZ_NFJV01000065.1 GCF_002160055.1 Mediterranea sp. An20
CTTCGAGCAGCACGCGCATGGCTTCCTCGTGGGCGTCCTCCACCGTGCCGCCCGCCAGCCTTTCCTTCTCGAAAGTGGCGGTGGCGGCTTCTTCGCGTCCGGCAATGAAATCGGTATCCGATGCTTTGTCGGGATGGTTTTTTCTCAGGTAATCCAGTAGGTACAGCCCGTAATAGGACAGTTCCGCCGGAACGGTTTTCTTGTTCTGTTTCATTTTCTGATGGATTTAGTGGTGAAAAAATCGGATATTGATATGGATAAAGGAGAAGAAAAAAGGCACCCGGTATCCCTCCGAGTGCCGCCACTAAATCCATGTAAAGAAACAGTATCAACGAATTGAAACAGATTATTACATGAATCAGTGGCAAAGGTAGTCATTATTTTCTTCTTCCTTTCATGTTTGTACTCTTTCTTGTGCCTTTGGCTTCGGGAAAGATGAATTTCGTGTTGAAATCCGCATCGAAGGCGACCGCCGCGCTGAACGGCTTGCCCTGTTTGCTCTTGAAGCCGCTGAGGACACCCGTCTTCCCGTTTGCCAGCAGGTCGGTCATTTCCGTGTCGGTGAGCGTCCTGCCCGCTATCTGGCGGAACACCGGCAGGGCGCAGTCCGGGTTGTCGCAGCGCACCACCTTGCCGTAGAACTGCATCGTGCCCGTGCCGCACTTGGGGCAGGCGCAGCCCGATGCCTTGTGACCAAAGATTTTGTCGCAGGCGAGCAGTTCGGTGGTTATCTTGCGGGTGTAGCCCTCGATGTCGCGCAGGAAAGCCTCGTGCGGCGTCCTGCCTTTTTCTATCTCCGCCAGTTCCGACTCCCAACGCCCGGTCATTTCCACATCGGCGATGTCCATCTCCTTCACGATGGAATACAGGGCAAGCCCTTTCTCCGTCGGCACGAGCGACTTCTTCACGCGCACCATGTATTCGCGCCGGAGCAGGGTCTCGATGATGGCGGCACGGGTGGCGGGCGTGCCGATGCCGCAGTCCTTCAACGCCTGCCGCACTTCCTCGTCCTCCACGCCCTCGCGTCCGGCGGTCTCCATTGCCGCCAGCAGGGTGCTTTCCGTGTGCAGCGGCTTCGGACGGGTCATGCCCGAACTCATCGTACAGCCGTTCATCGCCAGCGTGTCGCCCTCTTTCCAGTCGGGCAGTACGGTATCTTCCCTGTCCTCACCATAGACCGAGCGCCAGCCCGCCTTGCGGACGATACAGCCTTTGGCTTCAAACACCACGCCCTCGCACTCCGCACGGACGGTGGTCGTGTCCTTGACGCACTCCGGGGAGAACGCTTCTATCATGCGCCCCACAATCATGTCATAGATAAGCTGTTCGTTCTTGTAGAGCGCCAGCGGACGGTTCGGCGTCACCAACAGCGCATGGTGGTCGGTCACTTTCGAGGCGTCCACGCTGCGGCGGTTCAGTTCGCCCAAGCTTTCAATCTTCTCCGCAAACGGGGAGTGGTTCGCCAGACGGTCGAACAGCAGGGGCACTTCGGCGAACACGTCCTCCGGGATGTAGCGGCTTGATGTTCTCGGATAGGTGACGAGCTTCGCCTCATAGAGCTTCTGCACGAGGTCGAGCGTCTGCTCCGCCATGAAGCCGTGCTTCGTGTTCGCTTCCTTTTGAAGTGTAGTCAAGTCATATAATAATGGAGGGTTCTCCACTTTCTCCTTCTTTTCGACTTTGACAACGGTTGCCGCCATTTGTGCCTTTACCTTGTTATATAATGCGGCGGCTTCCTCCTTGTCTTTCCATTTCTCCACCGAGGCGAACTTTACCACTTCACTTGCGCTTACCGACGGTACGGTAAAATGAAGCTGGTGTACCGGTTCGGGCGT
>NZ_NFJV01000066.1 GCF_002160055.1 Mediterranea sp. An20
AGAATCTCATGACATGCACTATCCAAGGGAATCGTGTCTTTCGGGAGATGTTTCGACTTCGCTGCGCTCCGCTCAACAAGACAGATACACATCATATAAACTAAATATCAACAACTACTAATATCAAACACAGAGACACGGAGTCACAGAGTTAAATTTTTGAGAGGACAGAGTCCACGGAGAGAATATTTTCCTCCGTGTCTCTGTGCCTCTGTGTTCGATAGAGGGACTGGTTATCCCAGCGCTCCACCGCCTCCGTCTTCCTCCTCTTCGGAGCCGCCGGGGGTAGATCCGCCGCTGCCGCCCACGCTGTAGGGCGTTGCCTCCCTCAGCTGACCTTCCAGGTTGATTTGAGCGTTACTCAGTTCGCCCGTGGCACGGGCACGCAGCTTCAGCCCCTTGACGTGTTCCGACACCTTGAAAGCTTCGGCGCTCTCGGCGCCGTGGTCGCTGACGATGCCCACGGAGAAGATGGCGAGGTCGTCCAACTTGACGTTCTTGCCGTCTAAGATAAGTTCCTTGATGCAGGCGATCATGTCTGTGAGCACGCCCTTGATGACACCCGGCGAGAACGGGGTGTTGTGCTTCGACATGTGTTTGGCAAGTGCGGCCGTGTCCAGCGTGTCGCTGATGACGGGACGTGCATACCACAGTCCGTTCAGGGGACTGTTCTCACCTTTGATTTGGATTTTACGATAGGAGATCATGATGGTAGTGGTTAATGATTAATGATTAATGATTAATGATTAATGGTTAATGATTAATGGTTAATGATTAATGGTTATCTTTTCTGTGATGCAAAGATACGGTGTGCCTCACTTGGTTTTGTTCCTTTGGTACGCTTGCTGCCTGTATGGGGTGATACTTGTTGATTATGGTTGACAGACGTTGGTAAGTGTCGGTTAAAGTGCGGCTGTTATTTGCATATTCCGTTGTTTTTCAGTATCTTTATAGCAAAAAAGAACAGAAATCAGAAAACAGAATGACTTATGGAACAGGACGAATTTCCCATCCGCGCCTATGGGCGCACGGAATTGGCCGTATGCTATTTCCCCCATCTTAATTCCCAGGCAGCCTACCGCAAGCTCCAGCAGTGGATTGACCATTATCCCCATCTTCGTGAGCGGCTGGAAGCCACTTCCTCCAATCCCCGCTGCCGGATGTACATGCCGGTGCAGGTGCGGATGATTGTGGAAGCCATCGGGGAGCCTTGAGCGCACCCCGCGGATCAGTCATAAGCTCCCCCCCACGTGGTTCAGTCATGAGTTTCCCCGTGGCTGTCCGAAAACCTATCAGCTGCTATCATTCTGTCTGTCATGGCGAGCGAAGTCGAGCCATCTCACTAAATCTACAGGAACGTGTCTTGAGATCCCTCGACTGCGCTCGGGATGACAGAATGATAGTGTCGGAAGAGTTCTCGGACAATCTTCCCCATGGCTCAGTCATAAGCTCCCCTCACGTGGTTCAGTCATGAGTTTCCCCGTGGCTGTCCGAAAACCTATCAGCTGCTATCATTCTGTCATGGCGAGCGAAGTCGAGCCATCTCACTAATTCTACAGGAACGAGTCTTGAGATCCCTCGACTGCGCTCGGGATGACAGAATGATAGTGTCGGAAGAGTTCTCGGACAATCTCCCCCGCGGTTCAGTCATAAGCTCCCCCTTCGGGGGGAGTTGAGGGGGCCATGGGGGGAGTTGAGGGG
>NZ_NFJV01000067.1 GCF_002160055.1 Mediterranea sp. An20
CCTGCGCGACATCGAGGGCTACACCCGCAAGATAACCACCGAACTGCTCGCCTGCGACAAAATCTTTGGTCACAAGGCATCGGGCTGCGCCTGCCCCAAGTGCGGCACGGGCACGATGCTGTTCTATGGCAAAGTGGTGCGCTGCGACAACCCGGACTGCGCCCTGCCGGTGTTCCGCCAGATAGCGGGCAGGACGCTCACCGACACGGAAATGACCGACCTGCTGGCAAAAGGGAGGACGGGGGTCCTCGGCGGCTTCAAGAGCAAACAGGGCAAGCCGTTTAGCGCGGCGGTCGCCTTCGATGCGGATTTCAACACGAAATTCGTGTTCCCCGAAACCAATTCTGCAAGAAAATCCGCAAACAAGAAAGGAGGAAGAAAATAAATGTATAAATTTGCCACTGATTCATGTAATAATCTGTTTCAATTCGTTGATACTGTTTCTTTACATGGATTTAGTGGCGGCACTCGGAGGGATACCGGGTGCCTTTTTTCTTCTCCTTTATCCATATCAATATCCGATTTTTTCACCACTAAATCCATAAAAAGATGAAACAGAACAAGAAAACCGTTCCGGCGGAACTGTCCTATTACGGGCTGTACCTACTGGACTACCTGAGAAAATACCATCCCGACAAAGCATCGGATACCGGTTTCATTGCCGGACGCGAAGAAGCCGCCACCGCCACTTTCGAGAAGGAAAGGCTGGCGGGCGGCACGGTGGAGGACGCCCACGAGGAAGCCATGCGCGTGCTGCTCGAAGAGCTGCACTTCTCTCCCTACGCCCTGCTGACGGAGGTCGTGGAGAGGGAGTTTGCCGACGAGGTGGCGGAACAGGAGCGTGAACCGTTCTGCCGCAGGCTCTACCCCCACCTGAACAACCTGTTTGCCGGTTACGACACGTCGGATGACACCTTCGCCCTGTCACCCGCGCATGACCTGCTCTACACGGAGCTGGTCGGAACCGTCATGCTTTATCTGGAGTCCTATGGCGTTCAATAGGAAACAGAAGCTGAGGGACAACATCGAGGCGGTACGCACGGCGTTCACGCTTGACCGGGAACGGCGCACCCCGACGGAAAGGGAACGTGCGCTGCTGGAGCGGTACTGCGGCTTCGGAGGGCTGAAGTGCATCCTGAACCCGGCAAAGGAACTGGCAGATGCCGTGCATTGGGCGAAATCCGACCTCGAACTGTTCGCCCCGACGGTGGAGCTGCACCGTATCATCCGTGAGAACAGCCGGGACGAAACGGAGTACAAGCGGTATGTGGACTCGCTGAAAGCCTCGGTGCTGACGGCGTTCTACACGCCGCAAGCCATCACGGACACCATCGTGGACGTGCTCCACGACAAGAAGGTGCGACCGAAGCTCGTGCTGGAGCCGTCTGCGGGCATGGGCGCGTTCATCGCCCCGGTACTGTCGGACAATCCGCAGGCGGAGGTCATGGCTTTCGAGAAAGACCTGCTGACGGGCAAGATGCTCGGACACCTGTACCCGCAGCAGAAGATACGCACGGAAGGCTTCGAGAAGATAGAAAAGCCGTTTCTGAACCGGTTTGACCTTGCCATCTCCAACATCCCTTTCGGGGATATAGCGGTGTTCGACCCGGAATACACCAATGGCTCGGTATTCAAAAAGATAGCGGCAAGGAAGGTGCATACCTATTTCTTTCT
>NZ_NFJV01000068.1 GCF_002160055.1 Mediterranea sp. An20
TCCACCCGGGGATAGCCTTTCGAAAGAAAGATTAATACCCGATGGCACACGTCTCCTGCCTGGGAGGCGTGTTAAAGGTCCCGACCGGTGGCGGATGGGGATGCGTTCCATTAGTTAGTTGGCGGGGTAACGGCCCACCAAGACGACGATGGATAGGGGTTCTGAGAGGAAGGTCCCCCACATTGGAACTGAGACACGGTCCAAACTCCTACGGGAGGCAGCAGTGAGGAATATTGGTCAATGGCCGTAAGGCTGAACCAGCCAAGTAGCGTGAAGGACGACGGCCCTACGGGTTGTAAACTTCTTTTATAAGGGAATAAAGTTGCGTACGCGTACGCATTTGCATGTACCTTATGAATAAGCATCGGCTAACTCCGTGCCAGCAGCCGCGGTAATACGGAGGATGCGAGCGTTATCCGGATTTATTGGGTTTAAAGGGAGCGCAGACGGGAGGGTAAGTCAGCTGTGAAAGTTTGCGGCTCAACCGTAAAATTGCAGTTGAAACTGTCTTTCTTGAGTGCGGCAGAGGCAGGCGGAATTCGTGGTGTAGCGGTGAAATGCTTAGATATCACGAAGAACTCCGATTGCGAAGGCAGCCTGCCGGGCCGTAACTGACGTTGAGGCTCGAAAGTGCGGGTATCAAACAGGATTAGATACCCTGGTAGTCCGCACCGTAAACGATGAACACTCGCCGTTGGCGATATACAGTCAGCGGCCCAGCGAAAGCGTTAAGTGTTCCACCTGGGGAGTACGCCGGCAACGGTGAAACTCAAAGGAATTGACGGGGGCCCGCACAAGCGGAGGAACATGTGGTTTAATTCGATGATACGCGAGGAACCTTACCCGGGCTTGAACTGTACCGGACCGCGGTGGAAACACCGCTTCCCTTCGGGGCTGGTATGGAGGTGCTGCATGGTTGTCGTCAGCTCGTGCCGTGAGGTGTCGGCTCAAGTGCCATAACGAGCGCAACCCTCATGACCAGTTGCCATCGGGTGATGCCGGGGACTCTGGTCAGACTGCCTTCGTAAGATGTGAGGAAGGGGGGGATGACGTCAAATCAGCACGGCCCTTACGTCCGGGGCTACACACGTGTTACAATGGGGGGTACAGCAGGCCGCGACCCGGCGACGGGCAGCCAATCCCGAAAACCCCTCTCAGTTCGGACTGGAGTCTGCAACCCGACTCCACGAAGCTGGATTCGCTAGTAATCGCGCATCAGCCACGGCGCGGTGAATACGTTCCCGGGCCTTGTACACACCGCCCGTCAAGCCATGAAAGCCGGGGGTGCCTGAAGTGCGTAACCGCAAGGAGCGCCCTAGGGCAAAACCGGTGATTGGGGCTAAGTCGTAACAAGGTAGCCGTACCGGAAGGTGCGGCTGGAACACCTCCTTTCTGGAGCATATGCCATCCGGTTTGTATGCCTGTACTGCTGGTTCTAGTTTATATCCGATAGTGAGAAGAGAAGAAGCCGGGCCGTCAGGCCGGGGTTTGACTGACAGTCCTATAGCTCAGTTGGTTAGAGCGCTACACTGATAATGTAGAGGTCGGCAGTTCAACTCTGCCTGGGACTACCTCTTGGATTGAGGGGGATTAGCTCAGCTGGCTAGAGCACCTGCTTTGCAAGCAGGGGGTCAACGGTTCGAATCCGTTATTCTCCACACGGCAGG
>NZ_NFJV01000069.1 GCF_002160055.1 Mediterranea sp. An20
TATGTTTCGGCAATCTCGCGCACGTTGGCTTTCAGACCGATAATCATCGGCTTGTGAACCAGTCCCAGACGCTTCATCTCATAGGATGCGACACACATTATCAGCGTCTTGCCGCCGCCCACTTCCTGGTCGGCGATACCCCCACCATTCATTTTCAGCATCCATACGCAATCCTTCTGGCTTACGTACAGGTCCTTGATACCGAGACCTTTCAGGTCCAAGTCCGGGAACTTCTGGTGCGAGCCGTCGTACTTCGGGCGCACGAAGCAGTTGAACTTGTTGTTGTACATGTCCGTCAGCCGCTTCTTGAACTCCGGAGACTGTTCCTCCAGCCATTCAGTAAAGCCGTTACGGATTTCGTCAATCTTCGCATTGGCGAGCTGTATGCCCTCGCTGTCGCGCACCTTGATGTCATTGCCGTGCTCGTCCTTGCCGATGCTTTTCATCATGTCCGGGCAGGTGTTGTGCAGGGCGTGTTTCAGCAGGTTCATGCCGTCGTAGTGGCGGTAATAGCCTTTCACCAGAAACTCGTCCGTGATTTTCATCGTCTTGTGGCTGCACGCCACCGCATACTCGTCGATGTTTTCCGAATAGGTTATCCGCACCTCCGTGTCGAACAGGCGGCTCATGTAGGCGGAATACACCCCGGTAGGTATCCACCGTTCCCCGAAGTTGAAGTCCAAGTCCTCGAAGGGGATTTGTTCGGGTACTGCATCGCGTAACGCTGACAAAGCCTCCTGCGCCTGCGGCAGCATCCCATGCCCTTCATTTTCCTTTATCCAGTCTTCCACGTCGGCGGTCTTCTGCACCACGTTCCCGGCGATGAAGCGGTCGGCTATCTCGTAACCGTCCGCCAGCGGGTTGTAGAACACCCGTCCCTTCAACGCTTCCAAGATGTCCGCTTGCGGCAGGTCGCAGAGTGATTCCATGTAGGGCAGGTTCACGCCGCCGTACAGGTTCAGCGAGGCGGACAGGGCTTCTTCGGGCGACTCCACTTTGGCAAGCGTTTCCTGCGAAAAGGAAACGGGATGGTCGAAGATGTCCGCCTTGACGAACTTCCCGTCCTCACCGCGCTCCAGCGAGAGCATGTTGCGCCCCGAAGCGTCCATCAGGATGAGCTTGGCGTTGTGCTTGGCGTTCAGGTTGCCGTAGCGCATGACAAACTCGTCATAGTAGGTGTTCAGGTTGCGGCGCAGCAGGGCGTTCTCCTCGTGGTTTTCCGCTTCGTGGGCGTAGAGCCGTTCATAGGTGTTGCGCAGGTCGATGTAGAGCTGTGCCTTCTGCGCCTGCATCCCCTCCATGTCGAGCGGCTGGAAGGTCGCCCCGTACTTGGTGACATCCTTCAGCACCCCGATTTGGAAGCGGACGCCGCCGGTATATTCCCATACCAACGAGCCTTCTTTTAGGTGCGCTTCCATGATGCCCTTGAACGGACGGGGCATCATCGCTTCCTCCTTCCTGCGCTGCCGCTCTTCCGGTGTCAGGGCTGCTTCCTCCTCGCGCATCTCCC
>NZ_NFJV01000007.1 GCF_002160055.1 Mediterranea sp. An20
TACATCTCTTACGAAGAGATGTAGCGTTTTCCCAAATTTTCCCTCTTTTTATATACACTTTTATATCCCCACACATATACTTTGCGTGGGTTAGAATTGCGCATTTCCACATTGCCTGCCCTGCATGCACTGACATCTCGCACGCCTGACTCTTTTTTGCCTCGCACATCTGCAACGGAGAGGTTGAACTATGAGTAAGAGGGGTAAGTAAATGTGCAAAATTAAATGATACTAAACACAGAGGCACGGAGACACAGAGTTTTTGTTTTCTTGCCCATAGAGTTTATTTTCCTTCTCTCGTATGCGGCGAAGCCGCGAACTCTGTGCCCTCCCGTCATTTTCCCGACAGACAGTTACAGAACTTTGTGTCTCTGTGTTTGATATAAACCAATTCTGATTGATTAGTTAAACTAAATCTGACTACAAAAGATTCGCAGGGTAGCAGTCACTTACTTTTGCACAGCCCGATTCTGCCCCTCCCCATAAGAAGGTGTGTAATTCCCGCTATCAGGGCTTATCGGGACTTGCGCCCGTTTGGCAACATTCATGCCGGGCGAACTAAAAAGGAGGATGCATCCTTCGACACACCCTCCTTTCATCAATAAGGAAATATTTATCCTGTTCTTTTCCGGACTCAGTCCTTTCCGATTGAATCAGCGTAAAGAATCAGTTTATTTCTGCTTTTCAGCTTCCATTTGTTCCTTCAACGCAGCCAATGCGCTAATGTCACCCAATGTAGTAGAAGCAGCCTGATTCTGGATTACCGGAATTTCTTCCTTATCCTTCTTGCTGTTGACCTTCTTAGCAGCCTTCTTCTCGGCTCTTTCTTCTGCCTTGGCTACATCTTCGAACACCCGGCTGTGAGAAAGAATGATGCGCTTGGCATCCTTGTTGAACTCAAGCACCTTAAAAGGCAGCTTCTCGTTCAACTGGGCCTGCGTACCGTCTTCCTTCACCAAGTGCTTCGGAGTAGCGAAACCTTCTACGCCATAAGGCAGGGCAATTACCGCACCCTTGTCGAGCATCTCTACGATAGTACCTTCGTGAACAGAACCTACTGTGAATACAGTTTCGAACACATCCCAAGGATTGTCTTCCAACTGCTTGTGACCGAGGCTCAGACGACGGTTTTCCTTGTCTATTTCCAATACAATCACATCAATATCGGCGCCGATCTGAGTGAATTCAGAAGGATGCTTAACCTTCTTTGTCCAAGACAGGTCGGAAATGTGAATCAGTCCGTCTACACCTTCTTCGCATTCTACAAATACACCGAAGTTCGTGAAGTTGCGAACCTTTGCCGTGTGCTTGCTGCCGATAGGATACTTCTCTTCAATAGTTTCCCAAGGATCGGGTTTCAGCTGCTTAATGCCCAAAGACATCTTACGCTCTTCGCGGTCCAGAGTCAATACAACAGCCTCTACTTCGTCGCCCACTTTCATGAAATCCTGAGCCGAACGCAGGTGCTGCGACCAAGACATCTCCGACACGTGAATCAGACCTTCCACACCCGGAGCGATTTCGATGAATGCTCCATAGTCGGCCATAACCACTACTTTACCCTTTACATGGTCACCCACCTTCAAGTTAGGATCGAGGGCATCCCAAGGATGCGGAGTGAGCTGCTTCAGACCCAAAGCGATGCGTTTCTTCTCGTCATCGAAATCGAGAATAACCACGTTCAGCTTCTGGTCGAGTTCAACAACTTCATGCGGATCGCTTACACGGCCCCAAGACAAATCTGTGATATGAATCAGACCGTCTACGCCACCCAGGTCGATAAATACACCATAGGAAGTGATATTCTTGACAGTTCCTTCGAGAACCTGTCCTTTCTCGAGTTTGCTGATGATTTCTTTCTTCTGCTGTTCCAGTTCGGCTTCGATAAGAGCCTTGTGAGAAACAACCACGTTCTTGAATTCCTGGTTAATCTTAACCACTTTGAATTCCATTGTCTTTCCTACGAATACGTCATAATCGCGGATAGGCTTCACATCAATCTGAGAGCCGGGCAAGAATGCTTCAATGCCGAATACATCGACAATCATGCCACCCTTGGTACGGCATTTGATGTAACCCTTAATAATTTCTTCGTTCTCCAACGCTGCATTGATGCGGTCCCAAGCACGGGCAGCACGAGCTTTGCGGTGAGACAGAACCAACTGGCCTTTCTTGTCTTCCTGGTTCTCGATGTAAACTTCCACCGTATCACCCACTTTCAACTCGGGATTGTAACGGAATTCGCTCATCGGAATGATACCGTCAGACTTGTAACCGATGTTTACAACTACCTCACGCTTGTTCATTGCAATAACGGTACCGTCTACAACTTCGCGATCGCTCACTTTGTTCAGCGTATTATCATACGCTTTTTCCTGTTCTTCGTGGCTTACGTTTGTTGCCGTTTCGCCATTTTCATACGCTTCCCAGTTGAAGTCTTCAACAGGAGCTACATTCTTTAAATTTTCCATTAATAAATAAATTGTTAAAACTCAATTAATTAAGTGAGACATTATATTGACTCAATAAATCGGGTGCAAAGATAGGAGTATTTTCTTGAACGACAAGACAAAAGAACATTTTTTATCGCAAAAACGAAGTTAGTTTGCGAGAAAAGTCGAACGCAGAGACGCAAAGACGCAGAAGAATCATTTAGAGAAGGCAAAGAATACTTTATATCAAACACAGAGGCACAGAGACACAGAGACACAAAGTTCTGTAATTCTCTGTCGGAAATATGACAAGGGAGGCCACAGAGTCCGCGGCTTCGCCGCATGAGAAAAGGGGGAATAACTCTGTGACTTCAGGAAGATATGTCTAAAAAAACTCTGTGACTCCGTGTCTCTGTGTTCCATCCCCTACTTATCCACCTAAAACATAACACTGATTATCAAAAAGATAGAATACACACTAAACCTACATACCCTCAAAATCCCTACAAATAGGTATTTCAAAGTCCGCTACAAAGCCCTTACTTTGCAAGCGACAAATTTAATCCAGATACAAACAATGAAGAAAATTGGAATTTTTTACGGTTCAAGTACAGGAACCTGTGAAGACCTGGCTCACCAGATAGCCGGGAAGTTGAATGTAAGCGAGGCTGATATCTATAGTGCAGAAAAACTATCTGCCGAGTTGGTCAGCAAGTATGAGGTACTGATACTGGGCACCTCCACTTGGGGAGACGGAGAAATGCAGGATGACTGGTATGACGGCATCAAAGCATTGAAGGCAGCCGACCTCAGTGGAAAAGAAGTGGCTCTCTTCGGCTGCGGAGATTCAGAATCGTATGCCGACACTTTCTGCGACGGGATGGGAGCCATTTACGATGCCGTCAAAGACAAAGGATGCTCCATTATCGGCAACCATGTAGATGCCGGCAGCTACAACTATTCGTCTTCCACCGCTGTGGTAGACGGTTATTTCGTGGGACTGGCACTTGACGAAATCAACGAAAGTGAGAAAACGGCCTCCCGTATCGAGGAATGGACCGGCGAGTTGAAGCAATGCCTGTGAACCGTGAACAGGAAAACAAAAACTCTGTGTCTTCGTTCCCCTGCGTTTAGTATCATCTCATTTTGCACATTTACTTTACCGTACACCCTATAAAATTATCCACTCTTGTCCACAATGACGACCCACTGTCCAGAACAATACACTGCCGACCTGAAAGTATTCCTCAACCACATCTATGAGTTGAAGAAAGGCGTGCGGCACATGGTGCTTTACACCATGAAACAGCAGTATAAGACCTATGCCATCCAACGGTTGGAAAGCCAGCACATAGCCTACGTAATCCAACCGGTAGACCAGTCTAAAATAAATATCTTCTTTGGCAAAGACGAATGCATACATGCCATACGCCGCTTGATAACACGCCCTTTAAACCAGTTGACACCGGAGGAAGATTTCATTTTAGGAGCCATATTGGGATATGACATCTGTGCGCAATGTGAACGGTATTGCAGCCGCAAAGACAAATGTGCAAACAGGGCCTGAGCGGACACCCTAAAAAGAAAAGGGAATGCCGGTTTGCAGGCATTCCCCTTTTCTTTTAAAGGTCTTTCAGTTATATTCTGTCAAATCAATAGAACCAACGTACATAACAGAAGTCCTGGCGGTGAGGCAGATCCTGGTTCTTCGGGAACATGCGGTATGCTACCTTGAAGCTGCCTGCATTTTCCAGTTTATGCTTTACCTGGAAAGTATAAAGCGTACCTTCTTTCTTGACCACCTGGAACGGCTCAACCGAATAAATGTGTTGCTTACCATCCTGGCCGGCATGAGTAGTTACCAATTCCAAGCCGATGGCATCGTCCAGACCCTTTTCGTCGATGACATAAGTAATGGTGTACTCCTTGCCACTTTCGATAGAGCCCTTTACCAGTTCTTCCGTCTTCTCAGAGGAAACCACCTCAATGCTGTCCCACTTCTCAACGACCTGTTCCTTCCAGGCAGCGATTTCCTTTGCCTTGGCATAATCGTTAGCAGCCAGCATCTTGAAGCGGTCTGCTTCCTTGTTATAGAACTTCTTGTAATAATCGTCCAACTGACGTTTCATTGTATAGTGAGGAGCGATTTGTGCAATAGAGTTCTTGATGGTACGCACCCATCCTTCGGAATACCCCTTCTTGTTGCGTGCATAGAACAACGGCAGAATCTCCTGCTCCAGAATGCTGTAGATTGTGGCAGCATCCAGCTGATCCTGATATTCCTGGTTCTGGTAAGTACGCTTCTCGGTCAATGCCCAGCCGGCACCTTCGCGATAGCCTTCCAACCACCAGCCGTCGAGCACGGAGAAGTTGACAACACCGTTCATCAAAGCCTTTTCACCAGATGTACCGGATGCTTCGAGCGGACGGGTCGGAGTGTTCAGCCAGATATCTACACCCGAAATCAGGCGACGTGCCAACTGCATATCGTAATTCTCAAGGAAGATAATCTTACCCAAGAACTCGGGACGGCGTGAAATCTCAATGATCTTCTTAATAAGCCCCTGGCCGGCACCATCATGCGGGTGAGCCTTTCCGGTGTAAAGGAACTGAACGGGATAATCGGGATTGTTCACAATCTTGGCCAGACGGTCGAGGTCGGTAAAGAGCAGGTGAGCACGCTTATAGGTAGCAAAACGGCGACCGAAACCAATCAGCAAGGCATTCGGATTAATCTTATCCAGCAAAGACACGATGCGTGAGGGATCTCCCTGGTTCTTCAGCCACGTTTCGCGGTACTGCTTGCGCACGAAGTCTATCAGCTTGTTCTTCATCTGCATGCGCGTCTTCCAGATTTCCTCATCGGGCACATCATAGATAGCCTCCCAAATCTTGGGGTTGGACTGGTCGAACCAGAAGTTCTCATCGAAATGAGCGGCATAAAGCTGCTTCCATTCAGTAGCACTCCACGTGGGGAAGTGTACACCATTCGTCACATAACCTACGTGCATTTCTTCAGGGAAGTATCCCTTCCAGATGGGAGCAAACATCTCCTGCGAAACCTTTCCATGCAGCCAGCTTACGCCATTCACCTCTTGCGAGGTGTTGCAGGCGAAGATAGACATGCAGAAACGCTCTCCCTTATCGCCCGGATTGTTGCGGCCCAGATCCATCAGGTCGTCCCAGCTGATGCCCATCCGTTGCGGATAACCGCCCATGTACTTGCCGAAGAGACCTTCGTCGAAATAGTCATGTCCGGCAGGAACAGGAGTGTGGACAGTGTAAAGAGAAGAAGCACGCACCAGTTCGATGGCCTGGTCGTAGGTCAGCCCTTCTGCCACATAATCGCAGATGCGCTGCACATTAATCAGCGCAGCATGTCCCTCGTTGCAGTGATAAATGTCTTTCTTAATGCCCAGCTTCTTCAGCGTCAGGATACCGCCGATACCCAACAGGATTTCCTGCTTCAGGCGGTTTTCCCAATCACCTCCATACAGCTGGTGCGTAATACGGCGGTCGAACTCACTGTTCATATCGTTATCGGTATCAAGCAGGTAAAGAGATACACGACCTACATTGACACGCCACACATAAGCATGTACGTAATAATCCAGATAAGGAACATCAACGATGACCTGGTTGCCATTCTCGTCCAGCACACGGTCAATAGGCAGCTGTCCAAAGTTCTGAGCCTCATAGTTGGCTATCTGCTGGCCATCCATAGACAAAGTCTGGGTGAAGTAACCATAACGATAGAGGAAACCGACGCCACACATATCTACATTGCTGTCCGAAGCTTCTTTCAAGTAATCGCCGGCCAGCACGCCAAGGCCTCCGGAATATATCTTAAGCACATGGGTCAACCCATATTCCATGCTGAAATATGCCACAGAAGGACGTTTCTTATCGGGCTCCACATCCATGTAGTTGCGGAACTTGGAATATACCGCATCCAGCCGACGCAGAATCACTTTATCGTTGGCCAGAGCTTCCAATTTGGCATAGCTCATACGCTCCAACAGAAGAACCGGGTTCTGGCCCACTTCCTTCCAGATAACAGGGTCAAGGTCTCTAAACAATTCGGTAGCCTCGTAATTCCATGCCCACCAAATGTTGCGAGCCAGTTCAGACAGTTTCTCCAATTCGGCCGGAATGTGAGATTTCACATTCACGTCTTTCCAATTGGGAGTGTTTACATTACTAACTTTAATCTTCATTGTATGATAACTTGAGTAAAAAATTTAATTCTGTCCATTTAAAAGGCGTTTCATGGCATTGCGAAGAGCGATGTCATACGCCTCATAATAATATTGTATAAAATATTTCCACAAAGCCTGTTCGGCCACTTGCCCGGCACGCCGACGAATAACCTTCACCTCGTCCTCGCTTTTGTTCGAGAAGAGAGAAACCGTGTCTTTGATGCCATCTGCCACCTCCGAATAATTATAGTCAGAGCGATGCAGCACCTGTACCCCATCTTCAATGCCATGCTGGTTGCGCAAGCTGTTGACCCACAACCCGAAACCAGCCAAGTCGGTAGTAATGGTAGGAACATGGAAAGCCACACTTTCCAGCGGCGTGTAACCCCACGGTTCGTAATAAGAAGGATAAATCGTCAGGTCCTCGCCCACAATGAGGTCGTAATAGTGTTTATTGATAATGCCGTCTTTGCCATCCAGATAGCAGGGAACAAAGATAACTTTGACCGGGTCTTGCGGACGGTTATTGAGGTCGAGATACTTCAGCATGTCCAGCACCTGGTCGTGCGTCATATTATGCAGCCAATGCGTAATCAGAGGAGCCGGCAGAGGAGTGGTAAACTTTTCCTTGCTCTTCATACGCTCCAGCAGGTCTTCACGCGGACTGCCCACCCATCCGGGTACGCTGACCATGGCCAAGACTTTCTTCTTCAGGTTCCTATCGCGATTCAGCCGGTTCATAGCCTCCAGGAACACATCAATGCCCTTATTCTTGAATTCATAGCGCCCGCTGGTTCCCACAATGAGCGTATCATCGTCGAACTCCTCCCCTATCAGACAATTGGCCAGTCGGAAGAAAAGCGAACGGGCCCGTTTGCGCTTGCCGGCATAAGTGCTGCCTTTGGGCACAAAGTCATCCTCAAAACCATTCATCAGGATGACATCTGCAGGCTTGTCGAGCAGTTCCTTACATTCGTTGTTGGTTATTTCGCTCACGGTAGTGAAGCAATCCACATAATGGGCAGTCTGTTTCTCGATGGAATGTTTAGACTGCATATTCAGCTCCTGTGCCATCTGGTCGCCGTTATAGGCAAAAAGATAATCGTAGAGAGGCTTATTGTTGCCTGCAATGGAACGACCTATCGAAGTAGCATGTGTTGTGAATACGGTAGCAATCTCAGGCACAGCCGTCTGCAAATAGAGGGCAGCCATACCCGTCATCCACTCATGCGCCTGGAAAACCACCTTGTCCGTTTCAGTCAGATTGAAACGGTAAAAGCTTTCCACCACTTTGCCGGTAGCAAAAGCGAACATGCTCGACTCGTCATAATCGCCGTAAGCATGAAGGGAATCCACCTGGTAGCGGTTCCACATGTCCGTATAAATATCGTTCTTTTGAGAATAGAATTGTTGGAAATCAACCAAAAAGACAATAGGTTCACCCGGGATATTCCAGCGCCCCACACGAACCTTGAGATGATCTTTTTCAATGGCATATTGCCGCCAGGCGGCACAAAGGTTGTCTGACTCGATAAACAGCGGGTTGTCTTTTCCCTGCCAAAAATCAGGACCTATATAAAACAATCTGTCATGAAATTTAGCCTGCAAAGTGTTAGCCTGCGTAGACAAGACGGTGTAAATACCGCCCACTTTGTTACACACTTCCCAGCTTGCCGCGAAGACGTAATCGGGGGTTTGTAGTCCTTCAATCATATATGTCCGTAAATCACTCTGTTATAAATGCGGTGCAAAGTTACACATTCTTCTTTGAAAAATAGCCTTTTAATGCAAAAAACTGACAAACGCAACAAAAGAAAATCCTCTCCCCCTTTCACAATACCGTGTAGACAAGGTTTGCGCGGGAAATAAGCAAAAATTAAACAAGCTATAGGGCAGAAACTACGAAATGCTTTTGTATCTTTGCCGCCGGAAAATTATCTGAATACAAATGGAACCGGAAAAGAAAGAAAACGAAATCCCTTTGTTGAACGCGCACAACAAAGAAGAACACCGTCCCTCGCATACCTGTGAGCACATTGTCAACCAAACCATGATCCGGCTCTTCGGATGCGGACGCTCTGTTTCTGCGCACATTGAACGCAAGAAAAGCAAACTGGACTACCGCCTTGACCATTGCCCCACGGCAGAAGAAGTGAAGCAACTGGAAGAAGCTGTCAATGAAGTCATAAGCCGCCACCTGCCCATAACCACCGAATTCATCACTCAGGAAGAGGCCAAGGGACGTTTCGACATGGAACGCCTGCCCGAAGGCGCCTCACAAACAGTAAGGGTGGTGCACGTTGGCGACTATGACGAGTGTCTTTGCATTGGTTCCCATGTGGAGAACACATCAGAAATAGGCACTTTCCATATCATCAGCCACGATTGGAATGAAGACAAGAAAATCTGGCGGATGCGGTTCAAAGTAGGCTGATGGCACGCAGGAAACACCTCATTGCCGGGCATGTTTCAGGAAACGGTTGGTCAGCCAACGGCGAACAGGCTCATCGTAAAGCTTTAAGGAACCATAGGCCAGACCGGCAGCCCCTACCAGCACCAATGCCATATAAGGAAGTCCCTGCGTGATGGTAGTCCCCGTGTTGGCAACCCAGGCCGTATAAATATATATCAACGGATAATGGGTGATGTAAATGGGATAAGAAAGCTCACCCAGGAACTTGCAAATGGCTGTAGAGCGACGCCCGGTAACTTTTCCACCCGCTCCCATCGATACAATGACCGGAAAAACAAGAATGATACAAAACGCTTCGTAAAGCCCATTCATCCAAAAGTGTTCCTCGCCTCCCAAGCGAGGAACAGAAAGTATCGCCACGATAAGTAGACTACAATACCAGAACGCCCTTTTCCTTACCCGGATTAACCACCCCAGACGGGATAGCAGCAGCCCGCAGAAAAAAGGAAACATCAGGCGCACGAATCCCACATACTGCTGTTCCCACGTCAGCGACCAGCCTCCCACCATATCACCCGACGGAGCAGTCTGACTGTGGTAAACCGTGAAGCAGGCTGCCACTGCCACCAAAACCGCCAAGGCTGTCTTGCTGAAACGTCTGACAAACAATGCATACAGAATGTTGGCAATGTATTCATAATAAAGCGACCACGCCGGTCCATTGAGGGGGTGCATTTCCGACCATCCCCTCACATCCCACTTCAGCGGAAGCGGCAGCAAAGTACATCCCCACACCATCAGCAGCAGCAGTTTCCATACCGGGGTCTCCCCCATTGCCGGGAAACAGATATCCGACTGCTGAAAATAGAAAAAGGCCGCCCCCACTATGCTGCCCATAATCACCATAGGATGCAGACGGATGATGCGGCGTTTGAAAAAAGACCCCAAAGTCATACGGTCCCAACGGTCGTCGTAGGCATAACCGATAACGAAACCGGACAACATAAAGAAGAAGTCTACGGCCAGATAGCCATGATTGACGATTTGTTCCAAATGATTGCCGCCCGAATGAGCTTCAAACATGTGAAAGATTATCACCATGACAGCAGCTACACCGCGCAGGCCGTCCAGAATTTCATAATGGGGCTTTGATGACAGATAAACAGGGGTTGTCTTCATCGGTAGATAGATTATCAAGCAGTTTTATGAAGTTGTTTTTTAATACAGGCAAAGGTAATTAAATTAAGTAAATGTGCAAAATTAAATGATACTAAACACAGAGGCACGGAGACACAGAGTTTTTGTTTTCTTGTCCATAGCTCACAGAGTTAATTTCTCTTCTCTCGTATGCGGCGAAGCCGCGGACTCTGTGCCTTCCCGTCATTTTTACCGACAGACAGTTACAGAACTTTGTGTCTCTGTGTCTCTGTGTTTGATATAAACTAATTCTGATTGATTACTTATTAATCTGCTTTAGTCCCCTGTGCTTAAATTTTCTTCGTAAAGATTTTTATCCAACCGTTCAGAGTCAGTTTCCGGCCCCATAGTTGTTTCCCGTCACGCGCAACCTGACGATGATTGCAGCAGAAACAACAAAGGCAGGCTGCACGGTTCTTAGTAAGCCATGCAACCTGCCCTGTTTTCATTCAAAGCCTGCCAAAGACCAGGCTTTTCACTCAATTCCGGAATGCAAGTCCGTCGTTGCTGTCATTTACATCTACAACTATAGGCTTGCTGCGGTCTACTTCCTGTGCCAACAGCTTCTTGGAAAGGTTGTTGAGCATATAATGCTGTATGGCACGCTTAACCGGCCGGGCACCGAATTCGGGATCGTAGCCCATACGCGCCAAGAAGTCGACAGCTGCGTCGGTCATCTTCAGTTCAACGCCATTCTCATGCAACATCTTTTGCACACTGCCAATCTGCAGGCTGACTATTTGTTTGATTTCCTTCTCCGTCAACGGCAAGAACATAATAGTCTCATCAATACGGTTCAGGAACTCAGGACGAATGGTCTTCTTCAGCATGTTCATCACCTCATCCTTGGTTTCCCGGATAATCTGGGCACGGTTACTTCCCGTCATTTTCTCCATCTGGCTCTGAATATACGAGCTGCCCATATTCGAGGTCATAATGATGATGGTGTTCTTGAAGTTTACGGTACGTCCCTTGTTGTCAGTCAGCCGTCCGTCGTCAAGTACCTGGAGCAGTATGTTAAATACGTCCGGATGAGCTTTCTCGATTTCATCGAACAACACTACCGAATAAGGCTTACGCCGTACAGCCTCCGTCAACTGGCCACCCTCATCGTAACCTACATATCCGGGAGGAGCTCCAATCAGGCGAGATACCGTATGCTTCTCCTGATACTCACTCATATCAATACGCGTCATCATCGACTCATCATCGAAGAGGAATTCGGCCAACGCCTTTGCCAGTTCGGTCTTTCCGACACCCGTCGTACCCAAGAAGAGGAACGAACCGATAGGCCGTTTCGGGTCCTGCAACCCTGCCCGGCTGCGCCGTACCGCATCGGATACAGCCTCAATGGCTTCTTCCTGCCCGATGACACGTTTGTGAAGCTCATCCTCCAGGTGGAGCAGCTTCTCCCGTTCACTTTGCAGCATCTTGCTCACCGGGATGCCTGTCCAGCGAGATACCACATCGGCAATGTCTTCTGCATCCACCTCCTCTTTAATCAGAGCTTTGTCGCCTTGCATCTGATGAAGCTTCTGTTGCGTCTCTTCGATTTCTTTATTCAAAGCCTGCAACTTGCCGTAACGAATTTCAGCCACCTTTCCGTAATCGCCTTCACGCTCGGCTTTTTCCGCTTCAAACTTCAGATTTTCAATCTCTACTTTATTCTGCTGAATCTTGTTGACCAGCGTCTTTTCACTCTGCCACTTGGCCTTGTATGAGCTTTCCTGCTCTTTCAATTCCGAAAGTTCCTTGCCAATCTGTTCTAATTTGGCCGTGTCGTTTTCCCGTTTGATGGCCTCACGCTCAATCTCCAGTTGTTTGATTTTACGCGAAATCTCATCCAACTCTTCCGGCACGGAGTCAACCTCCATGCGCAGTTTGGCAGCAGCTTCATCCATCAGGTCAATCGCCTTATCCGGCAAGAAACGGTCGCTGATATAACGGTTACTCAGTTCAACGGCTGCAATAATAGCATCGTCTTTGATACGCACATGATGATGGTTCTCATAACGTTCCTTCAGTCCACGCAGAATGGAGATCGTGCTTGCCGTATCCGGCTCGTTGACCATCACCACCTGGAAACGGCGTTCCAAAGCCTTGTCCTTCTCAAAGTACTTCTGATACTCATCCAATGTAGTGGCACCAATGCTACGCAACTCACCCCGCGCCAGAGCCGGCTTCAGGATATTGGCAGCATCCATGGCACCTTCGCCCTTACCGGCGCCTACCAAAGTATGAATCTCGTCAATGAAAAGGATGATATTGCCATCCGACTTCTTCACCTCATTGATAACCGCCTTCAGACGTTCTTCAAATTCACCCTTGTATTTGGCACCAGCCACCAAGGCTCCCATATCCAGCGAATAAACCTGCTTGTTCTTCAGATTTTCGGGCACATCTCCCCGCAAGATACGATGGGCAAGCCCTTCTACGATAGCCGTCTTACCGGTACCCGGCTCACCTATCAGGATAGGGTTGTTCTTCGTCCGGCGGCTCAGAATCTGAAGAACCCTCCGGATTTCCTCGTCACGTCCGATGACCGGATCCAGCTTTCCGTTCCGGGCAGCCTCGTTCAGGTTAATGGCATATTTCTCCAACGCCTGATACGTGTCTTCACTCGACTGAGAAGTCACCTTGTCACCTTTACGCAATTCCTCAATAGCTTTGCGCAACTCGCTCTCCGTCATCCCGGCATCTTTCAAAATAGACGATGCCGTACTCTTTACATTCAGAATAGCCATCAGTATGGGTTCCAACGAAACAAACTCGTCTCCCAACTGTCTGGAATAATCCATGGCCTTCTGCAACACCTCATTGGCTTCACGGCTCAAATAAGGCTCACCGCCCGATACCTTGGGCAACGAATCTATTTGCCTGTCAAGCAACAAGGCTATCTGCTGAGGATTCATGGCCAACTTCTGGAATATAAAGTTGGTAATGTTCTCCCCCACTTTCAGCACACCAGCCAGCAAGTGTTCCGGCCCCACAGCCTGCTGCCCCTTGGCTTGCACCAAGTTCACAGCTTCCTGCACAGCCTCTTGCGCCTTGATTGTAAAATTGTTGAAGTTCATATCTTCTTCTCCTTTCTTTATTTATCTTTTTCAAAATCACTCATACCCCAGCAAAACACTTGCCAGCTGGACAAAGCAGACAAAATGTCGTTATTTTTCTTCAACAAAAAGACATTATGACAGCATTCGCATGTTTTCTACCCAAACAGAAAGCTTCATTACATTTCTGTGACAAACAAGCATCAGGGAAACACCCACACAAGAAAAGCCTTATTTTTGCATCCGGAAACCCCATAAGCATTCGGCAAGCGGCTTATATCTTGTTTCTGCGGATAAACGACCGACACGCGAAGTATGTATCTTGCTAACCGACAACAAGTTGCGTTTCATGCGTTTCGAGCCACTTCCAAAGCGCTCCGAAGTCGGCTTCCAAGCGCTTGGAAATTTGCTCCTTATCGCTCCGCAGTCTGCCTCCGGAAGCTTACAAGGTTTGCCCACCAATAAAGAAAAGATGAACCATTCAACCCATTACGCAATGAAAAAGAAATTGGCAACATGGACAGCCACCGTGATGTTTTCGCTGACCATCACGGCTCAGACAGCCTGGCAGGAAATTCTTCAAAACCCCTCATTGGCTGCAGGGAAGTATTTAGCCTACCAGGCTCCCCAAGAAAAAGTTATCACTCCACCGGAAGGCTACACGCCATTCTACCTCTCCGTATTTGCACGCCACGGTTCGCGTTATCTTACCGATCGGGAGAAATATGATGAACCTGCCGCCATCCTGAAAGCGGCCCGGCAGGCAGGCAAACTGACAACCGACGGACAACGCGCCTTGGACATTATCTGCCGACTGGCCCGGGAAGCCGAAGGACGCTACGGAGAACTGACAGTCAAGGGGGCCCGGCAACACAGAGAATTGGCGAACCGGATGTTTCACCACTATCCAACCATATTCTGCGATGATGTACACGTTGATGCCCGTTCTACCACCAAAAGCCGAGCGTTCCTTTCTATGGCCAACGGGTGTGTGGAATTGGCACGGTTGAACCCCAGGCTGAACATTACGATGGATGCCAGCCTGCACGACTCCTACTACATCAAATATAAGAATAAGAATTACGAACAACGCCATCTGGCTAAAGCCGACAGCATATACCGCATAGCCGACAGCATCTATGTGCATCCGCAACGGCTAATGAAACAATTATTCTCCGATGCCGGTTATGTAGAAAAACACATCACTTCTCCCGCTACCCTGATGCAACAGCTTTTCGAACTGGACGGCATCAGTCAAAGCAGCCGGAATATGCCAGACCTCGGTTTCTTGTTCAACAAACAAGAACGATATGACCTGTGGCAACGCAACAACTTCGAATGGTACTACGAAAAAGGTCCCTCGCCTTTAAGCGACACCTGCATGTACAAACTGGGAAGGAATCTTCTGGAAAACTTCATACTTACGGCAGACACCGTCATCGCCTCCGGACGCCCTTGTGTTACCCTCCGTTACGGACATGACACCAACCTGGCTCCCCTTGTCACGCTGATGGGCTGCAACAGTCTGTCACACCCCACCACAGACTGGCAAGCCATAGCCGACACTTACCGCACTTACCAACTAATTCCGATGTGCGGCAACATACAACTTGTGTTTTACCGTAAACCAAACAGCGATGATATTCTGGTACGTGTATTACTGAATGAGAAAGATGTGACCCTGCCCGTCCAGACAGAGACAGCCCCATTTTACCATTGGAAGGACCTTCGCTCCTACTGGATGGCCACAGTCCGCTCCATTTCTTTGGATGACGGTGCAAGATAAGCATCCTGCCAAACAGAAATTCAGTTGACAGAGCTACAGAACGCTTGATTCCTGCTTCTCTGTCAACTGAACGCTATCGGCTTAACTCAATGAGAGAAAAGCTGATTGTATTTCCTAAAACTCGCTGGTAAAGTGGAACTTGATGTGTTTGAAATCATTCTGTGCCATTTGCAGTACATAGTTACTGTCTGCCAAAAACACATCGCGACCATCCCGGTCCTTTGCCAGGAACTGATACTTACGTTTCTTGAACGCCTCCAGCTCAGCCGGATCATCGCTTTCAATCCAACAAGCCTTATAGAGACTGAGCGGTTCCCAACGGCAAGAAGCATTGTACTCATTCAACAAACGGTATTGAATGACCTCAAACTGCAACTGACCTACAGTCCCAATGATTTTCCGCCCGTTGAACTGGTTGACAAACAATTGCGCCACACCCTCATCCATCAGCTGATCGATGCCTTTAGCCAATTGCTTTTGCTTCATCGGGTCAGCATTCTCAATATACTTGAACATCTCTGGCGAGAAACTGGGCAAACCACGGAAATGAAGTTTCTCTCCTTCGGTCAGCGTATCACCAATCTTGAATGTCCCATTGTCCGGCAGACCAATGATGTCACCAGCCCAAGCCTCGTCAATGGTTGTCTTGCGTTGCGCCATAAACTGAGTAGGACTGGAGAAACGCATAGTTTTGTCGTGACGCACATGATAATAAGGTGCATTGCGTACGAATTTTCCAGAACATATCTTACAGAAAGCCACACACGAACGATGATTTGGGTCGATATTGGCCGTTATCTTAAAGATAAAACCGGTGAATTTGGGTTCATCCGGATTCACCACCCGTTCTTCAGCCTGCACCGGACGCGGACAAGGAGCTATTTCCACGAAAGTATTCAACAGTTCTTCTACCCCGAAGTTATTCAGAGCCGAACCGAAAAACACAGGCGCCAGATGTCCTTCCAGATAATCAGCCACACTGAAATCGGGATACACGCCCTCTATCAGTTCCAACTCACCCCGCAAACGGTCGGCCAGTTCCTTACCTATTCTATTATCCAGTTCCTCCGTGTGAATATCTACCGCCACTTTCTCCGTCACCACCTGCTTGCTTGGCTGAAAGAGATTCAGGTTATGTTCATAAATATTATATACTCCCTTGAAACGCACACCGCTTTCGATAGGCCAAGTCAGAGGACGTACTTTGATGTCCAATTCTTCTTCCAGTTCATCCAACAAATCAAAAGGGTCTTTGGCCTCACGGTCCATCTTGTTGACAAAGATAATGACAGGAGTATTGCGCATACGGCAAACTTCCATCAGTTTGCGTGTCTGCGTCTCTACACCCTTGGCTCCGTCCACCACAATGATAACACTGTCTACAGCAGTCAATGTTCGGTAAGTATCCTCCGCAAAATCCTGGTGTCCCGGCGTATCGAGAATATTGATTTTATATCCATGGTAATCAAACTCCATCACAGAGGTGGTTACTGATATGCCACGTTGCTTTTCTATATCCATCCAATCGGACGTGGCTGTTTTCTTGATTTTATTGCTTTTTACCGCACCTGCCACCTGAATCTGCCCACCGAACAGCAACAACTTTTCCGTAAGCGATGTTTTACCGGCATCGGGGTGTGCTATGATGGCAAATGTTCTTCTTCTTTCTATCTCCTGATTCATATCTGACTATTTGAAAGTTTGAAAAATAATCTTCCTTTCAGTTACAAAAAATCTCTATTCCCAACCTTCCCTTACTAACATTCTGTCTCCAACTTCTTCAAACACGTTTCCAAGCTGCTTTCCCAATGAGGTATCTCTATGCCGAATGTTTTTTTTATCTTTGTCTTGTCCAACACGGAATAATGAGGCCGGGGAGCTTTGGCTGGATATTCATCTGTGTGCAACGGACTGACCCTACAAGTTGTAATGCCCGCCAGACGATGGATAGTTACCGTGAAATCATACCAAGAACAAACACCCTCGTTGCTGAAATGGTATATGCCCGGTACAACACCTTTCTCAATGGCTTCAAATATAACAGCAGCCAAATCTCCTGCATAAGTCGGCGTCCCAATCTGGTCAAAGACAACCCCCAATGTCTCGCGCTCTCTGCCAAGACGCAACATCGTCTTCACGAAATTATTTCCATACTCTGAATAAAGCCAGGCTGTACGGATAATCATGGCACGGCTGCAACGCTTCATCACCTCCTGCTCTCCAGCCAGTTTTGTAACACCATACACTGAATTCGGGCAAGGAGCCACCTCTTCAGTATAAGGCACATGCGCCGTACCGTCGAAGACGTAATCTGTCGACACATGGATGAGCGCCGCCCCACAGTGTTCTGCCACATCAGCCAGACCGGCGGGTGCCCAGTGGTTCAGTTTGTCGCACAATTCACGATTGTCTTCAGCTTTATCTACTGCAGTATAAGCGGCACAATTCACAATGAGGTTGATATTATTGCCTTCCACGAAAGACTGTACAGCTTCCTGGTTACAAATATCCAAATCCTGTACATCCGTAAAAAAATATGCATGGTGCGGATATTTCCGAGACCACACACGCATTTCATTACCAAGTTGACCGTTGGCACCGGTTATCAATATATTCATATCGTTCCCTATATTTGTTTTACAGTAATAATCTTCAATCAAAGTCCAACTCTCCGTTACGTTCCTTATTATAATAACTTGCCAATAAGGAGATAAAACCGCTTATACTTTCCATGGCCTTAGCCGTGGCAGGAGAAACTTCTTTTTTCTGAAGACGCAGCAACAATACTCCATACAAGGCTTCGAAGCAGGTTTCTAATTCCGGTTCATCGGTATGCCTGTTCTTATGCCTCAATTCAACAATAAAAGGAAGTGCCTTGAAATAAGCGGCATTGTAAAAAGGGAACTTTGTAGAAGCCAGAAGGCGGGCATGCAATTCTGTCAGATTTAAAATGACATTCTGATTAATCTGCAAATGGCCTTTTTCTTTCACTCCTTCCGAGTGCATCATGTCTACCAAGTTTCCATACCATTCTTCCAACGCGGGATGCTCTTCGGCCGGGAACAAACGGATAACGTTTGCCCGGATTTTGTTTAAATCGCAATCATTAGCCCGAATCAAGTCTTCCGTCTGCCACATGTATAGAAGGTATTCTGCTATGTTCTTTTCTTTCAACTGTTGCGCTATCTTATCCATTTCCGGTCTATGTTTAAATCAAGCATCCATTAGTAAAGCGACTCGCCCATCAATGTAAAACCCAACCCCAAGAGAGAGACAACCACCACAATACTGCCGATAACCCGGTTCAAAATCCAAATGCCCCGCAGGTTAAACTGCTTACGGACTTTGTTGACAAAGTAAGTTATGCCGAACCACCAGGTCAGAGCACCCAGTATGATGGCTACATATCCGGTGACAGTTTCTGACACCAAAGCTCCATTTCCTACAAACGAAAAACGAGCGAAAAGTCCGATAAAGAGGAATATGACAAGAGGATTGGAAAGTGTAACAAAAAAAGCCGTTACAAAATTATGCAGGTAGGTACCTTTGGTTCCCGATGGGGGCCGCAATGAACGCACAGGATTACTGCGAAAGGTATAAACGCCAAAGCAAAACAGCAAAATACTGCCAAACAGCTGCAAATAAAATATATTCTTATTGACATAGTCAAAGACGAAACTCATTCCATAGCCCGTCAGCAAAGCGTAACAAATGTCACTCAGTGAAGCCCCTACGCCTGTGACAAAGCCATACCAACGCCCCTTATTCAGAGTTCGCTGTATGCACAACACTCCTACCGGCCCCAACGGCGCCGATACGATAACACCGATGATGAAGCCTTTCCACAATATGTCAAATATAGTCTCTATCTGAATCATGTCTGCAAATATCGGACTTTTTTGCGATATGACGAAAACTTTTCTATGGTATTTCCAATACGTCAAATTCCGCTTACACCCATCTCCGGATATTGTATAGCCTTACCCTCAAGCAGTTCTTATCCGAAAAGACACAAATGACCGGCCATGACATTTCCGTATCCACCGGCTCTCTGCAACTGTCCTCACGGCTATGCGAAATAGTAAGGATAAAAAAAGACATACCATCCTGTATACCAATAGATTACTGCTTATATACAAGAAGCCCGCTCCTTATAGGTAAGAAACGGGCTTCTAATATAGAACGAATCTGATCCTTCTATAGAAGGAGTTCTACGCAAAGGGTAACTACAGACAAACAACACCCAAAGACACGGAAAGCCCTCGGCTCCCGTGCCTTTGTATTGATACCTGAATTAAAAAGTGCATACCCGACCTATTTCCGGGCACGAATATCCAATTTCACCGGGCGAATCATATTCTTAGGATCCAAAATGGCATTCAAATCCTCCTGGGTCAGGATGCCCTCCTCCAATACCAGGTCATACACACTACGTCCCGTCTCCAAGGCTTTCTTGGCAATATTCGTAGAATGATCGTAACCAATATAGGGGTTGAGTGCCGTCACAATGCCGATGCTGTTCCGCACCTCTGCCTGACAACGCTCCGGATTAGCCGTGATACCTTCCACACAAAGAGTACGTAAAGTATCAAAAGCATGTAGCATAAGCTCGACAGACTCAAAGCAGCATTGAGCCATTACCGGCTCCATGGCATTCAGTTCCATCTGGGCAGCTTCGCCTGCCATCGTGACACAAAGTTCATTGCCTATCACCTTGAAAGCCACCTGGCTCACCACCTCCGGAATTACCGGGTTGACCTTGCCCGGCATGATGGAGGAGCCAGGCTGGCGAGCGGGAAGATTGATTTCTTCGAACCCACAACGAGGACCACTGGCCAGCAGACGGAGGTCATTGCAAATCTTGCTCATCTTCACAGCCACACGCTTCAGTGCAGACATATAACCGACCATGCACGAAGTGTCGGAGGTAGCTCCCACCCAATCTCTGGCAAGTTTTACATTCCATCCGGTGATACGCCCCAAAGCTTCTACGGCTTTTTCTGCATACCCCGGCTCCGAACAAATGCCCGTGCCAATGGCCGTAGCCCCCAGATTGACAGTCAGGAAATCGGCCGCAGCTTCATCCAAATGCTGCAACTCGTCTTCGAGAATGCTGGCAAAGCCATAGAAGGTCTGTCCCAAAGTCATAGGTACGGCGTCTTCCAACTGCGTACGTCCCATTTTCAGGATATGTGCAAAATCATCGCCCCGATGGCGAAACTCAGCAATCAACTCCCTCAAGTGCGGCAACAGAGCCAAGTGGCTGGCATAAAGCCCCATGTGAATAGCTGTGGGATAGGCATCATTGGTCGACTGCGAACGGTTCACCTGATCGTGAGGGGAGCAATATTCATATTCGCCCGGCTGGTGTCCCATGTGCATCAGGGCCACATTGGCTATGACTTCGTTGGCATTCATATTCGTGGTGGTTCCGGCACCGCCCTGAATCATGTCTACGGGGAAAGCATCATGGTATTTACCATGCAGAATATCTTCGCAGGCAGCCTTTATGGCATTGTATTGTTCATCAGTAAGCAGTCCCAACTGGTGATTGGCATCGGCAGCAGCCATTTTGGTCCAAGCCAGTCCGTTGATGAAAGCGGGGTAATACGACAACTTGAAACGGCTGATAGAAAAGTTCTCCAACCCGCGCAATGTCTGAATGCCATAAAGCGTATGGGCAGGCAATTCTCTTTTGCCCAGTAAATCGTGCTCGACACGTGTATTGTTTTCTTTTTCCATGATTATATATAGGTGTTTAATGTTTTTTTGTCAAAAGCCATGCCTGTTGGATGGTCTTCCACAACTAACACTTTGACAACAAAAACCATTCCAAACAGGTATTTCCTGGGGGATAAAACAGCTTCAAGCGGTAATACACAGCACTTTCTGTTACATTTTTGCAAGAAACATGTCTCCCACTCCATAAAGCTGTTGGCTGCTATGGCAGAATTTTCTAAATTTGTGCCATGAAAAGGAAATGAATTTATTCACCTACATATTTTAAATAGCAGCATTCTCATGGAAACTACCGACATCTTACTCCGGCTGGGCATCGGTGCCCTTACTCCCATGCAGCAGGCTATGGACAAGGCCTGGGATACGGACAATGACATTGTACTACTCTCTCCTACCGGAACGGGCAAAACTCTGGCCTTTCTTCTGCCACTGGTCCGCTCGCTAAGCCCCTCGGCCGAAGGAGTGCAAGCCGTGGTGCTGACTCCTGCCCGCGAACTGGCTCAACAAACCGAACAGGTGTTCCGCTCTATGGGTACCCCTTATGGAGTAATGAGCCTGCATGGCGGAAGACCTGCCATGGACGAGCACCGGCTGATGCGTGCCTCACAGCCTTCGGTACTTATTGCTACACCCGGTCGTCTGGGAGACCACCTGCGCAAGGGAAATTTCAATGCAAACACGGTGGAGACACTTGTCATTGATGAATTTGACAAATGCCTTGAATTGGGCTTTCAAGAAGAAATGGAAGGCATCTTGAAACAGCTTCCCAACTTACGCCGGCACATCCTGCTCTCTGCCACCGATGCGGAAGAAATACCTCGTTTTGTGGGAATAGGTAAAGAGACAACAAATACTGTCCGCCTTGACTTCTTGTCGGCAGACACCTCAGCCTCACGCCTGCAGCTGTACACTGTAGCCTCCATGCAGAAAGACAAACTGGAAACCCTCTTCGGGCTGCTCTGCACATTGGGCAACACTCCGACACTGGTATTTGCCAACTACCGGGAAAGCGTAGAGCGCATTGCGGCCTTTCTTCGCGACAAGCGTTTCCCATGCGGAGCTTTCCACGGAGGAATGGAGCAGGAAGACCGGGAGCGGACCCTCTACAGGTTTCGCAATGGCACTCTGCCTGTGCTGATTTCTACCGACTTGGCCGCACGCGGATTAGACATCGAAGGAGTGGAAAACATCGTCCACTATCATCTGCCCGCCTCGGCCGATGCCTTCACACACCGCAACGGACGCACCGCCCGTTGGGAGGCTACAGGCAATGCCTACCTCATTATCGGTCCCGAAGAGCATCTGCCTGACTATCTGCCTCAGGTCCCCTCTGGCTTCCGTCTGCCCAATCCGCTTCCCGCTTTACCCCGCCCGCAATGGACTACATTATATATAGGTAAAGGCAAAAAAGACAAGCTGAGCCGGGCAGACATCGTAGGGTTCTTATACAAAAAGGGAGGATTGGGACGCGACGACGTAGGAAGGGTGGACGTATTGCCCCACTTCGCACTGGCTGCCGTGCGCCGCGACCGCCTGCGCCAGGTGTTGCAACTGACACAAGGTGAGAAAATAAAAGGGATAAAGACACGAATCGAAGAAGCGAAGTAACAGACCTGTAGTCTCCAAGAGACAACAACAACAAACAACGCCATAAACCGTCTTATTTTCTACAATTTGAAAGTTGCAAAAAGCAGTTGCTACATACACTTGACAAAAAGGACGTCAAGGTCCCGCTAAAGCAATAAAAAGACAGAAAAATGCACCTCAATCCCTAAAAAAACAGCAAAATGATTGGGATTGCAGAAATTAATCTGTAACTTCGCCTTGTCGATTCATACCGACAAAAGAACCCAATGTATAACTAAAAACACATTTACCTATGAAGAAACATAACTTCAATGCGGGACCTTCCATCCTTCCTCGTGAAGTGATTGAGAAAACAGCTCAAGCCATTTTGGACTATAATGGTTCGGGACTTTCGTTGATGGAAATCAGCCATCGTGCCAAAGACTTCCAGCCCGTTGTGGACGAAGCCCGTGCACTGTTCAAAGAACTGCTCGGCATACCCGATGGATACTCAGTCCTCTTTCTGGGAGGAGGCGCCAGCCTGGAGTTCTGCATGGTGCCCTATAACTTCCTGGAACATAAAGCAGCTTACCTCAACACCGGCACATGGGCCAAGAAGGCCATGAAAGAAGCTAAAGGATTTGGCGAAGTGGTGGAGGTGGCTTCATCGGCCGATGCCAACTTCACTTTTATCCCGAAGGATTACACTGTACCGGCCGATGCTGACTATTTCCATATCACGACCAACAACACCATCTTCGGCACGGAAATGCGCAAAGACCCCGATGCTCCGGTTCCCCTTGTGGGCGACATGTCTTCGGATATCTTCTCACGCCCTGTAGACGTATCGAAATATATCTGCATCTATGGCGGTGCACAAAAGAATCTGGCCCCTTCGGGCGTGACGTTCGTCATCGTGAAGGAAGACGCATTGGGCAAGGTGAGCCGCTACATCCCCACCATGCTGAACTATAAGACGCATGTTGATGCCGGCACCATGTTCAACACGCCACCTGTAGTGCCCATCTATGCCGCCCTGCAGACGTTGCGCTGGATTAAAGAACAAGGTGGAGTACCCGAAATGGAGCGCCGTGCTATCGAACGTGCCGACATGCTTTACGGCGAAATAGACCGCAACAAGCTCTTCCAGGGAACAGCCGTACAGGAAGACCGATCTCGCATGAACATTTGCTTCGTCATGGCACCCGAATACAAGGAACTGGAGGCTGACTTCCTGAAGTTTGCCACCGAACGCGGCATGGTAGGTATCAAGGGACACCGCTCAGTAGGCGGATTCCGTGCTTCATGCTACAATGCCATGCCTAAAGAGAGCGTACAGGCTCTCATCGACTGCATGCAGGAGTTTGAGAAACAACATTAATATACAACGGCGGGCGAATCGGAAAGCAGGAGGAGGAAAGACAGCCGATGCCCTTCCGATTCTCCCGCCCTAACTTTACCTATTTATTGTTAATCCCCATGAAAATATTAGTAGCAACCGACAAGCCGTTTGCCCAAGTGGCCGTAGACGGCATACGCAAAGAAGTGGAAACTGCAGGCTATACGCTGGCACTGCTGGAAAAATATGGCGAGAAAGCCAAATTGCTGGAAGCTGTGGCCGATGCCGATGCACTCATCATACGCAGCGACGTGATAGATGCTGAAGTGCTGGACGCAGCCAAACAGTTGAAGATTGTGGTACGAGCAGGAGCTGGATACGACAATGTGGACTTGGAAGCCGCCACCGCCCACGGAGTGTGCGTAATGAACACCCCCGGACAAAACTCGAACGCCGTGGCAGAACTGGCCTTCGGACTCATGGTAATGGCTGTACGCAATCTCTACAACGGTACTTCGGGTACAGAACTCAAGGGCAAGAAGTTGGGCATCCATGCCTATGGCAACGTGGGACGCAACGTGGCTCGCATCGCCAAGGGGTTCGGCATGGAAATCTGCGCCTATGACACTTTCCCCGCCGCTGTGGAAGCCATGAAACAGGATGGCATCATGCCCATTGAGCATGTAGAAGACCTTTATGCTACATGCAATATTGTTTCTTTGCACATCCCCGCCACTCCCGAAACGAAAGGCAGCATCGGCTACGACTTGGTAGGCCGTATGCCTAAAGGAGGCGTACTCATCAACACGGCACGCAAGGAGGTGATTGATGAGGAAGGTATGCTCCGTCTGTTGGGTGAACGTACCGATCTGAAGTACATGACCGACATCATGCCTGTACGTCATACCGAATTCCAATCTGTGGCAACCGGACGATACTTTGCTACCCCCAAGAAGATGGGTGCACAAACCGCTGAAGCTAATATCAATGCCGGCATAGCCGCCGCCAGACAGATTGTGGGATTCTTCCGTGACGGCTGTGAACGCTTCCGCGTGAACAAATAAAGAGAGCCTGCTCCTCCTCTCTCCAGTGAAAGGGGAGAGAAGGGGCAGCATACATCTCTCCACACATATTTATATATAGAAGACAAGCAATGAATATGAAGAATGGAACCAGAAAGACGCTGAAGATATTCGTGCCCCTCATCATCTCCAGCATCCTGCTTATGGCAAGTAGAGGGTGTGTAGAAGATTCCTACGAGATGGGACTGCTGCATGGGTTGGCTTGTGGTGCGCAATTCTTCGCCCTGCTACAGATAGTGGCTTTTTTCCGAGAAGCTTTCCGTTCCAGACCTCCAAAACAACAACGCCATGGCAACAATCAAACCATTTAAAGGCCTGCGCCCGCCCCGCGAACTGGTGGAGCGTGTGGCATCACGCCCTTACGATGTGCTTAACTCCGACGAGGCACGCCGCGAAGCCGAGGGTAACCCTATGTCCCTTTATCATATCATACGCCCGGAAATAGACTTTCCCGAGGGCACCGACGAGCACGATCCGCGTGTCTACCAGAAGGCTGCTGACAACTTCCGCCTCTTCCAGGAAAAGGGCTGGCTGGTACAAGATACGGATGAACACTACTACATATATGCCCAGACGATGAACGGAAAGACACAATACGGACTGGTGGTGGGAGCTTATGTGCCCGACTACATGAACGGCACTATCAAGAAACATGAACTGACACGCCGCGACAAGGAAGAAGACCGCATGAAACATGTTCGTGTGTGTAACGCCAACATCGAACCGGTGTTCTTCGCCTATCCCGACAACGATTCGCTCAACGCCCTCATAGCCCGATATACCGCACGTGAACCCATCTATCACTTCACAGCACCTGACGATGGATTCGGACACTCGTTCTGGGTGATTGACAGCGAGGAGGATATTGATGCCATAACCGCTGAATTCGCCCGAATGCCTGCCCTTTATATTGCCGACGGACACCACCGCAGTGCAGCAGCAGCCTTGGTAGGAGCGGAAAAGGCAAGACAGAACCCACACCACAGAGGTGACGAGGAATACAACTACTTCATGGCTGTATGCTTCCCTGCCGGACAGCTCACTATCATCGACTATAACCGCGTGGTACGCGACCTCAACGGCATGACGCCCGCCCAACTGCTGGAGGCGCTAAAAACACATTTCGACGTAGAAGACAAAGGCAGCGCACAGCCTTATCGCCCCACTGCTCTACATAACTTCTCGCTCTACGTTGACGGTACTTGGTACAGCCTCACCGCGCATACCGATACGTATGACGACACAGATCCCATCGGCGTGCTCGACGTAACCATCTCATCGCGTTACATACTCGATGAACTACTCGGCATCAAAGACCTGCGCTCAGACAAGCGCATCGACTTCGTGGGCGGCATACGAGGGCTGGACGAACTGAAGCGGCGCGTAGACTCTGGTGAGATGTCGATGGCATTGGCCCTTTATCCCGTGAGCATGAAACAGCTGATGGATATTGCTGACACAGGCAACATCATGCCACCTAAGACCACATGGTTTGAACCCAAACTGCGGTCGGGTCTTGTGATACATAAACTGGACGATTAATTTATCTTCTTCCCAATAAGACTACTATCTGAAAGCTCCAGCAAGGCAATGTTGGAAAATGCCTTTACCATAGGCCAATCCTCTCACCAGCCATCCTTTCGAAGAAAAGAAGGAGCTTTAGGATAGCTTTTCTGACACGGGTATATGTTTATCTATTGACATATACCCGTGTCTGTATATGACTATTCCTCTTCTTTCCCTTAGAGCCTGTTTAAATTTTGCTCAGCTTTATTTTGAGTGTTGTTTCCAAGGATATTTTCCAGTGTACTGAGGAGCGTAGCGGGCTACGTGACGAAGTATGCTGGGAAAAGTGATCGGAAAGAGGCTCAAAGAAAGCTGAATATAAATCCTAAAAGAGGAAAATTTAAACAAGGGCTTACATTTAACATCCCCTCTCCACAAATAGTCATGCTTTTGTAACATACATTTGAAGTATATTGCGTATCTTTGCACTACGAAACAGATATTAAACCCTGTTTAACACTATCTATTCATTTATTATTCACCTAAAACAGAAAGTATGAAAAGACATTTGATGCATTTCCTGTTGACAGCCCTGTTGTGCGTGGGTAGCCTCATGGCCTATGCGCAGACCGTCACGGTGCGGGGCCAGTTGGTCGATGCCGAAACGGGCGAACCGCTCATCGGCGCCAGCGTCCTGATAGAAGGCACAAAGCAAGGCAGCGTGACCGATGTGGACGGCAACTTCACACAGAATGCCCCGCACGGCGCTACGCTGGTATTCTCCTATGTGGGCTACAAAGAACATCGGTACACACTTGACCGTGACGAAAAAGACCTGGGCGTCATCCGCATGCAGCCTGATGCCGTGATGCTGCAAGACGTGGTTGTCACCTCTACCATAGCCATCGACCGCAAGACGCCTGTTGCCGTGTCTACCATTGGGCCAGCCTTCATTGAGGAAAAACTGGGCACGCAGGAGTTTCCCGAAGTGCTGAAGTCCACCCCCGGCGTCTACGTTACTAAAGACGGCGGCGGTTACGGTGATGCTAATACCCGTGTCCGTGGTTTCGAGAGCGAAAACGTGGCAGTAATGATCAACGGTGTGCCCATGAATGGTATGGAAAACCAAAAGGTATATTGGAGCAACTGGGCAGGCCTGAGCGATGTAACCCGCACCATGCAGGTGCAGCGCGGACTGGGTGCCTCAAAGGTGTCATCGCCTGCAGTCGGCGGATCTATCAATATCATTACCTTGGGCACTGAAGCCAAGAAAGGCGGTTCCGTATCCTATGCCATGGGTAATGACGGCTACAATAAACTGCTCTTCACCGTCAACTCCGGTCTCTCCAAAGATGGCTGGGCTTTCACCTTGCTGGGTGGCAAGACTTGGGGTAACGGCTACATTCAGGGTACTGAGTTCGAAGGATACAACTACTTTGCCAGCATCTCCAAGCGTATCAACGATAACCACCAGATTTCATTATCGGCTTTCGGAGCCCCGCAGTGGCACAACCAACGTAATTACAACAACGCCCTCTCCATCAAAGAATGGCAACGCGTACAGCAATACATGGGCGAACAGAGCCCTTACCGCTACAATCCCACTTTCGGTTACCGCAAGGGACAGGTGTTTAACTCCAGCCGCAATTCCTATCACAAACCCCAGATTTCACTGAACCACCTCTGGCAAATCAACTCCAAGTCCAGTCTGAGTACTGCCCTCTACGCCTCCATAGGACGAGGGAACGGCTACAGTGGAAACGGTGACAGCGAACATCGCAGTTTGTGGTATGGTGCCAGCAATGGACTGGTGAACAACAACTTCCGTCATCCTGACGGCACCTTCGATTACGATGCCATTGACGAAATGAACGCCGCAAGCAACACCGGTTCGAAGATGATCATGGCCAAGAGCATGAACAACCACGAGTGGTACGGACTACTCTCCACCTACACAACCAAATTCGGCGAATATCTCGACTTCTACGGCGGCATCGACTTCCGCTACTACAAAGGTTTGCACCAAAATATCATCACCGACCTGTTCAGTGGCCAATACTACGTGGACAGTAACCGCGACAACGTGCTGGCCTCCAATAACGCCGCCGCCAACGACCCTGCTTTCCGTAACCAGAAGCTCGGTGTAGGCGACGTCATCTACCGCGACTACGATGGCTACGTCATGTCCGAAGGTGTCTTCGCACAACTGGAATACAACCGTGACAAGATCTCTACCTTCGTAGCTGGTGGACTGTCCAATACCGGATACTGGCGCTACGACCGCTTCTACTACGATGCCGACCATGCCAAGAGCGGCAAAAAGAACTACTTAGGCGGCAATATCAAAGGAGGTATCAACTACAACCTGACAGAGAAGCACAACGTATTCTTTAATGCAGGCTTTATCAGCCGCGCTCCGATGTTCGATACTTCGTTCATCAATTCCCAAAACTCCCACGAACGTAACCCGGATGCCCTCAACGAGAAAGTGATGTCATTTGAAGTAGGATACGGATTCCGCAGCCATACCTTCGCTGCTAACCTTAACGCCTACTACACACAATGGATGGATAAGAGCCTCTACGACAGCAGCACAGGACGCGATGGCGACCGCTACGTGCTGAACATGACCGGAGCCAATGCCAAACACATGGGTATAGAGTTCGACTTCAACTACCGACCCACAAACTGGCTGAGCGTAGACGGTATGTTCTCATGGGGAGACTGGCGCTGGGACGGACTGGCCACCGGATATTACTTCAACTCCGAAGGTCAGATGGTAACAGGTCCCGACGGTCAAGTAGTATCTGACATGAGCAATGCCGAACAGTACCGTTACAAGATACGTATGGATAAGGTCAGCGTGGGTGGCTCCGCACAAACCACCGCAGCACTGGGCATTACCGTACGTCCGATGGAAGGACTGCGCATCGGCCTCGACTGGAATTTTGCAGCACGTCTCTTCGCCGACTATGACATCGAAGCTGGTAATGCCCTGCCCGGCGAAGAATACATCGTGGACAAACCTTGGCAAGTACCCTCTTACCACGTATTCGACCTCAACGCCGGCTACACCTTCGATTTCGGTAAAGTGCGCGCCACTCTCAGCGGCAACATCAACAACCTGTTCGACCAGGAATACATCGCCGATGCCTGGGACGGCAGCACGTGGGAGGAAAGCACCGTGTTCTACGGATTCGGACGTACCTACTCCGTCAGACTGAAGTTCAATTTCTAACCCTTAAGAGACACTATTATGAATAAAAAACTTACATACAGCCTGTGTGCCGCTGCCCTTCTGCTGACGGGCTGCGACTACAACGAAGATAACTTCCCTGGCTATGACAGCAATGTCATCCCTGACAACGTGACCAACATAGTCTACACCCTGACCGATGCCGACTATGAAACCATAGGCGGCAACGTGGGCACCAATAAGTATTTCTCGGCCAACGATATGCCCGACACCTACCTGCCCGCCTGGCTGGCTGAAACCTATTTCACCGCCGATGCAGGCTCATCTGCCAACCTGACATACCGCTTTAAAACCATCTACCCCCATTACCAGGACATCCCCTATGATGTGCTGACGGAAGACGACTACACCGTCATCTACGGCGAAGGCTATAATAATGCCAACTTCCTCAACGCCAGCAATGTGGGACGTATGTACCGCATACTTAACGCCAAATACCCCGAACCTAAGACGGACGACTTGGTGATGGTGGAATACCAATATAGTGAAGACGGAGTGCCTTCACGCGGCGAAACCATCGCCAGCTGGAACTTCGAGGACTTGGAAGAGGGCGATGTGGACGCCATCGACGGCTGGTACGTAAACAACTCGGGCGAAGCATGGGCTGTACGCGAATACAGCAATAATAAATACGTACAGTTCAGTGCCAATGGTGCTGAGGGTGCAGCCGAGGGCTGGCTCATAACACCTGCCATCAGTATCAGCAGCACTGGCCTGAACCTGGCATTTGATGTATGTGTGGGCTACTGGAACGCCGACTGCCTCTCCGTGCTTGTCAGCACAGACTTCGCAGGCAATCCCGCCACTGCTACGTGGACTGATGTCACCTCGCAATTTAACCTGCCCCAAGAACCTGCCAGCGGCTACGGCACAATGGCATCGGCAGGCATCATGCCGTTGGACGACTATGCCGGTCAGACCCTTTATGTAGCTTTCCACTACGTGGGCAACGGAAGCAGCGACAACCGCCGTACCACTACTTATCAGATAGACAACGTTATGGTGGCCAACGAAATCGCAGCACCTGTAGAAACTGAAATGCGCTTTGCCCTCTACGAATACACGGGCAACGGCTGGTATGAATTTGAAAACTCCAACCACGCCATCTGCCTCTCCATGGCCGACTACGAAGAGATGGGCGCTCCGGGTGACCACTACAACTTCGATGATGACACGCCCAGTCAGGTCTATCTGCCCCAGTATCTGGCCAAACACGGAGGCTATGCTCTGGACGGAGACACTTGTACGGTTATCTTCCGCCGCTACGATGGAGCCAATTCCGTAGATAACGAACAGTATATCTACAGCGACTCGCTGGGTAGATGGACATACTGTGATCTTGTCCGCGAAGAAACACGCCCCTACAGACTCAACGGCTCTGCATGGACCTATGATCCCAGTGTAACCATCACACTGGAAGTAGGACGCAACATCGCCGAATCGGCCACCTTCTATCAGGCCATCGTAGACTGGGTAGCCGACAATTATCCGGAATACGTGACCTCATACGGAAATAACGAATATTATTTCGGCAGCTCTGCTTATCAGAATAACTTCGACTTCCGTATCAATGCATGGCAAGGTCAGGGAACTTATCCAGACATGACAGGCGAACAAATCAGCGCCCTGATGTGGGAACGTCTGCCCGAAGCTTTCCCGCACGCTCTGGAAGCACTCTATCCCAATGCAGCTCCGGTAGAAGGCATGGATGTGACCTACACCATCAATTTTGGTATTTACGACGGTTCCACTGTGACCTACACCATCCAATATAAGGTGGTTGGCCAAGGTCAGTTTGAATACGTAGAAAACTCGCTGCAGCGTATATCGTAAGCCGAACCTATCTCAAACAGACAGCCCCGGAAGTATTCCTCCCGGGGCTGTTTTTCACCCATAACCTAATTGACAACGAATATGACACCACTGAAATCCCTACTGCTTTCCCTCTGCCTGCTGACCCTGCTGGCAGCCTGCAGCGGAGACGATCCGACAGAAACGCTACCGCCTGTCACTCCCCCCGATGAAGAAGAACCGATTATCCCGCCTGGAGATGACGAAGACAATGCCAACGCTAACGAGGCCGACGAAGCTCACCCTTTTGCCACCGACCTCTCCATCCCCCATCTTGATGCAGAAAATCAGTACGTGGAACACACGGTTTCTTTCCGCGGACAGGAAATATTAAACTACGCCCTCGAATGGGTAGAAGACAAAAGACATGCCGCCTGGGTGGCTTTTAGCTTCGACAGCGAGACCTGCCAGAAAAATGTAAACCGAACCAATACCTGGATGCCCGACCCCTTTATCTCATCCAGTCCACAGGAAAGTGACCACAAGAGCGACGGTTTCGACAAAGGACATCTCTGCGCATCAGAAGACCGAGTCTATAACCGGACAGCCAACGAACAGACCTTCTACTACACTAACATCAGCCCGCAGATGACTTCCTTCAACGGAGGCTATTGGGTGACTTTCGAGAAACTCCTGCAAACATGGGCACGCTCCGGTGCCTACGAACATGTATATGTCACCAAAGGAGGTACCCTGAATCACCTGCTGACAAACTTCACCGGTACGCAAAAAGCTGCCGATGGCCGCCTGCCTCAAACGGATGCCGACGGACTGACTAACCACGGCCTGGCCTGCCCTGCCTATTACTTTATGGCCATACTTGCCAAACAAGGAGAAGACTATCAAGCAATAGGGTTCTTAGTAGAACACCGTGATGATTATGGATATAGCAATGACCATCAGGCTCCCGTGGAACTTATCCAGGCTCACGCCATAAACATAGACGAACTAGAAGCACAAACTGGACTGGACTTCTTCTGCAACCTTCCCGACAAGACAGAAGCACAGGTCGAAGCCACTTACGAAGAAAGCGCATGGGAATGGAAGGTGACAGAATAGCTTCTGTCATGCACACTATACGCAAGAAAAACGCGGATGCACTGTTCTTTTCAGCTGCATCCGCGTTTTTCTTGTATGAATTGGTCAGATATATTACTCCAGTTTTCTGTAACGTACCCGTGTCGGTTCCTCGCGCCCCAGACGCTTCAGCTTATTGGCTTCGTATTCCGTATATGAACCTTCGAAGAAGAATACATTCGAATTGCCTTCGAAAGCTAAAATATGCGTACAGATACGGTCGAGGAACCAGCGGTCGTGGCTGATGATAACAGCACAGCCGGCAAAGTCCTCCAGACCTTCTTCCAAAGCACGAAGGGTATTGACATCAATATCGTTGGTAGGCTCGTCCAGCAGAAGCACGTTGCCCTCTTCCTTAAGTGCCATGGCCAAGTGCAAACGGTTGCGCTCACCACCAGACAATACGCCGCACTTCTTTTCCTGGTCGGCTCCCGAAAAGTTGAAACGCGAAAGATAGGCACGGGCATTGATGTCACGTCCTCCCATCCGAATTAACTCATTACCACCCGAGATGACCTGATAGACCGTTTTTTCCGGATCAATATCCTTATGCTGCTGGTCCACATAAGCCAATTTCACCGTTTCGCCTACTTCAAAATCTCCCCGGTCGGGTTGCTCCAGTCCCATGATAAGCCGGAACAAGGTAGTCTTGCCTGCCCCATTAGGACCGATGACTCCCACGATTCCATTGGGCGGAAGAGTAAAGTTCAAATCGTCAAACAAGAGCTTTTCGCCGTAAGCCTTTGCCACATGACGGGCTTCGATAACCTTATTACCCAGACGCGGACCATTAGGAATGAAGATTTCAAGCTTTTCTTCCTTCTCCTTCACATCCTCGTTCAGCAGCTTGTCATACGAATTCAAACGAGCCTTGCCTTTGGCTTGGCGGGCCTTGGGAGCCATGCGCACCCACTCCAGTTCACGTTCCAGTGTTTTGCGGCGTTTGCTGGCCACCTTCTCCTCCATCTCCATACGGCGGGTTTTCTGCTCCAGCCAACTGCTATAATTACCTTTCCAGGGGATTCCTTCACCACGGTCCAGCTCCAGAATCCATCCCGCCACGTGATCCAGGAAGTAACGGTCATGTGTAACGGCAATCACCGTACCCTCGTACTGCTGCAAATGTTGCTCCAGCCAGTCGATAGACTCGGCATCGAGGTGGTTGGTAGGCTCGTCCAGCAACAGCACATCAGGCTTCTGCAACAGCAATCGGCACAAGGCCACGCGTCGGCGTTCACCGCCCGAAAGGTGTGCCGTAGGTTGGTCGCCGGGCGGACAGCGGAGAGCATCCATAGCCCGCTCCAGACGGGTATCGAGGTTCCAAGCATCGGTGGCATCAATCTGATCCTGCAAGGCAGCCTGACGGGCAAAGAGCTGATTCATTTTCTCCTCATCCTCGTAATATTCAGGCAGGGCAAATTTCTGGTTGATTTCCTCATACTCCTGCAAAATATCCACCACGGGCTGTACGCCTTCCATCACTACTTCACGCACTGTTTTTGCGGGGTCGAGATAAGGCTCCTGCGGCAAATAGCCCACTGTATAGCCGGGGGAGAACACTACTTCACCCTGATACGATTTATCCAATCCGGCAATTATCTTCATCAATGTCGACTTACCCGATCCGTTCAGACCGATGATGCCTATCTTCGCTCCATAGAAAAAGGAGAGATAAATATTCTTCAGCACCTGCTTGTTGTTTTGCGGGATGGTCTTGCTAACGCCCACCATCGAGAAAATGATTTTCTTGTCGTCCGTTGTTGTTGCCATAAACATTCATTTTTTTAATCGACGGAAGGGCAAACCGGCAAGGCCAAAGTTTAAGCATCTCCCATCATCTGTTTCTAAATCGCTGGCACAAAGGTACGAAAACTCGCCCACATACACAAGCTGTCGGCAATGAAAGCCATACAACCAGTCCGCAGCCTTTCTATTGCAAACTGCATCCGAAAGTCATTTTTCCACCGGTTCTTTCCGATACCTTGGAAGCAGATTGCCCATAGCTTGGAAGTCAGCTTCTAATAGCTTGAAATCAGACAGCATCTGTATAGCCGACTTTTGATGCGGGGATATTGCGTTGGAAAAAGGAATAAATGAAGGGGTTCAGAGGGAAATTGAAGCTACTCTCAAGAAAACACAGAAAAAAACTCCCAAACATTTGCACATCTCAAATAAAAGCCTTTTCTTTGCAACGAAATTAAAAATGTAATAATTACAAACCTGGAACCAATGGATGTTATAGAACGATTGCAAACCCACCACGTAAAGCCCTCCGTACAGCGGATAGCCATCATGGGCTACCTGATGGAACATCGCACGCATCCGACGGTGGATGAAATCTATGTGGCTTTGTCGCCCTCCATCCCCACGCTCTCCAAGACAACTGTCTACAATACATTGAAACTGCTGAGCGAACACGGAGCGATACAGACTCTGACCATAGACGGGAGAAATACGTGCTACGATGCCGTCACTACCCCGCATGCCCATTTCTTGTGCAAATGCTGCGGACGGATTTACGACCTGGCTCCTACGCCCAGCGACTCGCATCCCGGAGAAATGGAACGCGAAGGACATCAAATACAGGAAATCCACCATTATTATAAAGGTATCTGTAAACAATGTATAGAAGAAAAGCGTTTAAATAGAATAAACTCATTAACTAACTAATTCAAAAGGAGAAAAGAACATGAAAAAGTTTAGATGTACTGTCTGCGGTTATGTATATGAAGGCGACGCCGCTCCCGAAAAGTGCCCTCTGTGTAAAGCTCCCGCCAGCAAATTTGTAGAAGTTGAAGAACAAACTGCAAACGGCCCACTGGTATTTGCCGACGAACATGTTATCGGTGTAGCCAAAGGCTGCGATGACGAGATGATTAAGGACCTGAACAACCACTTCATGGGCGAATGCACCGAAGTAGGTATGTATCTGGCCATGAGCCGTCAGGCTGACCGTGAAGGTTATCCTGAAATTGCCGAAGCTTTCAAGCGTTACGCTTGGGAAGAGGCTGAACATGCTTCTAAGTTCGCCGAACTGCTGGGTGACTGCGTTTGGGATACGAAGACCAACCTGGAAAAGCGCATGGAAGCTGAATGCGGCGCTTGCGAAGACAAGAAGCGCATTGCTACTCGCGCCAAGGCTCTGAACCTGGATGCTATCCACGACACGGTTCATGAAATGGCCAAAGACGAAGCTCGTCATGGTAAAGGCTTCGAGGGTCTGTATAACCGCTACTTCAAGAAGTAATTTCAGACTTACTGATGTAAATAGGAAAAAGGATGTGCCACGGGGTGCATCCTTTTTTTATGCCTCCGGCAGACTTTCATATTTTTTTCACCCTACCCATGTCACGTTTCTCCCACTTGTTCGTCATATAGATGTAAATGGAAATCGAAACATTCAAAATACAGATAGAACCACTCCGCCAGCCGATGCTGCACTTGGCACGTAAACTGACGGGAGAAGCGGACGATGCCGAAGACGTGGTACAGGATGTACTGCTCAAACTATGGAACCGTCGGGAAGAATTGGAGCAATGCCATAACCTGCGCGCTTTTGTCTTCACAATGGTACGAAATGCAAGCATCGATTTTCTCCGAACCAGGCACACCGATACCACCTCTCTGCTCGATGCGCTGAATGCCACCGATGAGCAATCGCCCGACCGGTATCTGGAGGCCAAGGACGAAATGAGACTGATGCACGCCATTATTCACTCGCTCCCCCCGCTGCAACAGACTATCTTACGGATGAAGGACATAGAAGAATACGAGACTGAAGAGATAGCGCAAATCACCGGGTGCAGCCCTGAAGCCATACGAAGCAACCTCTCACGAGCCCGAAAACGGGTGAGAGAAACTTATCTGAACATTACCCAAGAAAGGAGAAACAAGATATGACTGAAATTGACAAACTCATAGAAAAATACTTCGACGGGAACACCTCCTGCGAGGAAGAGCGTGCCTTGCGCCGGTTCTTCACCCACGAAGAAGTTCCTCCCCGACTGGCTATATACCGACCACTTTTTGTCTATCTGGACCAGGAAGCGGAAAAGCATCGTCATAGCAAGGAAATAACACGCACACGCCGTAAAACTCCCTTGCGCTCCATACTCCGCATGGCAGGAAGCATTGCTGCAGGCATTCTGCTTTGCGTGGGCGTCAGTCGCCTGCTGATTCCAACAAGCCATGCGGAAAACTTTGTAATTATCGATGGCAAACGTTATACCGACCCGGCCTTGGTACAGGCTAAGGCACGCGAGGCCCTGCACAATGTTGGCTTTTCGCAAGAAGAACTCAATGACTTACTATTTTCTACAGAACCCTGACCTACATACTACCAAGCGTATGAAACAAGATTACCTCAAACTGACCGCTGTCCTGCTCCTGCTCCTCAACGCTCTCACCCTATACGCGCAGGATGATTTGCAAACCACCCGGCTATTCGACCGGTATGGAGAACAAAAAAGCGTGACACGCGTGGAACTGAACGGAGAAATACTGGATAGCTATAACATGAATACTTACAGAAGTCTGGTATTCGACGATGTAACTCCTTTTGTACAAGAGATACAAGACTGTCTGAAAAGAGATGCCCAATCGGCCAATGTCAAAAAACGACAAGAAGTGACAGAAAACGGCTTGTTGATGAGTGCCTACTACCAACTGACTAACGTCCGGCGGCAAGGGAAAACCTTGCAACGTTACATTCTCTTCAAACGGGGAAAGAACACAACGGCTACCCTTATCTACATAGAAGGCGGGCTGAATGAAAAAGAACTGATGGACATGCTATATAAAAAGTAAAATGCAGAGACATCTCCCAACCCCAAAACATTACAGAAAATAATCATTCATCATAACAACAAAGCAATAACAAAGCTATGAAAGCAAAAAACATCCTTGCGGGACTGCTCGTGGCAAGCATTTGCCTCCCCGCTTTCGGCCAAGAACCGGAAATGCCCCAAAGAGCTACTGTGGAAGCACGCGGAGACTCTGTCATCATCCGAAAAGGACAGGGAAATCTGCGTATCCGCATTTACGAAGAACAGGTGAATAACGAAGATGAAACGCCTCAGGAAGTGGAAATCTACGAAGGCATCTATCTGGAAAAAGAAGAATCCCGACCCAACGCCTTTCTGGATGCGCTGCCATTCATCCCCCAAAAGAAGAGAAAGAATTCGTATGAACCGCACAACTCAGGTTTGTACATCGGCTTCACACGGATGACAGACCAATTCTTAGGGTTCGGTGGCAGCAAGCACTTCCCGCAAGACTTGTCCCAGTCGTGGGAATTCGGATTCAACTTTCTTTCTGTCTACCACAACTTCAAAAAGAATCCTCACTGGGGATTCAATATTGGAACCAGCTGGGGTTACCGCTCATTCAATATTGACGGAAACGTGGCATTGGTGAAAGAGAACGGGCGAAGTGCGTTCTCTGTTGGCGATGAAAATACCCGCTACAGCCACAGCCGCCTGCGCCACTTCTTTTTCCGCATTCCCATCACTTTGGAGTGGCAACAACGACTCTCGCGCCACCGACTGATATTCTTCAACTTCGGTCCGGAATTTGAGATACGGCACGGTGTAAAATCGTTCTCGCACATCAACGGCAGCAAAAAGAAACGGGTAGGAAAAGGAATGTATGTCAACCCTGTAGGCGTCAGCCTTCTGGCACAAGCCGGATACGGCAACTTGGGATTCTACCTGCGTTACAATACATATAGTTTCTTCCAGAAAGACAAAGGTCCCGATGTAATGCCTTGTTCATTCGGTATCGCATGGTATTGGTAAGCAGCCAACTGCAAGACACGCCCATGAACATGGATAATAACAAATTACGCGAATATGCCCTCCGCTCCCCGTACTACCAGAAAGAGGTTTGGCATGATTCGCGTAATTTATGTTATGATACCGGACCGGCAATCAGAAACGGAAGCCCAGGGTCAGAAGCACCTGGCTCCGCGTGTTCTTCACCGTCGTAGCCTCCGGCGTAACCAAAAATGCAGATTCATTGCCCGTAATGATATAATCATTGGCTGCATTCTCGGACATTTCGTTAAAGAAAGGATAGAAATCGGCTTTATAGGTCAGGAATTTGTAGGCCAAATCCATATAAAAAGACGACCAACGGTAACCGATACCTAAAGTCACAGTATTCATCGACTGGCTGTTGGTAAAATCAGTATCCGTGTCCAAGGCATTGGTCGGCAGATATTTCAAAGCTCCTTCTTCATAGACAGCGGTAGAATAATTATAACCAGCACGCAGGGCAAAAGCCGATATAGGACGATATTCGGCACCCAACCGCAAAGTGTGGACAGCTTTCAGGTTGTTCTTTGCTTCATTGGTTTCTGTCGACATTTCCCCGCCACCATCGGGATATTTGAATTTCATGGCAGAATAATTTTCATATTCATATTCCGCCCCCAAAGCCAAGGCATTGCCTACCGTATACCCCAAACTGGCATTCACCAGCCACGGCGTCTGCAAATTGAAATCCCGATCCATGTCCCTGCCACCCAAGATGCTGTATGTATCTACCACATCAGGCAGAAATTCCTCACCGGTATTGTCGTCCGTCAAATAGATATCGGGAGTAAGGAGTGCTCCTGTAGTATAAGTTAATGAATAAAAGATAGGTGTATGTACGGCCAATCCGATACGCAAGGGAGAGTATTCAAAAGGACGGATAATCGCCCCCAGCTTTACATCAAAACCGGAACCGTGAATACTCTTGAAAGTCTCCAGCGAATAACCTTCCTGGTAAGCAGTCCCATCCGTTCCCTGTGAGGAGTAACGTTCATCATAGAAAGTATATTTGCTATAATCCACGTCATATAGTCCGACTGTAAATCCCAAGTAAAAGCGGTCATTTATATTGAAAGCCACATTCAAATCATACTGGTCTATCCCGCCACGTTCCTGCGAATGGAAATAAGCATCGGCTTCGGAAGGTACGTATGGATAGAAGATATTTCCATTGCCTCCCGCATCGGTCAGCCATCCTTGGTATCCCATAATTCCCAGCCAACCCGCATCTATATTATGATAGATTTCATCCGATGCCAACTCATTCCCGTAAAATCCCATATCGGTAGCCTGTTGGGCCATGTAACGTACTTGCGACACAGGCGTCCAGTTTCCGTCCGCCATCTGCACACTCCCCATAAGCCCCGACATCGTCATGTTTTTATAAAAAGACTTTGTCTTATGATAATTGAATCCGAAATTGACATAACGCAATGGGGTCACGTTGCCGATTTTAGTGGAAATCACCGCACCGATATTATCGAAGCTCCACCGTGCCTTATCGTTCTCAAACTTGACTCCCGCATAATCACTTTCGGTACCCGTGATAGAGTAACCGAAAGAAGTCATCACATCATTGCTCCGGAAAATGCCTATGCCGGCGGGATTGGTGCCTATCGTAGAAATATCTCCTCCCAAAGCTCCCATGGCTCCTCCCATCCCCACGAAACGGGCTGTTCCGTTCAAGTCTTTCTGAGTCACATTAACGGCATCATATATGGATTGCGCGCCTGCACTGGCTGCCATCAGCAGCGCACAAGCAAAAATCAAAGGTCTTTTTTTCATCTTCTGTCAGAATTAAATTGATAATATATGATTAATGGCTAATGAATAAAGCCTATTTAATCATTAACCATTAAAAAGATCAGACTCTCCCCGCAGGCGTGCTTATCTTCTTCTCGAACCGCCACCGGACGATCGGCTTACACCTCCACCCCGCGCACCGCCGCCTGACGAACGGAAAGAACTGCCTCCCGTAGAAATGCTGGAACGCGATGAACTGGAGCGCGAAGGAGTGCTATACGAACGTGAATTGCCCGAACTGCGGCGCACATTATTATACATGCTATTCCGCGTAGAAGTGCTTGAACCCCGGTTATAAGTGGCAGAAGACCGGCGCACGGAGGTATTCCCTTGTCTGGTTGTTACCCGGCTTGTTCCTGTAGAACTTCCTCTACGAATAGTAGAAGCATTGCTTGGACGAGTATAGGTGCCAGAGCGGCGAACAGATGAAGACACTCCGGTACGGGTAGTAGCCGAACTTCTGCGCTGTGTTGAGCTGCGAGTGCCTACCACCCGGCGGTTCGTGCCTGTCGACGAGCGGCGCACCGACGAAGTACGGCGTGCACTTCCTCCATTGATGATAGACGTACGGCGTCCCGTAGAAAGGCTCCTGCGCGACGAATAAGAACGGCGAGCCGTATAGGCATTTCCCCAGTGAGAATAATGTGGTCCCCAATAGCCAGGCCCCCAATAATGCGGGTAATGATAATGAGGATGATGCCAAGCCCAACCTCCTCCCCAATACCAGGGATCATACCAACTGTTCCAACTCCAGCCCCAGGCATAATAAGGATAGCCCCACCAGCCGTAGGAGTTAAAACGCCAGTCCCACCACAAGCGATTGGTGAACGTCGGGAACGCATACGCATAGAATCCGTCGTAATACACATTCCAATCCCACGTGTTCAGTCCATAAACTACATCGAAATACAAGGGACTGCTGATAGGAATGGCGTAACGCGGATTACGAAAACGGATGATACGCGTAGCATATTCGTAGTCATCTGCAGAGCCTTCGAACTCTCCGCCTACCCACTCACCGTCCAGCCCGTCGTATGGCTTTTCATCGATGTAAAGAGTATCATTCTGTGCCGTGAAATCGTAGTCCGATGCCTCATACCGGCGATTATATTCATCTACATCGCGCGTATTTCCCTTGGCATCGCGCACCACCACAGTTGTTTGTCCGTCCGAAGCATGCACCGTCATCGGAGTATTGGATTTTACCACGACTTCATCGGCCGGGGTTACTACCACGGTCTCATTCTTCGGCCTATCTTTCTTCTGCTCAGCCTTTTCTTTCTTGGAAGGCACGTAGTAAAGGTCGTCTACCACACTCTGAGCCGCCAATGTCCACGGCAGACACAGGGCTACCAGCGATAAAAAAACAATCTTTTTCATATCCTTCTACTTTTATTCGTTCAACATATTGCCTACCTTTGCATAGGCTAAACAAAGATAGTCATTTTTTGGTTCACTTGTATACCATTTGCCTTAAATGAGCCAGCAATTTAACAAACTATCGTAGTAATTAATGAATCAAACACTATAATCTTATGAAGTATTTGGAATTTATCTTCAAGGCTGAACCATCAGACCAAACAATCAGCGACGTGCTTTGTGCCGTGTTGGGAGAAACAGGTTTTGAAAGTTTTGTGGAGCAGGAAGACGGAACACTGGCAGCCTACATCCAGGCAGCCGACTATGACGAAAACAAACTGAAAGAGGCTTTGGTCGACTTCCCCATAGCCGCTACCCAAATCTCCTATAGTTGGAGCGAAGCCGAAGACCGCGACTGGAACGAAGAATGGGAAAAGAATTTCTTCCAGCCCATCGTCATAGGCGGAGGGAGGTGCGTAGTACACAGCACTTTCCACCACGATGTACCCCAAGCCGACTACGACATTGTCATCAACCCGCAAATGGCCTTCGGGACCGGACACCACCAAACCACGGGGCTGATGATGAGCGAACTGCTGGAAACAGACCTGACTGGCAAACACGTGCTGGACATGGGGTGCGGCACGTCCATCCTGGCTATCCTGGCCAAGATGCGGGGGGCAGCCGATTGCGAGGCGGTGGACATTGACGAATGGTGTGTGCGCAACTCGCTGGAGAACATTGCACTGAACCACATGGACCATATCTGCGTGCGGCAGGGAGACGCCTCTGTCTTGAAGGATATGGGACCGTTTGATGTCATTCTGGCTAACATCAACCGAAACATCTTGCTCAGAGACATGAATCAGTACGTAGAGCGGCTGGTGCCCGGCGGAGAATTGCTGATAAGCGGATTCTACGATGCCGATGTGCCCCTCCTGACACAAGAAGCAGAAAAACTGGGGCTGAAAACAATCCGTATCTGCCAAGATAAAGAGTGGACAATGATTCGGTTCCGGCAAAACTAACCTCCGTTTTGACACACCCGTTACCTGCTGCCAAAAGGGAAAAGGGAATGCAGGTCACATTACGCTGATAATCAAGAATATTACTTCTTATAGTCCAGAAGTCTGCTGCTAAGCGCTGGGAAGCCGACTGCTTATCCTTGGGAAGTCTGCTGCTAAGCGCTTGGCAGTTTTTCTACCGAGAAACAGCCGGTAAAATCAGCAGGCACGTCATCTGTTTCCCCGGCCGGAGTGTTTAAAATCCCCCTGTCCGGAAAGGAAAAAGGAGAAAAACATCTGCATGTTTCACAATAAAGGCCGAATATTTGGCTATTTTCTTCAGTTTGGCTAATTTTGTCCAATTTTAAAACATAACGGCTTCTTTTTTCAAGAGCAAGGAAGCCAAACAAGAATAAAAAGAAAGGACAAAAAAGACAAATGAAAAAGTTCATCCATCAGCCCCGCTTCACTCCCAAAGGATATTCAGACGAAGTGGAAAACAAGATACAGCGTTACCGCAAAGAAGGAGCCAGACTGCCCCAACGCCATTTGCTCCGCACGGAAGAACAACTGGAAGGCATCCGGCAAAGCGCCCGCATCAATACAGCCTTGCTGGATTATATTGCCCAAAACATACACGAAGGCATGACTACGGCAGAAATCGACCATCTGGTTTATGCGTTCACTACCGACCACGATGCCATCCCTGCCCCATTCCTCTACGAAGGATTCCCCAAAAGCGTATGCACCAGCATCAACGATATAGTGTGCCACGGAATACCCAGCCCGAATGTGCGCCTGCAAAGCGGAGACATTGTCAACGTGGATGTTTCTACCATTTATAAAGGCTATTTTTCCGATGCCTCCCGCATGTTCCTTATCGGCGAAGTCAGCCCGGAACGCCGCCGGCTGGTAGAAGTCACCCGCGAATGCCGCGACATCGGCATCAAGGCCGCCCAACCGTGGGCGCGCTTGGGAGATGTTGGCGCAGCCATCCAGGAACATGCCGAGAAAAATGGCTACAGTGTGGTGCGCGACTTGTGCGGACACGGATGCGGCATCAAGTTTCACGAAGAACCCGACGTGGAACACTTCGGGAAAAAAGGCACGGGCATGCTCATCGTACCGGGCATGACATTCACCATCGAGCCTATGATTAACGCCGGGCGATATGACGTCTGCATTGATGAAGAAGACGGATGGACTGTCTTCACCGACGACGGCTCTGATTCCGCCCAATGGGAAAGCATGATTCTCATTACAGAAACGGGCAATGAAGTGCTGACAGAATAACCTCCCCACGCACACATCAAACAGCAAAGAGATATGAAGATCCTGAAAGAACGCATCCTGCAAGACGGCCGCTGCTTCCCCGGCGGCATACTGAAAGTAGACAACTTCATCAATCACCAAATGGACCCCATCCTGATGAAGTCCATCGGGGTGGAATTTGTCAAACGCTTTGCATCGGCAGAAATCAACAAGGTCATTACTGTCGAAGCCAGCGGCATAGCACCGGCCATCATGGTGGGATACCTGCTGGAATTACCGGTGGTGTTTGCCAAGAAAAAGAAACCCAGCACCATGGAGAATATGCTGGTCACCTCGGTTTACTCTTTCACCAAACAACGCAATTATGAAGTATGTGTCAGCCGCGACTTCCTCTGCCCGGGCGACAAAGTGTTGTTCATCGACGACTTTCTGGCCAACGGAAACGCAGCCAAGGGTATGATAGATTTGGTCAGACAAGCCGGTGCCGAACTGGCGGGCATGGGCTTCATCATCGAAAAAGCGTTTCAACATGGCGGAGACGAACTGCGCAAACTGGGCATACACGTGGAATCGCTGGCCATTATCGAAAGCCTGGACAATTGTGAAATAAAAATCCGCTGAAGCCTATATGGAAGAACGTCATCCTTCTGCCGACAACGGACTGATATATGGGTTGAACGACCGGCCGCCTTTCAAAGAAGCTTTCTTTGCAGCCTGCTCGCCATCTTCGTGGCCATCATCACACCGCCCCTCATCATTGCCGGAGCATTGAAACTGGATACTGAGACCACCGGCTACTTAGTGTCTATGGCGCTCTTGGCATCGGGCATTTCCACCTTCGTACAATGCCGCCGGTTCGGCTGCATCGGAACAGGCCTGCTGTGTATCCAGGGCACCAGTTTTTCATTCATCGGGCCAATCATCAGCGCCGGCATGGCAGGAGGCCTGCCGCTGATATTCGGCTCCTGCATGGCAGCTTCCAGCATCGAGATGATTATCAGCAGCCTGCTGAAATACACGCGACGCATCATCACCCCGCTCATATCGGGCATTGTGGTGACACTCATCGGCATGAGTCTTATTAAGGTAGGCATCACGGCCTGCGGAGGAGGCGCCGTTGCCCAGGCCGACGGCACGTTCGGCAGCCTACGGCATGTAGGACTGGCAGCCTTGGTGCTCGTGCTCATCATCATTTTCAACCGGAGCAACAACCGATATTTGCGCATGAGTTCCATTGTCATCGGTCTGGTGACGGGCTATGCCGTGGCATGGTGCATGGGTATGGTCGACTTCTCTTCCATCCAAAGTTACGGTGGAATCAACCTCCCCATGCCTTTCCGCTACGGACTGGATTTCAGCCTCTCCTCTTTTATCTCGCTGGGACTTATCTTCATGATTACCGCCATTGAAGCATACGGTGACATTACCGCCAACTCTCTTATCTCCGGCGAACCGGTAGAGGGCGAAAGATTCATACGGCGTGCCTCAGGAGGCATCCTGGCAGACGGTTTCAACTCCATGCTGGCAGGTGCGCTCAACTCTTTCCCCAACTCCATCTTCGCCCAGAACAACGGCATGATACAGCTGACGGGCGTAGCCAGCCGCTACGTGGGTTACTACATAGCGGGATTTCTTGTCCTGCTGGGACTCTTCCCCGCCGTAGGACTGGTTTTCTCGCTGATGCCCGAACCCGTCTTGGGAGGAGCGACCTTGCTGATGTTCGGAACCGTAGCGGCAGCAGGCATACGCATCATCGCTTCCCAACCTATCAACCGCAAAGCCACTCTGGTGATGGCTCTCAGTTTCTCGCTGGGGTTGAGTGTAGAACTGGTGCCGGACATCCTGTGCCAGCTACCGGAAACATGGCGCAGCATCTTCTCTTCAGGCATCACTACCGGAGGACTGACAGCTATCATATCGAATGCGGCCATACAGATTAAAGAAGCGTAAAAGTCACAGTTACGTGGCTAAAGTTAAGGGTTACGCTGCTAAAGTTAAGGGTTACGTCGCTCAAATTGAGGTTTACTACTCCGACTTCGTTACTTAATCATAAAAAGCTCTGCACAATATTGGCAAAATAAAAAGAAAAACGCTAACTTTGCAGACGGTTACACGAAGAATGAGAAAACAACATATATGTTGTATATCGATTATAACTAACTAATTAATTAGAGCTGATTATGATTTATTCACACGAAGTCGAACACATGTGTGTCGTGAAGAAAGGTCCTAACCACGGACCGGCTCCCATCCCCGAAGAAGGCAAGTGGGTAAAAGCAAAAGAAATCGTTGACATTTCAGGTCTGACTCACGGTGTGGGTTGGTGCGCCCCCCAGCAGGGTACTTGCAAGCTGACCTTGAACGTGAAGGAAGGCGTTATCCAGGAATGCCTGGTAGAAACCATCGGTTGCTCGGGCATGACTCACTCTGCCGCCATGGCATCGGAAATCCTGCCGGGCAAGACTATCCTCGAGGCACTGAACACGGACCTGGTGTGCGACGCCATCAACACGGCCATGCGCGAACTGTTCCTGCAAATTGTCTACGGCCGTACCCAGTCTGCTTTCTCTGAAGGCGGTTTGATGGTTGGTGCCGGATTGGAAGACCTGGGCAAGGGCTTGCGCAGTCAGGTAGGCACCCTCTATGGTACACTGGCCAAGGGTACACGCTATCTGGAACTGACCGAAGGCTACATTACCCGTATGGCTCTCGATGCCGACAATCAAGTTATCGGCTATGAATATGTTCACATGGGTAAGTTCATGGAACAAGTGAAAGCCGGCAAGGATGCCAACGAAGCTCTGAAAGCCGTAACCGGCACGTACGGACGCTTCAAACCCGAACAAGGTGCAGTAAAATACATTGACCCACGTAAAGAATAAGGAGGATACAGATTATGATAAGACCCGTACAATTTGAAAGCCAAGACCGTCGTATCAAGCAAATACTCGCTGCATTGAACGAAAACGGTATCAAAGACATTGAAGAAGCCAACGCTATCTGTGACGCCGCAGGCCTTGACCCGTATCTGACTTGTCAGGAGACGCAGGGTATCTGCTTCGAAAACGCCAAGTGGGCATACGTAGTAGGTTGTGCCATTGCCTTGAAGAAAGGCTGCAAGAATGCTGCCGATGCAGCCGAAGCTATCGGTATCGGTCTGCAGGCTTTCTGTATCCCCGGTTCTGTAGCCGATGACCGCAAGGTAGGTTTGGGACACGGCAACTTGGCAGCCCGTCTGCTGCGCGAAGAAACACAATGCTTCGCTTTCTTGGCTGGCCACGAATCATTTGCTGCTGCCGAGGGTGCTATTAAGATTGCTGAAATGGCCAATAAGGTTCGTAAGAATCCGCTGCGCTGTATCTTGAACGGCTTGGGCAAGGATGCTGCTATGATCATCAGCCGCATCAATGGCTTTACTTATGTGCAGACTCAGTTCGATTACTTCACCGGCAAGTTGAATATCGTGAAGGAAACTCCGTATTCTGACGGTCCTCGCGCCAAGGTAAAATGCTATGGCGCCGATGATGTCCGTGAAGGCGTAGCCATCATGTGGCATGAGAACGTAGACGTATCCATCACAGGTAACTCTACGAATCCTACACGCTTCCAGCATCCGGTAGCAGGTACCTACAAGAAGGAACGTGTATTGGCAGGCAAGCCCTACTTCTCCGTAGCCAGCGGTGGCGGTACAGGTCGTACTCTGCACCCGGACAATATGGCCGCAGGTCCTGCTTCTTACGGTATGACCGACACGATGGGTCGTATGCACTCAGACGCTCAGTTCGCAGGTTCTTCATCAGTTCCCGCACACGTAGAAATGATGGGCTTCCTCGGCATCGGTAACAACCCGATGGTAGGATGTACTGTAGCTTGCGCTGTTAACGTGGCTCTGGCCCTGAGCAAGTAAATTCAATTACTTTACTATAAGAAAGTCCCTGTAACTCTTAAGTTATGGGGATTTTTATTTTCCTGTCTTACTACAACACTACACACCGGATTCCTATACACAGCAGACTAAAGATATTGACTGCGAGAAAATGAAAAGAGAAAACAGAAAAACGTCTCTATGAAGCCGTTTGCTCCCATTAACATATAGATTTATTCTACATTTTCCCGCAAAAACACCAACCGGAATGCTTTCGAACTTGACATTCTGCAAAACTTTCACTAACTTTGCCCCGTAATTTGAACCTTATGAAGTTTGCTGAACTGAACTTGGACGAGCAGGTGCTGGAAGCACTGGACGCCATGCGCTTTGAAGAGTGTACACCCATACAAGAGAAATCTATCCCCATTATTCTGGAGGGACGTGACCTGATAGCTGTAGCGCAGACAGGCACGGGCAAAACTGCTGCCTATATGTTACCCATCTTGAACAAGATTGCGAAAGGTGGGTATCCTGAAGACTCTATCAACTGCATTATTATGGCACCTACACGCGAATTGGCACAACAGATAGACCAACAGATGCAGGGCTTTTCCTACTTCCTCCCCGTGTCAGGAGTAGCTGTATATGGAGGAAATGACGGCGTTCTGTTCGAGCAGCAGAAGAAAGGACTGACACTGGGTGCCGATGTAGTGATTGCCACTCCGGGAAGACTGATAGCACACCTCAGTCTGGGGTATGTTGACTTATCGCGCGTGTCGTTCTTTGTGCTCGACGAAGCCGACCGCATGCTGGACATGGGGTTCTATGACGACATCATGCAGATTGTGAGTCACCTGCCCAAAGACAGACAGACAGTAATGTTCTCGGCTACCATGCCTGCCAAGATACAACAACTGGCACAGAATATCTTACACGACCCGGCAGAGGTAAAGTTGGCTGTATCAAAACCTGCCGACAAAATCGTACAGGCTGCTTATATATGTCGCGAAAGTCAGAAATTAGGCATTATACGTAACCTCTTCGCAGACGAAGTGCCCGAGCGTGTCATTATCTTTGCCTCCTCTAAGCTGAAAGTAAAAGAAGTGACCAAGGCACTGAAACGCATGAACCTGAATGTTGATGAGATGCACAGTGACTTGGAGCAGGCAGAACGTGAAAACGTGATGTACCGGTTTAAAGCAGGACAGGTGAACATATTAGTAGCTACGGACATCGTGGCACGCGGCATTGACATCGACGACATACGCCTGGTCATAAACTACGATGTACCTCACGACAATGAAGATTATGTGCACCGTATAGGACGCACTGCGCGTGCCAATAATGACGGAGTGGCACTAACCTTTGTCAATGAGCAGGAACAAACCAAATTTCATGGCATCGAGCGTTTTCTGGGCAAAGACATCTATAAAATTCCTCTGCCTCCCGAAGTAGGTGAAGCCCCCGAATACCGCCCTGCCGAACGACGCAAGAATAGTAACGGAAAACGGAAAAACGGCAACGGAGGAAACCGGCGCCGAAATACAAGGAAGTCATAACATATCAGTATATATCAAATACTGAAGACAGAAATCTCTGTGCCTGCCCCGACAGAAACGACGGGGAAAGCACAGAGATGTTGTTTTATTGCATGCAGGACAGAAAAATTACCCCATACGGAGCATTTCCGGCATCTTTCAAAGTCATCAGCCTGCATTCCTTCCTACACGGCTTTCATGGTCATTCGAAATGGAAAGCATCCTTTAATGCCACTCCGCTCCTGTCTTTTTCCGAAAGTACCATTTGTTCCTCAGCTATCGGCCAGTCAATGCCCAACTCCGGGTCATCGAAACGGATGGATGCTTCAGCCTGAGGAGCATAATAATTGTCAACCTTATAGGTGAACACCGCTTCATCACTCAATACAAGAAATCCATGCGCAAAACCACGAGGAATAAAAAATTGGCGTTTGTTGTCTTCACTTAACAAGACGCTGACATGTTTACCGAATGTAGGTGACGAACGGCGCAAATCCACCGCTACATCCAACACCTTGCCACGAAGCACACGCACCAACTTTGCCTGACTGAACTCTCCTTTCTGGTAATGAAGCCCCCGAAGGACTCCAAATGTTGACTTGGACTCATTATCCTGCACAAAATGCACATCACCTATTTGCTGACGAAATTCCTCTTCTTTGAATGTTTCCATGAAATAACCACGGGCATCAGCAAATACTTTAGGCTCAATCAGCCATACACCATCAATTTCAGTTTGTATATAGTTCATCTTTCAGTATATAATATATAAAAACAAGGGCAAAAATAGAAATATTTTTCCGAAAAATAATAGGATAAAGAGCAAAAATAAGCAGATTTGAGCATTTTCTTTGACTGTCAGAGAGTTTGGCTTCAAGTGGCACAGAACGGCATAAGGTCGGGAAAACGGATTTAGGAAGATTGCAGCAGCAGATGCACTTCCAAATCATTACCCGACACCAATGCATATTTAACGCTAACAGGCTCTATTTCTGCGTTCTGCGCAGGTTTACATTCTGCCTTTACAACTCCCATAAACTAATTTTGCACCAAACAAAAAGAATGATTATGCGGAGCACTTTCAAGACGGTCTTCTATGTAAACGGAAGCAAGGAAAAGAACGGAATTGTCCCCATCATGGGACGGGTTACAATCAACGGAACCATCGCGCAGTTCAGTTGCAAGCAGCGCATCTCGAAGGAACTTTGGGATGCCAAAGGCAACAAGGCGAAAGGAAAGAGCCGTGAGGCGGTGGCGGTAAACTATGCCCTTGACAACATCAAGGCGCAGATAACGAAACACTACCAGCGGCTTTCCGACCGCGAGGCGTTTGTCACGGCAGAAATGGTGCGCAATGCCTATCAGGGCATCGGCATGGAGTATGAGACATTGTTGCGTGCCTTTGACAAGGAGAACGAGGCATTCGCCAAACGGGTGGGCAAAGACCGCTCCAAACGCACGTACCAAAAGTACCTGACCGTCCGCAAATACGTGGCGGAGTTCATCAAGCGGCAATACAAGCGGACGGACATGGCAATGAACGAACTGACAGAGGATTTCATCCGTGACTACTGCCTGTACCTGCGCAATGAAGTCGGGCTGGCGCAATCGTCCGTGTGGATATACTCCATACCGTTGAAACACATCGTCACCACTGCACATTACAACGGAAAGATACCGAGAAACCCGTTTGCGATGTACCACGTGGACCCCGACCACAAGGAGCGTGGCTTTTTGACGGAAGACGAGATGCGGACACTGGGCGTAATCAAGCTGGACAATCCCAACTTTGCACTGGCAAGAGACCTGTTCCTGTTCGGTTGTTGGACGGGCATCTCGTTCACGGACATCAAGAACCTGACCACCGACAACATTGTTGAAATGAACGGCGCATCGTGGATTGTGTCGAAACGCCAAAAGACGGGCGTACCGTTCCAAATCAAGCTGATGGACATCCCCATGCAGATTATCAAGCGTTACGAGCCGTTCAGGAAAGACAAGCGGCTGTTCAACATCGGCTCGCTTGACATGGTGAACAAGCGCATCAAGGCTGTGGCGAAGAAATGCGGGATAAAAAAGCCGATTTCATTCCACCTGAGCCGCCACTCCTTCGCTGTCTTGGCTCTCAATTACGGTATGCCGATAGAGAGCGTGAGCAAAATTTTAGGACACACGAACATCACAACCACGCAGATTTACGCGAAGGTGACCAACACGAAACTTGAAAACGACATATCTGCTTTCGAGAGCAAGGTAAGCGGACGTTTCGCCATATAACGCACAGCCTATGGAACGGACAAACATCACGATGGACAAGTACGGCAGGATTGCCGTACCGTCCGATGCCGCCAGCGTATGGATGAGCGAAATGGAATTGGTGGAACTTTTCGACGTAATGGCCCCGACACTCCGTGCCGCCATCCGAGCCGTGTATAAGAGCGAAGTGTTGCAATCTTGCGAAATAGAAAGGCGCATCAGGCTGCCCAACGGTTATTATTTGGAAGTGTATGCACTGCCAATGGTAGTGGCACTTGCTTTTAGAATTGATACGCCAAGTGCGGCAAGTGTACGTAATGCCATTTTAGAAAGACTATACTGGCGAAAAGAAAGACAGGTATTGTGGTTGTCGCTAAGCAACATGACATCTTATAAGTGTTAGTGGGCGCGATTATTCGTCAATACCTCCATTCATCAATACGCCCGTGTGGTTACACATCCATACCAATGTCATATCAGCCCGAAGAAGTGCGGTTTTGCTTCTTCGGGCTTTTTCTTTTCGCCTTTCGATAGCTGATATTACCTATTTCCGCCGCATTTTCTTATCCGTCAGGTTCTTTTGCGCCGTTTTGCATAGTTTTACGTATCAAGGTTTTAGCCGTCCTTCCGTAGCTTTGCACCCATGTTCAACCCGCTTGCCGACAAGGTGTCGGCGGCACTAAAATCTGTATTAAAGATATGGAAAAGAAAGAAGAATTCATCCGAGTAGGCACAACGCTCTACAAGATTGTAAACCAGCCCCGCATTGACGGCGGCTATGTGAGGAAACGCATCGCATGGAACTCCGAGACCTTGCGGCAGGACTACGGCAAGGACTACATGGCGGGCATCCCCAAGTATGACGGCTTCTGCACCGTACCCGACCATGTGGGCTACCAACCTGTAGTCGGCAAGTTCCTTAACCTCTACGAGCCGATAAGCCATCAGCCGCAGGAGGGCGACTTCCCCTGCATCCGTTCGTTGATGGAACACGTCTTCGGCGAACAGTACGAGTTGGGCATGGACTACCTGCAACTGCTCTACCTCTATCCCGTTCAGAAGCTGCCCATCCTCCTGCTCGTGTCCGAAGAAAGGAACACGGGCAAAAGCACGTTCCTGAACTTTCTGAAAGCCGTATTCCAGAACAACGTGACGTTCAACACCAACGAGGACTTCCGCAGTCAGTTCAATTCCGACTGGGCGGGCAAGCTGCTCATCATGGTGGACGAGGTGCTGCTTAACCGCCGTGAGGACAGCGAGCGGCTGAAGAACCTAAGTACCACGTTATCCTACAAGGTGGAGGCGAAAGGCAAAGACCGTGACGAGATAGGCTTCTTTGCCAAGTTCGTGCTTTGCTCCAACAACGAGCACCTGCCCGTCATCATCGACGCAGGGGAAACACGCTATTGGGTGCGGAAGATTGTGCCGTTACAGAGTGACGACACCGACTTCCTGCAAAAGCTGAAAACGGAAATACCCGCTTTTCTCCATTTCCTGCAACACAGACATCTATCCACCGAGAAGGAAAGTCGTATGTGGTTCAACCCGAAGCTGCTGGAGACGGATGCCCTGCGGAAGATAATCCGAAGCAACCGCAACAGGTTGGAGATTGAGATGGCTGAACTGTTGCTCGACATCATGGCAAGTGTCGGCGTTGAGTCTGTCTCGTTCTGTCTGAATGATATTGTTCCGTTGCTCGTCTGCTCGCAAGTCAAGGTGGAGAAGTCGCAGGTTCGGAAAGTGGTGCAGGAATGCTGGAAGCTCACCCCTGCTTCCAATTCACTTTCCTACACCACCTACCAATGCGACTACAACCGTGAGTGCGGATATTCACCCGTCAAGCGAATTGGACGCTACTACACGGCAAGCAAGGCGCAGTTGGAAATACTCTGATATTTTGATGAAATGATGAAAGTGTATATAAACATAAAGAATAACAGCAGTTTACATCCTCATCAAAAGCTCAACAAAAGGATTGGGCTGATGAAAAGAGAAAGCGGACGCAGACTTACACATCATTTTTCTTTTGGCGAGCGGTTTGATGAAACGCTGATGAAGTATTATTTTACTTGTTATCAATACATTAGACTGCCTAATCATCAATTCATCGGAATTTCATCCCTCATCAAGTCCGCTGTGGGAAGCAACAGAGGTGAACACCGCCATCCGCAGGTCGGTCGGACGGACTTCCGGTCTGCCGACCGACAGGGGAAAGCCGATGTCGCAGGCGAAAAGAAGAAAGGCAACTGAAAACCGCCGACACCGCCGCAGGCTTTTGGAAAGCAAAAAGCCATAGCTCATTAGGGCGTTTTCTTCACGCACCGCTTCGCTCATGCTAAAAACACCCCAATGAGCCAACGGGGTTACACCCCTCTGGACACCCCCGTTTGCCCGTGCGGCACGAACCGCAGACAAACGGATACCGACAAACAAGTTTGTAGAACCTAAAAAACGAGAAACGAACATGGGATACATAAGCATCCAAATCAACAAGGCGAAAGGGTCGGCTGACACGGGCGCATCTGACCACATCGAACGCAAGACCACGCCCAAGAACGCAGACCCCACACGCACCCATCTCAACCGCGAGCTGGTGCAATTCCCTAACGGTGTGGCTGACCGCACCGAGGCGATAAGCCACCGCATCCGCACGGCAGGCATCAAGCGGAAGATAACGCCCGACCAAGTGCGGGCAATCCGCATCGTGCTTTCGGGCACACATGAGGACATGATAAGAGTGCAGGACGAGGGCAGGCTGGACGAATGGTGCGGTGACAACCTGCAATGGCTGTACTGCACGTTCGGAAAGGAGAATACCGTATCGGCAGTGTTGCACATGGACGAGCATACGCCGCACATCCATGTCACGGTCGTGCCGATAGTGACGGGCGAGCGCAGGAAAGCAAGGAGGAAGCAAGCGGAGGGCAGACGCACCTACCGCAAGAAATCCAACGCCGTGCGCCTGTGCGCCGATGACCTGCTGACACGTGAGAAGCTGGTAGCCTACCACGACAGCTACGCCGCAACAATGGCGAAATACGGCTTGCAGCGTGGCATCCGTGGTTCGGAGGCACGGCACACCACCACCGCCCAATACTACCGTGACCTGAAACGGCAGACGGGAGAGCTTGAAGCCAATGTCCGGCAGTTGCAGACCGAACAGCAACAGGCGGAACGGCAGCTTGACGAAGTACGGAAAGAAATCAAGTCGGAGAAGCTGGAAGCCGTCAAGACCGAAGCGAAAACGGCACTCGTGGCAAGGGTCGGTTCTATTTTGGGCAGTGGAAAGCTGAAAGAACTGGAAGCCGACAACCGCACCCTGCAAGGCGAGGTTGCCGCCCGTGACGAAAGCATAGAACTGTTGCTGCAACAGATTGAGAGGCAGCGGGAGGAACACCAATGGCAACTGATGGAACTGCAAACTAAGTACCGCAGGGAGATGTCGGACAAGGAAGCGGAGCATCAAAAGGAAGTGTCATTCCTGAAATCCATTATCCAAAAAGCCAAGAAATGGTTCCCATTGTTCCAAGAGCTGGTGTACATGGAGAAATTCTGCCTCAAAGTTGGTTTCAATGAGCGGCAGACCGCCACGCTCATCAGCGGCAAGCCGCTGTTCTACGAGGGCGAACTCTATTCAGAAGAACACAGGCGAAAATTCACGACCGAAAGGGCTGGCTTCCAAGTGGTGAAAGACCCGAAAGACAGGTCTAAACTCGCACTTGCCATCAACGGGCAACCGATTGGCGAATGGTTCAAGGAGCAATTTGACAAGCTGTTTTCATCTATTCGGAGGACAATTATACCGCCTCGTAAAGACAAAGGAATAATGCTGTAAATCTGACAAACGGGAGGTTAGCAAGTTTGTGTTTTGGGCAGACCAAAACCGTTTGCTGTCCTCCCGTTGGTAGCAATGTCAAGGACGGTCATTCCTATCTTTGGTCAGTTCTATGGCTTCCTTGCCCGTAATATGCTCAATTGTAATTTCCACCATTAGCAAATGATTGAACCCTTTAGCTATTTCAGCCTCCATACCAGCTTCGCCATACGAATACTTGTCTGCCAATAAACCCAAAGCAACACGTTTTTCGAGTTCATCTGTTAATATGCGGGCTTTACCAAAGACTATCACACTTCGAAAGTAAGTGGTAAACTCAGACGGTCTGATGTCATCCTGTTCTACTACACAGAATGATACCTTGTTATTCTGCAAAATGGCATCTACCTTATGACCTTTCATGGCACTATGGAAGTATATTTTGCCATCAGCATATACATAACTGACTGGAACGGCATACGGGTAACCATCGTCCCCATAAAGAGCCAATGTCCCGTTCATCATCCTTTCAAGGATGGCAACGCTTTCTTCTGTTGGCAATAATTGCCGCTTACGTCGCATTTCTCTAAACATATCAATCCGTTATTAAACCATTTTCAAACCAACAATAGACGCTATCAGTGTCACCATAAAGAAGATGCGGGCAAAAAAAGCCCGTTCATGGAAGCATACAATGCCAAGCAATACCGTCCCGACCGCTCCGATGCCCGTCCATACCGGATAGGCTGTACCGATGGGCAAAGTCTGTACAGCAACGGCAAGCAACCACATGCTGGCAATGAGGCATCCGATAAAGCCCATAGCCCATAGGCGGTATTCTCCGCCTCGCTTTCCTTTCATCTTGCCAAGACAGAAAGCAAAAGCCGTCTCAAACAATCCGGCAACAATCAAAATCATCCAATCCATACCGACAAGGTTTTAATGTGATACCATTTTCAAACCAATAATAGACGCTATCAGTGTGGTGATGAAGAACAAGCGGAGAAACGATGCTGGCTCATGGAAGAATACAATACCAAGCACCACTGTTCCCACTGCACCGATGCCTGTCCACACAGGGTAGGCTGTGCCGATGGGCAGAGTTTGCACAGCCTTGGCTAATAGCGTCATGCTCAGCGCAAGGCTGACAAGAAACCCGGTACCCCAAAGATACCATTCGGTGCCTGACACTTCTTTCATCTTCCCCAAACAAAAAGCAAAGCCGGATTCAAAGAATCCGGCAACAATCAGAATAATCCAGTTCATACGGCTTTCTTATTTCTTTGATAATATGTAAAATGTGTATGCAAAGATAATGTTTTTCCAGCATATTCCATTTTACATTTGATAAAAAAGCCACATTTCTTTTCATTTTTCAGATTTTTTGTACCTTTGTATCAAACAAGAGTTGTTTGACAGAAATATACCGCATATCACAGAATTAGCAACTGTTTCCAAGTCATTACCTCGCCCTTTGAAAAAAGTTCATAAGTTATTTATTTTTAATATATTCCTATTTACATATCGAATTTTTCCGAAAAAACTATCTTTATCCAAACAACACCCCGGACAAGGATGAAAAAATTAAGGCAAACCAGCCTATCTATCGCATACACAGGGCATTTGGCTTATTCATACCGCATTGAATCTGCAGGCCGAATCCGGGCTATCAGACAAGATGGTCCGACCAGCATAAGTATGGACACTCCAAAGGTGCCGAGATTTAAAAGAACAAGATAGCCTACATTAAACACAATAGGCACCGTATCCATATAATAGGTATCGGAGTCGAGGGTAAACATTCCGGTGAGAGATTGAATCAGGCAAATCCCCAGCCCCACCACATTGCCCCAGAGCATTCCGCGCCCGATAAGGAACACCGACAACCACAAAAACACCCGGCGGATAAGGGCATTTTCTGCACCTAACGATTTCAGAATGCCAATCATAGGTGTGCGCTCTATAATAATGATGAGCAGACCGGAAATCATCGTAAAGCCGGCCACGCCCGTCATCAGCGCCAATATCACCCAGATATTCACATCCAAAATGCCCAGCCATGCAAAAAGAGCCAGGTTCAGCTGCTCCACATTACAAACGGCATATTCTGCCCCATAACGGTCGGTACGTCCTGCCAAATAAGAAGCAATCTCCCATGTGCAATCCTCCAAAGCAGCATAGTTTGTCAAACGCACTTCCAATCCTCCAGCCTGGTCATGCTGAAACCCATTCAAGCGGTTCACCGTATGCAAGTCTGTAAATATAAAGAGATTATCGTATTCGGAAAAGCCCGTACGATAAATGCCTGCCACCCGCGGACGACGAACGCGCACCTCGTCTTCAATGAAATAAGCATCCAGCTTGTCGCCCACTTTCAGTTTCAGTTTATCGGCCATTGTTTGGGAAATGACTACCAGATTGGACGAGACGGAATCGGTAAAAGTCGGGAATTCTCCTTCCAGCAGATGAGCGCGGAAAAATGAATAGTCATACTCCTGCCCCACCCCTTTCAATACCATGCCTTGGAAGGCATCCTCCGTCTTAAGCATTCCCGGCTTAACGGCATAACGCTGGATGTGCTCCACTTGCGGGAATTCCAGCAGCGTATCCATCAGGCTCTTCTCTACCCCGACAGGCATCGGTTCGTAAGGCTGCGTCTGCTCCAGATTATTGATTTGAATATGTCCTCCGAACCCTACCACCTTATCACGCACCTCGCTTTTGAAGCCGACAATGACGCATACGGCTATAATCATCACCGCCAGACCGATGGCAATGCCTGCTTTGGCAATAAGCACGGCCGGCCGAGACACTTGCCGCTCTTTCTGTCCGCCTTGATAAAGGCGACGTGCAATGAACAGAGACAAACTCATAAAGCCTGATGGTTAGGATGACAACTCAAGCTCATTCCACCCGTCCGGGATACGCTTCCAGGGCCTTTTGCAGGATGAAAAGCGCCCGTGTCAGGTCTTCTTTCTTCAATGTATACGAGATGCGCACCTCATTACGCCCGGCACCCGGCGTGGTATAGAAACCGGAAGCCGGTGCCATGAACACCGTTTGCCCCTCGTATTGAAAATCGGAGAGGCACCAGGCACAGAACTTGTCGGAATCGTCTACCGGAAGACGTGCCACTGTGTAGAAAGCTCCCATAGGAATGGGCGAGTAGACACCGGGAATCAGGTTCAGCCCATCAATAAGGCACTTACGGCGCTCTACATATTCATCGTACACGTCACGCAGATATTCTTCGTCCACATCCAGCGAAGCTTCGGCGGCAATCTGTCCAATGAGCGGAGGACTCAGACGAGCCTGACAGAATTTCATGACGGCCCGGCGGATTTCCTCGTTCTTTGTGATAAGGGCTCCGATACGGATGCCGCATTCCGAATAACGTTTCGATACCGAGTCGATAAGCACCACATTCTGCTCTATCCCTTCCAGGTGACAGGCCGAGATGTAGGGCGAGCCTGTATAGATGAACTCACGGTAGACTTCGTCCGAAAAGAGGAAGAGGTCGTATTTCTTTACCAGGTCACGTATCTGATTCATTTCCCTGCGGGTATAAAGATAACCCGTCGGGTTGTTGGGATTGCAGATGAGAATGGCACGGGTACGCTCATTGATAAGTTCTTCAAACTTCTCCACCTTGGGCAGCGCAAACCCTTCGTCGATGGTAGTGGTTACGGTGCGGATACGGGCTCCGGCTGAGATGGCAAAAGCCATGTAGTTGGCGTATGCAGGTTCGGGGACAATAATCTCGTCTCCCGGATTCAGACAGGCCAGAAAAGAAAAAAGCACCGCTTCGGAGCCACCGGCGGTGACGATGATGTCATCTGCCGTCAGATGAATGTTGTATTTCTCGTAATACCCTACCAGCTTCTCGCGGTAACTCCGGTATCCGGCACTGGGGCTGTATTCCAGCACCTTGCGGTCGATGTTGCGGATGGCATCCAAAGCCACTTTCGGCGTAGGCAGGTCGGGCTGTCCGATGTTCAGGTGAAACACGTGCACACCGCGCTGCTTGGCGGCATCGGCCAGAGGAGCGAGCTTACGGATGGGCGAAGCGGGCATCTCTGTCCCGCGGATGGATATGACTGGCATATTCTGTTTTCTTAATTGTTAGGATTGGTATTTTGGACTGCAAATGTACGCAATATATTTTAATAAGTAAGTAATCAGTCAGATTTAAGTAACCAATTAGATTTAATTCATATCAAACACTGAGACACCGTGAGACAAAGTTTCGTAACATTCCGGCCTTCGTTTCTCCGCGTTTTATGTCGGTTTCTCTGGCAAGCCCTTCACAAAAAGAAGCTAAGCGATAAGCAGTCTGCTGCCAAGCCATAAGCAGCAGGCTCGTTATATATTAGAAAATACCGTTCTGTACCTGCTCTGCCACTGTATCGGCACATTAGCTTGCTTTTGCAATAATTAAAGCAAATCAACGGGAAAAGCTATGCGGTTTCAATCGAAAGGACTACCTTTACAGCGTAAAACCAATATCGACACTATGGTAATCAACCTTATCGCTTTTGCATCTATGCTGCACCCCGAGACCACCGTCCGCAGGTGCCACGAAATCATATTAGCCGAACTCGAAAAATATTTCACCGTCCGCTTGGTAGACTATCGGGAGATGTCGCGCCTCAAACCGGATGATTTTGCGCTGGTGTTCATTGCCACAGGAGGCGTGGAGCGACTGGTCATCCAACATTTCGAACAACTGCCCCGCCCTGTGCTTCTCCTTGCCGACGGCATGCAGAACTCGCTGGCTGCTGCCCTCGAAATCTCTGCCTGGCTCCAAGCCAGAGGCATGAAATGCGAGATTCTGCACGGCGAACTTTCCAAGGTCATCAAACGTATCTTCGTACTACATGCCAACTTCAAGGCGCAACGTCGCCTGGCCGGTTCGCGCATTGGCGTAATAGGTACCCCCGCCCCGTGGCTCATTGCCAGCGAAGCAGACTACCTGTTGAGCAAGCAGCGCTGGGGCATAGAGTACGTGGACATTCCGCTGGAAAGAGTCTGTGAATACTACCGGCAGGTAACAGACGATGAAGTAGGCGAAGCCTGCGCTCACCTGGCTACCCGCGCTCTGGCTTGCCGTGAAGCTACACCGGATGACATGCTGAAAGCCATGCGACTTTACCGTGCCATCCGGCGCATAGTGGACGAAGACCGACTGACGGGCCTCACACTGAGCTGCTTCCGGCTGTTAGAAGAGACTGATACCACCGGATGCCTGGCGCTGGCACTACTGAACGATGAGGGCATACCTGCCGCCTGCGAGGGCGATTTGCAGGCCATATTCACCATGCTGGCAGTCAAGGCCATGACGGGAAAGGAGTCGTTCATGGGCAACCCGTCGCTGGTCAATACCCATACCAATGAGGTGGTGCTGGCACACTGCACCATTGGCCTGAAGCTGACCGACCGCTTCGTGCTGCGTAGCCATTTCGAGACAAAGAAAGGCATAGGGATACAAGGACTGGCTCCGACGGGCGAGGTTACGCTCGTGAAATGCGGAGGGGAATGCCTGGATGAATATTACCTCACTACCGGCACACTGACTGAGAACACCAATTATCTCAACCTCTGCCGGACACAAGTGCGCATACAACTCAACTCTTCCGCAGACTACTTCCTCAAGAATCCGCTGGGCAACCACCACATCGTGCTTCAAGGCAACTATGAGCTGATGATGGACGATTTCTTCCAGACCAATGGATGCAGGAGAAGGAAATAATGCTGATGTTTCAATGACCGACGGTCGGAGTGTTAACCTAACATTAACCTAACCTTAACCCGTCCCCTATCTTCGTCTGCCTACCTTTGCCGCACGAACTTAAACATTGAAACAACGTATGAAATGCTTAACTATCTTTCTGGCCGTAGCGGCAACGGTCTTTGTCAATCTGTTCATCCCCGCTTCTGCCGACGCACCGCATGCCGACACAACCGACAGTCTGCATACCGGTGCGATACGGCCGACGCCTTGCCAAGACACCCTCTTTTCACTGCAAAGAAACTGCGAAAAGGTCTTGTTCATATTACCTCAAAAGCCTTTTTAGCCATCTCTTTCTACTGCCACGACAGCCTCATGTCCCTATCAAGAGCATGCCGTGGCAGTGTAACGAACTGATTTTATCACCCGGAAACGAACGCTGATATGAAAAAACTACGTATCTTTGGCCCTATGATTGAAAACAAGAAGTATATACACTGGATGGCACTGCTCGGCCTGGTAGTCATTATCGGGCTGCAAGGAGTGTGGCTGTATAATTCGTTCAATGTGTTGAAAAGAGAACTAATAAAAACGTATAACGAAATCTTTGAACAATCCACGCTAGAAGAAGCAACAACACATTTCAAAGAATTGCCTAAAGGTACAAGATTCTTAGGAGCACCTCGCACTGGTAAGAAAGAGACTTTCCCAGAAGCAACATACCTATTTCAGAGCTTAAGTAAATACGACATCAATATTAATCTCAATAACTTAGACTCCATCTATAAAGCTGCATTGGCGAAACATCATATAGAAACGGATTTCTATTTTCTGATGAATAAAACAGAAAAGAAACAACGGTGGAATGTGATAGAAACAAAAATAATTCCCCTCAGAATAGATGAATCACAAAGCGTTCAAGCTATTCTATTAAATCCATATCGCATAATATTCTCCCGCATGGGCCTCCTCCTCGCCGCCACCGCCGTGATGATGCTCTTCGTCATCTTCTGCATCGTGTGGCAGGTGAAGATATTGCGCCGCATGAGCCGCGTGCTCCGCATCCGCGAGGACTTCTCCTACGCCATGGTGCACGACCTGAAGACGCCCCTCTCCAGCATCATCATGACCCTGCGCCCCCTGCACGAAGGCCGCCTGGACGACAAGCCCGCCCTGCGTGACCGCTACTTCCAGATAGCCCGCGACGAGGCCGACCACCTGCTGGCCCTCACCAACAAGATACTGACCATCTCGAAGCTGGAGAACCACAAGATGCACATGTCGCCCGAGCCCCTGTCCCTGCAACCCCTGCTGGACGCGCTGGCCGAACGCCTTGCCCCCAAGTGCCCCAAGCCCCTGCGCATCACTGCTGACCTCCGCGTGCCCACGCTCCTGGCCGACCCCGAGTATTGGCCCGAAGTGATGCAGAACCTCGTGGACAACGCCATCAAATACACCCGCCCCGATGCCGACGCCGTGGAGATACACGTCAGCACCCGCCCCGCGAGCCGCCACGAGACAGAACTGCGCGTTCGCGACAACGGCCGGGGCATCTCCCGTCGACACCTGCGCAGCATCTTCAACAAATACGAGCGTGCCTCCGACGAAAGCAACGCCCCCGCGCAAGGCTTCGGGCTGGGGCTGAACTTCGTACACCAGGTGGTCGAGGCACACGGCGGACGCATCCGCGCCGAGAGCGAGGAAGGGCGGTGGACGGAGTTCATCATCTTAATGAAAAATGAAGAATTTAGTTAATCAGTTAGTCAATAGAAACAACAAAGAATGTGAAGAGCGAAGAACACCGACGCCACGCGCCCAATTCTTCATTCTTCATTCATAATGCTTAATTAATTATGGTAAAACTATTACTTGTAGAAGACGATGCCAACCTGAGCTACATCGTGCAAACCGCCCTCGAAGACCTCATCGGAGGCTATCAGGTATTCACCGCCACCAATGGCGCTGAAGGCCTGAAGCAATGGGAGGCACACAAACCCGACATCATCGTGAGCGACATCGACATGCCCGTGATGAACGGCTTCGACATGGTGCGCCGCATCCGCGAGACAGACAAAACAACGCCCATCCTCTTCGGCTCTGCCCTCACCTCACCCCGTGACGTGAAGGAGGGCTACAAACTGGGCGTGAACAACTACGTGAAGAAGCCCTTTGCTCCCGATGAACTGGATGCCCACGTACATGCCATCCTGCAAATGACGGAAAACAACCCGCGCTCTCACGATGAAACAGAATGCTACCGACTGGGACGTTTCACCTTCGACGCTCCCCACGCCACCCTGCGCGACGACAGCACAGGCAAGGTGCAGACACTGAGTGTGCGCGAGGCCCAGGTGTTGCAAATCTTGGCTGCAAACAAAAACGAAACAGTGCGACGGGAGGTTATTCTCAGTCGTTACTGGGGTACGGAAGACAAAGACTATTTTGCTTCACGCAGCCTCGACGTATTTGTCAACAAGCTGCGCAAGCTGCTGGAAGACGAACCGCAGGTTACTATCAAGACAGTACGCGGCGTGGGACTGATGCTGCAAGTAGAGGGATAAAAACAGAAAGGCGCGGATTACACGAACCACACGGATAGCATATAACACTTATCCGTGAACAATCGCGTAATCCGCGCCTACGAGATGGTATCTTTCACCACTCCACCAAGAGAGCAGCCTACTTCCTGCCTTTACGGGGAGCACCTTTACCGCGCATACCTTTCAGCAGCTCTCGGTGGAAACTCATCTCTGCCCGCTGCACCAGATAAATCTTCCTACAAGTCAGTATATCCCTGAACTTACCAAAATATGCCTTCTCCAGTTTGTCTGCCGAGATACGGGCATCATATACACCTTCCATTATTTCTTCATACCGTTCTTCGCTCACACCTTCTTTCTTGCCTTCGCGCAACAAGCTCCAAGCTTCTTCGTTCAATTGTTGCTTTTTGTCCTGCAATTCAAAGTAAAGGGGAAAGAAAGCAGCTGCCTCTTCCTCGGTCAGCCCGGCCTTCTCTACGATGTAAGCCTTTTGCCGGTTGCGGAACTCATCTTTTGTCAAATGTTGGTCGCAGCCTTCTGCCGCTACAAGCCACGGAAGAAATCCGCACAGCAATACCACTGCCACAAGTAATCTTTTCATTGTTTTCACCTGTCAAATAAATTAAATGTTTATTCACCGTCATCCGCCGACAGATAGACATAGAGAGAATAATCGTCCATCATGCTATTTTCCATAGCCATGTCGATATATTCCACTTCTTGTTCTATTTCTTCATCGGCGGCAACATCGGCCCCCGGTGTGTAGTGCGACGAAGCGACTCGGATAATCAGCATAGCTCCCACAAACATAGCTGCCATGTAGAGCAGGGGTCTTACCTTCTCCCATGCAGTAGGCTTACGGGGCTCTTCTATTTTCTCTTTCTCCGGAAGGCTGTTCATTACTTTCGAAGTAAAGCTCTCAAAGTACCCGTCGGGCACCCGGAAGGCATTTTCCTTTCCAATTCTTTTCTGCAAGCTGTCTTCTGTTGTCATAAGCTGTCCTCCTTTCTCTGTTCATTTAGACATCTGTTCATAGCAAAGGTTTAAAATGATTCTTCCAAAAACTTCTGTATTTTTTTTACCGCGTGATGATACGAAGCCTTCAACGCTCCCACCGAGGTGCCGAATATCTCGGACATTTCTTCGTATTTCATTTCCTGATAGTACTTCAGATTGAACACCATGCGTTGTTTTTCGGGCAGTGTCAGCAACGCTTTCTGTAGCAGCAGCTGTGCATTGTCGCCCGAAAAATACGGGTCGCTCTCCAGCCTCTGCAACACGGCAGCATCGGGGTCGTCCAACGAAACCGTGGCTTCCGCGCGCTGTTTGTTCAAGAAAGTAAGACACTCGTTCAAGGCTATGCGGTAAAGCCAGGTAGAGAGCTTGGCTTCTGCCCGGAAATAGTCTATATTCATCCAAGCCTTGATGAATGTATTCTGTAATAAGTCGTCGGCATCTTCATGCGAGAGCACCAGACGGCGGATTTGCCAGTAAAGTTGTTCGCTGTATTGCGCCACCACCATCTCAAACCCTTTCCGCTGCGTGCTTTCGTCCCGCAAGAGTTCCAGGACTTTACTTTCATCGTAAGAGGAATTCATATTTATGTTTGTCAACTGTTTACTGATAATTAAACTCCATTAAAAGGGCAGTTAAAGGGAAATCCGCAACATTTCTTTCGCCAGCACCGTATGTGGAAAGATGTCAGCCGCTTCTTTCAGCAACACCGATTCATCCTCGTAACGGGCAGAAAAATGCCCGATAAGCAACTGCTTCACTTCTGCATCACGGGCCAACGTGGCAGCCTGGGCAGCAGTGGTATGGAACGTTTCCCGGGCACGCGGAGCGTTGTCTGCCCCGAAAGTTGCCTCATGAAACAACAGGTCCACACCTTTAAGCTGTCCGACAAGCCCCGACAAACAAACCGTATCCGAACAATAAGCATACCGGCGGGGAGGTTCGGATGGGCGGGTCAACAGCCGGTTGGGAATCACTTGTCCTTCCGGTGTCACATAGTCGGATCCGTTCTTGATGCGGTTCATCTCATATACGGGCACACCGTAGAAATCGGCCATATCACGGATGATGTGGTTGGGACGCTGCTTCTCGGCAAACAAGAAACCGCTACATGGTATGCGATGCTGCAAGGGGATGGTAGTAACGGTCAGCGAACGGTCTTCATAGACAAGAGAAGGAACCTCCGTATCAAACTCATGAAACTGAATCTGATAAGTCATCTGCCTGTTGAAGAAAGCAAGCAAGGGCAACAACAATTCTTCCAGGCCGCGAGGCGAATGAATATGCAACCCGGCTGTACGTCCCAACAGGTTGAGCGTGGAAATCAGCCCAAACAAGCCGAAACAGTGATCGCCGTGCAAATGAGAAATAAAGATATGATTCAAACGTGAAAACTTCAGCCGGGCTTTGCGGAACTGTAACTGCGTTCCTTCCCCGCAATCAATCATAAATAACTTCTCGCGTACATTCAGCACCTGCGATGTCGGGAAATGCCGCGTGGTGGGCAAAGCCGAACCGCACCCCAGAATATTTAATTCGAATTTCTCCATAGGCTACAAAGGAACACAAATTGCAGTAATTACGCAAATCCATTATCTATGATTTCACATAATTAATTTATGTTTCGCAAGTCATACGCCTGATTTAGCACGGATTTCTGTCTAATATGCCATACCGCTTTCTGCTAAAACTTCACTTTATCGGAATTCTTGATAGCAAAATCTTTCCAGCTCCGATATCCTTTCTCTGCCACCGGACGCCCCATTTGCAAGAAATGACAATAAGCCGCAGCCAATCCGTCGGTAGCATCCATAAAAACAGGCATGTCATCTTTGCTGAGATGCAACATACGCTGTAGCATATCGGCCACCTGTTCTTTCGATGCCTGCCCGTTTCCTGTTATGGCCATTTTAATCTTCAGCGGGGCATATTCGGTGATAGGAATATCCCGACTCAACGCAACAGCCATAGCCACACCCTGTGCACGCCCCAATTTGAGCATGGACTGCACATTCTTTCCGTAGAACGGAGCCTCAATAGCCAGTTCGTCGGGCAAATAACTTTCGATAATGCTCAACACCCTCTCGTGTATGTGCTTCAGCTTCAGATAATGATTGGCAAACTTACGCAAATCTATGATGCCCATTGCCACCATTTCCGGCTTTGTTCCAACCACACGAAGCACCCCGTATCCCATGATGGTAGTTCCAGGGTCAATGCCCAGGATAATCTTCTCGCCCACAACCGGCATCACACAATCACCTCCATCAATGTAGGAAATCCTACCACTTTATCCTTAAATATCTTCTTCATTTCCTCGGCCAGTTGCACACCTTGCCGTTGATACCACTGGTGCAGAAGTACCGAGTCTTCCACTTCGAATTGCACTGAAAAACAAATGCCATCTTCATAATGACTCAACACACGTGCAATGCGCGGTGCATGCAATAATCCCATTTTCTCTACTTCCGGCAAGTAATGCTCCTGCATCCATATCAGGAAATATTTCTCCTGAGCCTCATCGACTTGATAAGTTGTATTAAATATCAGCATAATCAATTCTTTCGATTTTTCTGCAAACTTAGCAAATATTCAGATACAAGTCGCCCTCACGCTGCAAAAAAAGACAAGCAGAAGCCTTTCAGGCACCTGCCCCACTCTGCTCTATCCGGACGGCAAACCTTTAACTTCGTCTGCCGAACACCCCTAATTCAGAATAGGAATCTGTGGAAAGCGCGACCAAAGCCGGTATTTATAGCCTAATTTGCTTAACTCATTTTCCCAAAAACCGGTCACATCATCATTCATTACAGTTGTAGCTCCTCCATATCCTACCATCCAAGTATTATCTTTCACCTCATCACACAACTGTCTTTCATTCCATCCGGAATATCCTAAGAAAAAACGCAATTTCCCTTTTATGGGATTTCCCTGCATAATATAATCACGAATCGTATCAAAATCTCCATTTAAAAACAGATTCTTCCCTATCGCAAGCGCCCCTTGCACTCCTTTTAATGTATGCAGATAAAAAAGTGTATCCATACTAAGCGGACCTCCCCTGCAGACCGGTATGCGGCAGCAATCTTCAAAGCCTGTCAGGATTTCGTTCAGACATAGCGGCAAAGACTTATTCAGGACAAGTCCCATAGCTCCACTGCCTGAATATTCCACAAGCAAAACCACAGACCGACCAAAAAAATGATCCTGCAAGAATGGCTCAGAAATAAGGACATCTCCCTGTTCTGGCATTCTATGATTGGTCTCTATCCGGAACAAGTCCTGATTTATATTCATAGTAATTCTATATTGAATGTATCTTTCTTAATAAGGGTGCTGCCGGGCAAACAGAGCCATGCGCTCGTCCAACACAGCATATTGGTCATCACGCACAAACGAAGTGCAAGCACGCAAGCCCTCCTGGCAGCTTCCGGTAGTAGAAAGAGGAATGGCACTTACTCCATAATACATCAATTCGCGAGCCAACTCCGCCCCTGTCATCCCCGGATAACCGATAGTGAAATAGAAACCGTCAGCCACGGGCTCATCCAAGTCCTTGTCATATACCAGATAAAAGCCATGACTGAGAAAAATATTCTTGAGCCGATGAGCCCGTTCACCGTACACACGCACATCATCCAGGAAACGATAAGTACCGTCACTGGCTGCGCGCATCATTGCCGCCAAAGCGTATTGAGCCGAATGGCCTGTGCCCGACGAAAGTGCATAAAGCACACGGTGAATGAACACCGTACCAAACGTACCACCGCCGTATCGGGCTGTCAATCCCGGGAAAGCGCGGTGATAAAGCCGATCGGAGATGCACGCCACTCCAATGCGCTGACCGGCATAGCTGAACGCTTTCGAACCGGATATAAGCAACACATACTGATCGGTATAGCGGGCCACAGTAGGCTGATAAGGTGCCGTGAAAGGATGACCCAAATCACGACGGAAGTCCATGGCAAAATAAGCCAAATCTTCCAGCACAATCACGTCATAACGGGTTGCCATCTGACCGATAGTTTGCAACTCGTCTTCCTTGAGGCATATCCACGAAGGATTATTAGGATTAGAATATATCACAGCTGCGATATGTCCTTGTTTAAGGTAGCTTTCCAATTTAGGACCAAGTTTGTCTCCCCGATAATTGTACACATCGAAAGTTTCATATTTGGCGCCCATCACCACTATCTGCTGCTTCTGAACGGGGAATCCGGGGTCAATAAACAATATCGTGTCACGCTCCGGATGACATTGGGTGCAGGTGAGAAAAGCCGCATACGTGCCCTGCATGGAACCGGTCACAGGCACACAGCCTTCCGGACGAACATCTACCCCCACAAAGGCACGCACAAACCGCGAAGCTTCGGTCTTCAGCACCGGCTCTCCGTTGATATCCGGATAAAGACTGGCCACCCCGCGATGCAACGCGTCAATCTCCGCCGCCACCCCCACTTGTGAAGGAGGCAACCCGGGGACTCCCATTTCCATCTTGACAAAAGACACCCCCGAAGCTTTTTCGGCCTGTGCAGCCATAGCTTTTATCTCGCGAATGGTGGCGCGGGAAAAATCAGTAACACCGCTTTCGCGGATTATATCATCCATCAGTTGACGGTCGACTGGCGTATTCACCATAATCCTATTCTTTGAATTATATAAATCTGTTTTTAATACGGACAAAGTTAAGGAAAACTTCAATAAATTCAAAGACAAAGAGAAAAAAATAAGGTTTTTCTTTTCTCGCCACCCAGACAGTCCTTCCCCCCAGAAAACAATTTGATTATGACCTACCGGCTATTGAGAAACCGAGGAATGACATTCCCAAAACTTTAAGCACAGAAACGCGTCACTTACCCTTTCACTTTTTGTGGCAAAAGTTCTTCCTGAACATTGGTCATTGCCCCCCACAAGCTATAACGCGCTTCCGGATTCAGTTGCTCCAACCGACGAAATATATCTTTCATTTCCGAACGCCCCGACTGGGTCTCGTAAGGACAATTTTTCTTTTGCTGCGGCCACCGGCGAAGCCGACTCATCTCAACCAAGTCCTGTTCATGCACCAAACAGAGGGGCCGGATAAGAGTCATACTGAATTTCTTCATCACCAACTTGGGCGGCATGGTGGAAAAAGCCCCCTGGTAAGTGAGATTCATCAGCAAGGTCTGCAAGATGTCATCCATGTGATGCCCCAAAGCTATTTTGTTACAACCGGTTTCATGCGCCAATGTGAAAAGGGCCTTGCGACGATTCCACGAACAAAGGAAGCAAGGCGACTTGCGGCTGTCGGTAGAAGCATCGAAGGATTCTTCGCGCACGTAAAAAGGAATACCCAATTCCGCACAAAAACCAGACAGCCAATCGGTATCTGCCTGATAGCCTATGTTTGTCATGGTTACATGAACGGCCACGACCTCGAAACGCGGCTTCCAAATGTGCGACCGGCGAGCCAGCAATTCAGTCAACGCCAACGAATCCTTGCCACCCGACACGCCCACCAGAATGCGGTCGCCATCCTCAATCAGTCCATAATCCACAATACCCTTCATCAGCCGCCGTTCGATGCGAGCCATAAGCAACTTCTCATCCCTGTCTATCTTATCCATATTTATTTTCAGTTCATTATAAATGCCGGTCACTCTTGCCCGATACAATTCCGGAGAGTTGGCGGGGCAAAGATAAACCATTCGGAGGTGGCACACAAAAAAAGAGGTGCCTAATATGAGAGTCCGTTTAAGATTTACTCTGAAAGGTTTCTGTTTCAGCTAATCTTGAGTTCCTATCCGGACTGGTGGCTATTTTCACACGAAATTCTGATTTGTATTACGGCACTTTCAGGACTATCCAATCCTTTAGCACTGCGATTAGCCAATCTCATACAATTCTAATAATCAAATACTTACTTTCCATATATAACCAGCACGGTGCTTATCGCTTAGCAGTATGCCGCTTATCGCTTAGCAGTTTCTCCCAAAAGGGTTACCAACAAGGTTCTTTATACACACGGAGCATCAGCGCTGAGCATAAAAAGTTTAACACTTCTCCATTTAAAGGCAAGCCGCAGAGGTTGTTTTTAGAAGAAAAAAAGCGAGAAAAATTAAATTATTCAAGAAAAAGTCTTACCTTTGTAACATGATGACTTTAGCACAACATATAGAGAAATTATTAGCAGACAATGATTGTGTCATTGTTCCGCATTTGGGGGGATTCATTTCTTGTTATAGTCCGGCTCAATGGATAGAAAAAGACAATCTTTTTTTACCCCCTGGACGTATGACGGGATTCAATCCGCGCCTGACTATAAATGACGGACTGTTAGTCCAATCTTATATGGCAGAGCGCCACATATCTTTTGCAGAAGCCTCCCGGCAAGTGCAAAGAGAAGCCGATGCACTCTTGGCTGAACTACATGCGCAGGGCAGTGTAGAACTACCTCGTATCGGCAAACTTCATCTTTCCATTCGCAATACGTTCGATTTCACACCAGACCACCAGACCACATCTGCCGAACTCTATGGTTTTTCCAACTTCCGGATGCAGAAGCTGGACCGCCATGCAACAAGTGCAAAGCCTGTGAGTTTCACTCCACCTGTGCCGGAAAAAAGAGTCCAGAGACAGCGTATCAGACTGCACTTCAGTGCTTCTTTCTGGTCGAATGCCGCAGCCGTGGCAGCTATTATCATCTTGTTCTTCGCCATCTCCATACCCGTAAAAAACACGGAAATCATAAACGGGAACTACGCTCAACTGCTCCCTACGGAAATGCTCAGCACAATCAGCCAACAGTCGCTGGCCATTACCCCCGTAGCTCCCACCCGCCAAAGTTGTCCCACTCCCCCAAGCGTGCAAGCTATGCCGCAGGCAGAAGATTCGCCGGTGGCAACAGAAGCTCTTCCCAAAGCATCCACAGCTCCGGCAACCAAGGTCCAAACCACCCCTGAAACAGTCAAGGAAAAAGCCCCTAGGAGTACACAAACAGCTGTAAGCCATCCTACCAAGGCCCCAGCAGCTCCCAAGGGTAGCAGCGAAACCTCTCGCGCCACATCTTCTCCTGCCAGAAAATACCACATCATCGTGGCCAGTGTCGGCACCGAAACAGATGCAAGAAGACTGGCAGCCGATTTAGTAAAGAAAGGCTATACCCGCGCACAAGCCATTATTGGAGACGGGAAAATGAGAGTAAGCATAGATTCTTTTGCCAATGAAACCGAAGCGTATCAGGCAGTGAACAAACTGCGCCAGGAAGAAATTTACCAAAACGCCTGGGTACTAAAGAAATAATATAAAAGATGAAACGTATACGTTGTCCCAAATGTGAGAACTACCTGACATTTGACGAAACCAAGTACAAAGAAGGCCAATCGTTGGTCTTCATCTGTGAGCATTGCAAAAAACAATTTGCCATCCGGATAGGAAAAAGCAAAACAGAAGCTACGCGTAAAGAAGCATCCCCTGACGAGAATGCCAGCCGGAATGAATTCGGCAACATTACAGTGATTGAAAACATCTTCGGCTATAAGCAAGTACTCCCACTACAAGAAGGAGACAATATCATTGGACGCCGCTGTGTAGGCAACACTATTCAAGTTCCTATCGAAACTTCAGACATGAGCATGGACCGAAACCATTGCATCATCAACGTGAAACGCAACAAACAAGGCAAGCTGATTTATACATTAAGAGATGCTCCCAGTCTGACCGGTACTTTTCTAAACAATGATATTTTAGCAGATAAAGACAACATTCGCATTGAAGAGGGGGCTGTGGTCACCATCGGTGCTACCACATTCATATTGCATACGCCCTGTGAGGAATAAAAAAAGAGAAAAATAAAAGGGCTATCTATCACAGACAACCCTTCTTGGTAAACCTTAAATCTAATACTATGAAAAACACACACTGCAAAGGTAGAGTTATTCTGGCATATACCAAAACTTTCCCACTAAAAAACCGCTTATACAACATTTTTTAAGAGATGACACCATCAACAGTAACCAGACAAGGGAAGAATCTTTTTCCGGGTCCTATACGAATCAAGGCATGAAAACCACTGAGAATCAATCTATAGTTGAAGTTCTTCACGCAAAAGTGGCATCCAACCTAAAAAATCACTATCTTTATCGCCCAAAACCAGATTACCATTACTAAAGCTCCTCAATATGATAAACTCTATTTTAGATACAGATCTCTACAAATTCACTACTTCCTATGCGTATATCAAACTATTCCCCTACGCTATAGGAACCTTCGGATTCACAGACCGAGATGAGACCTCCTATACGGAAGAATTTCTGGAAGAGTTAAAAGAGGCTATCAAACAACTCGCACAAATACGGCTTAAGCCTGACGAATTAGAATACATGACAGGACATTGCCGCTTCCTTCCACGCGTCTATTGGGAATGGCTTTCCTCTTTTCGTTTCCAACCGGAAAAAGTGGCAGTATATCTCGACTCCGACAGGCACCTCCACATTGAAGTGACCGATTACTTGTATAAAGCCACGCTCTATGAAGTCCCTATCCTGGCCATTGTCTCCGAAAAATTAAACGAATCTTTGGGACGTGTAGCTAATATGGACCAGGTCATACAAAGACTCAGCGACAAAGTAAAGCTGTCGAACCAACACCACCTGTCCTTCTCAGAATTCGGCACCCGAAGACGTTTTTCAGCTGAGGTACAAGACAGGGTCATTGAATATCTTACCCATCAGGCTCTCTATTGCACCGGCACTTCCAATTGCTATTTTGCCATGAAATACGACATCAAGCCTATGGGCACCCATCCTCACGAATGGTTTATGTTTCATGGAGCTCAATTCGGTTATATCCATGCCAACTACATGGCTCTGGAAAACTGGGTAAATGTCTACGACGGCGACTTAGGAACCGCCTTGGCTGATACCTATACCACAGATGCATTTCTCAATAATTTAAGCCGCAAGCAAGCTAAACTATTCGATGGAGTACGATGCGATTCGGGCAATGAATACGAGTTTACAGACAGACTCATAGCGCGCTATCAAGAATTCGGAATCGACCCCACCACTAAAACAATTATCTTCAGCAACGCTCTTGACTTCGATAAAGCACTTGATATACAGAGACACTGCGCAAATCGCATCCGCTGTGCTTTCGGAATAGGTACCAACCTGACCAACGACACTGGCTTCAAACCCTTAAACATCGTAATGAAACTGACCCGCTGCAAAATGAATGCCAACCAAGAATGGCGGGAATGTGTCAAACTGTCTGACGATGCCGGCAAACACCTGGGAAGCACAGCAGAAGTACAAGCCTGCTTATACGATCTGCGGTTAGTGCCCCTAACAATCAAAAATGCGCTACCAACAACAAGTATCGGGTAAGAAACATACTGCATCTTACTGTAAACATCAATACTTATCGCAATAAATATCTGACCAGCCGTATGAATAACATAATCTTAGAGCTGCTACAAAAACAGTACAAGGCTTATACGGGACACGCCCCCGAGCAAATAGAAGAATTACCCCCTTCTGGCTCTCACCGCCATTATTTTCGCCTGAAAGGACCGGTTTCATTGATTGGAGTAAGAGGCGACTCTACGGAAGAAAATCGCGCTTTCATTTATATGTCTGAATATTTCAGCCGAAAAGGCCTTCCCGTGCCTCGGGTCCTCAGTCGGTCTGCCGATGACAGCCTGTATTTGCAGGAAGATTTAGGAAACATATCCCTGTTCAATATCATAGAAAGGTGTCACCAGACCGGCACATTCGGTAAGGAGGACAAAGAACTGTTGCGCCAGACAATTCATTACCTTCCGGACTTTCAGTTTGCCGGTACCGAAGGAATGGACTTTTCCTTTTGCTATCCGTATCCGGAATTTGACTCCCGTTCTATCTTCTGGGACTTGAACTATTTCAAGTATTGTTTTCTTAAAGCTACCGGACTCAGTTTGCAGGAAAATGACTTGGAAAACGATTTCCACCACATGGCCGATATACTATTACAGGACAATTCTGCCACTTTCATGTACCGCGACTTCCAGAGCCGCAACGTGATGATAAAAGACCAGAAGCCTTGGTTCATTGATTTCCAAGGTGGACGAAAAGGTCCGATTTATTACGATGTAGCTTCGTTCCTATGGCAAGCTAAAGCCAACTTCTCAGACAGCCTGCGCCAAGAACTGCTTGACGAGTATATCACTGCCCTGCAAAAATACCTGCCTGTTGACAAGATGCACTTCTGCAACCGACTGCGCCATTTCGTACTCTTCCGTACATTGCAAGTACTGGGATGCTACGGATTCCGAGGCTACTTCGAGAAAAAGCCGCATTTCATACAAAGCATTCCCTATGCCATTGAAAATTTGCGCCGTTTACTTCAAAACCCTTGTCCAGAGTATCCATACCTGTATCACGTGCTCCGACAACTGACAGAGCTCAAACAATTCAGTGCCCCCCTCCCCTCTCCGCTTTTATCTCAGCAACGTCTCTGCGTCAGAGTTACAAGTTTTTCCTACAAAAAAGGCATACCCGATGATCCCACTGGAAACGGAGGCGGATTTGTGTTCGATTGCCGGGCCATCAACAACCCTGGCCGATACGACCGCTACAAAACTTTCAGCGGATTGGATGAACCGGTCATCCGTTTTCTGGAGGAGGACGGAGAAATCATCACTTTCCTTGCCTATGCCTATGAGTTAGTAGATGCTTCTGTGCGCCGCTACCTGGAACGAGGCTTTACCAGCTTAAGCGTGTCTTTTGGATGCACCGGCGGACAGCACCGTTCTGTCTATGCTGCCCAACACATGGCAGAACATCTCCATAAGACCTTCGGCATACAGGTCAACCTGATACATCGGGAGCAACACATCGAACAAACGTTTTATGCAAAATACTGACATGAAAAAAGCAATGATATTTGCCGCTGGCACAGGCAGCCGCCTGCGCCCACTTACCAACCAGATACCCAAAGCGCTGGTACCTATAGCCGGAGTACCGCTGTTAGAACGAGTTATCTGCAAACTGGCTGATGCCGGTTTCTATGACATAACCATCAATATTCACCATTTGGGACAGCAAATCATTGACTTTCTGCAGGCTAAGCAAAACTTCGGGCTCCACATACATATCAGCGACGAACGGACACAGCTTCTCGACACTGGAGGAGGCATCCGCCATGCACGCCATTTTCTGGATGGCAACGAGCCTTTTCTGGTACACAATGTCGATATACTGACCGATGCCAATATAAACGTATTATGGGATAACCATATCCGCAATGGAGCCGAAGCCACTTTGCTGACAGAACACAGGAAGACATCCCGCTACCTGCTGTTTGACCCTACCATGCACCTGCGTGGCTGGTTCAACCAATCCACACAGGAAATACGCCCGGCCGGGTTGACCAATACCTATGAAAGCTGGGCTTTTGACGGTATCCATGTCTTCTCTCCTTCTCTTTTCCGGCGCATGGAAGATGCACGTTGGGAATCTTCTTTCTCTATCATTGACTTTTATCTCCATGTATGCGCAGATTCCTTTATCCAAGGCTGCCCCATTCAGGCCACTCACTGGTTCGACACCGGCACTCCCGACACGTTGGCCAAGGCAGAAATATGGTACAGCAATAAGAAGTAAGATGATAACTTCCAAAGGAGCGCCCTCCTTAAGCCCTCTATGTAGTGATTCATAGAATAAGACGCCGATACTTAAACTTTAGGAGCAGATTCCCAAGCGCTTGGAAACAGCATTCTGAGGGCTTCGGAACCTGCTTCTTGTATATTAAAGATAACAACCTGTCTAACAACAACATACTCTAAAGCAAAGAGCAACGGGAAGCGGGTGCTTGACGGAATATGGTAAACATCCTGCAGCCCTGCTGTCCTTTGCCTCCTGTCAAGATAAACCTGGGCTTGCAGAAGTTGAATGAACTATTTATTTCGTCCCAAGTTTGGTCAGACGAGTATATATATGTATCTTCGCCCCAGTTTAAAATAAGACCTTACGCAGAAATATGTCCGACTATATCAACGAATTGAACGAAAGCCAACGGGCTGCAGTAATCTACAACGAAGGACCTTCGCTGGTCATTGCCGGTGCCGGTTCTGGAAAGACAAGGGTACTGACCTATAAAATAGCCTACCTTTTAGAGCAAGGATATAAGCCTTGGCACATTCTGGCACTGACCTTTACCAACAAGGCTGCCCGTGAGATGAAAGAACGCATAGCCCGCCAAATGGGCGAAGAAAATACACGCCGCTTGTGGATGGGAACTTTCCACTCCATATTCTTGCGCATCTTGCACGCCGAAGCCGAGACATTAGGATTCAGCCCCAACTTTACCATCTACGATACAGATGATTCGCGCAGCCTCATACGCACCATACTCAAAGAAATGCAGTTGGATGAGAAAATCTACAAACCCGGATTAGTCCAATCACGGATATCCCATGCCAAAAACCGCCTGATAACCCCGGCTACCTACGCCAATAGCCGCGAATCATACGAAGCAGACCAATCTGCCCGCATTCCTGCCGTGCGTGATGTCTATCGGCGCTACTGGGAGCGTTGCCGCCAATCGGATGCAATGGACTTTGACGACCTGTTGCTTTACACTTTCCTGCTATTTCGCGACCACCCCGACATCCTGGAAAAATATCGGGAGCATTTCCAGTATATTTTAGTCGATGAATATCAGGACACCAACTTTGCACAACACAGCATTGTGCTCCAACTGGCCCAAAAGCACCGGCATATCTGCGTAGTGGGCGACGATGCCCAAAGCATCTACTCCTTCCGGGGAGCAGATATTGATAACATTCTCACATTTACCAAAAGCTTTCCCGGCACACAGATATTCAAACTGGAGCAGAACTACCGTTCCACACAAACTATTGTAAGTGCTGCCAACAGTCTGATTGAGAAAAACCAGCGCCAGATTCATAAAAACGTGTTTTCTGAAAAAGAAAAAGGCGACGTCATAGATGTCTTTCAAGCCTACAGCGATGTGGAAGAAGGAGAAATTGTGGCCAATAAAATCACCCAACTTCACCGTCAGAACGATTACCATTGGGAACATTTCGCCATACTCTACCGCACCAATGCCCAAAGCCGTATTTTCGAGGAAGCCTTGCGGAAAAGGTCGATACCTTATCGCATATACGGCGGGCTCTCTTTCTATCAGCGCAAAGAGATAAAGGATGTCATCGCCTATTTCCGTCTGGTAGTAAACCCAAACGATGAAGAAGCACTGAAACGAATCATCAATTATCCAGGCAGGGGCATAGGGACAACCACCATAAACAAAATCCTGGAGGCAGCCAACAAGCACCACACCAGCTTGTGGAACATCTTAAGCAGTCCTGCAGCTTTTGACTTGAACCTCAACAAAGGAACTGCCGCCAAACTACAAGGCTTTCGCGAATTAATAGAAGGTTTCATGCAACTGGCATCGCAGCAAAATGCTTATGAAACCGGTACGGAAATTATCCGCCAATCGGGTATCATTGCAGATATTTGCCAAGATAACTCACCGGAAAACCTCAGTCGCAAAGAAAACGTAGAAGAATTAGCCAACGGTTTGAGTGACTTTTGTGCACGACGGCTGGAAGAAGGAGAGCCGCGCATCTCTTTGGCCGATTTCCTGTCGGAAGTTTCCCTCCTGACAGACCAGGACACGGACAAAGATGGCAACGAAGACCGCATCACCCTAATGACAGTACATTCGGCCAAGGGACTTGAGTTTAAGAACGTCTTTGTAGTCGGCTTAGAAGAAGGACTGTTTCCCAGCAACATGGCAGGAGATTCCCTCCGTGCATTGGAAGAAGAACGCCGTTTATTCTATGTAGCCATTACCCGCGCCGAAGAACATTGTTATCTTTCTTATGCCAAAACCCGTATCCGCTACGGTAAGATGGAGTTCGGAAGTCCCAGCCGTTTCCTTCATGACATAGATACGTGCTATTTAAGCATTCCGGAAAGCGAGAGCCGCTCTTATCACAAACAGACCTCCCCAAGCAGTCATCTGTTTCCCTCCCGACAGACGACAAGTGTTTCCAGCAGTTGGAAACGAATCCCTTCCAATGGGCGCCCTGCTCCTAAGGAGGCAGCACAACGTTCAGGCTCTCATGCACAAATATCAGAAGGGCAAACCATTGAGCATGAACGTTTCGGCATTGGACAAATCATACACATAGAAGGCTCAGGAGAAAATACCAAAGCCACTATCCGCTTTCAAAACGTGGGTGAAAAGCAACTCCTGGTCCGCTATGCCCGCTTTAAGGTAATCAAATAAGAACGAATCTCTCAGACGTAAGGCACTTTTATCATAACTTCAAAACTGATTATAACATGATAGACTTTTCTCTTTTCCCCTCGCCCTGTTACATCATGGAAGAGGAAGCATTGCGAAAAAATCTTTCGTTAATTAAAAGCGTAGCCGACCGTACCGGCACAGAAATCATTCTTGCATTCAAGTCGTTTGCCCTTTGGCGCTCGTTCCCTATTTTCCGCGAATACATCCAGGCCTCTACCGCCAGTTCGCCTTATGAAGCCCGTTTAGCCCTTGAACAGTTCGGCAGTAAAGCCCACACCTATTCACCGGCTTATACCATCGAGGACTTCCCGGAAATCATGCACTGCAGCAGCCATATCACATTCAACTCCCTGACGCAATATCAACGTTTCTATCCTTTGGCCAAGGCTCACGGCGGTATATCCTGCGGAATCCGCATCAACCCCGAATACTCTGAGGTAGAAACCAGCTTATATAATCCCTGCGCGCCCGGTTCCCGGTTCGGTATTACAGCCGACCAACTCCCCGACATACTTCCCGAAGGAATAGAAGGCTTCCATTGCCATTGCCATTGCGAGTCTTCCTCCTACGAACTGGAACATACTCTAAAGCACATAGAACAGAAATTTTCCCGTTGGTTCTCCCAAATCAAATGGCTCAACCTTGGCGGCGGGCATCTGATGACACGCAAAGACTATGACATCGAACACCTTGTCCACCTCCTTCAAGGTTTGCAGGCGCGCTATCCGCATCTCCACATTATTTTAGAACCCGGTTCTGCCTTTACTTGGCAGACAGGCGTTCTCGCCTCAAAGGTTGTAGACATCGTTGAAAATAAAGGCATTCAAACAGCCATTCTCAATGTCAGTTTCACTTGCCACATGCCCGACTGTTTAGAGATGCCATACCAACCCGCAGTGCGTGGAGCCCAAATGGGAAGTGACGGTCCTCACGTCTACAGACTTGGAGGCAATTCTTGCCTAAGCGGCGATTTCATAGGCTTTTGGAGCTTTGACCACAAGCTCCAACCAGGCGAACTGATAATATTCGAAGATATGATTCACTACACTACCGTCAAGACAAATATGTTCAACGGAATCCAGCATCCAGCCATGGCCATGTGGACCAGAGACGGTCGTGCGGAGATTTTCAGACAGTTTTCTTACGAAGACTATAAAAACAGAATGGACTGATAATCAGAATTGTGTGTGCAATAAGAAAGAGAAAACGCATTTTTTCTAAAAAAAGCATCTGAAAAAGCTTGTCGGTTTAAAAAAAATGCCTACCTTTGCAACCGCAATCGCGGAAATAGCTCAGTTGGTAGAGCACAACCTTGCCAAGGTTGGGGTCGCGAGTTCGAGTCTCGTTTTCCGCTCCTTGTTCTTTGACATTCAGAATGGCTTTGTATGAGTTAAGAAATAATGCCCAGGTGGCGGAATTGGTAGACGCGCACGTTTCAGGTGCGTGTGCCGCGAGGCGTGCAGGTTCGAGTCCTGTTCTGGGCACTATATCTGATGTCAAAGAACATTCTTTAAAATGGAGAGATGGCGGAATTGGTAGACGCGCTACTTTGAGGGGGTAGTGACAATTATGTCGTGGGAGTTCGAGTCTCCTTCTCTTCACACAAACAAAGCGTTATGCGGCAATAGCTCAGTTGGTAGAGCACGACCTTGCCAAGGTCGGGGTCGCGAGTTCGAGTCTCGTTTGCCGCTCATCATTCTTTGAAATAGTGAGATGGAAAAGCCCAGGTGGCGGAATTGGTAGACGCGCACGTTTCAGGTGCGTGTGCCGCGAGGCGTGCAGGTTCGAGTCCTGTTCTGGGCACAGTTATCGTAGTATAACACACCATCTTGCGGCAATAGCTCAGTTGGTAGAGCACGACCTTGCCAAGGTCGGGGTCGCGAGTTCGAGTCTCGTTTGCCGCTCATATTTCAAACAATAAAGCCTTGCATTTTTTGCAAGGCTTTATTGTTTTCTTGACTATCACTGTTTTTCTAATGCAAACCCCAACATCATGCCGTCATAGCTGTCCGCTAAAGAATTAATGGACTTGAGCGTAGAGTTATTACTTTTGCTGGTAAGAAAAGTTATTAAGTCAAGAATCTTGTCTGAAGGGAAAAGCAATTCCATGTTCTCAGATGTACAATTCACCGTAGTCTGTATATTCAGCAACTTGGAAAATTTGAGATTCACTTTCTTCGAAGCAGCATCATAAGAAAAAGTTCCCTTCAGCTCTTTACCACGGATTTGAGTGCAGAATGTACTGTCAGCCTCAAAGGTAAAACTCATCTCACCCGCTGTAATGCCTACTTTTTCCAAAAATCCATCCAATTTCTTCTCTACTGCTGTTGCAGCCACACTTCCTCCGGCCTTTTGAAGCAAATTGTCCGACTCAAACTCAAGAGCAGCTCCCGTAAAACTCCACGTTCCAATAACACTGGCCGTATTCTTTCCCGTCACTACGCTGACAGCTTTCTCCAGATTCTCTTTGTTAAGAATATCCTTCAAAGATTGCGCCTGAATTTGAACCGAACACAATAAAGTCATTATCACAAATGACAATCTCATAAACTTTTTCATTTTTCCTTCATTTTTAGTTCACTATTTATACTATCAATATAATTAAGAAGTTCTTCACGTCCTATTTTATGCTCAGATGAAGTAACAAAATAAGGAGGAAGCTCTTCCCATTGCTCACTTAATTTTTCCAGATAAATGTCAACATTACCCTGCAACTTCCCACTGCTCAGTTTATCAGCTTTTGTAAAGACAATAGCAAAAGGAATTCCATTTTCCCCTAACCACTCAATAAAATCCAAGTCAATGCGTTGAGGTTCCAGCCTACTGTCAACAAGGACAAAAAGACAAGTCAAAGCCTCTCTATAAAGAATATAACTCCTAATAATGTACTGAAGCCGTTCTTGCATTTTTTGCCCGCGTTTAGCGTAGCCATATCCGGGTAAGTCAACTAAATACCAATTATTGTTTATAATAAAATGATTGATAAGCAACGTCTTGCCGGGGGTAGCCGAAGTCATGGCCAATCCTTTACGCCCTGTCAACATATTGATGAGGCTGGATTTTCCTACATTAGACCGCCCAATAAAAGCATATTCAGGGAAAGACGTGGCCGGACATTTCCGAAAATCAGTATTACTTACGACAAACTCTGCAGATGAAATTTTCATTGTATGGAGTATTTAATTTATAAATCTCTTATTCATAGAATATTCGTTATCAGAAATCTTCCTCGGAATGCAAAGATAGCACTATTTTTCAATCAAAAGCACATTTTTTTCTTCCTGATATAGACTTTACTAACATATTTTAGGGGAAAAACTTCTCAACACAAATAAGTATTTCTTAACTTTGCCCAAGTAAAGAACTAACATAAGTACCAATAATAGCAATGAAACTTATCGTTGTAACTACTCCCACCTTTTTTGTAGAGGAGGACCAAATATTGACCGCACTTTTCGAAGAAGGACTTGATATTCTTCACCTTCGCAAACCGGAAACACCTGCAATGTACTCCGAACGATTGCTCACGCTTATTCCTCAGAAATATCATAAACGCATTGTGACTCACGAACATTTCTATTTGCAAGAAGAATTCGGTCTAATGGGTATCCACCTTAACCGTCGGAATCCCTCAGAGCCTCATGATTATTCCGGTCACATCAGTTGCACATGCCGTACACTAAGTGAATTAAGCAGCAAAAAGCACTTCTATGACTATCTCTTTCTAAGTCCGGTTTTCGACTCGGTTTCGAGCCCGCGCCCTGCCTCATTCACAACAGAAGAACTTCGCCAAGGCAGTCATGACAAATTGATAGACAATAAAATAATGGCACTGGGAGGAGTACGGTGGGAAAACATCCCTTTAGTACGCGACCTGGGATTCGGTGGTGCCGTCATTATGGGTGACCTATGGAGCAAATTCAACGCCTGTACCGACCGCGACTACCGAGGTATCATCGAATATTTTAAAAAGCTGAGAAAAGCAGTAGACTGATTGACAATGGAATTATTAGTCTACAAAGCCTCTGCCGGTTCGGGTAAAACCTTTACCTTGGCCGTAGAATACATCAGGCATCTTATTCTGAATCCACGCGCCTATCGGCAACTGTTGGCCGTTACTTTTACTAACAAAGCAACGGCAGAAATGAAAGAACGTATCTTACAACAGCTTTATGGGTTGCACGAAGGTGCCTCTTCATCAGATGCCTACCTACAGAAACTGATAGAAGACCTTAAGGCACAAGGCCAGCCGATGGATGAAAAAGAGATTCGCGTGAGAGCCGGAACTGCTCTGCGATATATGCTGCACGACTACAGCCGTTTCCGTGTAGAAACTATTGATTCTTTTTTCCAATCCGTCATGCGTAATTTAGCCCGCGAACTCGAACTTAGTCCCAATCTAAATATTGAATTAGATAACGACCAAGTCTTGAGCGATGCTGTCGACCTCCTTATAGAAAGCTTAACCCCAACCTCTCCCGTACTATACTTATTATTAGATTACATCAATGAGCGTATAGCCGACGACAAACGCTGGAATGTATCAGACGAAGTCAAACGATTCGCCCATAATATCTTTGAAGAAAGCTATATCGAACGCGGCGCACTCTTACGCGAAAAACTGCGTTCACCGTCGACAATCCGCCTCTATCGGGAGGTGCTTCGCGAAATGGAGGAGCAAGCGGGAAAAGAAATGAGAGCCATCAGCCAGCAGTTTGAAGAAACACTGAAAGCACACGGCATTGCCCCCGATGACCTGAAGAATGGAAAGAAAGGCATTGCAAGTTATTTCAACAAACTGAAAAACGGACGTTTAACAGACAAAGAAATTGTAAACGCCACGCTAAACAAATGTCTGGAAAGTCCAGAAAACTGGGCTACAAAAACCTCAGCCCGCCGAGCAGACATCATCGCCTTAACACAATCAAAACTACTGCCACTTTTACAAGAAGCAGAAACGAAAAGGCCCAAATGTCTTTATACCCTCAATAGCAGCCGACTTTCATTGCAACACTTGAATAAATTGCAATTATTGAACTACATCGATGAGACCGTACGCCGATTTAATAACGAACAGAACCGATTCCTCTTATCGGACACAAACGCTTTATTACACCAACTGATGTCCGAAGGAGATTCTTCTTTTGTATTCGAGAAAATAGGTGCAAATATCCGCCATGTCATGATTGATGAATTCCAGGACACCAGCCGCTTGCAATGGGACAACTTCTGCCCACTGCTGACCGAAGGATTGGCACAGGGCGAAGATAGCCTCATCGTAGGTGATGTGAAACAATCTATTTACCGCTGGCGAAATGGAGACTGGACCATCTTAAACAACCTAAAACCCGGCAACGGACCTCTGACACAATACGTCCGAGTTAAGACTCTCCATGTCAACCGGCGAAGTGAAGCCCGTATCATAGAATTCAACAACCACTTTTTCCGGGCAGCAGTCGATTTCTTTAATAACATCCACTTACAGGATCAGGAAGAAATCTGCCGCCCGCTCACAGAAGCCTACGCTGATGTAGAGCAACAATCGCCCAAGAAAGAAGTTGCCGGATATATCAAAGTACAGATGATAGAACCGGATGCAGACAAAGATTATACAGCCTCTACCTTACAGTCACTTGCCGAAGAAGTGCAAGAACTTTTAGCTCAGGGGGTCAAACTGAATGATATTGCCATCTTGGTGCGGAAAAACAAAAATATACCCGCCATAGCCACCTATTTTGATAAAGAACTGGGGCTTCCTATTGTATCCGATGAAGCATTCCGCCTTGATGCGTCTCCTGCCGTATGCCTGCTGGTAGATGCTCTGCGTTGCCTTATGTATCCTGACAATGAGATTGCCCGCGCCACTCTTCTGCTGGATACCGGACAATGGGTTGACGGACATTTGCCCAGCGACTTCATCTCCAGACAAGATGAATTGCAGTTAATGCCCCTCTATGAATTACTGGAAGAACTTTTCATGCTTTTCCAAGTCAACCGGATGCAAGGACAAGATGCGTACCTGTTTGCTTTCTTTGACGAAGTGTCTGCATATCTGACAGAAAACCCTGCAGACGGCTTTCTGAATTATTGGGACGAAAAACTTTGCAGCAAGACCATTCCCGGTGGAGAAATAGAGGGCATACGCATCTTCTCCATACACAAATCCAAAGGATTAGAATTTCATACGGTCCTCATTCCGTTCTGCGATTGGCGTCTGGAAAATGAAACCAACAACCAACTGGTATGGTGTTCACCCGAAGAGTTCCCTTACAACCAGCTTGATCTCGTGCCGGTAACTTACTCTTCGGCAATGAACGACTCTGCCTACCACAAAGCCTATCTGAATGAACGACTGCAACTTTGGGTAGACAATCTCAACCTGCTTTACGTAGCTTTCACGCGTGCTGGGAAAAATTTAATATGCTGGAGCCGGAAAGACCAGAAGGGCACGATAGCTGCTCTCTTGTCTGATGCCCTCCCCCACATGGCACAAAATGGCACTGGCGACTGGGATGAAGAAACCGATACCTATACATTCGGACAACCTTGTCCGTCTGAGACACCCGAACCACAAACGGAGGCAGACCATCCAGCCAATCGTCTTACTTTGAGAGCCTTGCCCTTAACGGTACGGATGACAGGTATGCGACATGATATTGAGTTCCGACAATCCAACCGTTCTGCCGACTTTATCGCAGGGACAGACGGAGAAGAATCTCCCTATCATTACATCAAACGGGGCCGTTTGATGCATACTCTTTTTTCTACCATTGAAACGATTGATGACATTGACACAGCCATCGACCGCTTGATATTCGACGGCATTATTGCAGAACAGGAAACTGAAAATAACATCCGACATCTGACCCATCAGGCATTTTCTCTTCCACAAGTGCGCGACTGGTATTCTGGCCGCATGCAAGTATTCAATGAATGCGACATCATCTGGATGGAAAATAACGAACTGCAATTGCGACGGCCGGACCGTGTAATGACGGACGACAACGGACACGTCATTGTAGTCGATTTCAAATTCGGCAAACCGCGGCGTACGTATGCCCGGCAAGTACAAAAATACATAGAACTGCTCGCCCGCATGGGTTATGACCGTTCGCAAATCCAAGGTTACTTGTGGTATGTAGACGAGAATCGGATAGAGCCCATTGATGAAACAGTAAAACCGGAACAATATAATCATTAAAAAATACAATGGAAAGTTTTCTCCAGCAGGTCGCACGCGACCTTCAACATAAGACAAACGGTGATTTGTCGCGCACAGCCATCGTCTTTCCCAACAAACGCGCACGACTCTTCTTTAATGAATACCTGGCTGCCAACAGCAACCGACCTATATGGTCGCCAGCCTATGTCAGTATCAGCGACCTCTTTCTCCAATTATCTACCCTGAAGTTAGGAGATCCGATCCGGCTTGTCTGCGAATTATACAACATTTTCCGTGAAGAAACCTCCAGTTCCGAAACCCTCGATGACTTTTACTTCTGGGGCGAACTGCTTATCAGTGACTTCGATGATATAGACAAAAACCTGGTAGACACCAAACGCCTATTCCGCAACTTGCAGGACCTGCGGGATATGATGGATGACAATACCTTCCTTTCACCCGAACAAAGTGAATCCCTCCGCCAGTTCTTCCTGAACTTCAACATCGAAAAGCATACAGAATTAAAGCAACGCTTCATTTCACTATGGGACAAGCTGGGCAACATTTATCAGCGCTTTCACAACAGGCTTTCACAATTGGGCATCGCTTACGAAGGAATGATGTACCGCAAGGTCATTGAGGACATCCACCCCGAACATCTTTCTTACGAACGCTATGTGTTTGTGGGTTTCAACGTACTCAATACTGTCGAGACCAGGCTCTTCCAATTACTGCAAAAAGCCGGTAAAGCCATGTTTTATTGGGATTACGACATATCCTACACCAGCCTCCCTCTCCAACAGCAATTGACTTATACTCATGAAGCGGGTGAGTTTATCCTGCGCAATCTGAAATTATTTCCCAACGAGCTTCCCGAAGCCTACTTTGACATGCTGCGCCGCCCCAAACACATCAGTCTGATTTCATCTCCTACCGAGAACGCACAGGCACGGTACCTGTCGGAATGGGTGCATCTGATAAAAACCGGAAACGACGGCCCTGAAAAAGAAAATGCCGTTATCCTTTGTAACGAATCCCTGTTATTGCCAGTGCTCCACTCCATTCCTTCCGAAGTAAACAACGTAAATATTACCATGGGATTTCCTTTGGCACAGACCCCTGCATTCAATTTCCTGAATGCACTGGTCGAATTGCAAACCAAGGGATATAATCCTTCAACCGGACGTTACAGTTATGAAAAAGTACTTACCGTCTTGCAACACCCCTATACCCGCAGTCTCTCACTGGCTTCCGTGCAATTAGAAAGACATCTTGCTCAAAACAAGCGTTTCTATCCCCTCCCCTCAGAACTAATGGCCGACGAATTCCTGCAAGCTGTCTTTACCCCACAGAACGGAATAGCATCGCTATGCCGCTACCTGATTGACTTGCTCCGGCGCATTACTGTAATCTATCAGCAAGAAAAAGAGGAAACTGACATTTTTGACCAACTCTACCGAGAATCGCTATTCAAAAGCTACACTGTGGTCAACCGCTTGCTGAGCCTGATAGAATCAGGAGAACTGGCCGGTTTACGCACAGATACTTTCCGTCGGCTCCTCAATCGCTTACTGGCAGCAGCCAGCATACCGTTCCACGGCGAACCAGCCATCGGCATGCAAGTAATGGGCGTATTGGAAACCCGCAACCTGGATTTCCGCAACCTGCTCATCCTTTCTCTCAACGAAGGACAGTTGCCCAAAGCCGGAAGCGAAGCTTCGTTCATCCCTCATAACCTACGGCATGCCTTCGGTATGACAACCATCGAACACAAGAATGCGGTGTATGCCTACTATTTCTATCGGCTTACCCAAAGAGCTGAACATATTACTTTGCTCTACAACACCTCATCCGATGGTCTGAACCGGGGAGAAATGTCACGGTTCGCCTTACAGTTCCTCATAGAATACCGCCATCCCATCAAACGTTTCTATCTGGAAGCCGGGCAGTCTCCCCGCCGTATGCTTCCTATTACTGTTGAAAAGAACAGTGAGATGCTGAATAAACTCAGATGTGCTTACGACATACGTTATTCTCCAGAAAGCCTCCTATCACCTTCGGCCCTCAATGCTTATCTGGATTGCCCGCTGATGTTCTACTACCGATATGTAGCACGCCTGCATGCTCCGGAAGAAATAAATGCAGAAATTGATTCGGCACTATTCGGCACTATTTTCCACCGCTCTGCAGAATTGGTTTACATGGATTTGACTGCTATGGGTAAAAATATCCGCAAAGAAGACCTGACCACTCTGCTAAAGGACGATGTACGCCTGCAAGGCTATGTGGACCGCGCATTCAAAGAAAAATTCTTTCATGTAAATACAGACGAACACCCCGAATATAACGGAACGCAACTCATCCATGCCCGTGTTATTGCCTCTTATCTGCGACAATTGTTGCGTAACGACCTGCGCTATGCCCCCTTCTGTATGGAAGGCATGGAGCAGAGAGTCTTAGAAACTATCGAAGTGGACACAACGCAAGGAAAACTTCTGCTAAACCTCGGAGGAACCATCGACCGCATGGACAGTAAGGAAGACACCATCCGTATTGTAGACTATAAAACCGGAGGAGTCCCCAAAACGCCCGACAACATTGAGCAACTTTTCACGCCTGCCATCGACCGCCCCAATTATATCTTCCAGACATTCCTCTACGCTGCCATAATCAGCCGCAAGCAATCGCGCAAGGTGGCTCCCGCCTTACTCTATATACACAAAGCGGCTTCCGATGAATACGAACCAATTATTGAAATAGGACCAGCACGGAACCGAGTGAAAGTCAATGACTTTTCCCTTTATGAAACAGAATTCCGTAAACGCCTTCAGAAACTGTTGCAGGAAATATTCAACCCGGATATTCCTTTTACACAAACTGATGATAACAAAAGATGCGCGTATTGTGACTTCCAACAATTATGTAGAAGATAAAACAATTCCAGTTTCTTGCCGTTAAAACATAAATTGCTGGTCCACAGCCCGCAGCAACAGTTTTTTCGGCAATAAACTGCCAAGCTACATGGAACGGACTTCTACGCCCTGAGAAGTATGGTTCTAAGCCCTGAGAAACAAACACGGCATGAGTATCAGACAAACGCCAGTACCGAAAATAAAATCGCAGCGTCCTTTTTCCACTCTTTCAAACAGAAGAAAAAGGACGCTGTTCAACGGCTTCCCTGTCAACCCGCAGAGGTGACAAGTGCCAGGCGTAAATTATCTATCTGCCCGTCTTAATCTTCATCTGCATTAAAAGTATATTTATCCGTCTGGTCCGGAATAGTAAAATCCCTGTGCGAGAACAACTCTGCCAAACCGGAAATCTGTTTTAGCCGCAACACTTCATCACGGTCCATACCGATATTTTTCATAATCCATTCATCGCTCATACCCGCTTTGTCCAACTCAGCCACAATGTTGCACATCAATTCTATGTTATGCGTTCCCCTCGCTCTATTATGACGAATGGTTGACGCCATTCTGTTAGAAATATCTTTCTGAATCACCACTACCGGCAACAATCCTTTCTCCCGCTCATAAATTCTCTTTGAGGTCTTCAACACCCTATATCTATGAAACCCATCTACCAGAATATAGCGATCTGTTTCTTCTTCATAATAACATACACAAGGCATTGTAAAACCATCCTCCCAAATGGAAAGCTCCAACAAACGCATTTCAGGCGGAGCCACCACATTCGGATTATAATCATTGGCAAAAACCTTCTCTACCGGCACAGCCCTCACATCATACACAGGGCTTTTATATTCAACATCATTCATAAGTTCATATTTTTAAATTGTTGCATAATCTTATCCCGTTTATACACTTCTTCCTTGGTCAAGGCAAATCCCATATATTTGCATGCATGGTCATTCTTCAGAATACAAATGCACATGCGTTTGTAAGTAGGAATCTCTCTGAACTCCGGGATGTCAATATCATCCAAATAATCCATGCGCACCGGATGTTTCTTGGTCTTATAGTTGGTAGAATTCATAACCTCTATAGACACTCCGGCATCGCGCAACCTTTGGATCGTTTCATCAGACAAACATCCTCCTTTTGTACGCCAAAATTCGATACTGACTGTCAGTTTGCGCAAATAATTCCGGCGGGTTTCTTCTGGTAAAGTAGAAAGAAGAAACTGCATGAAACTTTTCCATGTATATCCCTTAGGTAAGCGAATGCTTTGCCATCCCATAGCACGCGTTCCTCCATATATACCCGTAAAGTTCACACCATTTACCCGCCCCAACATTTTTCCCCAAGTATTGGGGTCAATGGCACGATAAAGACGCAAACTGTCTTGGGCCTCACACAAGAACGGACTGGCCACCCGCTGACGCTCAATATTAACTCCCGCCATATAGTACAAATCATACAAATGGTTGTAATCAAACTTAAACTTGCCGTTAGCCGTCCAGATATCCACCGTCTTCCAATCGTAAATAGGATACGCATTGTAAATATCGCTCCCAATCTTGGAAGTCCACCGATAATTATGATACATTTGATATTTACGGTTCAGGTGAATACTACGCCAGCGGTTAAAGCTCTCCTGTGTGCGGATGCCTATCAAGAAACAAGTACGGCTTGCATCTTTCTGCCAATGCAGCCATTTGGCAAAATGCATCTGAAACTCATAATCCCACATCTCAGACGTATAAAAAGGAAAGCATTCCTTTGTCATGCAATCTTCAGGCATGGAACGTACCCATATATCCTTCATGTCTTCATCCCACGGGCGCCAAAAATTCTGGAACATCGAAGTACAAGTGGCCACCTTAAAAGGTACACAGATTCGATAGACATCCAAAATGTCTTTATTATCACTCAGAATCCGATTCACATAATCTATGGTCTGATGATACTGAATCTCATAATCCATATGAAAGACACACAATTTACGCTCCGGACAATGTCTCCTTACGTAATCCATACAAAGATTAAGCAATACGCCACTGTCTTTTCCACCAGAAAAAGACACACACACCGTATCAAACTCACGGAATATAATATCCAAGCGTTCCATTGCCAGTTCATATACATTTTTAATCTTCTGCATGAGCCGGCTCCTTTCTCATCTTTACATAACGTGTCCACTGTTTTTCTTCCACAAATCCCAAGCGGCGGAAAACTTCTTTATCTTCCCGAAAAGACACGGCAGACAATGTTTTCTCTGACAATGCCTCCATAGACTGTTTCACAAGCTCCTCCAGCACATCCGCATCCTTATTCTCCACATAATAGTTATTTATGACACCTCCTGTGCGTCTGCATTCTACCGGTACAAACCCGATAACCCGCTCCTCCTCATTCAGAGCAACAAACCATTGAAATTTCTCGGAAGTGCGAAAAGGAAAATTATTATTTTGCTTCAATACGGCTGGATTCATTACCAATGGAGCCACCAACCTGTACAGTTCCTCTTCTGTTCCATGCAATCGTTTAATATGAATCATTCTATTTTTATAATATAAACCCAACAACAATACTATAGCTATCCTCAAGCAATCTTAAGGAACCAAATACTCCTTTCATTTAGGCAAATCTATGTAAGAGTCCTTAAACCCTAAGAAATAGAGCACCCCATCAAGCCCAATTGTATTGATAGACTGACGGGCATTAGCTGCTACCTTTGGTTTGGCGTGAAAAGCGATACCTAATCCTGCCACCCCTAACATAGGCAAATCATTTGCTCCATCTCCCACGGCTATTGTCTGTGCAATATCTACTTTTTCTACCTGTGCAATAAGCCTCAACAACTCTGCCTTGCGTTTGCCATCTACTACATCTCCCACATAGCGACCTGTCAATTTGCCGTCTTCTACCTCCAACTCGTTGGCATACACATAGTCTATACCATATTTTTTTTGCAGATACTCTCCGAAATAAGTAAATCCACCCGACAAGATAGCTATTTTATAACCATATTTCTTCAATACATACATCAATCGGTCTACCCCTTCGGTAATAGGCAAATGCTCTGCAATATCCTGCATCACCGAGACATCCAACCCCTTCAGCAAAGCCACTCTCTCGCGAAAACTCTCCGTGAAGTCTATCTCTCCCCGCATGGCTCGCTCAGTGATGGCTTTTACTTTATCTCCTACCCCTGCACGCATGGCCAACTCGTCAATCACCTCCGTCTCGATCAGCGTAGAATCCATATCAAAACAAATCAGACGACGCATACGGCGATACATATTATCCTGTTGGAAGGAAAAATCCATCTCCAAATCCGAAGCCATTTTCATAAGCTGCGCCTGCATCTGCTCACGATCCCGCGGAGTACCTCGCACGGAAAATTCGATGCACGCTTTTGTCTTTGCCTCGGTCTCATTCAACGGGATACGCCCAGTCAAACGTTTGATAGCATCAATATTCATCCCCTGGTCAGCCAAAATACGCGTGGCGGCCGCTATTTGTCCAGCCGAAAGTTTACGCCCTAATAGTGTCAGTATATATCGGTTTTTACCTTGCATACCTACCCAATCCTCATACTCTTTGGCACTGATGGGATAAAAACGCACCGATACCCCCAGCGAGGATGCCTTAAACAACAGCTCCTTCATGATGAACCCCGAATGCTGCTCTTCGGTCTTACAAAGTATGCCTAACGACAAAGTACTGTGGATGTCGGCCTGACCGATGTCCATAATAGTTGCATCATACTTTGCCAATATCTCCATGACCGAAGCTGTCAGCCCCGGACGGTCTTCTCCTGTGATACGTATCAGGATAAGTTCTGTATTCAATGGTACTTGTTCTTGCATGTCAGCCAATCTAACAACAATTAATATGACGCAAAATTAGGCAAAATTCCCGGATAAAAGGAAGAGAATACCCATTTTTATGCTAAACAACATAAAAAAGTAGGCATAAAAACAGAGTTTTATACTTGTTTATTTGGAAATTAGTTTTATAAATGCTTACCTTTGCACCCGATTTCAAGATTGAAGGCTTTTGAATGACAGCATTCAAGGCCTGGGATAACAAAGATCCGGAAATGAAATCCCCGCACAAACGGGTTCCGGATAGTATTAACCAAAACCGTATTGCATGAGACATGTAAAATGGATTTTTGTTGTATTGCTGATTAGTTCCTTGACATCTTTTATGAACAAGAACAAAACCGCGGGAGGTTTGAATGTGGGCGACACGGCTCCGGATTTCGCTATCCAGACCTTGTCTGCCGGATCACACGGACAAAGCCTTTCTGACTTGAAAGGCAAACGTGTATTATTAAGTTTCTGGGCAAGCTACGATGCACCGTCCCGCATGTGCAACGCCGCACTCAATCAAGTGCTGATTGCTGCCCACCCGGACAATCTGGAAATGGTTTCCGTATCGTTCGACGAATATGAATCTATCTTTAAGGAAACTGTTAGAAAAGACCAGATAGCGACTTCGTCATGTTTTGTGGAAACAGACGGTGAGTTATCCGACCTTTATGAAGCATACCAGCTTAACCGGGGATTTGCAAATTACCTGCTGGATGAAAATGGCACCATTTTGGCGAAGAATATCTCTGCCGATGAATTTTCTGCTTACTTAAACTGACACGCAGATGAATCAGTTTCTGTAAGCACTTGTTTTGCTTACTGCTTCACAGCATCATGACCGTAAGGCAGAAATATATTAGCGAGGAAATTTAAATACAACAAAAAAGTTCCCCTCATACTTGACCGCTCTTGTGGTTAGTATGAGGGGAACTTCTCTTTTTATATACAGCACACTACCCCCAAACGTCTCCACGTCTGCCCAATAAGAATGTTCTCATAGAAAAATGAGCGGATGTTTTGATTTCACACGCATGATACATTGAAGTAAAAGAGCCTTTTATACCGTACACTACAATTATCTTTCAGAAATCCAACTGAAAGTTTGGCTGTTTCAAATAAAAGCAATACCTTTGCAGCCGAAATAATAAAGACAAGCACTCTTAGCTCAGTTGGTAGAGCAACTGACTCTTAATCAGTGGGTCCAGGGTTCGAATCCCTGAGGGTGTACAAAGAGGACTAAAATTTTTCCCTTTTGAAGGAATGATTTTAGCCCTTTGTTTTTGCCCATCCTGAACCCAAGAGACCGGAACAGAAAATCTTTTTTTAACCACCGCAACAGTTTATATAAAAAACATAGAGGCTAAATACTTATAAATATCAGTATTTTAGCCTCTAATCATATTGTGATTCCGCTGCGATTCGAACGCAGGACCCACGCCTTAGAAGGGCGTTGCTCTATCCAGCTGAGCTACGGAACCGACCTTATTTTTTAATTTGGGTGCAAAATTACGCTTTTTTTTTGAATTAGCAAGCAGATTTGCCGAAAAAAATATACTGAGTTGATTTTTATCTTTCTGCCCTGTACATGAGCCATATAGGGAACAAAGGCATATTTAATTGATAATCAGAATAATATTTCTTATATATAAGGAGTCGGCTGCTTATTGCTTGGAAAACTGCTGCTTATTGCTTGGCAACTTGATACAAAGAGTTTGCCAGCATCATCGCCATATACCGGTTTAGATTTTGCCTAACATGATTTGAGGACTTTTACCACAGATATTTTTCTGTCTTATGAAGAAGCGAAACAGGCCACTTGACGAAAGAAAACAGAAAAAGAAACAGGTAAAAGTCCTCAAAAGATACTAAGCAGAAGCTTAAAAGGAAAAATCTAAACGGGCTCTAAATGCACAAAACAACACAGCATATCATACAAATTGACCACAACAAACCACCTGACATTATTTTTGCGTCACGTCATTCACTGTTCTGCCTTCTATCCAAGAATGAAGGTTGTTGACGGCTATGCGCATTAAACGCTGCCTTGCTTCTATACTTGCCCAAGCAATATGGGGAGTAATGAAACAATTGCGGGCAGTGAGCAAGGGATTATCCGAACGTGGAGGCTCAGAGGAAAGCACATCAAGCCCTGCTGCATAAAGTTGCTCATTGTTAAGCGCATCTGCCAGAGCTTGTTCGTCCACCAACGGGCCACGAGCCGTATTAATAAGCACCGCGGTTTTCTTCATGACCGACAAACGACGACGGTCAACGAGATGATAAGTATCGGACGTTAACGGACAATGAAGACTGACGATGTCGCACCCGGAGAAGATTTCATCCAAGGTCTCTGCCTTATGGATTTCAGGAGGAAGCTGCAGGGCAGATTTAGAGGTCCACACATCGACATGCATACCGAAAGCCAGGGCAATACGAGCGGTTCGGCTACCGGTATTACCAAAACCAATGATACCAATGCGTTTGCCGCTTAATTCCTTAAGAGGGGTATCCCAAAAACAGAAATCTTTCGCGGTGACCCAACGCCCCTGGCGAACGGCTTCGGTGTGATGCCCCACATGTACAGCAATGTTCAGCAAATGGGCAAAAACCATTTGGGCAACAGAGTCCGTACTGTAAGCCGGGATATTTGTCACCACAATGTTCCGTCTGCGTGCAGCATCAATGTCTACAATATTATATCCGGTGGCCAATACGCCAATGTAGCGCAAGGCAGGAAGCGAGTCTATATTTTCGGCCGTGATGACGGTCTTGTTGGTAAGCAACACCTCCGCACCGGAAGCGCGTTCCATAAGTTGCTCAGGCGAAGTCCGGTCGTAAATCACACACTCACCCAATGCTTGAAATTCATCCCAACGCAGGTCGCCGGGATTGGCAGCGTAGCCATCCAATACTACAATTTTCATAATAGTTGCAATAATTGTTGTTTAAAATACTCTTCTATTTTTTCTCTTTCCCCCGTTCTTTCCCCCACAATTGTTCCATGCGCTCCCGATGGCGCGCTTCGGCAGGATTGTCTTGAGGAACCCAAATTGAACGTTCTTTCAAATCATCCGGAAGAAACTGCTGACGGACAAAATGACCGGGATAATCGTGTGCGTATTTATAGCCATCCGAATATCCCAATTGCTTCATCAATGTAGTGGGGGCGTTCCGCAGATGTAGCGGAACAGGCAGATTGCCTGTCTGCCGCACCAAGGCAAGAGCATCGTTAATAGCCATATAAGCAGAATTACTTTTAGGACTTGTCGCCAAATAAACGGTACACTCAGCCAACGGAATTCTCCCTTCAGGCCAGCCAATTTTCATTACAGCATCAAAAGTGGCGTTGGCCAAAAGAAGTGCGTTGGGGTTGGCAAGTCCGATATCTTCTGCTGCACTGATAACTAAACGCCGGGCAATGAAAGCCGGGTCTTCTCCCCCTTCTACCATGCGGGCCAACCAGTAAATAGCTGCATCGGGATCGGAACCTCGTATGGACTTAATGAATGCGGAGATAATATCATAATGCATCTCGCCATCCTTGTCATACGCCAACGGATTCTGCTGAAGCCGGTCTGTAACCATAGCATCGGTAATGACAACCGGGTCTTCATCGCCTGCAGCTTCCACCACAAGTTCAAGAATGTTTAACAATTTGCGGGCATCTCCTCCGCTATAACGCAACATGGCATCATACTCCCTGATTTCTATTCTGCGTTCTTTAAGCAACAAGTCTGTATCAAGTGCCCTATGCAACAAGGCCAAAAGGTCTTCTTTTTCCAACGGTTTAAGCACATAAAGCTGACAGCGGGACAGTAAAGGACGTATTACTTCAAAAGACGGGTTTTCCGTGGTGGCTCCAATCAACGTAACAATGCCCTGTTCCACGGCTCCCAAAAGCGAGTCCTGTTGAGACTTGGAAAAGCGGTGGATTTCATCAATAAACAAAATAGGGCTTGCAGTAGAAAAGAAGCGGTTGTTTTTGGCACGTTCTATCACATCACGCACATCTTTTACTCCGCTTGTCACGGCACTTAATGTATAGAAAGGAGTTTCAAGCTTGTTTGCTATGATTTGGGCCAACGTGGTCTTACCCACTCCCGGAGGTCCCCACAAAATGAAAGAAGAGATACGGCCGGAGTCTATCATACGGCGCAAGACGGCACCTTCTCCCACCAAGTGCTTCTGCCCAATATATTCATCCAATGTTTTCGGACGCAGTCTTTCTGCCAATGGTTGCATAATTGATTATTGTAATTAACGGTCACAAGATAACAGCAACACATACCTGTCTTGCACGCATATGTTACCTCTATTCAATTTTATACGGCAAATTTACATTTTTATTCCCAATGCAGTCGTATCTTCCAAAAGATTTGATACAACTTCATAGCCTCTCCAGAGCAGAACTTAGAAAAGCGTCAGAACCATAAAACGTATGCCCCACTTGGTAGTTCCCGGCAAATCAGTATAAGTAAGCCTGCGCACATATTCAATATGCAGCAGCTTGAATATATTATAGATTCCGACACTAATCTCCACGTATGGCTTACGAGAATCCATCACATAGCTTGTAGGCACCCCGTCACGCATCGGGAAGAGGAAGAGATCTGGATCATGACTCTTATATGGATTATTTTTATCCGTCAAGGTTCCCCACAATGTGCGAACACGGAACATTTCCCTCCATTTCAGTTTGCGAATCAAAGGGATACGGTTAAAAAGCTTTCCGTTCAAATCATAGCTCAACGCCAATGAGGCATAACGGTCGTTCAGGAATTCCATATTATTGATTAAATTGAACGACTCATTATTTTGAGTAATATACGACAAATTGGCCATGGGTAAATTAAGTAAGGGGAAAGGCACTTTATTCCACTGGGCACCGGCACGCAACGTAGCATCAAGCTTACCCCATGACCCGAACCAAAAACGCTTACGGAAACTTACTTCTGTCAGGTTAAAATTATAATCTCCACCCAAGAACCCTTTAAATCCGGTAGTATGCGAAAGACTGAACACAGGAGCATCAAGTGAGACGGGTATGCGCCGCTGCTTGGTATTGACAAAGGTTTCCCCCGGAGCATAACGGAAAGTGACGCCCAATTCGGTGGTTGTCATATCATGCACCCGTGTGTTCCCCTCCAACTCTCCGGCTCTAATCCCGTCATTTTTCCAATATTCCAGTTTGCCACCCGGCTGGTCGTTACGATGGCGGAACATGGCTTGCATAGAGAATCCCGTATTGCGTTCCAATTCATAGGTAAGAGTGGCATCCCGTATGTAAGACATTTGGTCTACAGTCGCCCACTTCCATCCTACAAACATATTGTCCTTGTCCGTCATCAAATATTTGTCCATGGGATTCATCACATCATACGTGTACTTAAAAGCAAGATAATGTTTAGGAAACTCCCACAATACATATTCACGTTTATTGAAAGAATAAGCCACCTGACCGGAATAAAACCACTTCTTATCTTTAGTACCATAAGCGCCATAACCACTTACAGCCCAATGCGGACTAAGATTACCTGTAGTCATGGCAGAAAGACGAAAGCGTGTACCATTCAGATAGTTACTTGTAATCATGGTATTAATCGGACCTATGTCGACTTTGCTGGGATGCTTCTTACCACCTGTTTCCACAAAATTCTCAATGAGAGCTTTGGCCGCAAAGATGATATACTTAAAGCCGGGGATCTGTTCTATGCGATTCATAAACACATCCATAGTACTCTCCTTTTTAGTCAGCGGCACCTGACGCATCTGCGCCCAATATTCATCAGAACGGGAAAGCATATTGGCTTCCTTAATAACATCGCCTTTCAAACGGAAAAGGCGAGGTTCTATTTCACCAAACTGATAATCTGTATATTTGGTAGTACGCTGTACTTCAAGTCCCTGTATTCCTTTGGTAATACCCAGTTCCACTATCATATCATCATCTGTCAGCACCCAGTTTCCATCAACCAATTGCTCAAATTCCTGCACAATATCCATATTTTCCACCCAGTTAACGCCTGTATTCTTGGGTAGCTTCATCGTGCAGCGCTTTACGGCATAAGTGGAATCTTTCAATACATACAGATGCCCCGTAAAGCCAAAGTCTTGGGAATTTTGCGGCACAAAACTGAGATGGACACACTCCCGACCCTCCACCATCACAGTATCTTCCAAATAATATTTGTAAAATGCAATGGCACCGCGACCTATCGGACTTGTAAAATATCGTTGTAATAGACGGATATTATCCTCATAGATGTTCACATCAGAAAAGACATCGTTCAGGATGGTACCTAACATATCACCTGTATTGAAGAATTCTTCCACACCCGTTGAGTTCATTCCTTCAATAATAGTCTTTTTGCTTTCAGGCTTCTTACGATAGATACTGCGGCTGACGGTCTCTTTGATGCTGATGGGTAATATGAGTTTACCCGACAGAGAAGACTCCTCTACCTGATCTTTAAAAAACGCAAACTTTTTATAGATGCCTTTCTCTAACTTTTCCGGTGTGATGTCGTTAAGCGACATCTTCATCTTCTCATATTTCTGATATTGATAGTAATCATTCTCTTCCAGCTTAAGAGACTTTTTATGCGCAATGACTTTACGCATAAATTCGACAGCAGGATTATTCTTCCGTGAATACTTCTCACGTTTAGGTTTTACCACCACCTCACTGAGTAGAAAATTATCCGGGCTCATCTTGACATTGAGAGTGGTTGTACCGTTTTCCACACGAACCGTTTTCGTCACATAACCCACGTATGAGAAAACCAACTCATCCACTCCTGGCTGACGCGACAGACGGTATTCGCCCTGCTCATTGGAATGTGCCCCCAAGGTGGTCCCTTTCCATTGCACATTGACGTACATCAACGGCTCGTTGGTAAGCGAATCGGTAATAACTCCCTTGATTTGAGCTTCTGCCCGAGAGAAGATAAACGCAAACAACAAGAAAAGAAAAGTATATAAGATATATCGTTGCTTCATATTTTCATTATCAGGCTGCAAAATTAGCAAATAAGCACGAAACAGGAAGCAAATATAAACTAAAGAATAATAAAGGCAGAGACAACCTCCCCGCATTTCCTGTAGACAGAAAATGTCAGCAATAAGGCATAATACGCTCTCTACCTTCTATTCTTATGATTTCATAGAAGAATAATGATAACAACTCACGACTTCACAGCGAAGCAAGTGCATTGCTTTTCATGCACTTACTCATGCGCATGAAGCTATTGTCTTATTCCCCTTCTTACTCAGGCAACTCCGATTCTACCACACGTATCCTGCAACCTTGCCCATTATCCTCCACCAAGAAGATCGCTATACTTGTCCCATCAACAAGGTCTGCACAATACGTTCAGCCGCACGTCCATCCCAACGTTCAGGCAATGTCGCATGCTTCCACTCACCACACTTCAGTCGTTCAAGAGCTTTCGACAATGCATCAGGATCCTCACCCGTCAGTTCAGAAGTTCCCGTCCGCCACACTTCCGGATGTTCCGCATAAGGATTGAGCAGGCAACAAGGAGTGCCGGTGAAAGTGGCTTCTTCGGCTATATTGCCCGAATCGGTCACTACTGCATAAGCTTGATTCAGCAAGAAGCCAAAATGCAGATAACTTTGTGGAGGCAACAAGTGCAACTGAGGAGCATTCAGGCAGAGTGACCGCACCGCGTCTTCGGCATAAGGATGTAAAGGTGCCACAACAGGCAATCCTTCGCTATGAGACAAAAGCGTATTGAGCAATGAATAGAGCACCGTGCGCTTATTAAGCAAGTCATGACGGTTCAACGTAAGCAACAAGTAACGTCCCTTGCGCAACCCCAAACTATCAAACCACAGCGGTTGCAAAAGCCTATGCCGGTTGTAACGGATAGTATCAATAAGCACATTACCCACTACAACTGTAGGATTGGCCAGTCCTTCAGCATTCAAATTCGCATTGGTGCTGATGCTGGCTGCAAAAAGCACATCGGCAATAGCATCTATGATAGTACGGTTCACTTCGCGAGGTTCGCAAAGATTAAAGCTGCGGGTTCCTGCAATGACATGCGCCACCTTGAGCCCCCTTTTCTTGGCCACAACAGAACAAGCCATGGCAGCCGTACTGTCATCTACTACCAATATAAAATCGGCCGGATTAGCATCAAGCTCACGTTCGAAAGCCAACATGACCTCGCCTGCTATTTGTGATTGCCCGCCGGAAGCTGCACCTAAATAAGCATCTGGAATGGGCATGGCTAAATCAGAAAAAAGCGATGGCTCCAATGCCGTGTCATCCATACTTCCGGTATAAACAATCCGATAAGTGATATTATTTCCTGCCTCACGAGCCGCATCCGCAGCCCGACAGATAGGAGCTATTTTCATAAAATTAGGCCTTGCAGCCGAGATGATAGTCAGTTTCATCGTAAAAAGGATTATAAAATGACATGCAAATGTACGCATTTTGCGAGAAATTTCGTTCCTTTGTCCCCAAAATTAAATAGGAAAAAACAATTATGCCAACTTTTGTTCAAATACTCGATTTCATCGGTACCTTTGCTTTTGCCGTCAGCGGCATCCGTCTGGCTTCTGCCAAAAGATTTGACTGGTTTGGTGCTTTCGTATGCGGCTTTGCAGTAGCTGTAGGAGGCGGTACCATCCGCGACGTCCTGCTGGACGTAACACCTGCCTGGATGACTGACCCCATTTATCTTCTTTGTACCGGCTTAGCATTGGTATGGGTGATTTTATTCGGCAAGCACCTTATTCACATGAATAATACGCTATTTACATTTGATGCCATCGGGTTGGCACTCTTTACCGTGGTAGGATGTGGCAAAGCCCTGGCATTGGGCCATCCGTGGTGGGTTGCCATTATCATGGGAAGCATTACAGGTGCAGCGGGAGGAGTTATCCGCGATGTGCTCATCAACGAAACACCACTTATTTTCCGAAAAGAGATTTACGCCTTGGCTTGCGTGGCAGGAGGTACTATGTACTGGATTTGTTGGAAGTTCGGCGCAGAGTCTTTTGTGTGTCAGGTGGTTGGGGGAGTAGTAGTCTTCGTTACCCGCGTCATTTCCGTTAAATACAACATCTGTTTGCCTATCCTCAATGGGCACGAAGAAAAAGATTGAAGGTAACATACATATTATCTGATAATACTCCGGTAAAGATAGACCATGCTATTTGCCGGAGACGTGACTGAAAGTAAGCAGACGGAAGAACAGCCTACCACAGTGCAAAGCCAGACTGTAGATCAAACATGGCAAACGGGAAAAGCAAAGTTTCCAAGCAATAAGCAGTCCACTGCCACGCGATAAGCAGCGCGATCGTTATATATCAGAAATAGGACACTGATTATTAATAAGATACAAAGAAATAGCTACATAAATCAGACAAACGGAAGCCTATATCGTCGCAATAAGAAGACGCAATATGTACTTCAGCAGATGCTTACATCTTGCCGATAGCCAGCCCCCTTCAAAAGGGTATGGACCTCTTCTTATCCAAAAAAGTACGGATGAGAACGCGGTTATTCTTCCCGCATCTCATCCGTACTCAACGCTATAAACAACAAATATTTAAAGTCTGTTTAGTTTGACTTCTTTATGATTTTTATTCAGCCGCTTTGGGGTCTATTCCAGGTTTCTTTTCCAGTCATCCTTCGCCACGTAGCCCACTACGCTCCTCACGACCACCGGAAAAATGTCCTCAGAAACAGTTCTCAAAATCAGACTGAGCAGAACCTGAACAGGCTATTAAAGGAATTCGTCCGAAGTATATCCTTGAGGCAGTTCCCGGCAATTGTAACCAGAAGCCATGATTTCACCATAAGCTCCAGCCGAACGCAAAGCCACTAAATCGCCCCGATGTACAGTGTTCAAATCGACAGCCTTGCCAAAAACATCAGACGATTCACACACGGGACCAACCACATCGTAAGCCTGCACCGGCTCCTCTGACGAAAGGTTCTCAATTTTATGGTAAGCCTGATAAAGAGCTGGACGTATGAGGTCTGTCATACCGGCATCAAGGATAGCGAACTGTTTATTGGCTCCCTGCTTTACATAAAGTACACGGGAAATGAGTGAACCACATTGTCCTACGACAGCACGTCCCGGCTCAAAATGCAACGTCTGCCAGGAACGCAACTTCAAGTGGGTATGCCAAGTGGCAAAATACGACTTGAAATCGGGAATGGGCTGACGATTCGGATGCGCATAGTCAATACCCAGTCCTCCCCCGACATTGATATAGGGAATGCGCAACAGGCGCGCTTCCAGATGATCCTGCAATTCATTGATGCGATTGCACAATGCAACAAAATCTCCCATGTCCAGAATCTGTGAGCCTATATGAAAATGCAGTCCTATGAACTCTACATTTTGCATAGACCCTGCCAAATCAATGACATAATCCATATCTTCCATCCGTATGCCAAACTTATTCTCGGCCAAACCGGTAGTTATATTGGCATGTGTATGCGCACCGACGTCGGGATTAATGCGAAAAGCCACCCGGGCCTTCTTGCCTTTGTCATGTGCCAATTGGTTAATCACTTCCAGTTCAGGCACAGACTCCACGTTGAAGCAGCATATATCGTAATCCAGTGCCAGATTAATTTCCCAATCCGCTTTTCCCACACCAGCAAAGACAATCTTCTCCGGTGGAAATCCCGCTTTAAGGGCAGCCTGAATTTCACCCCCGCTCACACAGTCGGCCCCCAGCCCACTCTCACGGATAATAGACAAGACCTTGGGATTGGCGTTAGCCTTCACGGCATAATGCACAACGCAGCGTCCACACCGCGCTGATTCAACCTTGATAGCATTGAGCGTATCACGCAGCAACTGAACGTCATAATAATAGAAAGGAGTGCGCAAATCGCGGAATTTATCAAGAGGAAATGTTCCTTTCATACAAATGTTTAAGTTGTTTTGTAAATTGGATTAATCGCTAAAAAAGAAATTCATGTATGTCTATATACGCACATACCGATAAATGATTAATGATAAATGACAGACAGGAAACGCAAGTCACTCCTCACATATTTCCCCCATCATTTATCACCAATCGTTATATCCTTCAATCGCTTATTCATTAAATAGAGCCTTACTCAACGATTGAAGAGCCTCTTTCTTGTCGCATTCACGAATAAGGAAAGAGATATTGTAATTGCTACCTCCGTAAGAAATCATACGGACCGGAATATCGCGCATGGCATCGAGCGCTTTGGCTTCGAACCCTACATTCTCCCATTCCAAATCGCCAACCACACAAATGATACACATATCACGGTCTACAGTCACGGTACCATACTTCTTCAGGTCATCCAGAATCTCATTGAGATGCTTTACATTGTCAATAGACACGGACACTCCCACTTCGGAAGTACAAATCATATCAATAGAAGTCTGGTAGCTCTCAAAGATTTCAAAAACCTTGCGCAAGAATCCATAAGCCAGCAACATCCGACTCGACTTTATTTTAATAGCCGTAATGTTATCTTTGGCAGCCACGGCCTTGATTTTTCCTTTTTCCGTATCGTTCGAAATAAGCGTTCCCTCGGCCGAAGGATCCATGGTATTAAGCAAACGGACAGGGATATTGGCATACTTGGCAGGCTGAATGCACGTGGGATGCAGAATCTTTGCACCGAAATAAGCCAGTTCGGCTGCTTCCTCAAACTGCAGGTGACGCACGGGCGAAGTATTATCTACGATACGCGGGTCATTGTTATGCATACCATCGATGTCGGTCCAGATTTGAATCTCAGAAGCATTGACAGCAGCACCGATGAGTGAGGCTGTATAATCACTTCCCCCCCGTTGCAAGTTATCAATTTCCCCATAGGCATTGCGGCAAATGAATCCTTGAGTGATGTAAATATCGGCATCAGGATAAAGTTCCAGCTGGGCGCGGAGCTTGTCTTTAATGTAAACAGGGTCTGGTTCAGCATTTTTGTCCGTACGCATAAACTCCAAAGCCGGAAGTAAAACTGAATTTACACCGCATTCCTGCAGGTAATAGTTCATCATTCCTGTAGAAATCAGCTCGCCCTGTGCCAGGATGACTTTCTCTTCGAAAAGCGTAAAAAGGTCCTTTGTATAAGAGCGGATGTAATCAAAATGCGACTTAATAAGATCCATACCCTTCTGTTTATACTCGGGCGTAGCATACAACTCATCAATATGCCTGCGATATTTGGCTTCAAGGCGATTAATGATTTCATTGGCACCTTCGGGATTTTTCTTATAAAGATAATCAGAAATCTCCACCAATGTATTGGTCGTTCCTGACATGGCCGATAAGACTACAATCTTACGCTCACCGTCCGTAATCAGTCTGGCCACATCTTTCATTCTCTGAGCAGATCCTACCGATGTGCCTCCAAACTTTAAAACTTTCATTCCTGTATTCATTTCTAACTTTATATTTAATTATTCTTGCATTCAAAAGCAGTTGTAACATGCTCGTCTACTTCCATCAACCGATGAGCCTCGCACCGATATACTCTTCCCGGGAAATCCTGTAATAACTGAAGATTATGCGTGGTAACCACAACCAGGGTCCCTTTTTGAGCCAAGTCGTTAAGCAATCCCAGTATTATATGCCCAGTCTCAACATCTAAGTTTCCCGTCGGCTCATCGGCCAGAATAATACGGGGGGAATTAAGTACAGCACGTGCAATGGCAATGCGTTGTTGCTCTCCCCCGGAAAGTTCAAGAGGGAATTTATACCCTTTATGATCCATGCCGACCAAAGCCAGCACCTGTTCAATTCGTTCTTTCATTTTAGCCTTATCTTTCCAGCCGGTAGCGCGCAGTACAAATTCGAGGTTATGATACACGGTACGATCCGTGAGAAGTTGGAAATCCTGAAAGACAACGCCCAGCTTACGTCTTAATTCCGGCAAACGTTTCCGGCGTATGCGCATCATATCATAATCCAGCACTCTTGCCTGCCCCGAGTTCACGGCAAGCTCACCGTAAAAGGTCTTCAGCAGACTCGTCTTACCGGACCCCACCCTGCCTATCAGATACACCAGTTCCCCGGCGCGGAAATCGAAATTCACGCCGCTCAATACGCACAGTTCCTGCTGATGTATTTCTACATTCTTATATGCAATCAGTGCTTCTTCCATGTGGCAGTATGCCTCTCTTCCAATTCGCGAACCAAATCTTCGATACGGTAACCTTGAGAGGTCAAAAGGACGATGAGATGATATATCAAGTCGGCTCCCTCATAGATAAGCCGCTCTCCGGTTCCGTTACATGCTTCGATAACGGTTTCCACAGCTTCTTCTCCGACCTTCTGTGCCATTTTATTCACACCGGATTGGAAAAGGCTGGTAGTATAAGAGCCTTCGGGCATCTCATGATAACGCTGGCAAATAAAGTCTTGCAGAGTCTTGAGGAAGTGCATGGGTTCTTCATTCTTCTCACCCCAGCAAGTGTCGGTACCTGTATGACAGACGGGTCCCTCAGGATGTACCTGAATAAGTAAAGTATCGTGGTCACAATCCTCCTTTATCGACACGACATGAAGGAAATGGCCACTCTCCTCCCCTTTTGTCCAAAGGCACTGGCGTGTACGACTAAAAAAAGTAACCTTACCGCTTTGTACTGTCAGGTCATAAGCTTCCTGATTCATAAAACCCAACATCAACACTTTAGCCGTATCGGCATCTTGTATGATAGCTGGAACTAACCCGTTCAGTTTTTCAAAATTCAAGCTCATAATTATGTATACATTTTAGAGAGTTTCCGTGGCTATACCACTCGAACAGGGATTCCCTGGGTGCAAAGATACAACTTTAAATCGGGAATATTAATTTCTCTGAAATGAAAAACGCCTGCCGCCAATGCAGCATCCGCTTTTCCGTCCAGAAAAGCGTCACGAAAGTGCTCCTTGGTACCTGCCCCGCCCGATGCGATAACTGGGATAGAAAGTTTGTCGGCGAGAGTAGCCAGTGCTTCGTTGGCATAACCATTCCGTACCCCATCATGATCCATACTGGTGAACAGAATCTCCCCGGCTCCCCGCTCCTGTGCTTCGTAAGCCCAGGAAAAGAGTTCACGTTCCGTTTCTACCCTTCCCCCATTGAGAAAGCAGCGCCATCCCGACGGTGTATGCCGGGCATCTATAGCCAACACACATACTTGCGAGCCAAAATGACGGGCTATATCGCCAATAAGCTCCGGTCGGCGGATGGCTGCCGAATTGACAGATATTTTATCGGCTCCGGCGTTAAGCAAACGCTCTACATCACCCAACTCATGTATCCCACCTCCTACGGTAAAAGGGATATTGATGTTAGCCGCTATGCGTTCTACCAGTTCCGTAAAGGTTTTACGCTTTTCGAAACTGGCTGTTATATCAAGAAACACCAATTCATCAGCTCCCTGGTCGCTATAGACACGCGCCAGTTCCACCGGATCTCCGGCATGACGAAGATTGACAAAATTGGTTCCTTTCACAGTCTGCCCATCTTTAATATCGAGACAGGGTATGATTCTTTTAGCCAGCATATTTAATCTTGGTTTAATCCATTCATATTTATCTGAAACACCCACGTCACGGTCAATGTTCCATATCGGTCACTGCTTCTTCCAGGTCTTTCAGTGTGATATGTCCCTCATAAAAAGCCTTTCCAAGAATGACAGCTGGGATTTGGGCTTCTTCCAGCGCATAAATATCTGCCATACTTCCCACTCCCCCGCTCGCAATCAGTTTCAGCGAAGGCTGATGCCGACATATTTCCCGGTAAAGCTCCAGAGCAGGTCCCTTCAGCATGCCATCGCGACCTATATCGGTGCATATAGCCTGAGTCACTCCCAGCCTGACATATTTATCAAGAAAAGGCAAAAGCTGACATTCGCTCTTTTCTTTCCAGCCGTTAACCGCTATACACCCCTCCTTCACATCAGCACCTAAAATAATACGGTCAGAGCCATAGATCTGAATCCAGCGGCAAAAGGTTTCAGGGCTTTTCACTGCTATGCTTCCGCCAGTTACCATCTGCGCGCCACATTCAAAAGCGATACGCAAGTCATCATCTGTCTTAAGTCCACCGCCAAAATCAATCACCAGCGAAGTATGCGTTGCCAGTTGTTCCAAGACACGATGGTTTACAATGTGCTGTGAGGCGGCACCGTCAAGATCCACCACATGCAGACGGCGGATACCATGCGCTTCAAAGGCTTTGGCCACTTCCAAAGGTTGTCCGTCATACACTTTCCGGCTATCGTATTCTCCTTGTGAAAGCCGTACGCATTTGCCGTCAATCAGGTCAATGGCAGGAATAATCTCTATCTTCATAATAATCCGTATTCATAAAAGCAAGAAATTGCGCAAGATTCGCTCACCCACACTGCCGCTCTTTTCAGGGTGGAACTGGGTGGCATAGAAGTTATCACGGTGCAAAGCTGCACTGAAAGGATGTATATAATCCGTCACCGCCACTGTACAAGGATGCAAAGGAACATAATAACTATGTACGAAATAAACATATTCCTCCTGTTCAAAGCCCTCAAACAAAGGGCTCTTTGTGTGAGAAATAGTATTCCATCCCATGTGCGGTACCTTGTCTTCATGACGACAGGAATGAAACCGACGGACATCAGCATCAAAAATACCCAAACCGTCGACATCACCTTCCTCGGAATGGAGGCACATCAACTGCATACCCAGACAGATTCCCAGCACGGGTTGCTTCAAGTTCTTTATCAGAAGATCCAACCCCGAAGCCCGAAGAAACTCCATGGTAGTAGCAGCTTCTCCTACACCCGGAAATATCACACGGTCGCACCGGCGCAGCATATTCTCATCAGCCGTAATCACGGGTTCTACCCCTAAGCGCCGCAGTGCATGGTCCACCGAACGGATATTGCCTGCATTGTATTTAATGATTGCGATACTCATAAATCTTTTCCAAAAAAGTTATTCAGAGGAGAGGAACCGGCACGAGAAGATGCGAATAGGCAAAAGTCTTGCAAGAGCCCCTACCTTCTGTCTTTTTGCTTTACATCTTTCCTCTCATGGGTGCAAAAATAACGAATAATTGTAAAACTGGAAACATTTGATACGATTAAGTTTTGCAAAAGAAGAAAAAACAGACATCTTCTACAAGAATCACAAGAATGGCGTTTACTCCTAAGCAATAAGAAGCCTGCTGCAAAGGCATAAGAAATCGGCTCCTTATACCTTTGCAGCAGGCTTATCTTATATAGCGCAAACTCTACTTATCCCAACCACTCACTTTTTAACGAAAAAGTCATTCTCCCCCTGATATAGCGTATAAGCGCGGATGCACAATCCTTCATATTTATCCAATTGATCACGAATACTGTCTAACCTGAAGGAAACAATACCATTGCCACCTTGCAAAGGAGTGTCATTATAGGCATTGTGTCTGAACTCCAAATGCAGAAATCCGTCGTCGGAGGCTGAGGCATTCTCGTTTACCACCAGATTCAGCATGTGCTTCTTCTCGGCGTTATTGCTGTGATAGAATCTATAGACAATGTTGACATAATCTTCCGTGAGCCAAATATTATCTACATCGATACGGTCATGCCCAATGCTGTCCTCCTCTTCCGGTGTCATTTTATGAATGTCTTTCGTCAGTATATTCTCCACATGCTTTAAAGCGGCATTATATTCATAGCCAGGCAATGCCTGCTCCAATAACGTGAAATAAACAAAAGCACGCTGATTCTCCACCAGCGGATAATTGCTGATTGCAGTCGTATCTCCCGGATAGAGTTTGCTTCCCTCATCCAACTCGAAATAATAATCATTTCCCTCTATGATTCTTACGTTGCCGATGGCAAACAGCAATTCGTCAACCTCATACTCATCATCCTCCAGACATGACGAGACTGTCACTGTCAGAACCGCCACAGCCACCCACATCCTAAACAGGAAATGGATTCCCCACTTATTCTTTACACTTTTCATAATCTATTCTTTTCTTATTCCTTGATTTGAATTTTCCATCGGGCACAAACATCCGAGACGGATTCCAACATCTCCAAACAGATACCCGACATGAAAGCAATGTTATACAAAAATATGAATAGCACGTTAAATACTGCACCGGAGCGTGTTAAATAGAATTAATTACTTTTTTCCGTATATACCAATGCAGTATTTTTGGTCCTGTTGCATTTTCAGATTAAACACGTGTAGAAATACAAGAAATGGAAGAACAAGAATTAGCGGAACGCTGCAAGCAAGGAGACAGAGCGGCCTACAAAGAGCTGTACGAGCGATTTGCCGGGCGGCTGTTGGGTATATGTCTTCGCTATACAGGAGATCGTGATACCGCTGAAGACTTGTTACATGATGGTTTCTTGAAATTGTTTGATTCGTTCGACAAATTCACCTGGCGAGGCAACGGCTCCTTAAGAGCATGGATAGAACGCGTCGTGATAAACGTCGTGCTGCAACATCTTCGGCGCAACGATGTAATGAACCAGTCTACCTCCCTTGAGAATGCCCCTGAAGCTTATGCTGAGCCATCTCCGGATGCCATAGAAACCATCCCCCGCGAAGTTTTAATGCGGTTTATCGGTGAATTGCCACCAGGTTACCGCACAGTGCTCAATCTGTATGTATTCGAAGGAAAACCGCATAAAGAAATAGCAGCCCTACTGGGTATCAACGAGAAATCATCTGCTTCTCAATTGGTTCGAGCCAAGAGTTCACTGGCTGCTAAAGTACAAGAATGGATAAAAAAGAATTCTTAAACTGACAATAAAGGATACTCTTATGGAAAAAGAAATATGGTTACAAAAGTTGAAAGAACAGTTGGAGGACTACTCTGAACAGGTTCCAACTTCCGGCTGGCAACGCCTGGAAAAAGAACTTTCTGCACCGAAAAAGACAGAGTACCGGCTTACTCCCATGCGGCGATGGATAACAACAATTGCAGCCGCCATACTGACAGGTACCATCATCCTCGTGGGATTGCGCCTGACTGGTCCCTCGTCAACAACTCAAATACCCGTAGCCGATTTAACGCCCGAGAAGGTATCCTCATCCGACATCTTTTCGACCCCTGCTTCACCTGCCAAGCAGGTTACAGATGAACCGATTGCCACCAACCATTCGCGCAAACATGTCCTGCAAAAAGACTCTCACGACATGCAGACAATAGAAGTTATCAGCGTTGAAAAGACAAACGACGTTCCACCTCTTGTTGCTGAAAATGCCGAGAAGAAAGAAGATGCAAAAGACCTGGCTACCCCAACCACAGAAAACCAGAATAAAGACGCAAGCAAGAAAAGAAAGAAAAAGAATTCACTGCCAGCTACAAGAGAAGATTTATTGGCTTTGGCTAAAACGTCTCATTCATCTGATAACAACAAAGGCTGGTCCATAGGCGTATCTGCCGGAAATACGGGAGGATTTAGCAAAGGAATACAGCAACCTGAAATACAAAGCATCCTGCAAAATGCACCAGGAACCGGTTATATCAATATGGATCTCAGTGCCACTTCCGACGGTATTATCTATATTCCGAAAGGACAGGAGGTGATTTTCCAAAACGGAGTGCCTTATCTGCAACAGAATAAACGTACACTTCTTTCAGCAGACCACAAACAGCCGGTCAGCGTAGGGGTGTCGTTCCGGAAGAATCTGCCTAAAGGATTCTCTATAGAAACAGGATTAGTCTATACTTTCCTTGCTTCGGACTTATACTATCAGGGAGACGTTGAAAAAACAAAACAGAAATTACATTACCTCGGCATTCCTATCCGCGGCAACTGGAATTATCTGGACAAAAAGAATTTCACCCTATACCTTTCGGCTGGAGGGATGATGGAAAAATGTATCTATGGAAAAATCGGTTCAAAGACAGAAATCGTAGACCCCATACAACTATCTGTCATGGCATCAACCGGTATCCAATATAACATCAGCCACCGTGTCGGCATCTATGTAGAACCGGGTATCTCTTACTATTTTGACGATGGTTCTGAAATACAAACCATCAGGAAAGAAAATCCTTTTAATTTCACGCTTCAAGCCGGATTACGCTTCAGTTATTAAAAACTTGTATACCAGTGAAAGCGGCGGGGAGACACCGAGCGTCTGCTTTGCCACACGGCAACCCCCGCTGCTTAAACGAAGGGATAGGACGATAAGGTTAGGGAGTATGGCTTCAAATATGTTCTCATGAAGGTTGTCGTCTTCACGCTTTTCCCACGGTCTTTGTTATGTCTTTGGTGGAAAGGTATAACAAGCCGACTGCATATATATTCCGTACAGACTTCCTATACCTTGGCAGTAAGCTTCATACAGACAAGTAATCTGGGGCCTATGGGAAATGCGTGAAGGCGTAGTATTTCTCCAATAATCACCTGAACTACAAACACTTTAAACATCATTAAGGAAGAATTTGCATTTATCCGTCCCTTTACTTAACTTTGTCCGGCACAAAATCTGTTTTCAGTAATATTATGGCAGGCATCTATCTACATATACCGTTTTGCAAAACCCGCTGCATTTATTGCGATTTCTATTCCACTACCCGCGAAGATTTACGGCAACGCTACGTCCAGGCGCTTTGTCTGGAACTAAAAGAACGGAAAGATTATCTGAAAGAAGCGACTGTCGAAACCGTTTATTTCGGAGGAGGTACCCCTTCGCAGCTTAGTGAAGAGAATTTTGATAATATTTTCCAGACTTTGCAAGAGGTATATGGACTGGACAAGACTATAGAAATTACATTAGAAGCCAATCCGGATGACTTGACTGATGAATACGTACATACATTACGCCGCTTCCCGTTCAACCGGATTAGCTTGGGAATACAGACTTTTGACGACAGAACCTTACAGCTTTTGCATCGGAGACACAATGCCGCTCAAGCCCAAAATGCCGTCAGACGTTGCCGGGAAGCAGGATTCGACAATATCAGTATCGACCTCATTTATGGATTGCCTGGAGAAACTGAAAAGCTGTGGGAGAATGACCTGATGCAAGCCCTGCAACTGCATCCGGAGCACTTGTCTGCTTATCACTTGACTTACGAAGAAGGTACCCCACTCTATCGGCTACGACAGGAAAAACGGGTCAGGGAAGTGGATGAAGACATGAGCCTGAAATTTTTCTCCCAACTGAACTCCACTCTCCGCCAAGCGGGATATGTGCATTATGAGATTTCCAATTTCTGTCTGCCAGGCAAACATGCCCGTCACAATACCTCTTATTGGCAGGGCATCCCCTACTTGGGATGCGGACCATCTGCCCATTCCTTCGACACACGTAGCCGGGAATGGAACAAAGCTTCGCTGGAAACCTACATACAAGGCATAGAGCAGGGAAAACGCCCCTACGAAACGGAAGTGCTGAATGCCGACACCAGATATAACGAATATGTCATGACCGGAATGCGGACTATTTGGGGAATATCCTTGGACAAAATACGCACGGACTTCGGCACGGAACGCCTGGATTACTTACAGCGCATGGCAGCCCCGCATTTGAGGCGTGGAAAAATTGTCACACAAGATGGAAGACTCCGACTGACCGAAGAAGGCATTTTCATTTCGGATGACATCATCAGCGACCTGATGTATGTATAGTTATTTTTCCAGCAAAAAAGCACACATCTGCGAAACCACATGTTTTTTCCATTCAACCAACATATCCTTAAAGCTTTCGCCCTCTTTCAAAAGCAATGCCTCTGTGAGATGGCGGGTCAAGAAGGGAAAGACCAGTAAACCATAGAAGGTATAAAAAAGACTGCGGAGAGGAACTTTCCGCAATCTTCCCCCATCCATTTCGGTCTGCAAGGCGCAGATAATCTTATGGGCATAACGATCTATCTGTTCCTGACGCATCATGCGCACTAAGAAATCAAAATCCCGCTGTATCTCCCGTGCAACAAAAAGAGGCAAGCAAGGCTTGTTCATAAAAATGACCATATAAGCGTCAAGAACCTCAGACACACGCTCGGCGACAGGTTTCTCCGACTGCACAATAATGTCGTAGACACGAGGAACAAACGACAACACAATCCGCGAAAGAACGGCACGAAACATCTTGTCCTTCGTACGGAAATAATAATGTAATGTTGGTCGGTTAATTCCTGCGTTGGCAGCTATATCGCTCATGCTGGTGCCATCGAAACCTCTTTCCAGAAACAACTGTTCCGCACTGGCCAATATACGATCTTCCATTGATTCCATAAGTTCAATCCTTTAAATTATTGGTAAACAGAAGTAAGCGATTAGTCACATTCACCTCACTAACTCCACTGTCGAAATCCAGCGAGAGCAGATTCATATCAGGAAACAGCTGTGTAATGCGCTTTTCCATGCCTTTGGCAACAATATGATTGGCTATACATCCAAAAGGCTGGAGACTTACAACATGCCGCACTCCTTGCGAGGCATACGACACTATCTCTCCAGGCAAAAGCCATCCCTCACCAAACTGGGCATTAAGAGTAATAACCTTTGATGCCGCACGTGCCTGCTGGAAAATATCTTCAAAAGGCGTAAAGAATGGATGACGGGCTCCGATGAGGTTAACCCGTTCTACCTCTCTCCAAATCAGCTTGTATATCCAGCGTGCCACTGATGAAGGAAGGGTGTTGCGCTGAAGATGAGACCGCCCCCATGCTTCCCGATTGACGAAACTTTGCAGAAAGAAACCCATCATAAGGGGAGGCACCACTTCGATATGCTGCCCGATTAACCAGTCGGTTACACGTTGCTGCGCAAAAGGATTGAACTTCAAGAATATCTCTCCTACCACGCCAACTTTCGGATAGGTAACATCAGTAGATATGCCCGCAAAGTCCTGAGCTGCATGCGCCAATAAATCATACATCTCACCCGTACGCCCGCTACGGATAAGTTGTCCGGCCTTCTCCAGATACTGCTTCGCCAAGGCACGGGCACTGCCTTTCTCTTTTTCGCGCACAACCGATGCGTAATAAAACTTGGCCAAACAATCTGTATAGAGGACAGAACGAATGGCTATGGGCATCAGCTTCAACCAATTCATCCTGAACCCAGGCTGATAATTCCCCATCATGTCACCAAAGGTAACGGAAATGACCGGCACGTTGGCAAACCCGGCATCAACCAATGCCTTCTTGATAAGAGGCAAGTAATTGCTGGCACGGCACTGACCTCCGGTTTGGGTAATAGCCACTGCCGTTTCATCAGGATTATAACGTCCGCTCTTGAGAGCTTTAAGGACATCTCCCACTATCAGTGTAGCCGGATAGCAGACTTCATTGTTGGCATATTTCAAACCCCACTCTGCCGATTTAGCATCGCTGAGAGGAAGATTCTCTACATCGTATCCTGCCACCTTCATAATATCGGGCAACAAAGGAGACAGGAAAGGAGTAAAGAAAGGTATGAGGATTTTCCGCTTACGGGCTATCTTGTCAAAAACCGGTGTTGTGATAAACTGTTCTTCATGGGCAGCTTCTGTTGACACAGGCAATAACTTCAAGCTTTCCAATAGCGAACGCACACGTAACCGCATTGAACCTACATTGTTTATATCGTCCAGTTTCAGCAAAGTCAAAGACTTGCCATGACGCATCAACAGACTGCGCACCTCATCCACCAAAAAAGCATCGGGACCACAACCGAAAGAGGTCAGTTCGACAAACTGCACATCCCTCCCCTGCTTGCCACACCAGCGGGCGGCATCAAGAATGCGGGTCGGATAAGCCCATTGCTCTACAAAATGCACATCAGCTGCCGGCTGCGAATGACGACGTACAATGTCGTCAGTTATCACATATATACCCATACCGGCCAGCAAGTCTCCCACCTGGTGCTGAATAAGAGAATCGGTATGATAAGGTCGGCCGGCCAATAAAACCACCAATCCATGAGCCTGGCGCGCCTGAGCCAGAACTTGCTCATTTACCTCCACCAAGGCCTGTTCATAAGCTTCCTGAGCCTGCAATGCTCGGTTCAAAGCCATTGACACCACAGAAGAAGGTACGCCCAATGAAAAAAGATATTCCTTACATTGGACAGCCAGCAATTTTTTGTCCTTGAACGTAATGGCAGGAGAGTCTATAGGAATGTCGGTTTGTTGCACTCCTTTTATCACTTCCGAATAGCCGGTAACTATGGGACAATTATAACTGTTGTACCCATCGTATTGTTTCTCAAATACGACAAAGGGCATAAAAATACGATTGACACGCTTCTCCTGCAAATTACGGATATGGCTATGTACCAGCTTGGCCGGGAAACAAATATTGTCAGACATCACCATCCGGGCACTGCTTTCATAAGCCGTATAATCGGAGGCATCGGACAGACATACCCGAAAGCCACAGGCGGTAAAGAGGGCATGCCAGAATGGATAATCTTCGAACATATTCAGACAGCGGGGCAGACCGATAGTCAAAGCGCCGACAGGAGCATCCGAAGCACGGTCGAATAAAAGTTTTTCCTTCTGCCTATACACATTGACTCCCTGCTGATGTTCCCCTCCATTGGAAAAGACACGCTCACAGCGGTTGCCCGAATAATAACGGCGGCCATTCCCAAAAGAATACGCAGTCACCGCACACTGATTGGCACACCCCCGGCAATGAAGTTCATGGGTAGTAAAGGAAGCCTTTTCTTCCAATGCATCTAACCTGATTGCCTCGCCCGGATGGCGGATAGCATAAAGAGCGCACCCCAAAGCTCCCATCAATTCCGGCATATCACAGCGGGTCACTTCCGCTCCCGTGAGCAGTTCAATAGCACGCACTACCGCATCGTTGCGCATAGTGCCTCCCTGCACGAAAATATGCTTACCCAACACCGAAACATCTTTCAGCTTCAACACCTTATACAGACAGTTCTTTACTACCGAATAGGCCAAACCTGCTGCGATGTCCTCTATGGTGGCACCCTCACGCAATACCTGCTTGACTTTGGAGTTCATAAAGACAGTGCAGCGGGTACCCAAATCGCACGGATGACGAGCCTCGCATGCCAAGCGGGAAAAGTCGGAAGGAGTGTATCCCAGATTCTTGGCAAAAGTCTCGATGAACGACCCACATCCCGAAGAACAGGCTTCGTTTATTTCTATGCGGTCAATCACTCCGTCGGTAACGAACATCGCCTTCATATCCTGCCCGCCGATGTCAAGAATAAAAGATACCTCCTTGTTCAAATGTCTGGCAGCCATGTAATGTGCAATAGTTTCTACAATACCCGACTGAAAGCCAAAAGCTGCCTTTATCAAATCCTCGCCATATCCGGTAGAACAACCGCCCCGTATGTTAAGGACAGCTCCACACGCCTTACATTCCTCACTCAGCTGTCGCAATCCTTGCTCTACGGCCTCCACGGGGTTTCCTCCATTATTGGCATAATAAGAATATAGTATGCAGGCATCGGCATCGGTCACTACAATTTTAGTCGTAGTAGAGCCGGAATCTACTCCGATAAAGACATCGTAAGTGCCTTGCCGTAAAGAGTGTTTCTTGACAGTACAATCCGACATGCGCATCTTCCACAGGCGATAGTCCATCTCATTCTTAAAGACAGGCGGCAATCCGACTTGTTTTCCTTTCGCATCTGCTGAAGCCGCAGCATGCAAAATGGTATCCTTGAATGCCGACAACATGAACGACTTCTCCTGATCTGCCGACAATTCATATAAAGCTGCTCCCAGGGCAGGAAGCTGGGTACCATTGGAAGGCAACACTGTATCAGCTTCATCAACAGACAGATAGTCTACAAAAGCCTTGCGCAAGGTAGGCATAAATGTCAGCGGTCCCCCGCAAAAAAGCACTGGCGCCTGAATGTCGCACCCGTGTGCCAACGTAACCACCGTCTGTACCGCCACAGCATGAAAGATAGAAGCCGCTATGTCCTGGCGCGTAGCATTTTTAGCCACCAGATTCTGAATGTCTGTCTTACAGAAGACACCACACCGCGAAGCGATAGGATAAATTTGTGTACTTCCTGCTGCCAGACGATCCAATTCGCTCACATCTACCCCCAGGATAACCGCCATCTGGTCGATAAACGCCCCCGTGCCTCCCGCACAGTTACCGTTCATGCGCAAATCTCTGGCTTTTCCATCTTTGAAAAACACCACTTTGGCATCTTCACCACCGATGTCTATCATCGACCGTACGCCTGGATAGGTTTGCTTGATAGCACGTGCAGCCGCCACTACTTCCTGCACAAAAGGGATGGAATATTTCTCGGCCATCCCCATGCCGATGGAGCCGGTCATGCGTACAGACACCTCCCGGTCGCCCAACACAGCCATCAGTTCTTGCAGGCAAAGTGCCAAAACTTCTTTTACACGTGCATTGTGACGTTCGTATTTCGTATACAAAATATCAGCCTTTTCATCAATAACCACCAGTTTGACTGTGGTCGAACCTATGTCTATGCCTAATCGTATCATTGCCTTTTCCAGTTTAACGAATACAGGTATTATTCAATTCTGACACATCTGTCAGACGACAAAGATAAACTTTATTCTTTATATGTAAGAGCATCTCCAATTATATTTTAACATCAATTTCACAATCATGTCATATCCACCTTTCAACAATGCCCCGATTCCACCCTTGCCCATGTCCTATAATCGCCGATAAGGTCTAATTGCAACAGTTGACTTCCAGAAACAAACTGCCAAGCTATAAGAAACAAAGTCCTAAGCAATTAGAAACAGAGTCCTAAGCGGTTAGAAACAAACTTCTAAGCGATTAGAAGCAACGTCCTGTTTATTAAAAAGATACCGAATCATCTCAAACACCCGCTGTCAATCAACCATTTTTCCAAGTCTCATCTGTTAGATAAGTATGCACACATGATAGCGCCCGACGGGGAAACTCATACCTCAACGGCTCATCGACAAGGAAAAGAAAACCAATTCCTCTATTGTACGAGTGTCCAGAGTCTTACGGACAAATTAACTTTAAAAAGTTAATGCACACGCAAGAAAAGAAATCTTTCAGAAGACATACAAATACAACATGTAGCTCCCAAGAGCGAAATATTGGCTACCCAACACTGTACTACGGTGCAACTCTTGGCAAGAGAAGAAAAAGTCCGTATATGCTTTCAGATTCATTGATATAATTCGTTTTGTATTACAAATTGATTACATAAACGAATACAAACGCCCATTTTCACACGCTCTAATTGACAAATATCAAGAAATAGAGGGGTAACATGCAGTTTTTTCACCATTCATTTTTGTGTTATAAAACATACTCGTATATTTGCATCGGTAAAAAGAAAGAGTAAGACCTTTCAATAGGTATTAGCTTTGCATAAAGATTTAGTTTTTAGGTTAACAATTAAAAAAGTAGGTATTATGAAACGTTTTGGAATGACTTTAGTGGCAGCACTCTGCCTGACAACTGCAAGTTTTGCAGCAGGAAACCAACCGACTACCGAAAAGTGGGAAGGAAACATTAACGTAGAGAAGCTGAGCCGTTATCTGCAACTAAGCGGTAACCAACACGAAGAAGTGGCCAACATCTGTGACTTCTTCAACGAACAGATGAAGCGTGCCAACACTTCCAAGAAGAATCAGAAAGAATTGCTTCACAACGCCATCTATGGCAACTTGAAGTTGATGAAGAAGGCCTTGAACGAGAAGCAATATGCTGACTACACAAAGATTCTGAACCTTACACTTCAAAACAAAGGTATCGAAATCAAGTAAGAACGACAACAAACTATTTGGTTTATATGCAAAAAGAGGGGTATCGACATGCAGATACCCCTCTTTTTATAACTTGCCGAAAACGTATGAAACAAAGCCCCAGGCTTTCATTGGCTGGAGTTTTGTCATACCACGAGGAAAATCTGCAGGCTGTTGATATATAACAAATTATATATCTCCCCCAATACCCTTCCGGAATTATAACCTCAAACCAACCGTTCTCTTTCCATAACCTTGTGTGTATCATTACATATACACACGCCGAGAATCCGATATTCCAGGAACAGGTTCAGAACTCAGTTGCCGGAAGCATGTAGGAAGCCTTCATGGGAAAAAATTGAGGGCATACCAAATCTCATCAATTTGATACGCCCTCTTTTTATGTCGACACTTGTAAAAGTCAGTGTCAACTCCCTAACCAAATTATAATATCCGCTCTACTTTCACAAGCAAAAGCGTTCTTGCAGTTCTTTTTTATATTTGCGGGATACCAGCAACTCTGTTACTTTATCAAATGGAGGATAAAGCAGACATTTGCTTTCCTTTATTATCATAAGATAGTCAATATTAATAATGTACGACTGGTGTATCTGTACAAAACAGGGAGAAAATTGAGTAATCTGCTCTGCCGTCATACCACGGCGCAAAGCCAAAGGAGGCTGGTTATTCAGAATAACCTCCCACTGTTTACGTTCTGAACAATAGCGGAAGAAACCTATTTCCGAAGGACGCAAGGCACGCATGTCGTTGGTAGGCGTAAAAACGATGAAGGTCTGCCTCGAAGACACCGGCACATTAGAAAAAAGAGGCTCCGGCTTCAAAGCAGTCGCCTGTTTCACAAAGCGATCTAATATATCTTTCAACTCCTGATCATCGAAAGGTTTCAGCAGATAATCAAAAGCAGCCTCACGGATGGCCTGAATCATATATTTATCGTATGCTGTATAGAACACAATCCGCATGGTACGCGACAAATCGTCACGCATCTCCTGCAGAAGCTGCATTCCTGTCATATCCGGCAACTCCATATCCAAGAAAAGCAAGTCCGGCCGTATCTGGACTATCAGCTTCTTTCCTTGCCTGGCATTATGAGCAATTCCCTCCACAGAGAAACGTTCATCCTTTGCCAGAGCAAAAGTCAAGTTCTCCAGAGAAAGCTCATCATCATCTACTATGACTACTTTATATTTATCCATATTAGTATGCTTGTGTCCTATTTTCAGACAGCGAATATAAAGATTATATTGCGTTCGGGCAAGATCGAAAAGCTAAAAAACGAACTATACGGCAGAATAGAAGGCTATCCATATTAAAATAAGGATTAAAAAGTCTCACTAAATCTGGTAATCATACTGGCTGGGTAAGCGGTAAGCAACCTCGCAACCTGTATCTCCCGAAGGCAAAGATACGTTATGGACCGAAATATCAATAGACTGCCGGTTTTTCTGATTCAATATCTGAATGGTCTGCATAATTACTTTCATGCCAGTACCCGTACCACGCCTGACGCTATCCGCACGGTAACCTCCGCCATTATCGGTAATACGAATATCGGTCCCTTCCTGGCTGGCAGACACTGCTATCCAAAGCAAACGTTCCCCGTCCTTATCTTTCAATGCGTGTTTCAGCGCATTTTCGACAGGAATCTGTAGAAGCATAGAAGGCAGCATCACCCGGTCGGGACAAACTTCAGGAGCTATATCTATGCTGAAATGGAATGCCGGACCCAGAGCCTGACGCTCCAACTCCAGATAAGTACGTACAAAATCAAGTTCTTCATCCAGCGTGACACAAAGCTGATCGGCCAGTTCCAGATTGCGGCGCATCAGTTTGACCAGTGACGAAAGCCTCTGACGCTGGGAAGGAGCGATACCCGACATTAACTGGTTAAGTATATTGAAAATAAAATGCGGCGACAAACGGTTGCGGATATTCTCCAAACGTAGAGAAGACACCGTGCGCCTACCCTGTGCCAGAAGAAGAGCCCGCTTTTTCTTGTTATAGAGATAGACAAAAAGAGCTGCCAACAGAGCCAATGCTCCGAAAGCCAACCCAATAAAGCGCGTCTGACGCAAACGGAACATTTCGGTCTGCTGTTCCTGCAACAACAGCCGATGAGCCATTAGCGTAGAATCTTGCTGGTAGCGTAAAGTCAGGTCGGCTATACGCATGCGGACACGTTCATTACGGATGGAATCATCGAGTTGCAAATCCTTCTCCAGGTTATGATAAGCCGTACGATAGTCGCCTATTGCCCGGTAATAACGCCGCAGATATCGGTTACGTATATGTATCAGATCGGGATCAACATCTGGCGGAGTAACAGAATGGGCTATAAAACGGGCCGCTTCAGGAAGGTTGCCACGCAAAAGTGCCAACTGAATGTGTTGCGTATCCAAATAGTAGAGGGCAGTAGACACACTTGTAGCGCGGAAGAAAGGCTCACACAAACCAAGGTAACGTTCTGCGGAATCGGGTTGACCAAGTCCCAAGTAACAGTCGCTGAGATTGATGCGGCTCAGATTTACTTCATAAAGCATGTCCGGATAATCGTCGGTAAGATCCAAGGCGCGGAGAAAATAGTCACGTGCCGTAAGTAAATCGCCACGATAATAATAAGTGGTACCGCGATTGTTCAGGTAAAAATGTTTCTCAAAAGGAAGCATCTGGTCATAGTAAGAAGCAGCCAGGTCATAGTAATGGTCGCACTGCCCGAAAACCCGCAGCGAAGAATATATCTGGGCAAGCCCATAGTAGATAGGAACTTTGCGCCGGGAGACCAGTCCCAATGAATCGCACAACAGAAGAGCGCGGCGGTACCAATAAGCGCTGCTATCCAACTTGCCCTGACGGTTATAGGCATCGGCCAGATTGATGAGCACATCGGGCAGAGATTCCGTACGGGAGCCCTGCATCAGGAGCAGACCAGACCGATAGAAGCAGGCGGTAGCCGAATCCATATAGCCTGTGCGGGCAAAAACATTACCTTTGGTGTTGAGACATTCTGACAACAAATCAGCAAGACGGGGCGAAGCGGGAGCACGACGTACATAATCTTCTATCTCATTAATTAGAAGACGGGCAGAATCGAGGTCGAAAGTCACAAGACATGTCTTTAGTGCCACAGAGAGGTATTGATAGGCTACTAAGCTGTCCTGGCACCGCCGCATCCGATTCAATGCTTCTGTGCGCACTTGCCTCGGGACCAACGAGATGGAATCGGAACAGGTACGGAGAAATGCATCAAAACACAATGATTCGCTTACAGATGTTGCCGACTGTTGACCGCGGTGGCATGACACCACAAGCGGAAGCCACATCAGCAGGAACAGGACAGCCACAGAAATTGAAGAGCGGAAGGGAACCGGACACGCAAAGCGGCCCATATCTCGTCTGTTCATCATAATCAACTATATCATATATATATTAAATATGTATGCCTACGAAGGCAAATAATTACTCCATAGAGTAGAAAGCTACTACTCTATAGAGCTGTTCTGTGCAACTTTCAGGAATTTATCAGTATACCGTCACCAAGGTAGCACCGAAACCATATTCCTGAAACGACGCATCCTGGGTTTTGCAGGCAGGATACTTACGCTTCAACTCGTCCAGCACAGCCTTGCGCAACACGCCTTCGCCCTTGCCGTGAATGAAGACAATGCGTTGTCCATGCTTCTGACGGTATTTCTCCATGACCTCACGGAACTTCGCAAGCTGGTATTGCAGCATCTCGCCGGGCGTCATGCCTCTCGTATCGTCCAGCAAAGCATCAATGTGAAGGTCTACTTCCACGAGGTCTTTCCTCGGGTCGGGATTGGGTTTCGACTTGGATGTCTGCTGCGCATTGCCCGAAGCATCCGCCGACTTCTTCCGGGTCATGGCCTGCTGAAGCTCGCGGGCATCGACAATAATCTGCCGTGCCGGCTGGTCGTTGCGCACCAAGTCGTAGATAAGGGCTGGCGTCTCAAAGAAATCGGAGGGTTGGAAAGTGTGCAGCTTGTAGAATTTCACCACGTCTATACGCAGTTCTACCGACACAGCTGGCTTCAAAGCAAACGAACTGCGTTCCTTGAATGCCACCAATTGCACACACACACGCTCGCGTTCGTTCAAAGCTGCCTTCTCAAATTCTTCCAACAGATATTTCTCGTTGGGGCCTACCAACCCATGACTGACCACGCTCCAAGCCTTACCTTCGGCCACGAGATAGGTATAAAATAGGTCGTAGTTGGAATCGTTCACCAGATAAGCCTCAAAAGGTGTAGTGCTTACCGACTTAATGTCGATAGGCACAAAAGCCAGGTAAGCATTGAGAACGTTTCCTCCACGAACCTCGGGCTGACGATAGACTGACACTTGAGGCTGCTCACGTGGCTGTACCAAAGGCTGAGCTTGAGGTTTGGAAGCAGTTTGTTCCTCTCTCCGCCGAACTTTGTCGGCTGGTGTAGGAATGTTGTAGTTGTCTGTTTCCACTACCACACACTCACGCACGGGCATGGGGATGTCGAAGCCGTCTTCGTCTTGCACCAGCACAATGTCTTTACCCTGGAAGCCCGACACGCGACCTCCGCCTACTTCGCTTAAAAAACGCACTTTGTCACCTATCTTCATAATCTTCTTGTTTTTATCTTATCTGTTTTTATTTGCCATGATTTAAACACTCCATGCTACACTACTTATTGTATATGCCTGCCACCCGGACTATTTTTTTCATGAAAAATGTTCCAGGCTATGCAGCAAACTTCCAAGCTATAAGCAGCAAACTCCTAAGCCACAAGCAGCGAGCTTGTTATATATAAGAGATAACTTACTGCTTATCAATAGAATACCAATCTGTATATCACAAGCAGCATTCAGGGGTTCAAAAGTTTACAACCACTTCTCTGTAAATAACGGCGCAAAGATACGGAATTATTCCTACCTTTGTGCCTCAAATCAAAAAACTATGACTCAAGACCCGAAACATATCCGCATCAGTGACTTTTCCTACAACCTGCCGGACGAACGCATTGCCAAGTTCCCCTTACCCGTGCGCGACGAATCCAAACTCTTACTTTACCGCCACGGAGAAGTAAGCGAGGACCATTTTTACCACCTCCCGCAATACATCCCTGCAGGCGCCCTGATGGTATTCAACAACACCAAGGTCATCCAGGCACGTCTGCACTTCCGTAAAGACACAGGCGCGTTCATCGAAGTGTTCTGCCTGGAACCGCTGGAGCCTCACGACTATGCACTCAACTTCCAGCAGACGGGACACGTATCTTGGCTCTGTCTGATAGGCAACCTGAAGAAATGGAAAGAGGGAACGCTACACCGCGAAATGACAGTAAAAGGAATGAACGTTACGCTAAGTGCCACACGTGGCGAATGCCGGGGAACCAGCCACCGGGTAGACTTCGAGTGGAACAACAGCCAGGTGAGCTTTGCCGACATACTTGAAGTGTTCGGCGAACTGCCTATCCCTCCCTACCTCAACCGCAAGACGGAAGCGAGCGACTTGGAAACTTATCAGACGGTGTATTCGAAGATAAAAGGCTCGGTAGCCGCACCTACTGCTGGACTGCACTTCACGCCCCGCGTGCTCGATGCACTGAAAGAAAAAGGGATAGAACTGGAAGAACTGACACTGCACGTGGGCGCAGGCACCTTCCGACCAGTAAAAAGTGAAGAGATTGAAGGACATGAGATGCACACGGAATATATCTCCGTATCACGCCACACCATCGCCAGGCTCATAGCTCACGGCGGACAGGCCATCGCCGTAGGAACTACTTCGGTGCGCACGCTGGAGAGCCTCTACCACATCGGGCTCACTCTGATGAAGCATCCTGATGCCTCCGACGAAGAGCTGACCGTACGCCAGTGGCAACCTTATGAATGCTCTCCTGACGAACTGGCTACCCCTGCCACCCAGGCTCTCTCTGCCGTGCTTGCTTATCTGGACCGACACGGATTGGAAACCCTGCACACGAGCACCCAGATAATCATTGCACCAGGCTACGATTATAAGATAGTAAAAGCCATGGTAACAAACTTCCACCAGCCACAAAGTACCTTGCTACTGCTCGTATCGGCTTTCGTACACAACGACTGGCGCACAATATATAACTATGCGCTGAAACACGATTTCCGCTTCTTGAGCTATGGAGACTCGTCGCTGCTGGTACCATAATTATTGACTATTATGAAACAAGACAATAACCAGGAACTCTTTCCCGTGGTAGACGAAGAAGGTAACATTCTCGGTGCTGCTACCCGCGGGGAATGCCACAACGGAAGCAAACTGCTACATCCCGTAGTACATTTGCATGTATTTAACTCGCAAGGAGAACTCTACCTGCAACGACGACCTCTTTGGAAAGACATCCAACCCGGCAAATGGGACACAGCCGTAGGCGGACACGTCGACCTTGGCGAAAGTGTAGAACAAGCCTTGCAACGCGAAGTACGCGAAGAGTTAGGCATCACCGACTTCACACCACAGCCCGTGACACATTATGTATTCGAATCTGACCGCGAACGCGAATTGGTCTTTACCTTCCGCACGGTCTATGATGGTCCCGTTTCTCCTTCGGACGAACTGGACGGCGGGCGCTTCTGGCCGGTAGAAGAAATCCGGGCGAATCTGGGTCAGGGCATCTTTACCCCCAACTTCGAAACAGAAGCAGAAAAGATACTTGCCTGGGGCAGCAACCCGTCGCATCCTATCTGATTTTCCAGTCCTTCCCCTTTTACCTCCTGACAGAAAAAGACGATGCAGATTCAGCGGCCATCCCTGAAATCTGCATCGTCTTTCTATTTGAAAAGGTATATAAGCTCAATTAACGGGCTAACTCCTCAATCACTTTCATCACTTGGCGGCCAATCTCTTCGGCTTCTTCCTGAGTATGTGCCTCGCTATATACACGGATGATGGGTTCCGTATTGCTCTTGCGCAAGTGCACCCACTTGTCGGGGAAATCAATCTTTACTCCGTCAATATCAGTAATCTGCTCGTTCTTATAAAGCTCCTTCACTTTAGCCAGAATAGCATCTACATCGGTATCAGGTGTCAAGTCTACACGGTTCTTGGCCATGAAATAAGCCGGATATGTGGCACGCAATTCGCTTACCTTCTTGCCCTCGTGCGCCAAATGACTAAGGAAAAGACCGATACCCACCAAAGCATCGCGTCCGTAGTGACTGGCAGGATAGATAACTCCTCCATTGCCTTCACCGCCAATTACGGCTCCTACCTCCTTCATCTTGGTAGTAACATTCACCTCACCTACAGCTGAAGCATAATAGGGCTGTCCGTAGCGGGCTGCCACATCACGCAGGGCACGGGTAGAACTGAGGTTAGACACAGCAGGGCCCGGTGTATGCTTCAGCACATAGTCAGCCACACTGACCAGTGTATATTCTTCACCGTACATACGACCGTCCTCACAGATAATAGCCAGTCGGTCTACATCGGGGTCCACAACAAAAGCCACATCGTTATTTCCCTGCGCCATCAGTCCCATGATATCACCAAGGTTTCTCTCCAAGGGTTCAGGATTATGCTGGAAATTGCCTGTAGGCTCGCAATAAAGTTTCTCCACATGCTGCACACCCAACTGGTTCAATAAATCGGGCAGTATGATACCGCCTACGGAATTCACGCAGTCGATAGCTACACGGAAATTGGCCTTGCGTATAGCCTCCACGTCCACCAACTCCAAAGCCAATACGCTGTCTATGTGCTTTTGATTGTAGGATAGGTCTTTGCGATAAGTTCCCAACTTGTCCACTTCAGCATATTCAAAAGCTTCAGCTTCGGCAATGCGAAGTACTTCGTTTCCTTCTTCTTTGTTAAGGAATTCTCCGCGCTCATTCAACAGCTTCAGGGCATTCCACTGCTTGGGATTGTGCGACGCGGTAAGAATAATGCCTCCACTGGCTCCTTCCATGGTCACGGCCAGTTCGGTAGTGGGCGTAGAAGCCAAGTCAATATCTACCACGTCCCAACCCATACCCATCAGGGTACCTGTCACCACATTCTTCACCATCTCGCCGGAAAGACGCGCGTCACGTCCCACTACTATTTTGTTGCTCTTTACGGTACACGTCTTACGAATCAGTGTAGCATAAGCTGAAGTAAATTTCACAATGTCCAGCGGATTAAGTCCCTCACCCGCCTGTCCGCCGATGGTTCCGCGGATGCCTGAAATAGATTTAATAAGTGTCATAAATAAATATGGATTAGAGGATAACTTCACTTCATATTAATAAATCTGATAACGTATATCATAATAATAGGGGACCACGGAACTCATGGCATTCTGTGTTCCCATATCGGAAGGCACAATAAGCTTGACGTGCGCCTTATTGTAGATATAGTCCCAAGGCACCAGCCAACCGGCAGGCACTGCTGTGCTTCCTCCCAATATATTGTAGGAATAATAGCTGGCGTATCCTGTTTCGGATTCTATCAGGAAAATGCCTGCAATCGAAGAAGAGGTCACCATATAACGGAAACCATCTGTCATGTAGGGGACTTCCAGATTAGAATAAGTAAGATAATTATTCAATACATTATATTCGCTAAAGCGGACGATGATTTCATCGTTGTTTTTTACCGTATCGCCTTCGATGCCCTTATCGACTATCTGCATATAAACACCACTTGCCAGCTGCACATATTCATTCCGACTGACATCAGTCATGGAATCTTGCGCATAAAACTCCGACTGGGAAATCACCACGATGTTGCTGTCGCGTATAAAGGCATCAATGGCATTGTCTTCCCTCTCTTTCATCTCGGCATAGGTCATGGTGTCGTCACAGGCCTGGAAGGCCGCACATACAGCCATCAAGAGCAAAAATAACAAAGTCAGTTTCTTCATTTCTTTTTATTGGTAATTGCGTGGCAAAAGTATCTGATTTCACGCAAAGATTAAGGGATATACCCCGAATGTTCGTATCTTTTAACCTTTCCCCATTGTTTTTTTAAGGTTGAGCCGTAAGCAAGGGCTTATATTTATTCAAAGCAGCTTCGAATACTTCACGTGCTTCATCCATCGTTCCGTAAAACTCACCCCCCGAAGCATTGAGATGTCCGCCCCCGTTAAAAAACTCCGAAGCTACCTGATTGCAGGGGAACTTGCCTACTGAGCGCAAGGAAATCTTAATCATCGGCTTCTCGGTATCTTCACGCAGAAAACACGAGAACACCACATTCTTAATGCTCAACGGAATATTGACAAATCCCTCGCTATCCCCCCGAATGTAGTTAAACCGGCGTTGTTCTTTCTTAGTCAACGAGATGAGTGCTGCGTTGCAATCTGTATAAACACGCATCTGTGTCAGTACATACCCCATCAGGCGCAGGCGGCTTTCTGAATAGGTATTGAATACCTTGCGATAGATATCATCCTTATCAATACCCTTCGACAAAAGCTCGCTGATAATGAAATAAATCTCCCGATTGTTCGAGTTGTAGGTGAAACCACCCGTATCTGTCATCATGCCTGTATAAATACACTCGGCGCCCTCCTTGGTAATTTCGTTAAAATATCCCATCCGGCAAATAAGACGGAATACCAGCTCGGAGGTGGAAGAAATCTCCGGATGGGAGATGGTTATCCGACAGAAAGGCTCCGGGTCCAGATGATGATCGATAAGGATTTTCCTTGCAGGCGAAGCCAACACCGCCTCGCCCATCGCATCAATGCGATGAATGGCGTTAAAGTCGAGACAACAAATGACATCGGCCTCGGCTATAAGCTGGTCGGCAAACTCCTTATATTTGTCATACAGCAGAATATCCTTGCTTCCCGGCATCCATTTCAGGAAATCGGGAAAGGCATTGGGAACAATGACATTCACGGTCTTTTCCTGAGAATTAAGGAAATGCCACAAACCTAAGGAAGAGCCGATGGCATCTCCGTCGGGAGATATATGGGATACGATAACCATCTTCTCTGCACGTTCCAGCCATTTACTGAAGTGGTCTATATCCGCTTGCCTAATTATCTTACTCAGCATAATAGATAAATTCTTCGTTATTATTTAAACATACCATAGAAAGAAGGAGCAAAATTACAAAAAAGTTTAGACTTCAGAATAAGGGAAGAAAGAAATGATTGAAACTTTTCGGCAGGATAAGCACAAGTGAGTGCCCGACATGCCCTTATCCACAGCTTTGCAACACTCCCCAAACGATTAGTGCAGAAATATCACCGCAAGAAGCTTCCGATTTAGAACGACCAGTTATATTACTGGCACACAGGCCTTTGCTCCTTATCGCTTAGCAATCTGCTTCTTAGTGCTTGGCAATCTACTTCTTAGTGCTTGGCAATTTGCTTCTTAGCGCTTGGCAATCTGCTTCCAACAGATAAGGACGACGGTTTATCGGACAAGTGTCAATGCGCCGGGCCGCTGCCTCCTTACACCACACAAGCCAACAATGCCAATAATGCCGCACAAACTCTCCGAAAAGTGAAACGGTGCAGGCAAAACCAAAGCAGGGCCAGAAAAAGGTAAAACAGCCACACATCGACCACGCTTACCTCCAGCTGGTCGAGCGAAGAGAAAGGCAAATTCTCAATCAGTTTCAATCCTCCATTCTGCCAGTTCAACAGGCTCTCCACTACAGGCACAAAACCTGTTTGCCATCCAGGGAGCGGAGTAAGTGCCAGCAACACAACCGCCGCATAAAGAATCAGGGAAGATAAAGGCACTACCAGCAGATTGCTCAAAAGAAAATGTGTAGGAAACTGAGAAAAATACAACATCACCAAAGGGGCGCAGCCTATCTGTGCCGCCACAGACACCGTTATCAATCCCCACACGTAGCGGAGTATCCGGCTTTGTGGCGTCCAGCAGGCATACAATGGAGGCTGAAACACAAGAATTGCCGCCAACGAAAGAAAAGACAGTTGGAAACTGACATCGAACAGCCACAAAGGACGAACCAGCAACATTAGGAAGGCCGTAGCAGCCAAGGAGTTTATGGTCAGCAGCTTCGAAGAGCAGAAGGATGTCAAGGCTACAAAAGATGCCATTATGACTGAACGCACTACCGGCGAAGCCAATCCCGTGAAAAAAGCAAAGCCCCACAAAGCCGCTACCAGAAATAAAAGCAGAAAAGGCTTCAGCCAACGCCAACGCGCCCAAAAAGGACGTAACATCCACCACAACAGGGCATATAGAAAACCAATGTGCAGACCAGACAAGGACAAGACATGGCTGGCACCCGCAACAGAATAGGTCTTCACAATCTCTTCACTCAAATCACTCTGGTCGCCCACGGTCAGTGCAGCAAGTACCGCCAGATTATCTCCCTGAAACCCCAACCGATGATACAGTCCCACGACCTGTTCCCGGTAGTCCAAAGCTATCTGCCGAAGGGTGCGTGCCGAGTCATTACCCAATACCCTCCAACGACCGGCAGGCACATACCCCGTCCCGCTCACTCCCTTCCTGCGAAGGAAACGGGCGTAGTCAAAATCTCCCCAATTACGCGGCTGGGTTAGATGTGTCTGCACCAACAGTTCATCTCCCCGCATCAAACGGGCCGACAATGAATCTTTATGGAAATAAAGCAGAAACATCGGTTGCCGGACATCTGTCTGCAACGTGTCATCCACAAAGACACCCTGCACATGTACCGGACAAAGAATGCTGCGTTTTTTTTCTTCCGGCCAATCGCAGATACGCACTTTATAACAGGCCTTCGGCGAAGATAAGTCATAATAGGTTGCTTCCCATGCACAAGCTGCTCCCTGATAACCGACAAGCCCCAATAAGACAAAAGCCCATACCCCATATACCTGCTGCAAGCTATACCGATGGCATACATACAAGGCGACCGTAAGAGCGACAGCAACTACCCCAAAGAAACGCCACGGAAGGGCGTGCGGGAAGGCATCCCCGCACACAATTCCAACAACCAGTGGTATCAAAAGCCGCAGGAAGGGATACTTCTGCCAAATATGGGAATACACGGCAAGGACAGCTGTGGTCAGAGACTCTTCAATGCAGCTATTGCTTCCATGGGGTCAGGAGCCGAAAAGACTGCATTGCCTGCCACCAGGACATCGGCTCCCGCCTCCACCAGGCGAGCTCCAGTCTGTAGGTTGACTCCACCGTCCACCTCAATCAAGGCACGCGATCCGCAAGAGTCCAGCAGGTCACGCAACTCGCGCACCTTCTCAATGGTATGGGGGATGAATTTCTGGCCTCCAAAACCAGGATTGACACCCATGACAAGCACCATATAGAGGTCGCCTACAATATCTTTCAGCAAAGATACAGGTGTGGCCGGATTAATGGTAACGGCAGGCTGCATGCCCGCATCACGAATCTGCTGCACCACACGGTGCAAATGTGGGCAGGCTTCGTAGTGTACATTCATCACATAAGCACCTGTAGCCTTTACTTCGGAGATAAACTTTTCAGGTTGGACAATCATCAGATGAACATCCAAAGGTTTTTCGGCCAATGCAGCCACATGTTTCAATACGGGAAAGCCAAAAGATATATTCGGTACGAAGACACCATCCATGATGTCTATATGCAACCAGTCGGCCTCACTGCGGTTCAACATGTCAATATCCTCAGCCAAGTTACTGAAATTGGCCGACAAAATGGAGGGAGATACCAGGGGATTCATGTTATAATCAAGAATTAGGAGATGAATAAATAACTGTTCGTGAAAGAGGATTACAAAACCTTGGCCGGCTCGCTTAACCGGAATCCGCGCAGCAGTTCGTCTACACGAAGACGCTTTTTGCCAGGCAACTGCAAAGAACGAAGTCCAATGAAGCCATCGGGTACCGCTACACGCAAATAAGTCTTCCCGTCTGTCTGGACAGTACCTACAGGAAATTCGTGGGCAAGGGATAACTTCTCGCTTTCATAAATCTTCAGCACTACCGGTTCCTGCCCTTCCTGATGAAGCTCTGTCCAAGCCGTAGGATGAGGCGAGAGCCCACGTATGAAGTCATAGACTTGTTTAACGGGGCGGTTCCAGTCAATGCGGCAGGTTTCCTTGAATATCTTAGGAGCGGCATGAAGTTCACCTGTCACCTGCATCTGCTCTTGGGGGATAGTCCTTACAGTATTGTTAAGAATTGCGTCTACGGTCTCCGTCACCAGTTTCCCGCCCAGCATCATCAGCCGGTCGTGCACTGCCCCTACATCATCGGTATCGGCAATAGGAACACGCACCTGCTGAATAACTTCCCCCGTATCAATCTCCTGCTTCAGGAAGAAAGTTGTTATGCCCGTCTCTACCTCACCATTGATAACGGCCCAGTTGATGGGGGCAGCACCGCGGTACTGGGGCAAAAGAGAAGCATGCAGATTGAACGTACCCAACCGGGGCATTGCCCATACAACCTGGGGCAACATACGGAAAGCGACTACTATCTGCAAATCGGCCTTCCAGGCACGCAACTGTTCAAGAAACGCTTCATCCTTCAGTTTTTCAGGCTGCAAAAGAGGAAGCCCATGTTCCAAAGCATATTGCTTGACAGGAGAATACTGCAACTTATGCCCGCGTCCGGCAGGCTTGTCTGGCATTGTGATGACACCTACCACGTTATAACCACCCTCCACGAGGCAGCGTAAGGACTCCACCGCAAACTCCGGCGTGCCCATATATACGATTCGCAAATCTTCTTTTTTCATATTCTTATTCTGTCTTATTCTGTCTGTTCATACAATTTTCTTCTTTCCTCTTGGCTTCACACTACTCATCGGAGAAATGTACCAGCACCTCACGGTAATAATTAAATATCTTCGACTTCGATACAAAGCCCAGATAATGTCCGTCTACATCAACTACCGGCAAGTTCCAGGCCTGCGTATCATCAAAGGTGCGCATCACTTGCTCCATGCTGTCTGTATCATAGAGGCGCGCCGGTGGAGAAGTCATCAGCTTACCCACAGTAAACCGGTGATACAACTCCTGCCTGAACATGATGTTGCGTATATCGTCCAGCAAAAGGATGCCCAGCAGGCGATGGTCTGCGTCAAGTACCGGAAAGACGTTGCGATGTGCATGCGAAATAACACCGACCAGAGCACCCAAATCCATATCGGGACGTACTGGAGTAAAGTCTGTCTCCACCACATTCTCCATTTTCATCAGCGTCAGAATAGACTTGTCTTTGTTATGCGTAAGCAGCTCGCCTTTCTTGGCCAGACGCATGGAATAAATACTATGAGGCTCAAATACGATGATTGTCAGGTAGGAACTGACGGAAACAATCATCAGCGGCAGGAACAAGTCGTAACCACCAGTCAGTTCAGCAATGAGAAATACACCTGTCAACGGGGCATGCATTACCCCGCTCATCACACCGGCCATACCCATCAGCGCAAAATTCTTCTCGGGCAAAAAAGGGGTAACATCGAAAGCGTTGCTGAAATGGGAAAACACAAAACCGGCGATACACCCCAAATAAAGCGAAGGAGCAAAGATTCCACCGCACCCTCCGCCGCCATTAGTGGCACTGGAAGCAAAGACCTTGAAAGCGATGATAAGCAAAAGGTAGAGCAACAAAAGATTGCTGTGCCCATAGAAGAAAGAATTGTTCATCACCGTGTCCCAATCGGCTACGCTCACGCCGTTCAATAACAACTCAATAGTATCATACCCTTCACCATAAAGCGGAGGAAAAAGAAAGATAAGAACACTCAGCATGGTGCCGCCCAACAGGAGTTTCTTCCAGGGCTTGTCCAACCGTCCAAATATTCCTTCGACCTTGCTCATGGCACGCGTGAAATAAAGTGATACCAACCCGCAAAACACTCCCAGCATAATGACATAGGGAATGCGGCCCAGTTCGAAAGGCTGATCCAAATGAAAGCGGAATAAAGCTTCCTGCCCGGTGACTATATAAGATAAGGTTGCCGCCGTTACCGATGAAATAAGCAACGGCAACAGAGAGGTCATCGTAAGGTCTATCATCAGTACTTCCAAGGTGAACACCAGCCCTGCGATAGGTGCCTTGAAGATGCCGGCTACTGCCCCTGCCGCCCCGCATCCCACAAGCAGCATCAATGTGCGGTGCTCCATCTTGAAAATACTACCTAAGTTAGAACCTATGGCAGAACCGGTAAGCACAATAGGGGCTTCGGCTCCTACTGAACCGCCGAAACCTATGGTTATGGAACTGGCAATGATAGACGACCAGGTATTGTGGCGCTTTATGCGGCCTTGCCTTCGGGAAATGGCATAGAGAATCTTGGTCACACCGTGACTGATGTCGTCTTTCACCACATGGCGCACGAACAACCCGGTAAGGAAAATACCTACGACGGGATAAACCAAATAAAGATAGTTGGCCTCCGTGGTGTCGAAATTGTCTGTAAGAAACCACTGTATCCAATGAATCAACTGCTTCAGAACCAGCGCGGCCAAGGCTGTACAAATGCCTACCAGGAAACTGAGAATGAGGATAAACTGCTTCTCCTTGATATTCTGTTCGCGCCAATGGATGAGGCGGGGCAACCAGCCTTTCTCATTATAATATACTTGCTCTCCCTTGCTCATGGCCGGATGATTTTTACTTCACCGCCCTTGCCCAGCTTGATGATGGAAGACGGACTGGCTGGCGTATTTTCCGTGCGGCGGGCTTCAACAATATAATCCACAGCTTCCTTAATATCCTCACTAATCTCGGCAAATGTCCGGGGCGAAGGTGCTCCGCTCACATTGGCCGAAGTAGATACTATGGCCTTACGGAAACGATTGCACAAGGCTTTGGAAAACTCTTCCTGAGTCACCCGGATACCCACGCTCCCATCTTCGGCCAGAAGGCCGGGGGCCAGATTACGGGCATCGGAATAAATGATGGTCAGGGGTTTGTCTGCTACTTCTATCAGGTCCCATGCCACATCGGGCACATCCCGCACATAAAAATCCACCTTAATCGCCGAATCAACCAGCACCAGCATGGCCTTGCTGTCGGCACGATGTTTTATCTCATACACGCGGCGCACGGCCTCTTCATTGGTGGCGTCGCATCCTATTCCCCAGATGGTGTCAGTGGGATACAGTATCACACCGCCCTCCTGCATCACCTGGCAGGCTTTCTTGATGTCTTCTATCCAGTCTTTATTCATAAGTCAACCGCTTATTGATGCGCAAAAGTAATAATTTGTATTCACAAAGCAACGTTAAAACAATAAATATTGCCATTCAAGCCAACGTAAAGAGCCAGTGGTCTGCCGTGCTACGGCTCTCGTCCAGCCGGAAGCCTTCCCACGTGAAATCACGCATCGCATCGGGTGTGTCCACACGGTTCTTGATGAGGTAGCGCACCATCTCGCCGCGGCACATCTTGGCATAAACCGTCACTGTCTTCAACTTTCCGACCTTCCACACTTGAAACTCAGGCGTAACCACCCGCACCTCGTGCTCTACCTGCTTCCAGCAGAACAGGTCTTTCATCTCTCCGCTGGCCAGGTTGAGCAAGATACCTCCACTGTTTCTGACTGTCTCGATAAAGAAGTCCGTAAGCCGCGGTTTCCAGTAGTCGAACATCGAAATTCCTCCCTTGCCCGGCAGACACACGCCACCTTCCAAACGATAAGGTTTGATGAGATCCAGCGGACGGAGCAGCCCGTAGAGGAAGGAAGTGATGAGCAGGTGCTGCTGGGCAAAGTGGAAATCCTCTGCCGAAAAGTCCGAAGGGGCTATGCGCTTGAAAACAGCCCCCGTATAAGCACACAAGGCAGGCATGGAAGGCGTGGAAGGGGAACAGAAGTCGTGGAAACGCAAACGGTTCTCGGCAGCAATCTTATCGCCGACATGCAACATCGCCCCCAGCTCGGAAGCGGAATACTGGGCAAGCTCTAAAGCTGTTTCCAAAGCTTCCTGCCCAAAGACAGGTATGGTGACATCGGGCACGGACAAACGGCAATGGGATGCCATCGTTTTGGCACAGGATATGAAAGTAAGCATAAATTTGTCTTTCTTTAAAACGGTTAGCGGCGCAAAGATACGAATTATACTTTGAAGCGGTTGAAACTTTTTATGTGCAACACGGCTGTCTCATATATAATAAGAAGAACTACTTCTTGGATAAGCCCTTCCTGAAACATTGCCAAGCGATAAGCAGCCAACTGCTAAGCGACAGGCAGCAGACTTGTCATATATTAACGTGAGTTCGATATAAATCAAAACATAGCAAGTTGCCCGTCCTTGACGAAACATAAGTCAATGGCGGGTTTCTTTTCAAAGAAGCAGTATGCAGCTATGGCAGAGAGAGAATTG
>NZ_NFJV01000070.1 GCF_002160055.1 Mediterranea sp. An20
TTTGACCTTGCCATCTCCAACATCCCTTTCGGGGATATAGCGGTGTTCGACCCGGAATACACCAATGGCTCGGTATTCAAAAAGATAGCGGCAAGGAAGGTGCATACCTATTTCTTTCTGAAAGGACTGGACACGGTGCGTGACGGCGGTATCGTGGCATTCATCACCTCGCAGGGCGTGCTGGATACGGAGGGCAACGGCGGCACACGCTACATGATGATGAGAAAGGCGGATCTGGTGTCCGCCATCCGCCTGCCGAACAACCTGTTCACGGAAGATGCCAACACGGAGGTGGGGTGCGACCTGATTATCCTGCAAAAGAACGAGGGCAAGGAAGAGCTTTCCGAAGAGGACAAGAGGTTGGGCGATGTCGTAAAGAACAACCATACGGGAATTTCCACCAACGGGTATTTTTTTGACCACCCGGAATACATCATCCACACCGACGCGAAAAGGGATACCGACCCATACGGCAAGCCGGCTATGGTATATACGCACAGCGGCGGCGTGGAGGGCATCGCCACGGACTTGTACCGGATATTGTCGGCGGACCTGTCGGCACGGCTGGACTTGGAACGCTACAATGGCATCAAGGCTGAAAAGCGTGAAACACAGACGATTTCCGTCCAGCCGCAAGTTCAGGAAGTACAACAGCCGAAGGTGGAAATAGAAGAAAAAACGGTACAGCCAAATGCAGAAGCGGTAAAATCCGCACCGCAGGTCGTGGAAACGAAACAGCACGAAGCTCCTGTAATGGACTTGTATGACCTGTTCGGCTACACGCAGGAAGAGCGCAGATTGGCGGAACGGGGACTGAAACCGGAGAGGAAGAAAGGAGCCAAGTCCAAACGCCGGAAGCCGGTGCAACCGTCATTGTTCCCGATGCCTGCTGACGGGCAGGGGGTAACGGCGGAAAAAGAAAATGAAGCGGCAAGAGGCAGAAGTGCGGAAACGGCTCCTGCCATCAGCCCCGAAGAGGTACGGGAGATGGAGGAAATCATCCGTCAAGGGGCGAACGGAATACCGGAAAGACGGCACGAAGAGCCAGTACCCATGCACGGAAAGACCGAAGGTGCTACCGCTCCACCCGAAGACGGTGACCCGGAGGATGCCGTTTACCGCAGTCTGGACTGGGAAACCAACCCGCCCATCAACGGCTTCTATGAAACGATGATGTCACTCACACCCGAAAGGCGTGCCGAACTGCGCCGGATGGGAAAGGAAAAGATGGATGCCAACGCCGCCAAGCAAGCGGATACAGCCCGACCGCAGTCCATACGTCCGTTCTATCCGGTAGAGAACGGCTTTGAGGCAGAGGGAAGAAGACGGATTGAGCGTGTGGAAAGGGAGATGCGCGAGGAGGAAGCAGCCCTGACACCGGAAGAGCGGCAGCGCAGGAAGGAGGAAGCGATGATGCCCCGTCCGTTCAAGGGCATCATGGAAGCGCACCTAAAAGAAGGCTCG
>NZ_NFJV01000071.1 GCF_002160055.1 Mediterranea sp. An20
CTCTTCCCATTCCGAACAGAGAAGTTAAGCCCGACCGCGCCGATGGTACTGCGTAACAGTGGGAGAGTAGGTAGCCGCCGTCTTTACAGGTCCCTTCCCCGTGATGAACGGGGAGGGGACTTTTTGTATGCTCAGTATGAGTATTAGTATTAGCTAACGGGCGCAAGTCCCCAATGGACCGTAACCATCCGAAATCCGCCGTGTTTCATGTGAAGTTACAAGGTAGTAACTTTGCGAGTTCTTCCTCCGTGCAGTCCGTATTGAGGTTGCCGAGTGCATATTCCAGCCATTTGAGGGGATTCACACGGACAATCTCACAACTTCCCAACAGGGAGTATATGACCGCGTTGTCCACGGCTCCCTCATCGGTCTTGCTGAAAAGGTAGTTCTTCCGTAACCATCCGAAATCTACTGACCCAATCTACTGCCCTTAATCCCTCTTAAACAAAAAAAAGTTAGAAAGTGAATGAATCAAGTCATTTGGTACCAATGACCTATGACTCTCAAGTTCACTTCCTAACTTCGCCTCACCGTATCACAAGTTAAAATAATAAGGAAACACAACAATCAGACAGCAGGAAATTTCCACTTTCTGTCCGTGGATTTCCCGACATTCCTCTTAACTGTGGAAAATGACCAGCCCCGCAACAAAGCAGGTGTCTATCCGCAGTACCGAGGCTTGCCCGGAAATGCGTGTGCAAAGATAGTGCTTTTCCCAGAAAAAACAATAGGAAGGGAACTTTTTTTAGAAAAAAAACTGGGAAAAAGCAGAAATAGGAATAACGCAATAAACAAAAATGCTTCAGAGTAACGGGATCTGAAGCCTGGGAGAAGAATAGGCTCCATGATGTCCAGCTTTATCAGACCTAATATAATAGTAGTAAAATGTAAAATAGCTACCACTCTTGTCATGCTGGAATGAGTTAGACAAGGAACTATCTTGCAGAGGACATCCTTTTGTCTGTTACGTCTTGAGGTTTTATGGCGAATAGGAAATGCCTGAATATTGTCGGGAAGTCCTTCTATTCTGGTGGAAATGGCATGATGCATGAGCGGATATATCTTGCTGAACTTCTTCTTTAGTTTTGTTTGAGGGGTGTTTTTGTCTCTCGGCTTATTCCCATTTTTCCTGTTTTTTTAGTTTTTTCCTGAAAAAAAAGATTCCTTTTTTATTGCTTTCCTTGAAAAAAGCTCTATCTTTGCACACGCATTTTCGGGCATGCCTCGGTATTGCGGATAGACACACCTGCTTTGTTGCGGGGCTGGTCATTTTCCACAGTAGAGAGGAATGTCGGGAAATCCACGGACAGGA
>NZ_NFJV01000072.1 GCF_002160055.1 Mediterranea sp. An20
CCGCCCTTTGAACTTCCCCGTGGCGCATTGCGCCATCCTCTATGCTTCCCCTTTTCCTTCCCGCCTCTCCAGCAAGTATGCCGATATTCCCATGCCGCCATTCCAGACGGCATCAGTGGCCATTTTCGTTGCAGGGGCAAAGGTAAAGACGGGATTAGGAACACAAATTTTTTAGCCACAATCTCCACACTTCGCAGGCTCAGGTAGTATTCTGTCGAAAAAATTTGCTGAACCTACTCCCTAACCTTTGCATGGCCCCCGAAACGAAAACGACCGATGCGCGGTCGGAAGACGTCACAAGGAAACATCGGACATACGGAGAGGCGAAAAGAAAAAGGACTCGACCCGACCCCCACCGAACAAGACAAGTAACAACAACTTAAAAATTGGAAGATATGAGAATGACATTGAACGACATCGGAAAGGCTTTGCGGAAAGTGTTGTCCGCATTAGCGAGAGCGGCATGGGGCATCACCCTTTGCGCAGGAGGTTTGGCGGTAGGTATCGCAGGGGAAATCCTGTTGGGCGTGTTGAACTTCATGTTCGGCATCCTCACCGCACTACTTTCAATAGTGACAATTATTTGGACATTCATTTGGTTATTAACCCTTTAATTCATAAGGATATGGCGAAAAGAAACAGCAAGACGGCAGCGCAGCAATGCAGGTTTTACGAGGTGGACAACATCTTTGAGTATATGGTGGAAACGTACATCAACGGTAACTTTTCCTCATTCAGAAGATTGTACCATGAACTGAACAAGGAAGCGAGAAAGGACTTCATAGACTTTCTTTTAAGCGAGGTAGAGCCAGTCTATTGGAGAGAGATTTTGAAAGAAACCATTTGACAACCCTTTAAGACAGAAGATTATGAGAACGGAAACAAGGACATACGATGTTTATAAGGTGGACGAACTTTCATTCACGGCAAAGGAAAATGCTTACAACCGATGGTTGGCAGGGTATGAATATCCGTGGCAGAGTGAGAACATGGCAACGCTGAAAGCCTTTGAAGGCATATTCAACATACGTGTATGTGATTGGAGATATGACGGCTGCACGTGTTACTACCGTTTCACCTCCAATTACAGCGAGGAAGAGGAAGGACTTTGCGGTGTGCGGTTATTGAAATTCATCGTGAACAACTATTGGCACAGCCTTTTCAAGCCCAAGACCTATTGGCACGGAAAGGACTTCAACAAACAACGCAGAAGCCGCATATCCG
>NZ_NFJV01000073.1 GCF_002160055.1 Mediterranea sp. An20
TCCCGGACATAGAGGCTGTAGCCGTGCATGAAAGAAGACAGAGAAAGCGAAGCAGGCAACTGTACCAACATACGCACGTGGTCTTGTGTGGTTCGACCCCTTTCGAGGTCGATGTGAGAGAAAGAGGATAGATGAGGTAATCCGCAGGTGTTCCCCTTCGGGGAGCCACCGGCGGTTAAGCATCGTTCAACCTCTCCGCGGTTGCCGAGTGTGTGAGGCAAGAAAGGGTTGGGTGTGCGAAGCAAGAAAGAGTTGAGCGTGCGAAGCTGGAAAGACTCTGACGTGCGAGGTTCAACCTCTTCAGGGATGTGGCAAGCAATGTGGAAATGCGCAATTCTGCCCCACGCAAAGTATATGTGGGGGAGATTGTCCGAGAACTCTTCCGACACTATCATTCTGTCATGGCGAGCGCAGTCGAGGGATCTCAAGACACGTTCCTGTAGATTTAGTGAGATGGCTCGACTTCGCTCGCCATGACAGAATGATAGCAGCTGATAGGTTTTCGGACAGCCTGGGGGGATATAAAAGTGTATATAAAAAAAGAGGGAAAATTTAGGAAAACGCTACATCTCTTCGTAAGAGATGTACCACGGTGCAAAGTTAGGCAAAATATTGGTTAGAGCAACTTCCAGGACATTTAAAAAACTTTTTCTGCTTATTTTTAAGTTCATTTTTGCTAAGTATGTTTAGCAGTTCTTCCGTTAATCATAACGTGATTTTTTTGTTTTCCAATTAGTTACAGCTGATAATACATCTCTTACGAAGAGATGTACCGTTATGAAACGTTCCGTTTGGCAATATGGCAAATAAACGTTTGACATACCGGAGCCCATCCCGAACTTTAGCGGGTTTGCTTGTAACTGATTGGAGGACAGAAAGATATATCTCCGTTCAGGACTAGGAATTTTGCGAATACCTTTAAACTCCCCCGTATGCCTTCTTCCAGTTGGTTTGTACTCCGCGACCTGAAGCGTCCCAACGCCAAGCTTCCCGCTTACCGTTTTCTGTCTGCCGAGGGTCTTGAGGTATTCACCCCCATGACTTGGCGTCTTTCCGTCCGTGGCGGCAAGCGCGTCCGCGAGGAGCGTCCGTTCCTTCCGGACCTGTTGTTTGTTCATTCCACGCGCGA
>NZ_NFJV01000074.1 GCF_002160055.1 Mediterranea sp. An20
CGGACCTGTTGTTTGTTCATTCCACGCGCGAGGCCCTCGACCCCTACGTGGAGGAACTTTCCACGCTCCAGTACCGTTACGTTCGCGGTGGCTACTGCCGTCCGATGGTGGTGGGCGACACCGAGATGGAGCGTTTCATCCGTGCCGTCCGTTCCACGGACTCCCCCCGCTATTACCTTCCCGGCGAGCTGACGCCTGCGATGTGCGGTCGTACGGTCCGCATTGTCGGCGGTCCCCTGGACGGTTACGAAGGCCGCCTTCTCTCCGTCCGCGGTTCGAAGGTCCGCCGCCTGCTGGTGGAAATCCCCAACCTGATTACGGCGGGTATCGAGGTGGCCCCGGAATTCATACGGGTGATGGATGTGCCATAGCCCCCTCAACTCCTCCCATGGCCCCCTCAACTCCCCCCGAAGGGGGAGCTTATGACTGAACTACGGGTGAGATTGTCCGAGAACTCTTCCGACACTATCATTCTGTCATCCCGAGCGCAGTCGAGGGATCTCAAGACACGTTCCTGTAGATTTAGTGAGATGGCTCGACTTCGCTCGCCATGACAGAATGATAGTAGCTGATAGGTTTTCGGACAGTCTGGGGGGAGGTTGGTGGGCAGCCCCCTCAACTCCCCCCGAAAGGGGAGCTTAAGAATACCAATTACTATGTTGAATAACAAACATCCTAAAGCCTCCCCTTCGGGGGAGGTTGGAGGGGCTGGAGGGACCCTATACCGCTCACTCTACGCCCTTCTTTCGATGGGTGTGAATCCCGGTCTTCCCGGTCTCCCGCAGAGCCTGTCCGAGTGCCGTTCCCGGGGCCTCCGGCTTTTCGACCGGATGCTGGACGAAGTCCGCAGCGGGACTACCGGTCCTGTGTCCCGCCTGCGCCTGCTGTCCTCTTCGTTCGACCTGCTGAACGGCGTCACGCTGGTGTCGGACCTGGAACGTTCGGACCGCTGGTACCAACTGGCGGAGGCAGTCGTGGACCGTTGCCCGGCCCCCACCGGATGCTCAGGCCTGCTGCAGACCTCCCTCTGCCGCTGCCTGACGGACTATTTCTATGGTAGCCCTTCTCCCGAAACGGATGAGT
>NZ_NFJV01000075.1 GCF_002160055.1 Mediterranea sp. An20
TAACGTGAGTTCGATATAAGGATTGAAATTATTCCTTTGAAAATTAGGAACATAGCGATAAAAGCATTAAATTTATAGTGTCCAAGTATAACATTTAAGCAATTACCACTATGTTCTCAGAGGCTAAAGTTACGGAAATTTATTGCATGGCGGATGATTTTTGCAAGGAATTTGCCAAAGTACAGGAAAAATATATGGTTGAAGACAAGAATCATAGGCACCGGAACAAACCGAACCGGATGAATGATGCGGAAATTATGGTTATCCTGATCCTGTTCCATTCAGGTGGTTTCAGATGTTTCAAGCATTACTATAAGGAATATGTCTGCAGGCATCTGACACATCTCTTTCCCAAACGTGTGTCCTACAACCGTTTTGTGGAATTGGAGAAGGAAGTCCTGTTGCAACTGACGGTTTTCATCAAGGAGGTCTTACTGGGCACTTGTACCGGCATCAGTTTTGTGGATTCCACACCGCTGCGTGTATGCCGGAACCAACGCATACTGATTCACAAGACTTTTGAGGGTCTTGCCGAGCGTGGAAAATGTTCTATGGGATGGTTCTTCGGCTTCAAACTGCATCTGATTATCAACGACAAAGGGGAAATCCTCAATTTCATGTTCACGCCGGGAAATGTGGATGACCGTGAGCCGTTAAAACAGGAAAAGTTCCTGAATAACATAAAGGGCAAACTGTGTGCGGACAAAGGATACATCGGGCAGGCTTTGTTCGAGAACCTTTTTCTTAACGGCATACAGTTGATAACCAAAGTGAAGAACAACATGAAGAATTCCCTGATGAGCGTAGCGGACAAAATCCTGCTGAGAAAACGGGCTTTGATAGAAACGGTCAATGATGAGTTGAAGAACATCGCACAGATAGAACACTCCAGGCACCGTTCATTCAACAACTTCATCGCCAATTCTCTCTCTGCCATAGCTGCATACTGCTTCTTTGAAAAGAAACCCGCCATTGACTTATGTTTCGTCAAGGACGGGCAACTTGCTATGTTTTGATTTATATCGAACTCACGTTAA
>NZ_NFJV01000076.1 GCF_002160055.1 Mediterranea sp. An20
CCTGCTGATGTCCGCCTGCTTCAGTGTCTTCAACCTGCTGGCTGCCCACCGCATGGACAACACGCTGGTGTTCATCACCGACATACTGGTGTGGACGCTGCTGAACGTGTGGTTCGACAAGCGTATCGGGCGTAAAGCCCGTGAGGCCGGCCCGGCTCAGTGAAAGTATAACGGGAGAGGTGGGTGTCTTTTATTTATTCTACGCGAGAATAATACTACAAGAATCACCTCAATGAGATGCCTCCTCTCCCGTATTTTTTGAAACTTAAAAGAGGAAAAATTAAACAGACTCTTACTCAGAGACAGATAAACTTTTCATTTTCGGCGTAGGGGAATCTTTTTTCTGTGCTTTTTTACTGGTAGACAGTAAGAGGGCCTGTTAAATTTCTGTATTCCCCTACCGCATCGAAGCAGGGGCAGTCTTTCTGCGGGTTCAGGTCCCGGTGTCCCACGATGAGGGCATGGGGGAAGATCCGCTTCAGTTCGCGCAGCAGGGCAAGCATCGCCCCTTTCTGTGGGAGGGTCCGCGTGTCGGCGGGTTTTCTGTTTCCGGACAGTCCGCCTTCGTAGCAGATGCCTATGGAGTGCCGGTTGTGGTTGCGGCAGTGCGCCCCCACCTGTTCCAGCGGGCGTCCCGGATGTATGGTCCCGTCCCGCGTGATGTAGAAGTGGTATCCGATGTCCCGGAATCCGCGGTGCCGGATGTGGTCGTTTCGGCAGGTCTCAAAATCCAGGCTCCGTCCCTCAGGGGTGGCGGAGCAGTGGATGATTATCAGGGTGATGCGCCTCATGCTTCTCCGGTTTTTAATTTCCGCAGGCGCTGATGCCGAATGCCCCTGCCACGGCAGAAGCTACGGCGATGATGACTTTGAGGACGATGCCCCACACGGTTTTGGGTGTACTGTTTTTCTGTTGCATAAAAATAGGTAGGTAAGTAATCAATAAATTCAATTTAAGTAATCAATCAGAATTAGTTTATACTATCATGGAGAATGAGGTGTCTGTCATTCTGAG
>NZ_NFJV01000077.1 GCF_002160055.1 Mediterranea sp. An20
AGGAAGGGATTCTTGCCGTTGCGGACCCGACGCAGCACCACGCGGACCACGTCCAGCGAGGGGATGAGCAGCACGCTGAAGGAAACCAGCACCGGAGAACCGGCTATCTCGTCGGGAGTGGGACCCGTGTACATGCAGTATTTCACCGTGAACAGGCTCAGCAGGTAGCCCAGCAGCAGGCTGCCCGTGTCGCCCATGAAAATCTTCCGGCCCCGGGCGGCGTTCCCGAAAACATTATAAGAGAAAAAGGGAATCAGCACCCCGATGCTCACAAAAGCCACCAGGGCGTAGACCCACCAGCCGCTGTGGATGAACACACCGCCGAACACGGCCAGGGCGACCATGCTCAGACCGGAGGCAAGTCCGTCGATGCCGTCGATCAGGTTGATGGCGTTGGTGATGAAGACCACCAGCACCAGCGTCAGCGGGATGCCGAGCCAGGGAGTGACGGCGTAGATGCCGAACAGGCCGTAGAAGTTGTTGATGTACAGCCCCGAAAGGGGGAGCATCAGGGCGGCCAAAAGCTGGACCACGAACTTCTTGCGGTAGCGGACACCGATCAGGTCGTCGGCAACGCCCACGATGTAGAGCAGCGTCAGGCCCGAGGTGAACAGCAGCAGCTCGGACGTCATGCCGGGAAGGAACAGGCTGTCCGGGGAACCGCCCAGCAGCAGGCGCAGGGCGATGAACAGGCACACGCAGAACAGGATGACCGGGAAGAAGCTTACGCCCCCCAGACGGGGGACCAGGTTACGGTGAACCTTGCGGGCATCGGGCACGTCGAACAGACGCTTGCGGAAAGAGACCAGCAGGATGTTCGGAATGATGATCTGGCCCAGGACGACTGCCGTCGCCAGGGCGGCCACGATAAGTCCGAGGTTTTGCATCAAGATTGCGTTCATAAAAATGAAGTATGAAAAAGATTAGAACAGCATCATAAAAACGCCCCATCCACCTCCGCCAGGCTCATCTGCCGGTGGCACTCCCAGGCCAGGCGGTAAGCGGAAAC
>NZ_NFJV01000078.1 GCF_002160055.1 Mediterranea sp. An20
AGCCTTTCAAATGGTTGGACGTAGAAGTAAATGTGAAGTACGTGCATACCAATCTGGACAACCCCTTGTACACCGATTTGGGTGGCTTGCTTTATCATGATATAGTACGTATGTGGCCGACCATGCCTTTCCAGGATCCCAACGGACACTACATGCGTAACGGTAAATTGGCGCAGTTGACCAATGGTAGCCGCTCTGTGACGGACAACGACAATGTTTATCTGCAAGGACAACTGGTGTTCCATCCGCTGAAGGGCTGGAATATCTATGCTAATGCAGGTTTGCGCACCATCAATGAATTCCGCAAGCAGAACCTGAATACAGTATATGAATACGGTGTGAATGAAGAACCCTATACCTTGGCTTACGGTAGCAATTATCAGGCAGGCCAGACCGGTGCCATGCAGCGTTGGTTGCGTGCCAACCACCTGACCACCAGCTTGTACACCGACTATGAGTTTACGGTAGCTGATGACCATGCTTTCAAGGTAATGGTGGGTATGAACACGGAGAAATACAACAACCGCGTGATGAGCGTGGAGCGTATGGACCTGATTACGGAGAACGTGCCCGAAATCGGTGCTGCTACCGGTGAGGATGTCATCAACGATGCTTCGGCCTATTCATGGGCTACGGTGGGCTTCTTCGGACGTATCAACTATGACTATAAAGACCGGTATTTCGTAGCCGCCAACGTGCGTTACGACGGTTCTTCCCGTTTCCTGCGCAAAGACCGCTGGGGTACGTTCGGTTCGTTCTCTTTGGGTTGGAACGTTGCACGCGAGGAATTCTTCCCCTTGGATGAGACCTTGATGAGCCAGTTGAAGCCCCGTATTTCTTGGGGTACGCTGGGCAACCAGAACACCTCTTCCTATTATCCCATGTATCTGTC
>NZ_NFJV01000079.1 GCF_002160055.1 Mediterranea sp. An20
AGAGCCTGTTTAAATTTTGCTCAGTAACATTCTTATCGCCGCCAGTTTCACCATTTCCTCAGCCGAATCGAACGTGAATTCGTAGTTCCGACAGAGCCTTCTATAATTATCGAACCAGGAGAAAGTTCTTTCCACAATCCATCTCTTACCTGTTGGCTTAAAGCCGTTTGACTTATCTCCGCTTACTATGACTTCAAGCACATATCCGAAAGCCTTTCTGATTCTGCCGGCTACTTCTCCCCTGTATCCGGCATCTGTCAGGATGACTTTAAGATTACAGCAAAGCTCCTTCAAACATCTAGCCAGCAGGTAAGCGGCCTTTCCGTCATGCACGCAAGCTATTGTTACCATGACAGCTATCAGGAAACCGTTCTTGTCAACGACGACATGACGTTTGATGCCTTTCACCTTTTTATTGCCGTCAATGCCATTAAGGGAACGGTTGTCACCCCAGCGGACACTTTGGCTGTCCATAATACCAACGCTTGCCTCGGGATTTTGACCGTTCTTGACACGAACTTTCTCACGTAAGTTATTCAACAACAGGTCAAATTCACCTAAGGAAGACCATTTGCGGTAATAGTAATATACCAGTTCCCAAGGAGCAAAATGGGAAGGCAGCATACGCCATTGGCAGCCTGTCTTCACGAGATAGAAAATGGCGTTCCATATCTCACGCAAATCATATTTTCGCCTTCTTTCTTGCAGGTTCAAGATTTTCTTGATAACTTGCCATTGTGTTTCTTCTAAATCTGTCGGATACATAATTATTTCAAGTGTGGAAACTTAAAAATAATCATTTCCGAAGAAAGAAGAAACACTCTTTCTATATTAAACTTTAAAATTTAAACAGGCTCT
>NZ_NFJV01000008.1 GCF_002160055.1 Mediterranea sp. An20
TTGTGCATACGGTGTATGTAAATCAGATGTTTAGACACCTCTAATTTACTAAATACCAATAATATGCGCAACTTTTTCTTCATAAAAGTTTTATGCCTTTAATTCCACCAACGGGTTTATATATAATATGCGTTCCCCGCAATGGTCAACCACTGCCTTGGCGGCCTCCGCCATAGATTCCAGGAAGTCGTCCTGCTCCGGCAGATTGTCCCACATGGTATTGGGGTCTTTGGTCTTTCCTGCCGAATGAATCCATGCCTTGCCATTGGCCGAAGCTATGCCGATGGAAATGTTCTTAATTGCTCCGCCGAATCCACCCATGGCATGACCCTTGAAGTGGGAAAGCACTACGGTGAAATCATAATTCAAGAAATGAGAGCCTACATAATCCTCGGTAAGATGCTTACCACCTTTCACCGGCAAGGCCGATTCTCCTTCGGCGTCCATGATATCTACCGGAGCAATGGCGGTAAATCCATGGTCTTCGGCGGCCTTCCGGCTATCTTCTGTTTTGGCACGTTTACCGGCATAAGCCGTATTACACTCCACAATCGTACCGCTTACCTCCTGCACCAGGTCTTTGATAAGGGCCGGTTGCAGGAAATTATGCCCGCCCGGCTCGCCGGTAGAGAGTTTTACGGCTACTTTGCCCGTGGCTTCGCGCCCCAATGCCTTGTAAATCTTCACCAGATTGCCGGCATTAATCTCCTTGAACATGTAAACTTTAGGCAGTGTCTTTCCCCCGCCTACTTCCGGCTGCGAAGTATTTTGTGCACAAGCAACACCGCTTACTGCTGCCAGCGCCAAGAGCGAACAGCAGCACATACGAAAGTAAATTCCTATTTTCTTCATTTTACAAAACATAAATAAAGTATTATTGAGAAGCTGTTTTGAATTTCTCCAAAAAGTTTTTCTTGGCTTGATGTATCCGTTTTCGTGTGTGCTTTGGGCGATTTTTTGGCCCTTTCCGCTTCTGTTCTTCGTCAGATAGCCCGCTATCTTCCTCATCACAGAAACGAAAATGCCTCAAAAACTCATCCCAAATCATCGCACGATAAATTCAAAACAGCTTCTGAATCGGATGTAAAAGTAGCACATTTTATGGAAACGGGCCTGATACATATTACTGATTATATTACCCATATTACGGACTAAGAGCCTATTCCTCCGGGAATGCCATTTTAGCACAAAAGCAGACAAATTGACCATCAGGCAATCCTCCCGCTACATTTTGTCAGCAGATTGTCAGGAAGAAAGTTTAAAACAAGGAGACATACGCTTAAAATTGTTTTCATACATTTAAAAATCGGGCAATCCGGTAACACTTTGGCACTTGGCACAGCTTTTGCAAGTAAGAGGGCGAAGCGCGAAGCCGAAAGGCGAAGGGCTTCAGAGATAAATTAGTAACAAACAATTAAATATAGGAGATTACAACTATGATGCCTTCAAGAAGAAATTACAATCAGAACTGGTTACCGAGTATCTTTAATGATTTCTTTGATAACGACTGGATGGTAAAAGCCAACGCAACGGCACCCGCCATCAACGTCATTGAGAGCGACAAGGACTACAAAGTAGAAGTAGCCGCTCCGGGCATGACAAAGGAAGACTTCAACATCCATTTGAGTGAAGACAACGAATTGGTCATCACCATGGAGAAGAAGAACGAAACCAAAGAAGAGGACAAGGAAAACAAGAAGTACTTGCGCCGCGAGTTCTCTTACACGAAGTTCCAACAGAGCCTGATTCTGCCGGACGATGTGGAGAAGGAAAACATCAGCGCCAACGTCACAGACGGTGTGCTGACCATTGAACTTCCGAAACGCACACCGGAAGAAAAGGCGAAAGTAAACCGTGTCATTGAGATTCATTGATAACGGCTGACCTCAGCTAAAAGCAACATCCCCCTTTCTGCTTTTCGGTAGAAAGGGGGATGTTTTTTTATGTCTTACAGGCTGCCCAGCCTCCGCACCAGCGAGTCGCAAAGAACGGTAAACTGCGCCCGGTTCTGCGCACTGATGGGTTTCTTGGGTTGCGACTTGATGGTAAGGGGATTGATAGGTTTACCATGTTCGTGCACACGGAAGTCAAGATGCGGACCGGTGGAAAGCCCCGTAGAGCCCACGTAGCCAATGATTTGTTTCTGTTTCACCTCCGACCCCACGCTGATGCCTTTGGCGAAGCGCGAAAGGTGCATGTAGGTGGTGACATAGACACTATTGTGACGGATTTTGATGTAATTGCCGCCCCCATTGCGCTGGTAGGCTTTGGCTATGACCTTCCCGTTGCCCACGGCATAGACGGGCGTCCCTGCCGGTGCGGCATAATCCACGCCGTGATGAGCGCGATAACGCTTCAGCACCGGATGGAAGCGGGCATTGGAGAATCGCGACGAAATGCGGTAGAAGTCGAGCGGTGCTTTTAGGAACGCCCCTTCCAGGCTGTTGCCCTTCTCGTTGTAATACAACTCTTCGCCATCCTGCACAAAGGGAATGGCATAATACGTGCTGTCCATGTGGTGGAAAGCGGCGGCACGCACCCGGAAGTTATCAAGGCTCTGACCGTTCACATACTCCTGTTCGTAGATGACGCGGAATTCATCGTCTTTCTTCAAATCGAAGAAGTCGATAGACCAACCGTAGATATTGGAAAGCACCATGGCCAGCAGAGGAGAAGTGTCACGGTTCTGCATAGCTACCCAGAGAGACGACTCCACACGGCCTTTCACCTCCTTTTCCCGCCATTCCGAAGGATTCTCGCCACGGCGCACGGCGCAGTCGCCCCGCAAGTCGAACACAACATACGACTTCGGCGTTTCCTCATAGACAAAGAAAACGGTTTGCGGCACACTGTCGCGGGTGGTAAAAACGGCGTATGCCTGTCCAGCCCGAATCTTGCGCACATCAAACACGCCCTCTGCCTTCTCGTTGACTTGATGCACCGTGTTGTGCGACAGACCGTGGTCGGAAAGAATATAAGAAAGGTTCTGTCCTTGCTTCACAATGCCGTAATCCACCTCATAATCATCGGTAGGAATGCCGTATTTATAGACTATCTCCTTTACCTCCACCGAATCGGTCACCTGCACCTCGTCCAGCACGTCATTGGCTGTCCGTTTGGGCAAAAAAATCAACATCAAAGCCGAAAGCGCCAGCAAAGCGCCCACGGTTATCGAATATTTCTTCCGAATTCTCATTTTATTTATCCTTTTATATCCTATTATCAATCAAACATTTATGTGCAAGTCTTTTTTCATTTGCCTGATATATACATGAAGCAGACACGGTATATATAAGAAGCAGACACGGTATATATAAGAAGCAGACACCTTATATACAAGAAGCAAGTCCGGACTATACAAGCACCCCTCTCCACACAGACAGAGCCTTTACACTGACCGCTTCACATTGTCCGCAAAAATAAAGAAAAGATTGAAAAGAATATAACAGAACCTGCATTATTTTGCAGTCTGCCGGTTTATTGGTAATATTGCAACCATTATGCTATTCATTCTCATTGCACTCATCCTCTACTTTGCCGCCAACGGCTGGGTATATTACCACGGACACATCGCCTTGCAAGGCTTTCCGCTGTCTGTGCGTATCGGTTTCGGCATCGTGTTCTGGGCCGTGGCCCTTTCGTTCATTTTATTGATGTACCTGCGCGGACGGCATCTCACACCGCTGGCAGGGCACTGGTTTTACCAACTCAGCACGGGCTGGCTCGTGGCGCTGCTCTATCTGACCCTGCTGCTTGCCATAGGCCACCTCCCCCGCCTGATGGGCGTACATATCCCCCATCTGTTTGCCGCCTGCACGGTGCTGACGGCACTGCTGCTCATCTACGGGCATTGGCACTACCGACATCCCGACATACGGACATTGCACGTAGACATTGGCAAAGTGGCAGAAGGCAGGAAGTCGCTGCGCGCCGTAGCCATAAGCGATGTGCATTTGGGCTACGGCAACAACCGCCGCATACTGGAAAAATACGTAAAGATGATTAACGAGGCCCGCCCGGACGTGGTGCTCATTGCAGGCGACCTGATAGACATGTCGGTAACTCCGCTGTGGAGAGAGCGGATGCAGGACGTGCTGCGGCAAATCAATGCTCCGCAAGGCATTTACATGGTGCCGGGCAACCACGAGTTTGTCAGCGGCATCCGCGAAAGTGAGGCTTTCATAGCCCGCACGCCCATCTGCCTCCTGCGCGACAGCATAGCGACGCTGCCGGGCGGCATACAGATTGTGGGACGTGACGACCGCAGCAACCGCCGACGGATGTCGTCCGCCCAACTGCTCGCACAGGCCAATCCCGACAGCCCCATCCTGGTGCTGGACCACCAGCCCTACGACGAAGAACTGGAGCAGACTGCTGCCGCCGGTGCCGATTTCGAACTATGCGGACACACGCACAACGGACAAGTGTGGCCGCTGAGCCTCGTCACCAATGCCATCTACCGCCAACCTTACGGCTACGGGCGATGGGGACAGATGCAAGCCTACGTTTCGTCGGGCCTGGGATTGTGGGGGCCGCCTTTCCGCATCGGCACCCGCAGTGAAATGGTGATTATTGACTTTTCTTTCCGATAAGCATCTGCAAGTCTTCGCCCGATGGCAATTGAAACACGCGCAGCCCGAAACGGGGCACCACGGCCAGCACATAGTCGAAGACATCAGACTGCACCCCTTCGTAGGGCACCCAATCTTTGATGCGCGAGAAGAAATACAACTCCAAGGGAATGCCGTATTCCGTAGGCTGGAGCTGGCGCACCATGCAATGCAGGTCGGTATTCACCACAGGACGGTTGCGCAGCCAGGCTACCAAATAGGCACGGAACACGCCCAAATTGGTCAGCGGGTCTTCGTGTTCCTGCGACATATACTCTTTCAGCAGGTCTATTTTCCGGTATTCCTCCAACATCTCCGGCGTGCAGAAACAAACGCTGTTCATATCAATATTGATACTGCGCTTCACACGGCGGCCACCGCTCTCGCGCATGGCATTCCAGTTCTCGAACATTTCGCTCACCAGCATGTAGGGCGGCAAGGTAGCTACGGTGTTATCCCAGTTACGCACCTTGACAGTGGTAAGCGATACTTCGGTCACCGTTCCGTCCACCCCATATTTGGGCATCTTAATCCAGTCGCCCACCTTCAGCATATTGTTGGCCGACAGTTGCACACCGCTGACAAAGCCCATGATGGTATCTTTGAACACCAGCATCAGCACCGCCGACATGGCACCCAGTCCACCCAGCAGGCTCAGCACCTCCTGTCCCGTCAACTGGCCGATGATGACAATGATGCCCACCAGCCAGAGCGCCACCTGCACCGTCTGCACCATGCCTTTGAGCGGACGATTGCGGTAACGGCCCGTGGCGCTGTAGACGGAGTAGACCGCTCCCATGAAAGCATGGGCAAAAAACAGCAGCGAAAGGATAATGAGCACCATGCAGATGCGTTGGATGATGTCCACCGTGGCAGCATTGGTATCGGCAAATGCCACGGGGATGAACAGATAGATGATGAGCGGCACCACGATGTGACTGAGGCGCACCATCACTTTGTGGTCGAACACCACGTCGTCCCACGTAGCCTTGGTTTTCTTCACTAATTGTGCCACGGCTTTCAGCACCACGCGGCGACACACCTGGTCGGCTGCCAAGGCAATGAGCACCAGCACGGTGAAGGCTATAAAATGGTCCAACGCGTCAGCTGTGCCGGGAGCCATGCCCCAGGAGACGAGCAGATTTTTAATGCTATTCAGTATTTCCATAAGTCCGGTTGTTATTTGATGTATCATTCAATGGGGGTGTCTTGCCTTCTCCTTCTTCCGTCAGGAAACGGCGGATGTCTTCACGCACCCACTGGTAAAGGTAGAGGTCGCGGTAGTTGCTGTTCTTGCGAAGCATCAGCTGCACGTTGGTCTGGCTGTTTTCGTAGCCCGTCAGTTCGTTGCGGAATTGCTCGCTGTGCTCGGCCAGCCGCTTGATTTCCTGCTCACGCTCCCGGCGCAATTGGGTGCAGATGGGAGTGAGCAGACGCAGCACTACCCCATCCATGATGTGATGCCCCTGCATATATAAATAGGTAGTGTCGGGGGTCAGACCCAAATCCTCCAGTTCCCTGCCCAGTGCCTTCACCTGAGGAACCAGTTGCGGATACAGTTCGCGTAATTCAGCCAACTTGGCATTCACCGTGTCACGCATCTCATCCAGGCAGCGGTAAGGCTGTTTCAGACTCACCTCTTCCAGGCGGGTACAGGCATTCAGTTCGTACATAGGAAAGGTTTCCGTGTCACGGCACCGGTAAAACCACACATTCCACAAGAAAAGCGGATAGGCAATCCGGGAATAACGGCGCATAAAGTCGGGTAAGTCCAGCACCGGACGGTCATTCAGTGTGGCCATCACACAGACTTCGTGAAGGCTCTCGGCATAGCACTGGAAGTTTTCGATGGCATAGCCGTAAGTCTGGAAGATGTAGGGATTGCGGTTGATTTTGCGCGAAGTACGCGTAGCGCCCTGCAGCAGGAAGTCGTAGTCGCTGTCCACGCAGGCAATGAGGCTGTGCCCCAGTTCGTCGGTATTCAGCGTGTTCATCAACACCATCTTCTTTCCTTTGGCCAAGGTCGTGGATGAGGGCAGCATCACCTGGAAGTAGCGCGTGTCGTCCTCGAACTCACTGAGCAGTGTGCGCCAGAACGCCACATCATCGTAGCTCTCCACGTAGGCCACGATGCGGCGGCGACGTTGGCGCGGTGCCAGTTTGCGGGCAGCGTCCAAGTAAGCCGATGTCAGGTTATGGCGTAAAGTAGTAGGCATATAAACGTGAGGTTTGTCAGTCTTTCCGCAAAAATAGCGCATTTGCGGCAGACGTGCAACGGGTGGAAAAGAAAATCCGACGCCAAGGGTTGTTTTCCTCCCCCAAAAGAAATAGCTTTGCAACAAATTCACCCTTTAAACCATTTATCCATGAACGCCTTGTTTTTCACCCTACTGGCCGCTTGCGCACTGGCAAGCTGTAGCCCTTCCAAGAAAAATGTTCCGCAGGAAAACAGCGAAGATCTTGTTGCTATCCAACCTGCCACCCCGCAAGTGCCGACCTCTCTTGTAACCGTAGATCTCTTGAAAGACTATCCCAAGAAAGACATCTGCCTGCAAGACATTGCCGACGTGAGCTACATCGTCTTGGAAACGACCGACCAGTCCCTACTGCATCCTTCGGAGATGATGATGTATTATGTGTCCGACAGCCTCATCGTGGCCCGGACCCTGGAAGACAGAATCGTTCTCCTGGATGGAAAAGGAAAAGTGAAAAACACCTTTCTGCACAAAGGCGGAGGTGGAGAGGAATACCAAGCTGTCAACAAACTGGTCGCGGACGTAGAACGGCAAGAGATTTATATTTCTGATTACGGCCTGCTGAACCGCATCCAGGTGTACGACTTCGAAGGCAAATACAAACGCACCCTTCCCTTGCCCAGACAGACAGGGGTGTCTTGCTTTCAGAACTTCTCCAGCGATTGCCTGCTGGTGGGCGATGACAACATATCCTACGAAACGGGCATTTCCAAACGCAAACGACCTTACTTCCTGCTGTCCAAAGAAACAGGCAAGGTTGTGGAAGAACTGCCCATTTCATTCCATAAACGGGTGGCATCCCGCGCCATCCTGCCCAGCGCCGACAGGCTAAGTGCCCAGGTCATGCAACTGGCTTACAATCCTGTTATCCGCTATTACGACGGCTGGATTATAGGAGATATTTCCATGGACACCATCTGCACCTACTCGCCACAAGGCAAACTGTCGCCTTTATTGTGCCGCACGCCCTCCGTCTACAACAAAGAAACACCCATCATTGCCTTTCCTTCTCTAATGACATCCGGTTTTCTCATCCTCGAATACTTCCAGTTGAAATTTGACTTCTCCAAGCCCGTACAAGGATTCAAGACCAACGAACTAGTGTACAACTATTCCAAAGGGGAAGTCTATGGACTCAACCAACTCACCAACCGCGACTTCCCCGGACAAAGCATCGGTTTCAACAGTGCCGGACACATTGACAGCCCGTGGCGGAATGCCATGTTCAACCTCATTCCCACCGAAAGACTGTTGGATGCCCGGGAAGAAGGAAAACTCAGCGGTCCGCTGAAAGATATAGCGGCACAGATGACGGAAGAGGACAATCCGGTGCTGATGGTTACCCGCTTCAAAGATAGTCCTTCTCGCTGACACAGGTCTCAAGCCGTCACATCCGTGGCTATGTCGCTCACCTCAGTGACAGCATCCATCCAGCCCTCCATGATGACAGCGGGTGAGTGGGTGGTGAGAATGAGTTGCAAGTTGGGATTCAATTCGCGGATCATGCCGATAAGCTTCTGCTGCCAGTCCACATGGAGCGAAGCTTCGGGTTCGTCCATGAAGAGGACACAGTGGCTGCCATCACGCACCAGCACCGTCAGCAGAATGACCAGCATCTGTTTCTCACCCGACGAAAGTTTGTAGGGAGAAAGGCGTTCGTCGCCTTGCAGGAAAACGATGTCATTGCTTTTGCGGTCTATCTTCTTGCCCGTATAGGCAAAGAGACCGTCTATCAGGTTCTGGAACTTGCGTTTCGGCTCGGAAAGTGCGGGAGCTTGGGCACGTTGTTCGTCCGTACCACTCAGGAGTTCAATCATCTTGTTGCCCACGTTCACCTGGTAGTCTAAATAACGGCGTTGCAGCAGGTAAAGCTGCCAGTCCAGTTCCGACTTCACCTCTGGGTCAGCCATACGGGCGGTGAAATCACCCATCACCAGGGGGCGATCGTAACTGCGAATAACGTCGTAGGGGATGAAGGTAGCATCGGGACGGTCGAAGAAGACACGTACGCCGTTCTTCTCCTCGCTCTTCACCTCGCCCGTGGTCTGCTCCAGGTAATTGACAGAACGGTTCAAGATGGTGGTCTTTCCCACGCCATTGATGCCTGCCAGGATGTTGACGTCAGGGCGGAGATCCCAGGCGATGTCATAGCGGTGCCACAAATTGTATATCTCGATGCGCTTGATGTAGTTGGCCGGTATTTCCATAGTCATTATTTTTTCAATTCTTCATAGTAAGTGTCCAGCAATTGTTTGGCGGCGGTGAACGAAGTCAGGTCGCCTTGCAGCACACGGTTTTCTTTCTCTCCCAGCAGGGCTTCGATGCGCGGATTGTGGTAGAAGCTATCGCGCAAGTGCTCGTTGATTGTCTCGTACATCCAATATTTGCTCTGCTCATTGCGGCGGTAATTAAAATAGCCGTTGGCTTTCACAAAGTCGATGTACTGGTATATCATATCCCAAATTTCCTTCACGCCTATGTTGTAGAAGCCCGAATAGGTCATCACCTGTGGAGTCCATCCGCTTTCGGGCGTAGGAAAGAGATGCAGCGCGTTGCGGAACTGGTTGGCTGCCAGTTTGGCGCGTTCCAGATTATCACCGTCGGCCTTGTTGATGACAATACCGTCGGCCATCTCCATGATACCACGTTTGATGCCTTGCAGCTCATCGCCTGTGCCAGCCAACTGGATGAGCAGGAAGAAATCGACCATGCTGTGCACAGCCGTCTCGCTCTGTCCCACACCGACGGTCTCCACAAATATCTTGTCGAACCCTGCCGCCTCACAAAGCACGATGGTTTCCCTTGTTTTGCGGGCCACTCCGCCAAGGGAACCTGCCGAAGGACTGGGGCGGATGAATGACTTGGGATGCACGGCTAACTTCTCCATACGTGTCTTGTCACCCAGTATACTGCCCTTGCTCCGTTCGCTGCTGGGGTCGATAGCCAACACGGCCAGCTTGCCTCCGTACTGCTCCAACACGTGCAGCCCAAACACATCAATGCTGGTGCTCTTGCCCGCTCCCGGCACCCCACTGATACCCACGCGGATGGAAGCGCCCGAATAGGGCAAGCACTTCTCTATCACTTCCTGGGCAATGGCCTGATGCTCCACCAAGACACTTTCCACCAAGGTTACCGCCTGACTGAGCACCGTGACATCACCTTTCACGATACCTTCCACATACTCTGCCACAGAAAGCTGGCGTTTCCGGTGCCGCCGCTTCAGGTAAGGATTGACGGACGAAGGTTGCTCTATGCCTGCATTGACCACCAGGCCTTTGTAAGCGTCGTTGTTTTCGGGATGCTCCATGGAAATTAAGAATTGAGAATTGAGAATTAAAAAAATAAGAATGAAAGATAGATGCACTATGGCTGCTTGTCGGGACGCCGTACAGCGGTGATATTTATCTCCACCTTAGGCTGCGAAGGATCGTTGGTAATCATCAGCACACGCAGGTGACGGCGGTGCCTTCCGATGCCCCGCTTGATGACGGTGACACGCAGACGGGTGCTTTCGCCCGGCTGCAACAAGGTCTTCTTCAAGCGGACGCCCACGGCGGGGTGGAACACCTGCAACTGACTGATGTGCAAAGCCGATTTCCCGGTATTAGTCACCATAATATCAGCCTTGGCCTTACGCTTGTGAGCCAATATCTCGCTCAAATCCAGTTTGTCGGCCGAAAGCCGGATAGACGGTGCATGGTCTATCTCTTCCTGCGTCAGCCCGGAAAAATCGGGCAACAACACAGCGGACACAGGCAGTTCGTTTTCTTCGTCCACCTTATCGCCCGTGAAACGGGACAAGTAGACCGAAGTCTGCGTCAATCCCAAGTCTATCAGCTTCTCGGTATCAAGCGTCAGGGTAATAATGCCTTTCTCACCGGGCTGCAGCACGGCAGGCTCTACCTCGGCCTGCAAGTAAGGAGGCAGGTGCATCAACACCGGTTCATAAGCCTGCGAAGACTGGTTGGCTACCCCCACGTGCAACACCGGATGCTCTCCCCGATGTACCTCCGGAAATTCAATGGCATCGCAATCCAGCCGGATGTCTCCGATGCGGTAAGGATGCGTCTGCGTAAAGTCCTTGATTTCGCGCACGACCTCTCCTCCGAAATAAAGATACACCAGGTTAGGTTCGGCATTGGTAAAGACAGCCACCGATTTCTGGAAATGCCCCAATGCCTCGGCGTCAAACGTCACGCTCACCGTCCCCTTCTTGCCCGGTGCAATAGGCGTCTGAGTCCAGTTGGCCACGGAACAAGCACAATCAGGCTCCACGTTACTCAGCACCAACGGTTTGTCGCCCGTATTGGTAATGGTATATTCTGCCGTCACCGGATGCTTCCATTCTATTTGTCCGAAGTCGTGCATCTCCGTATTCGACGTAAAACGGGCTTGGGCAACGGCTGAACCAACCGTCCCCCACATTATAATATATAGTAGAATCAGGAATCTCTTCATCGCAACATTCATATTGGTTGCACAAAAGTAAATGTTTTGCGTGAAGAGAAAAAACTTTTTTAGAAACATTTTTGGACGGGGAGTTCACGGAGGAAGGAATAATGGAACACAGAGACACAGAGTCACAGAGTTTTATTGCTGAGGGGAGAGGGAGCGCACGGAGAACAAGCCGGCTCTGTGTACTTTGCCTTTCCTCTACGTATTGCTCCGTGTCTCTGTGACTCTGTGTTCTACAAAATACAAGGGCACGGAGTCTTATGGTCTGAAGAGGGGAAGGGGAAAATAAAACAAGGGGACTCCCTTGGAAGTCGGTGAGGTATGAAAAAAGTCCTTCTTCCAGGTCAATCCCCTTGTCCGGAGAGATTCATTGAGATGATGCTTTTTGTAACAAAAAGCGGACTTAATCGGCAATCATGATTACCACACGATTCCAGTCGTTTTCTGCAAACGGCTGTTCGTCACCCTCCATACTGCTGACAGTCAACCGTTCCGGCTGAATGCCGTACTTGTTGACCAGACAGTCGCGGACGGCTTCTGCACGCTGACGCGCCAGACGGTGGTTAATCTCTGGTGTACCCGTTCCCTTGTCGGCATAACCCGTAACGGATGCTTTCGAGTCGGGATGTTCTTTCAGATAATTGGCAATGGCCTGCACATTCATCTCCTGGCTGTCTGTAATGACAGTCCGTCCGATGGCAAAAGTAACATGGGAACGTATGCCCTGCACTACTTGTGCAGGCGGGCAGTCCGGTTCTATCAGTACCGTATCTACCTTAGCAGCTGTCTCGCGCACAGCCTGCTCACGTTCCATATTAATCATCTCGTTCATTTCTTCTTCCGTGTAAACCACCTCAGGATATTCCACACTGGTGCAATTAGCACACCTGAAACCGGTGCCGAATTTGTAGGTCAAACCCACACTCAGGTCGAAATACGTGTCGATGCCATGGTCATCGCGCCCGTTCCAACGGTCCGATACTCCATTGGCCATTAACTCCACGTTGAAATCCATGGCTTCATTCAGGCGCAGGCTACCCTGCAGGCCCAAACGTCCCATGAAACTGCTGGCATGGCTGAACGAGCGGTTGAAACCGATACCCGCCAGCACGCTGACATCAAACGGACGTTCGTGATAGCGGCGGATAAGCTGGCTCAGGTTCATCATGCCGTCTACAGTAACGGAACCGAAATAGAATCCCGAAGCCAAATCCTTGTAACCTGTTCCGGCACGTCCGGCCCAGCCGCTGAATGCAAGGCGGGCACCCCACACGTGAGTGAAATATTTACCTACAGCCACAGAACCGCCCGGACTCAGCAACTTGCCGAAGGGCACATCGCCGGTGCTGTATGTCATGCCTATCTGTCCCTGAATGAACCAGGGATTTTCTTCAGGCTCTTTCTCCTGAGCGCTTGCCGCCAGGCTCATGGCCCCCAAGGCGATGCAAGCAAAAAATGTCTTTCTGTTCATGGCAAACATCAGATTAGATTTCCTGCGCGTTGGGCAACTCTGCCTCCACCTGCCTGCGGTCGGCAGGAAGCAGGTGAATGCCGTAGTCGTGCAAAATCCAGCTGCTCAAAGCGTTGTCTTTGTTGGACAGAATCTGAAGCTTGTAGAACTCAGAAAAGACCTCCTTGACTTCGCGTTCAGAGATGCCCTCACGTGCCATGACTGCATCTGCGCAAGCCTGCAAGTCGTCCAGAAACTGCTGGACGCGACTGTTGAGAGGCGTACCCCAGACACGGACATACTCACCGAGTTCCATACGGACTTCACCCGCTTCGACCATAAACGGCATGTTCAGTTCATCAGACGGTTTGCCGGGGTTTTCCAATTGCAGAAGGAGCGGATAAGCGCTCGCCACGCTGTCGGACACGCTGAATGTAAAACGACCGTCCTCTGTCAGCGGCATACTGTCCAGACGGTTACGGTCCACATCCACCAAGTAAGCCATTTCGAACCCCGACAAGGAGGTATGGCCGGACAAGACACAGCCTTTGCCTGCCCCCTGCCTGTTTCCGCCACATCCCCCCAGCAGCAAGACGGCAACTGCCGCGGCTACGGACAACAGATGTTTTCCCATCACAAATAAATTAAAGAGTTAGAAAGATAAAGGCGATCCGGCTACTTCTGTTAGCTGAATCGCCTTCTTATTGTCCCGGACGCACCACTATTTACGGAGCGTCTTCGTACGTCACATTTGTTCCTTAGAACCGGAAGCCCAGCTTCAACACCGGCATGTCAAAGAGCTTGATGTTGTGGTGGCTCACGTTGTACTTATCGAAGCCTTGCGGGGCTATCTGGATAATGTCGTAACGATAGGCCACCGGCTGCATCTCAAAGCCGAGAATCAAACCCGGTGTCAGGCTGTATTCAATACCGGCCACCAAGGCGCCTTTCAAGGCAAACATCTGGCCAACCTTGCCTGCGGCAAGATAGACAGCCTGGTCGATATAAGTATCTTCATCTCCATCCTCGGAAGCATCCGGGTCGTTGATGATTTTGCCGGTATAAGGTTCCGTAGTCTCAATGCGGGCCATTTGGAAGCCCACTGTGGCTCCAACATAAGGATTGATGCGTGCGTTGCGGGTCTTGAAGTAACGGTCTACACCTACGTTTGCATACCAATTGTTCGTGGCCTGCGCGTTGATGTATTTCTGGCTGGGGATGACCATGTCATCGATCTCGGTATCTCCTTCAATGAAATCCTTCTTCGGCGTGATGCTGATGTTGTAACCCAACGAGAAGTTGATGTCCCAACAATCCGTGAAGAAGTATTTCGCCTGGAGACCGATGATATTGACCAGACTATTACCGTTGAACCCACTGATATTCAGGAAGCTATCCAAATACCCGGAGTCATCATAGATGCCTTGTCCTGGTACTGAGATTTCACCACCTATTCCACCATTCGGAAGGCCAATGGCTCCTCCGAAGTTGTTGTATTTAGGAAGCAAGAATTGAATATTATCGTCATAGAACGAATTGCCTCCTCCCAACACCATCGAGATTTGCCATTGCCCTTTCTGAGGTCCAAACACTACACCATCCTTCTTGGAGTCGCCGCTGCCCGTCTGTGCCAATGCGGGTACGGCGAGCGCGGCCGCCAATAAGATTGTGCAAAGTTTCTTAATCATTGTGTCAAGTTAATGTGATAACTCAAATTATTCAGCAGGCTGTTCTTCTTCACCTGCGGGATCTTCGTTGCCGTCACCGGGCTGCTCTGCGTTGCCGCCTTCTTCTTCGTCAGCGATAGCTGCTAAAGCGGTGTTCAAGTCATCAAGAGCATCCTGATAGTCAGTCAAGCCTTGGTTGTAGTTGTAGTTGGCAACTTCCAATTTGTGCTGAGCACGAGTCAAGTCGTCATATTGACCATCTTGTGCCTTTTCCAATTCGACCTGTGCATCAGCCAGAAGCTGTTCAGTTTTCGAAACAGCTTTTTGACAACGTAACTCTTCCTTAGACAAAGCCAATTCAAAGCCTTCTGTGTCATCAAACTTCACATTTCCACCGAGCGTCAGGTTATTATTAACAGCTTGTACTAACGCATCCTTGATTGCAGTATATGCATCATAGGTATCTTTCCATTTAGCAACTTCCACCTTAAGATCAGTGATCTTAGCTTCCTCGGCAGCCATAGCAGCATCAGCTGTGAGCAATGCAGTTTCAGCATCAGTCAAAGCCTTTTCAGCAGTGCCAAATGCATCTGTATATGCCTTTTCGAAAGCAGCATTCAGAGTAGTCTTGGCTGTCGCTAAATTTGTTTTCAATGCGCCAAACTCAGTTTCAAGTGCCGTGGTAATCAGCTTATTTTCTTCAGCTTCAGCAATGATAAGTTCCATCTTCTGGATAGTCTGGAACAGCATAGCAACCGTCCAGCCGCTTGTTACCTCATCACCATTCTCATCAACAGTTACAGGATATTCTCCTTCTTCCACATTCACCTTACCAAGAACTTTATCGGTCGTTTTATCGTAATAGCGATAAGACATCTCATCATAAGCAATACCATTCGTCCAAGTCAAAGTGCTGATACCATACACAGCAGTTTCAGCTTGATTCAAGACAGTATTTAGACCTGCAGAAATGCCTTTCGTCAGTTCGCCTTCTGCCAATGTAAAGATATTGGCTTCGTCTTTCTTTTGCTTCTTAACTTCTCTCTTAGCCTTTATATAGGTCTGGTATGCACCATCCTGAACAGCCTCAAGAGCGTTGGAAGCAGTAGGATAGTCACATACAATGCCTTCTACCTGAATGTTTGTAGGAGTAGAAAGAGACCCCATGGGCTTATCTTTGCTATAAATACCATACAGCTTTTGCTTGGCTTCCAGATAACTACCTGAATTTTGAGTTGTTTCCTGAGCTACCCATGCAGCATCCCAATTCTTCTTTACCTCAGCAATTTCATCCTCCAAAGATGCGATTTGTGCACGCCAGTCAGCAGTCAAGACATCTTCTTCCAAGAAATTCTGTACTTTCTCCAATGCTTTCTTTTCTGCATCAAGTCTAGCCTGCTCTTTGGCAACTTCATATTCCAACTGAGCAATGTATGATTTATTACCAGATAAATCTGTAATAATACCATGCGAGTGATTCAGCATAGCATTGTAAACAGCTTCCTGGGCCTGAATCATGATATTGTACAAAGCTTCGTCCTCAGAAACTTCATCATTCTCCCCTGTTCCCCATTTACCACCATACAAAGTGCAGTATGCTTTCTTAACTTGCTGTTCCAAATAAGATATAGAAACGCTTACTTCTTCGCTGCCAATTGCATCGGCAATCTCAAGGCGTTCCATCAGCAGTTCAATTTGACGTTTTGTATACTCCAGATTATACTGATTCTGAAGCATTTCCTGCTGATGCTGAATTGCAGAAATTTCCATTTGTTCCTGCAAGTACTGAATCTTCTCCTGATACATTACTTTTTCATATTCAGTCGCAGCCTCAGCCCGTTCAACTTCCAATCTCTTCAGTTCAGCTTCATATTCAGCCTGTGCCGCCCAAGCACGCATTCTTTGTGCCTCAGCCTGCTTATATTCGGCTTGTGCCTGCTTAACCAAGGCTTTAGCTTCTTCTACCGCAGCCTTTGCCTGCAGCAGCTGTGCTTTTGCGCCGCGCAGCTGTTCGATGCCTGCCGGCTCGTCATTGTCAACACATCCGGTGAAAACCGGCGCCGTACCCAGCAACATGCCGGCCACGGCCAGATAAGTCCACTTTTTTTTCATAATAAAACTTGTTAGTGAATAAAAGTTAGTAAATTAGTTAATTTAATGATTTATCAATCTCTCATAATCAATTCTATTTCAACTTCTCTCTTTCCCGTCTGTTCCTCCTCTCCACTAAATTTCCTCTGTCCCCGTCCTCAAGATGTCTGTCAAGGCATGATCCCTGTATTCTGTGGGCGTTGCATGTTCAAAACGCGTGAAAGCAGCATAGAACGTACTCCGCGAGATGAACCCGCACCGTGCCGGTAAATCCTCCATATTGCATTCCTCCTTTCTCAGCAACTGCTTGGCATATTCTACCCGATAACGGTTCAACAAAGTCTTCAAATTGCAGCCGAAAAAACGGTTGACCACCTTAGACAGATAGGTCGTATTGGTGAACAGCATCTGGCTCAGCTTTGCCAGATTGATGTTTTTATCCAGATACACCTGCCTCTTTTCGAACACAAACAGCACATTCTCATACAGCATCTTCATCTTCGGAGTCGGTTGCTTCACATCCGATTCCTCTATCCGCAGGTTACTTGCCTCTCCTTCGTCTCTCGTAATAGGTTTCGTACCGACTTTCATGCTCATGGTTCTTTTAGTTTGCGGACCGAACTGCCCAGGCAACATCGGCCCTATGTCTGTTTTTGCATTCATTCAGATGAATCAACTATCTTTCCTTATGCGCAGCAAATATAGGGATGAAATTTTAATCATATAGATAAAAAAGAAGAAAATCTTTAATTTGACCTATTTTATTTTAAGATTTAGGACTTTTTTTTAATTCCGCTACAAAAATGGAATAAAAAGCAACCTGAACGGATAAAAAAAACTAACGTTCCGCTCTTTTTCTCTAAAAAGAAAAATGAACAACTTGGAAGAAGAAGGAAGCAAAATGAGTGGCAGGTGTCAAATAATAAGATAGAAGAAAGTGGAAATGCCAGACAAGCCTGCACGATGTCTCACCTAAACAGCCATATTAGGAAGCTAAACCTGCATTTGAGGAAGCTAAACCTGCATTTGAGAAGGCTAAACCTGCATTTGAGAAGGCTAAACCTGCATTTGAGAAAGCTTAATGTCTATATTTGGGGATTCATTTTTCCGGATGACCCCGATGCATGTCATAAGGAGATTCTCCTGTTTCTACTTTCTCCAGCCGATGTTTCACCTTCTTTATATAAGTGTTTTACCCAACAGCCTTCACATCTTTCACGCAACCTAACAACCTATTGACCAGTCATTTACTGTGAAAGATACATCTTTCACGCATCTTTCACAGCCTACACGCCGTAACAGGCTGTCTACTGCCAAGCGCTCAGAAGCGCGCTGCCAAGCCTTATCAAGCCGGCTTCTACGCTATAAGAAGGAAGATGGATGCAAAGTATAGCAGGACGAGAATGATTTGCGAAATAAAGCGAACGCAGAGACGCAAAAACGCAGAAGATTCATTCAGAGAAGGCAAAGGACACGGAGCCAAACAACAATCCGTGCGCTCTTTGCCCGCTCAAGAAATAAAACTAAGCTCTGCGCTTCTACGTCTCTGCGTTTAATAAAGGATATCTACATACGAAGAAAGCGGAAATGCACCCAATCTTCGACTGGCACATTTCCGCTTTTTTTATAGAATTAAGAGGTAGCTTATGCTTTCTTCAATGCAGCAATGCTTTCCTTCAGAGACTTAATGATGCTTTCGGCATCAGCCTGCTTCTTGCGCTCCAACTCGATGACGGCAGCTGGTGCATGGGCCACAAACTTCTCGTTCGAAAGCTTCTTCAGCACACCCTGCAAGAAGCCTTCCTTGTGTTTCAGTTCGGCTTCCATACGGGCAATCTCGGCTTCCACGTCAATCAGGTTGCCCAGAGGAACGGCGTATTCCGTGGTACCCACCATGAAGGCGGCAGCCCCTTCGGCCTTGTTTTCTACAACATGGATAGCAGAGAGGTTGCACATCTTGGTCAGCACGGCATTATAGCCGGCAATGGGATTCCCGCCAACAACCTGAAGCTCCAGAGTTTCCTTCTGCGCGATGTTCTTCTGCAAACGGATGGCACGGACGTTGCTGACCACCTCCTTCACCACCTCAAACTGCCGGAGCAAGCTTTCATCGTAAGCAGCAGGTGCCAGCATCGGGCTGACCATCAGGCTTTCGCCTTCCTTGCGTTCGCAAAGGTGCTGCCAAAGCTCTTCGGTGATGAACGGCATGAAGGGGTGCAGCAGATGCAACAGATTGTCGAAGAAACCGATGGTGCGGTCGTACACCTCCCGGCTGATGGGCTGGCCGTAGGCAGGCTTGATCATCTCCAGGTACCAGGACGAGAACTCGTCCCAGAAGAGCTTGTAGACAGCCATCAGGGCCTCGCTCAGGCGGTACTTCGAGAAAAGGTCCGCCACCTCGGCAGCCACTGCATTCTGCTTGGCTTCGAACCATTGCATGGCCAGAACGGATGATTCGGGCACAGCCACACCGTCACTTACCTCCCAGCCTTTGAGCAGGCGGAAGGCGTTCCATATCTTGTTGCAGAAGTTACGTCCTTGCTCGCACAATGCCTCGTCGAACAGGATGTCATTGCCAGCCGGGGCAGAGAGCATCATACCCATGCGCACGCCGTCGGCTCCGAACTTGTCTATCAGCTCCAGCGGGTCGGGCGAATTGCCCAATGACTTGGACATCTTGCGGCCCAGCTTGTCGCGCACGATGCCTGTGAAGTAGACATTGCGGAAAGGCATGTCGCCCATGTACTCGTATCCTGCCATAATCATGCGGGCTACCCAGAAGAAGATGATGTCCGGGCCAGTCACCAAGTCGCTCGTGGGATAATAGTATTTGATTTCCTCGTTGCCGGGGTTGTTGATACCGTCGAAGAGGGAGATGGGCCACAGCCACGAAGAGAACCACGTGTCGAGGCAATCCTCGTCCTGGTGCAGAGTGACGGCCCCCTCAACTCCCCCCGAGGGGGAGCTTTGAGCCAACGAAGGGCATTGGGCATATAGTTGTTTCCAAGCTTCTTCCTCATTTTCGGCCACGATAACTTTGGGCAACTTATAAGCCTCCCCTTCGGGGGAGGTTTGGAGGGGCTGCTTTGCTTCCACATACCAGGCCGGGATGCGGTGTCCCCACCACAACTGGCGGCTGATGCACCAGTCCTTGATGTTCTCCAGCCAGTTGCGGTACGTGTTCTTGTACTTGGCGGGATAGAACTTCAGTTCATCGTTCATCACTGGCGGCAGGGCCATGTCGGCAAAGTGCTGCATCTTGAGGAACCACTGCATGGAGAGCTTCGGTTCGATGGGCACGTTGGTACGTTCGGAGAAACCTACCTTATTAGTATAGGCTTCCACTTTCTCCAGCAAGCCGGCATCATCCAGGTCTTTCTCGATCTGGCGGCGCACGTCAAAGCGGTCCATGCCCACGTAGAGGCCGGCGGCTTCGCTCAGCGTGCCGTCATCGTTGAAGATGTCGATGCTGGGCAGGTTGTGCTTCTCGCCCAGCATGTAGTCGTTGACGTCGTGGGCGGGTGTCACCTTCAGGCAACCCGTACCGAACTCCATATCAACGTACTCGTCCTCGATGACGGGGATGACACGGTTCACCAGGGGCACGATGACCTTCTTGCCCTTCAGCCACTGCGTCTTGGGGTCGTTGGGGTTGATGCACATGGCCGTATCGCCCATGATGGTTTCGGGGCGGGTGGTGGCCACAACGGCGTAGGCCGGGGTCCCCTCAACTCCCCCCTCGGGGGGAGTTGAGGGGGCTATATAGTACCTGAGGTAGTAGAACTTGCCGTGCTCCTCCTTATAGATAACTTCCTCGTCGCTGAGGGCGGTCAGCGCCTTGGGGTCCCAGTTGACCATGCGCACGCCGCGGTAGATGAGACCTTTATTGTACAAATCCACGAACACTTTGATGACGCTCTTGCTGCGCGTCTCGTCCATAGTGAAGGCGGTACGGTCCCAGTCACAGGAGGCACCGAGACGGCGAAGCTGCTTCAGGATGATGCCGCCGTGCTCGTTTGTCCAGTCCCAGGCATGACGCAGGAACTCGTCGCGCGTCAGGTCGGTCTTCTTGATGCCCTGTGCAGCCAGTTTGGCCACCACCTTAGCCTCGGTGGCGATGGAAGCGTGGTCGGTGCCGGGCACCCAGCAGGCATTCTTGCCCTCCATGCGGGCGCGACGCACCAGGATATCTTGGATGGTATTGTTCAGCATGTGGCCCATGTGGAGCACGCCCGTCACGTTGGGGGGCGGGATGACGATGGTGTACGGCTCGCGGCCATCGGGTTTGGAACTGAAAAGGTGGTGATCCAGCCAATACTGGTACCATTTACCCTCCACATCGGCGGGGTTGTATTTGCTTGCTAATTCCATGTCTTTGTAGATTAGTTTGATAATGGGCGCAAAATTACGAATTATATTTGAATCCCGACACAACTAAGGCACAGGATTCAACAAAGGTGCAAGCCATTCGGGCGCATCCACCCCCTGCTCCTTGATGCGCCCCAGGCAATTCTTGCCCTTGCGGGTCAGGGCGAAATACATCTGGCGCTTGTCGTGCTCGCCCAGCTTGCGTGCCAGAAGGCCCTTGTCTTCCACCGAGCGGATGGTCTTTGAGGCGTGCGAAGGGGTCATGCCTGTGCAGGCTGTGATGTCACCTGCCGACACGGTGTCCCCTCCCACGCTGCACAGCACCATCGCCTCGTTAAGCGTCACACCGTAGTTTTCCTCCAGTTGGGTTTCCAGTTGGGAAAGGGCCCTCACCAGGTCCCTCATCCCACAGATACATTGAATCTTCTCCATCAGATAAACAAATTAACATTCGCCTCATCGGCACGGTTCATGTATGTGGCCACACCGCCAATGCTCACTTCATCCAACAGTTCTTCGCGCTTCACGCCCATCACGTCCATAGACATCTGGCAGGCAATGAACTCCACCCCGTTGTCGAGGGCTTGCCGACGGAGCGACTCAAGCGAATCCACTCCCTTCTGCTTCATCAGGTAACGCATCATCCTCGCACCGATACCCAACATGTTCAGCTTCGAAAGTTTCAGCTTCCGCGAATCGGACGGAAGCATCAACCCGAACATCTTGCCGAAGAAGTCTTTCTGCACGGCGGGCTTCCGCTCTTTCTTGATGGCATTCAGTCCCCAGAAGGTGAAGAATATGGTCACCTTCTCGCCCGTGGCCGCTGCGCCGTTTGCCAGGACAAACGTGGCCAATGCCTTGTCGAGGTCGTCGCTGAAGAGAATGAAAGTCTTGCCTTTCCCACCCCCACCTGCTTGCGGCGTGGCCGGCAGGGCCGGTGCATCTTCCTTGGCGATACGCACCCGATACACACCGTTCTCTTCTGTTTTGGAGAGGATGCGGTGGCCGGTCGTACGGCACCAAGCCTCAGCATCGCGGGGAAATCCGGCATCGGTGGCACTCACCTCCAGGCACTCGCCGGGTTGCAAGGCTTCCATACCCTTCTTCAACTTCAGGATGGGACCGGGGCACTGCACACCGCAAGCATTTACCTTGACCAGCTTTGCCGCCGACTCGTCCACCGGGGCACAAGCACACTCCACCGGGCGTTTCGGTGCAGACGACCCCTCATCCGGCAGACGCACCGGCGTGATGGCCGCCTTGTAAGTCTTGAGACCGCCTATCAGGTTGCGTACTTCTTTAAAACCATTATCCTTCAATATGTTGCTGGCAAGGTAGCCACGCAATCCCACGCCGCAATACACCCATACGGGCTTATTGCGAGGTATCTCGTCCAGATGTTCCCGCAGTCCGTCAAGCGGCAGGTTGAGGGCACCAGGAATAGCACCCAGCTCGAATTCATCCCGGGTGCGCACATCCACCAAAGTCACCCCACTCAGGTCGGCGTCCTTCAGTTCGCGCCAATAGAGGGGTGTCATCTTCCCGCTCAGGATATTGCCAGCCACATAACCTGCAATGGCCACCGGGTCCTTGGCCGACGAGAAAGGCGGCGCATAGGCGTGCTCCAGCCTGGTGAGGTCGTAGACCGTGCCTCCCTGCTTGATGACCAGTGCCAATTCGTCAATCCGCTTGTCCACCCCGTCACAACCCACTATCTGTGCACCGTAAAGCCGTCCGTCCTTGGGAGAGAACGTGACCTTGACGGCCATCTGCAAGGCGCCCGGATAATAGCCGGCATGAGAGGCCGAGTGCGTAGTGGACGAAAGGTAATCAATGCCCATCTGCTTCAACCGCTTGGCGGGAAGTCCGGTGGAGGCAACCGTCAGGTCGAACACCTTGGCGATAGACGTGCCGATGGAACCTTCATACGCCACCCGGTTGCCGAAGACCAGATTGTCTGCCACGATGCGTGCCTGGCGGTTGGCAGGACCTGCCAGGAAGTTGAGCCACGGCTTGCCCGTGAGGGGATGCGGAAACTCGATAGCATCGCCTACGGCATAGACATCCTCGTCCGAAGTCTGGAGGTATTCGTTAACATAGATGCCCTTCATCTCGCCCAGCTTCAACCCGGCTTCCGAGGCCAGCCGCGTCTCGGCCCGCACGCCGATAGAGAGAATCACCAGGTCCACATGCAAGCGGATGCCCGACTTGAAAGCCACGTCCAACCCTCCGTCCGTCTGCTCGAATCCTTCCACCGCCTGACCCAAGTAAAGCTTCACGCCCTTCTGCTGCAGATGTTCGTGCACCAGCGAAGCCATGGAGTAGTCGATGGGCCCCATCACCTGGTCGGCCATCTCCACCACCGACACTTCCACTCCGGCATGTGCCAGGTTCTCTGCCATCTCCAAGCCAATGAAGCCTCCGCCTACAATGACGGCACGCTTCACCTGCTTCTCGCCCAGGTATTGCTTGATGCGGTCGGTGTCGCTGACGTTGCGCAGGGTGAAGATGCCTTCCGAGTCGATGCCCTTCAGCGGAGGACGCACGGGCGAGGCACCCGGCGAAAGCAGCAGTTTGTCGTAACTCTCCCGGTATGTCTTTCCGTCGGCAGTACGCACGGTCACTTCCTTGCGCTTCACATCAATGGCAGCAACTTCCGAATGGGTACGCACGTCAATATTAAAACGCTGCCCGAAAGCCTCGGGTGTCTGCACGAAAAGCCGGTCGCGCTCCTCAATGACGCCCCCGATATAATAAGGTAAACCACAGTTGGCATACGAGATGTACGCTCCTTTCTCGAACAGAATAATTTCTGCTTTCTCGGTATTGCGACGGATACGAGCCGCAGCAGTAGCTCCTCCTGCTACTCCTCCTACAATAATGATTTTCATACGAGTATCTCCTTTCTCTTGCATAATTATTTTCCATTAGAAACTTTTGCAAAAATACAGTATTAAAGCGAACAAGAAAAGTTTCCATCAGAAAATAAATTAGGCTTTAACAATTATTGGGAAGTGTACTGCCCAATATGTCTCCCAATGTAACGGCAAATGTGGTGCGGGCTTGAAAAAATCCGGTAAACCATTCCGCATCTCATCTTTTTACAGTACTTTTGGGCAACAAAATATACAAGGACTTATGTTTCAGAAAAAGAAAAGCCACACTACAGTACGCCTCGTGCGACTCTTCCTATTGGCCATCCTGCTGGTGGCCGTCATCCTGCTGCAAGCCGTCCCGGGCTGGGGCGATGTCTACGCACAATGCATCTACCCGATTATCGGCAAGCAGTTGTCCGGTCTGTCCGGCCTGGTGCCCTTCGCCGTGGGCGACCTGTTCATCGCCCTCAGCCTCGTGGGCGTGGTGGCGTGGCCGTTCTACGTCCGGTTTCATCAGAAGAGGAGGTGGTGCGCCGGGCTGGCGGGCTCTGCCGAATACCTGGTATGGGTCTACGTATGGTTCTATCTGGCCTGGGGACTGAAGTATTCGCAATCCGACTTTTACCATCGGGCGGGTATCTCTCCTGCCCAGTACACGGAAGAAGATTTCCATGCTTTCGCACGCCACTACATCAATCGGCTGAATGCCTCCTATACCCCGTCCATGCTTGTCAGCCCTGACACTCTTTGCCAAGAAGCGGTGAAAGGCTACAAACAGATAGCCCCCCGATGGGGAGTACATGCCCCCTTCAACAGCCATCCCAAGGTAAAGACCATGCTCTTCTCTCGCCTCGCTTCGATGGTGGGAGTCAAGGGCAGCATGGGGCCGTTCTTCTGCGAATTCACCGTCAACGGCGATGTGCCTCTGTCGGAATATCCTGCCACCTATACCCACGAACTGGCCCACCTGCTGGGTATCTCCAACGAGGGTGAGGCCAACTTCTACGCCTACGTGGTTTGTACCCGTTCCTCCCATAAGGCCATCCGCTTCAGCGGCTACCTCTCGCTCCTGCCCCACGTGCTGAACAATGCCTACCGACTGATGACCCCAGAAGAATATGCTGTTCTCTGCCAGGACATCCGTCCTGAAATTCTCCGACTGGCCCGCCAGAACCAGGAATTCTGGCTAAGCAAGTACAACCGATACATCGGCGAGGCACAAAGCAGACTTTATGAACTGTATCTGAAAGGAAACCGCATTGCCGAAGGACAAAAAAGCTATTCGCAAGTTATCGGCCTGCTCATTTCCTGCGAAAAGGCGCAGAAATCCTTCAATCGGCTCAATCAGCCCTCTTAAGCGCATCGGAAAACTCTCCGTGCAGGAAGCTGCCCGCATTGACGGCTATCCGGATGAACACATGGCAAAACACTGCCTGACGCTAAGCAACAAACTGCCAAGCTATAAGAAGCAGATTGCCGGGCGCTAAGCAGCAAGCGCGATATATATAAGGAGTATTTCACTGATAAGCAAGAAATTACAATCACACGAAGAAAAATCTTCACCCAATGCCTGCAAAACCGTCCTCCTTTCGAGAAACGAAATCCAGGCGTATGGCTCAATCTATCCATACAAAGTTTTTGCCGCAACATTAAGTTTTCGTATCTTTGCTGCCACTAAGCAGTCGGCCGGTCTGTCGCTCGCATTCCGATGCGGGAGGAAAGTCCGGGCAACACAGAGCATCCCACTTCCTAACAGAAAGCTGTCCGCGAGGGTAGAGTAACGCAGAAGAAAAGAACCGCCGCTGCGCCTTTGGGTTCCAGCGGTAAGGGTGAGAAGGTGGGGTAAGAGCCCACCGGCCTTGTGGCGACACAAGGGCCGTGCGTCTTGGGAGTTGTAAGGTCATGTAAACCGGCGTAAAGAGAGTTGCTCGCTCCATGTCGGAGGGTAGACCGCTAAAGCCGTATGGCGACATACGGACGAGATAAATGACAGACACCCCACTCCGGTGGGGCACAGAACCCGGCTTACAGGCCGACTGCTTTCCTTTGAAACAGCAAGAGATACCATTATATATAAATAAGTAGTATGAACAAACGCATTGCCGCCCTCTGGAAATTCCTGACGGATGACATCTGGCGCATCACTGAGAATGAAGTGACCCGTACCACCTTCTCCGTGTACAATATCATCAAAAGCGTTTTCCTCTGCATCAACCGCTTCACCCAAGACCGTGTGGTCAACAAAGCCTCAGCGCTGACCTACAGCACCCTGCTGGCTATTGTCCCCATCCTTGCCATCGTCTTTGCCATTGCCCGCGGCTTTGGCTTCGACAACCTCATCCGCCAGCAAATCATGTCCGGCTTCGGAGGTTCTGCCGAGGCAATGGAAGTTATCCTTGAGTTTGTCAACTCCTACCTGGCGCAAACCAAAAGCGGAGTGTTCATCGGCGTAGGCCTCATCCTGTTGCTCTGGACGGTGCTGAACCTTATCAACAACATGGAAATCACCTTCAACCGCATCTGGCAGGTGAAAAAAGCACGCAGCATGTACCGCAAAATCACCGACTACACCTCCATGCTACTGCTCATCCCCTTGCTGCTGGTCGTGTCCGGCGGTCTGTCCATCTACATGAGCACCGCCCTGAAACACGTGGAAGACTATGCGCTGCTGGCTCCCTTGGGCAAATTCATGATACGCCTCATTCCGTTTGCACTGACATGGTTCATGTTTACAGGGCTTTACATCTTCATGCCCAATACCAAGGTGAAATTCAAGCATGCGCTCATCTCCGGCATCCTGGCAGGTTCGGCCCACCAGGCATTTCAGTTCCTTTACATCAGCGGACAGTTGTGGGTATCGCGCTACAATGCCATCTACGGAAGTTTTGCCGCCCTACCCATGTTCCTGCTATGGCTGCAAATCTCATGGACTATCTGCCTTTTCGGCGCCCAACTGACATACGCCAGCCAAAACATCAGCAATTTCAGCTTCGACAAAGACACCCGCAACATCAGCCACCGATACCGTGAGTTTGTCTCCATCCTCATCATGTCGCTCATTGCCAAACGCTTCGCACACAACGAGCCACCCTACACAGCCGAAGCCATCTCCGAGGCTTGCCGCATTCCTATCCAACTGACACACCTCACCCTCTATGAATTGCAGGAAATCCATCTCATCCACGAGGTCAGCACAGACGAGAAAAACGATGACATAGCCTACCTGCCCTCGATGGACATCAACCAGCTCAACGTGGCTCTCTTGCTGGACCGCCTGGACATACACGGGTCGGAAGATTTCAAAATAGACAAGGAAAAGGCCTTCAACGACGAATGGGACGTTCTGATGAAGGCCAAAGAAGAGTATTACAAAAGTACGGAGAAAATCCTGCTCAAGGACCTGTGATTAAAGTCCGAAAAGAATCTCATAATCCCTTTCAGCAGCCGGTTTCGCCCAGCTGGAGGGGATGAACTTCCACTGATCCAGACTTTCCGGTTTTATCACCCCCCAACGCTCGATGTATTGCATCAGGTAGTAGCGCAAGTCCTTGTCCGTAGCAAACAGGATGCGCTCCTTCAGGTCTTCTTGCGAAATGCCTGCCCCTTTGGTCAGCAATTCTCCACCACCGTTGCCGCGATACGAATTGACAGCCACCCGATACATCTTTTCTTCTTCAAAAGGAGTGGTACCGTCGGCCATACTCAGAATCTTCACCTTCTGCCCTGCGGGCTGCGTCACGTCCACTGTATAGATGATACCGGCAGCCGAATCGAAGTTGTAACTGGGATTCTGGAAGAAAGCCCGTTCTCCGGAACCTTCTCCTCCCTTGCCACTGTTTTCGCGCAACAGCAGCAGGTGGTCGTCGGCCGATTTCATCTGATTCGTCCACAACGCATACGACATCTCCAGGGCATCGTGAATTTCCTTACCGGACAACTGCATGGTGTAGAGCATGTTCTCATACTTATACAAGTTGAACATATCACTCACGTACACATCGCCCTCCTTAATCTGAGCATCGAACGACAAAGGAGCCGCCAGCGAAATGTCTGCCTTGCCAATCTCCAGTTGCAGACGATGAATCAGGTCGACAAAGGCAGAGGGTCCGAAATAAGCCTGCCGCGTAGAGATGGTCTGTGTGAACCGTCCGATTCGCTTCGACACAAAAGCCTGTATGCTGTCATACTGCGGGGCAAAATGTGCCAGGAACTCCGCATCCGGTTCCAACCTGCCGACATCCGTCAGACGGCCTTCCACCCGCTTGCCAGTCACCTTTCCGTCTTCTAATGTCAACGTCACCTCCACGTCGCCCACCGCCAGTGCGTTGTTGGCCGGGTTCACCACCCATACCGAATCGCCCGCCACATTGGCCACCTTGAAGCAGGCTCTGGCATGGTCGTGCCCTATCAGCACCACATCAAATCCAGGCACCCTTTGCGCCACCTCCACCGAAGCATTGTCACGATATTTTCCTCCCATCGTCACCCCTTCCTTTCCGGCATGAAACAGTCCGACGACCACATCCGGCTGCTCCCGCTCACGAATAAGGGGCAACCACTTGCGCGCTGTTTCTTCCATGTCTTCAAAGCGCAATCCCGGCCACAGGCTCTCGGAAAGCCACATGGGAATGGCAGGCGTAATCATCCCCAGTACCACCAGCTTTACCCCATCGCGCTCCAGTACCACGTATGGCTTGCAGTGCGTCTTTCCGGTAGCCGTCTCTATGATATTGGCTCCCAGCACCGGGAAGTGGCAATCGCCTATCCAGCGGTCGAACACAGCACGTCCTGTCTCCACATCATGATTCCCCATATTACCCGCATCATAGCCCATGAAGTTGAGCATTTCTGCCGTCAGGTGCGGTGCCAACGTATCCATATAATTGTAATAATAGGCCGCGGGCTGCCCTTGCAGTATGTCTCCGTTGTCCAGCAAGAGCAGATTATCGCCATACGTTTCCCGCTGCTGCTTGACAAAAGTCTGCACCCGTGCCAAGCTACCCTCTGCCGGTTGCCGCCGGATGAAATCATAAGGATAAAAATTACCATGCACGTCAGAAGTTTCTACTATTTTCAGTTTCACTTCGCGTGTCTGCGACTGAGCCATCACCGGCCATGCCAACAACATGGCCAACCAAAAAATGAAATGTACCATAGGTTACAATAACTGGGTGTTTTTTACCAAAACTTCTAAATTAAACCAACACAATTCTGCCTATCATGCGCCACCAACCCCATTCAGGAAGAAAGAGATACCAGCTGTTCCGGCAGATAACGGACAAGGCAAGTGGTATACATGTATCTTCTTGTCTGACAACACGTTGCTTCCAAAGGCTAAGCAGGTTGCTTCCAAAGGCTAAGCAGGTTGCTTCCAAAGGCTAAGCAGGTTGCTTCCAAAGGCTAAGCAGGCTGCTTCCAAAGGCTAAGCAGGCTGCTTCCAAGCCCGCGGAAATTTGCCTGCAAGCGCCCAAGAAAGGAAATCCCCGCCTCTGCCAGGAGCTGTTAAGCACACTCTGCCCGACAAAGATACAAGAAAAAAATGAAATGCTTGTCTGCCGACACTTTATTCCCTGACCTCTATCCCTATCTTTTTCAAATACTCCAGTTCCTCGTATCCCCACTGGCTGCTCAGGACATTTCCGATTTGCGTTTTCCGCAAGTTATATATCTTTTTCAAGGAAGGGATATGGACAGGTTTCATGATTTCACACTGCACCACTCCTAAATGTTCGACGGTTGTCAGCTGTTCGCCCAAATCCATCATCTTTCCTTCCTTGAGGCCCGACACCTCATCGAGCCGCAAGTAAACCTGCCCCGTATTGTTGGTCACCCCATACAGCAAAGCGTCGTCGGAAGCAGAAGGACAGGCAAAAAACAGCCGTGAACGCTGGCAACGCTTATAAGGCGTTCGCTTTCTTTTATCCATCAACTCAGCCACCGGTACTTTCAAGACTTCTCCCGTTTCATAAACCAGAATGATATATTTCTCATCGGTCTTCACGGCCAGCGTCAGTTCCGTCTCTTCCCAATACTCGCCATCGGTTATCATATATTCATGACCGGGCAAGAAATGCAGATAGCACACCGTATCTGCACCGAAATTGTCATTCCAACTGTGTACCGGATTCTCGCGGATGCGGCTTGTCTCCACCACCCGCCCGGCTGTTGTCTTGCAAAGAGACGAGTCATTCTTCGCGTTCTCTTCTTCGGGATTGCTTTCTGCCAACCCCTCTTCCGCACCGGCAGCGGCAGTCTGCAAGTTTTCCGTACCCCTGCTTTCCGCACCGGTCTCGCGTGCAGCGAGGAAAGCCTCCAAAGCATTCCCTAAAAGCGGCCAGGTAGAACTTCCCTGACGCTGATAGACAGTGCCTTTCATTCTTACCGGACGAGAGCAGGGGGTTATCTTGAGGGCATATACCAGTTTTCTGCCAGCCTCCGGATAATAGGCGTCAATGCAGGCATTGGCCTCATTGCCCATAGAAGAAACAATGTTATTCCGCACATACAAGTCAAACTGATCCTTGCTCATCTTCAGATATTCCAGGTCCTGTTCCAGCCCGGAAGCATATCCCTGGTCGTTCACTCCCAGATATAGAGTCCCGCCGTCCGCATTCAGGAATCCGCAGATTACCTGCATGATTTCCTGAGTCTGCCTCTTTACATCAGCCTTCATGTGGTTGTCAGGCGGATAGACGATACTTGTCTTGAATTCCTGGTGCAGGTTTTCCTCGCCCCAATAACTCAAAGCAGGCTGCTTCACCCCGACATTGAGCACTTCGTTGATTTTGTTCCGGATAGCCTCACGCTCATTCATCATATTGAAATTCTTAAGGCTGTTGTAGCTGATAACCAACTGTGCCAACTGCCTGAGATGTTTATCTCCTTCCGATGAAATGACGTTCCAGACAAAACCGTCGTGCTCCGGACAGTCCATGCACCCTACAATCTGCAATTCGAGCAGCTTGGTCTCCAAAACGGGATAGTTGTTAATCATATCCCTATTAGACTTACCCAGTTCCTTGAGTCTCTCTTCATCAATTTTCCCGTTGATGACAAAAAGCTGCAACATCCGGATAAGCCGCATCCGCTCATTAAAATAAGCAGCCCAGTCCCGATTGCGGATCATAAGTGCCAGAATTCTCGTAAATGCCAGGTAGTTGTAGGTCAGGAAATAATCCTTCTCCTGGATGGCCATCCGGTCGATGATATGAATAAGTTCTTCCACGTATGATTTTTCCATGGTCACTTCAGGCTGCTCCAAATCATATTCGCGCACAGCATCCTCGTACACCTTGTCATCAGCGTAACTGCAAATCAAGTCGGCAAAAGCTTCGTTCAAAGTGAAAGTACCCACAACCTTCCTTTCAAACTCTGCATCAATGACATTAGTCTGCCGGTAATTAGATACCGACACTTCAATACATTCACCTGGTTTTAACGGCTCCGTCTCCTCTACAGGCACCTGCAATGAATAGCCCACTTCACTGACGCATAAATAAGAATTATTAAAGAGATCCAAGACGATGCACTTCACGACATCTCCCGTCTGCACGCATTCCCTCACAAAATCGTTGATATAGTCTGTCATTGTGAAGTTCAACATACCACCGGAGTTCACGCTCAGCACTTTGGCCTTCAGCAGATAAGGCCGACCGTTTTCGTCGAAGAAGGCACTCTCATTGGCATAAATGTTATAGCGTACAATGTTTCTCACGTTCAGGCGTCCTTCGCCATAGTAAGCATCATCTTCTATTCTGCAAATAAAATAGTCGGGATCGGCAGGATCCTGATGGACGATGCGTATGTAGACCTCATCACCCGTCTCTGCTTTCAGTTTCTTGTTCTTCCTGACCGGTTTCAGTGCCGGGCTGTTTATCAGTCCATATTCTATGTCCTTCCAGCATTTCTGGCACTTGGCCAGTTCGTGCGTATTTGCCGGCCACGACAAGTTATCGGTATCGGGCAGAAAAATCTGAATATGATGCCACGGCAGAAGATCTTCGGGCAGACAAGGCACCTGCTTCGTCTTCTCGGACGACTGAATGAATATGTTGCCGTTCATGATTTGCAGTTTACAGTTGGCACCGTTGTATGTCTGCATCACGGTAGTTTTCTTCTGCCTGTCGTTGCCGAAGCCGGAAGACAACCGGATAGCCAGCAATGTCATGTCGTTCACCTCATTCCAGCCAAACTCCAGTTTGTACTGTTCGGCATCGGTCAGGCTGTCAAAGGCTTTTTCCGTAAGAATCGAGCTGTTGCTTCCTTTGATATAAGTCAGATACCTGTAGAGCATCGCACGGCTCAAGGGCCTTTCAAAATTATCTTTCTCGTTGGCCAACAAAAGCTGGATGGCCAGCGCCTTGATCAGCTTAGAGAGGTTTTCGCGCATCTCGTCATTCTCAATGCTGGCCAGTTTGTCAATGCTCTCCCGCTTCTTCTCGATAAACAGTGAAAGCATCTGAATAAAGGCGCTCCGAAACGGTTCTGTCTTCCAGTTTTCTTTATTGCCTTTCAGGATAGTATCGAAGATGACCTGCATCTTTTCCTCCACAATATCCGGCTGGAGATTGAATATACACATCAGTTTTCTCAGCTTCCGCTCAGGATGATACAGGTAGCCGGACTGCTGCATCTTACGCAAATAAGAGTCGATGCAGGGAATATGCTCATGGTTATCAATCAGACGGACCGAATCGAGATAAATATCTGCATTTTCCAACGCAGCAGACAGCATGGCCTGGTAAGCACTCCGCTCCGGAGCAGCGCATTGGGCCAGCGTGTCCGAGTCTTCGAGCAGATAGATGCAAATACTCTTGAACAATTCCAGATACAGGCGGTTTCGCCGGTGACCGGGACCTACCCAGACATCCATGCTTTTCGACAAAGATTCTATGGCAATGATAATCCACTCTTCGTTGTCGTTCATAAAGGCTTCATTCGCTTCCTTAAACACCTTGGCTCTGACAAACAGTTTTTTGAGCCACACAATGATGCTACGACTGGCGCCGACGGCTTCCAGTATGTCTTCCAACAGGAGCAAAGGAAGGCTTCGCCCGCTGGCAGCGTCTTTCGTCACCAGTTCCAGACACAGCTTATTGCCCCTGATAGAACGCACCCGGCATTCTATCCGCTGCCGGATGCTCAACTTGGCCCTGCCATAATATTGCAGGCGGAAAAACAAGCCGTTCCAATCGGCCACCTCATAGTAACCGTTGGGTATCTGGGTGAAATCATTCCGTACCCAGAAAGGATAAACCTTAGCCTCTTCGTAAAACCGGGAAATGATGGGGGCAAAGTCTTGAGTAAAGACCGGCATGTCGTCGTGCACATCCTTGACCAGACACGAAAGCTGTTCGGGAGTGGGGTCATTTTTCTGAAAGGCAAACAACGGAATGGCATATTCCATCCCATCGGCTTCGACGATATAAAACGAACGGGTGTTTTCCGTCCTGATTTCTTTTACCGGCAACAGGTATATCTCGTCTTTTTTAAATCTGGTTTCACTCATAAAGTTGTTATTATAAATTAGGCATCGGTTTGCTATCCACAAACTGTTCACACTGTATCAGGCCCGTTTTGAGAGTTTCTCAAAGGACAATCCTTCATTGCCACCCCAAGTGCAAGACACACTACCAGCCGACCCTATCAGGAAAACCAGGAAAAGACTCCCGCCCAAAGACTGCCCCCAAAGTAAAGCTAACAGGCTCTTTATTGATTTTGCAAAAATAAACAAGATGAACAAGAAAAACAAATACACGCCCTGTTATAACCTTACAGAAGAGGTGATTTAAATTTTTTATCAGGCAACACCGACGCCTATCCTCACACCGGTCATCCCCATAACCTCTTCGAAGCAAATGTCAGAGCGATAAGCAGCAGACTGCAAAGCGATAAGCAGCGGACTGCTTATATATAAGGGAAAATGTCGGGCAAAATAGGCAAAATTCCCTAAAAATACGAGAAAAGAAAACCATATTCAGGCAATGGATGTTACATTTGCATCAAGAAACTCTAAATGCGAACGACTATGGATAAAATGAAACTTACAGCACTCATGCTTTGCGGCGGTCTGCTTCTGTCGGGCTGCGGCACGTTGAACAACACTGCCAAAGGCGGTATCATCGGTACGGGTACGGGAGCTACGGCAGGAGCCGTTATCGGTGGACTGATTGGCAAAGGCAAGGGTGCCGGCATCGGCGCGGCCATCGGGGCGGCAGTAGGTGCAGGTGCGGGTGTCATCATCGGCAAGAAAATGGACAAGAAGGCGGAAGCTGCCGCCCAAATCGAAGAGGCACAGGTAGAACAGGTGACGGACAACAACGGACTGGCAGCCGTGAAGGTGACTTTCGGCGACAACGTGCTGTTCGATTTCAACTCTACCGCCCTGAGCAACGAAGCGAAAGCTGCCCTGCGCGAACTGGCCGAAATCTTGCGTGAAGACCCCACGACAGACATCGCCATCATCGGCCATACGGACAAGGCCGGCACGTATGAAGTGAACATGAAGTTCTCGAAAGAACGTGCCTACAACGTAGAGAACTACCTGCAGGACTGCGGCGTATCGCCCAAACAGTTCAAGGAAGTGAAGGGCGTGGCCTATGATGAATACGACGAGACCAAAACAGCCGCCGAAAACCGCCGCGTAGAGGTCTATATGTATGCCAGCGAAGAGATGATTCAGCAGGCAGAGGCGCAGAGCTGAACCTCATCACCCAAAGGACAATAATAAAAGGCGCGGATTCCGCGCCTTTTTCTTTTACTGCCAACAGGAGTTTAATAAGCATGTTCGCCCTTCTCTTCCAACTCCTGCGTGTCCATCTTCCGGTTGTTGATGCTGCGCCAGGCGTAGATGATGTACGCCAACACGAACGGAACGAGGATGGAAACGTAGGCCATTGTCTTCAACGTAAACTCACTGGAACAGCTGTTGGTCAACGTCAGCGAACTTTGCAAATCCACGTTGGAAGGATAATAAGCCGTGTTATTGTATCCGGCCACGAGCAGCAAGGCCAACACCGTCAGCACCGTGCCAATACCGGCAAACCAGATACCCTTGTCGAACGCGGGCTTCCATAGCGTACGGACGATGCCCCACAGCACACCTGCCACGCCCAAGAGAAAGACAATGAGCACAAGCGGCATGGCCAGGAAGTTGTTCAGATATTTGTATGGCTCCATATAAATCTCGCCCGTTTCCGGATTCACCGCAAAGCCGTCGGCCACCAGCGTGCGCACCAAGAAAGCCAGGAAGAACACGAGGAACAACACCGTATTGCCCCACAACGCCCGGCGACTGCGCGCCACGAGGTCGGAATCGTCTATATTATTAATAAAGTAGAGGGCACCGAGAATGCGGGAAAGGAAGAACACCGCCAGACCGAGGATGACGTTCCACACATTGCCCAGCGCATCCAGCCCGTGCCAGTTGTTGGCCCAATGGCTGATGACAGGCATGGCCTCTGTCAGATTGCCCTTATCCACGTAGAAAGCCGAGCCGGTGAAGAACGTAGCCACGGCGCCACCCAGCAGCACAGGACCCACCACACCATTCAGAATCAAGAAGGCACGATACGTCTTCTGCCCCAACAAGTTGCCCGCTTTCGACTGGAACTCATAGCTGACGGCCTGCAGCACGAAAGTGAAGAGGATAATCATCCACAACCAGTACGCCCCGCCGAAGCTGGTGCTGTAAAACAAAGGAAACGAAGCGAAGAAACCACCGCCGAAGGTGACAAGCGTGGTAAACGTAAACTCCCATTTACGCCCCGTAGAGTTCATAATCAGCCTGCGTTGCTGCTCAGTCTTACCTAAGCAATACAAGAGGGAATTGCCTCCCTGCACAAAAAGCAGGAATACCAGAATCGCTCCCAACAAGGAAACGATAAACCACCAATAATGTTGAAGGAAACTATAGCTCATAAATGATAATGTTCAATGGTTAATGTTCAATGATTAATAATCAATGATTAATTGTACTCCACTCCTTTTCGGATAGCCTTCAGCATAATGCCAATCTCGGCAATGAGCAGGACGGTGAAGAGTAACAGGAACAGGAAGAAGGTGGTCTGCACAGAACCGACCTCCAGCTTGGAGATGGCGGCAGACACAGGCAGCATATCCTGAATGGCCCACGGCTGACGGCCACATTCGGCCACGGCCCAGCCTGCCTGTCCGGCAATATATCCCAAGGGGATGGTCCACATGGCTACCAGATGCATCCAGCGCACCTTCGAGAGGTCGCGCTTATAAACCAGGAACAACAGGACAAGGAAGAAAAGGATAAAATATCCGCCCAGCATCACCATAACGCGGAACATGTAGAATGTCAGCGGCACGTCAGGCACCAAATCGTTGACATGCTTGACATAGCCATAACCGAAGTAAGGCATATTCTCTTTCAGCACCCGGGCAGCCTCCTGCGCTTTGACTTCATCGCCTTCGGCTTTGGCGGTACGATAGTCGGCAAAGGCAGTGATGGCAGCCTGGCCGCGGGCAATCTTTTCTTCGGCAGAGAGAGCCGTAGAACCGTCTTTCAGTCTGTAGCCTCCGTCCAGCAGGTCGTTGATGCCGGGCACGAAAGCATTGGCGTCACGCTCACCCAGCAGAGAAAGCATCTTGGGTATCTCGATGCGCATCAAGAAGGGGTCTACTCCATCATCGGGCGTCTGCTTCGACGGATTCAAGATGCCGAAAGCCACCAGACCTGCTCCTTCCTGTCCATCGTAGTAACCTTCCATGGCAGCCAGCTTCATGGGTTGCTTCTGTGCCACCTGGTAGGCAGAACCGTCACCCGTCCAGGCAGAAAGCACGGCAGCTACCAATCCTACCCACGCAGCGACTTTGACACTGGCCAGAGAGAATTGCTTATCGCGCCTCTTCCACAGATACCAGCAACTGACACCTACTACGAAGATGGCACCCAGCACCCAACCGGAAAGCACGGTATGGAAGAACTTGTTGACTGCCATAGGCGAAGTGGCCACAGCCAGGAAATCAACCATTTCATTGCGGGCGGTGTCGGGGTTGAACTCCATGCCTACGGGATACTGCATCCAAGCATTGGCCACCAGAATCCACCAGGCAGAAATAGTAGCTCCCAGCCCTGTCAGCCACGTAGAGGCCAGGTGAAAACCACGGCTTACCTTGTTCCAGCCGAAAAACATCACGGCAATGAACGTCGCTTCCATGAAGAAAGCAAGAATACCCTCAATGGCCAACGGCGCGCCGAAAATATCGCCCACAAACCACGAGTAATTGCTCCAGTTGGTTCCGAATTCAAACTCCAAGATAAGACCCGTAGCCACGCCGATAGCAAAGTTAATGCCGAAAAGCTTCATCCAGAACCGGACCGTGCGTTTCCAGAAAACATTGCCCGTGCGATAGTAAATCGTTTCCATCAGGCCCATAATCACCGCCAAACCTAAGGTCAGCGGCACAAAAATCCAGTGATAAATGGCCGTCAGGGCAAACTGCGCCCGCGACCAGTCAATCAGAGAAGTGTCAATGTGTTCTACCATACGAATATCTGTTTTTAATTATAGATTTTATCTACTAAGGAATAGAGAGGAAAGTCACAGCTGTCATGGGGCAGGAATCCCGCGTTCTATCAGTTCGCGGCTCACAAACTCGTCTTCCTCCAACTGCCCGGCCCGTTCTCCGATAAAATCGGGAAAGAAGAAGAGTTTCAGGACAACGAAAATAATGAACAGCTTCAGCAGGATAATAAGCCACAGCACGCGCCCCCAGGTCATGGCCCGGAAACCGTCGCGATAAAAACGCCAGATGTTTGTCACGGTCTGCATCATAATTGGTCAAGGTCATTTTTATAACGATTACAAATATATCGTTCCTTTGATTATCTGCCAAACAAAATGGCAGCAAATCGCAGGAGACACCCCTGAAAAACGCATTTGGACCTGTACCAATGCCTCCATATACACCACTTACAGGCTACCAACTGCGGAGAAAACGGTATGCACCAACCGCGTTTATCGACAGAAAAGAGGAAATAGACGAGAAAAAACGGCCCAACGTCCAACGCTTTTGCATGCCAAACAGACATTGGTTTATTTTGCACACAGAATAACAAGTAACCAGACGAAGAGTATGAAAAAGGTAAAAAGATTGATTGCAAGCGCCTGTTGCGCCTTGGGATGCACCGCACTATGGGCCCAGGACATCGCGGAAACGGCGGCCGACAGCCTGCCCGAACGGTGGAATTTGCAGACATGCATCGACTATGCCCTGCAACACAACATCACCATCCAGCGCAACCGCATCAGCGCACAAAGCACCGAAGAAGACCTCAAAACGGCCAAGGCAGAGTGGTTTCCCAGCCTGAGTGGAAGCGTTAGCCAACGTATCGTGAACCGGCCGAACACCAACAACGGAACCATCATCAGCGGCGACAACATCACGACGAGCGAAAGCAAGACATCGTACAACGGCGCGTATGGCATCGATGCCAGTTGGACTCTGTACAACGGAGGAAGCCGGATAAACGGCATCAAGCAACAGAAGCTGAACAAACGCATCGCCGAACTGAACGTGGTTGAGAGTGCAAACAGCATACAGGAGAATATCATGCAACTCTATATGCAGATACTCTATGCTGCCGAAGCGGTAAAGGTGAATCAGGGAACACTGGAGGTGAGCCAAGCCACTTATGAACGGGGAAAACAACTGCACGAGGCGGGAAGCCTTTCTGCCGCCGACCTCGCCCAATTAGAAGCGCAGGTAAGCAACGACAACTACCAGGTGGTGACTGCACAAGCCACGCTACAGGACTACCGTCTGCAACTGAAGCAGTTGCTGGAACTGGACGGAGAATATGAGATGCAACTGGACATGCCGGAACTGGATAACACCGACGTGCTCAGCCCTCTGCCGCAGAAAAATGACGTCTACCGCACCGCCCTGTCAATCCGGCCTGAAATCGAGTCGGGACGCCTGAACATCGAAGCGGCCGAACTGGACATCAAAGTGGCACGTGCCGGATACATCCCAAGCATCAGCCTGACGGCGGGTATCGGAAGCAACAACGCCAACGGCAGCGACTTCACCTTCAGCGAGCAAATCAAACAGAACTGGAACAATTCGCTGGGCGTAACATTGAGCATTCCTATCTTCGACCGGAGGCAAACGAAAAGTGCTGTCAACAAGGCCAAGCTACAGAAGCAGACCAGCCAACTGGACCTGGTGGACAGCCAGAAAGAGTTGTACCGCACCATCGAGAGCTACTGGCTCGATGCACACAGCGCACAGCAACAATACGAAGCTGCCCTGCAGCAGGTAAAAAGTTCGCAAACCAGCTACGAACTCGTCAGCGAACAGTTCAACCTGGGCATGAAGAACACCGTGGAACTGCTGACGGAGAAGAACAACCTGCTCAACGCACAGCAATCGCTGCTACAGGCCAAGTATATGGCTCTGCTCAACGCCGGACTGCTGCGTTTCTACCAGGGAGAGGTCATGGAATTGTAAGAGCTACGAGCCACGAGTCCGTTGCCGTGCGAAGCCGCTTGTAGCTTATAGCCCGTAACTCGTAACTAAAAACAGAACATTAACAAATCAACAACCGATATGAACAAAAAGAAAATCATCCTCAGTGCCACCGTCGTCATCGTGGTGGCAGGCGCAGCCGTCTGGGCACTGTCCGGTGGAGCCAAAAAGCAGGAGGTCAAGTACGAAACAGCCGTGGTGGGACGGCAAGACATAGCCGATTTTGTCACCGCCACCGGAAGCATCGAGCCCGTCACCGAAGTCGAAGTGGGTACGCAGGTGAGCGGCATCATCGACAAAATCTACGTAGACTACAACACGGTGGTGAAGCAGGGACAGCTCATCGCCGAGATGGACAAGGTAACGCTGGAAAGTGACCTGGCATCAGCACAGGCCACGTATGATGGAGCCAAGGCGGCTTACGAATACCAGGAAAGTCTGTACAAGCGCAACCAAACGTTGCACGAGAAGAATCTCATCAGCGACACAGACTTCGAGGAGAGCCGCTACAACTACCTCAACGCCAAGAGTAATTTCGACAGCAGCAAAGCCGCCTTACAGCGTGCCGAGCGCGACCTGTCGTATGCCACCATTACCGCGCCCATCGACGGCATTGTCATCAGCAAGGACGTGGAAGAAGGACAGACGGTGGCTTCGGGATTCGAAACACCTACACTCTTCACCATCGCTGCCGACCTGACGCAGATGCAGGTAGTGGCCGATGTGGACGAGGCTGACATAGGCGGCGTGCAGGAAGGCCAGCGCGTGGAGTTCACTGTTGATGCTTATCCCGGCCAGACCTTCGCAGGACAAGTGACACAGGTGCGCTTGGGCGAATCGAGCGAAGACGCATCGTCCTCGTCCAGCAGCAGTACGGTGGTCACCTACGAGGTAGTCATCTCTGCCCCCAACCCCGACCTGAAACTGAAACCGCGGCTGACGGCTAACATCAACATCTACACCTTAGACAAGCCCGGCGTGCTGGCAGTGCCCACCAAAGCTCTGCGCTTTACCCCTGCCACGCCCATCGTGGGAAAGGAAGCAGTGGTGACAGACTGCGAAGGCGAGCATAAGCTCTGGACAAAAGAGGGCAACACTTTCACTGCCCACGCCGTACAGACGGGTATCTCCAACGGTACTTACACCGAAATACTCGGTGGAATCAGCGAAGGGACAACCGTTGTAGCCGATGCCGAATTTGGAGGCACCCCCTCCAAGGCCGAGACTGCATCAAGTGGCGAACGCAGCCCCTTCATGCCGGGTCCTCCGGGAAGCGACAAGGAGAAGAAAGAAAAAGAGTAGTAACCGGCGATGCCGGGCAGGCCGGCTGCAGCGGACGACTTGCAGCCCGAAACTTCCAAGTGCTTAGAGACAAACTTCCAAGTGCTAAGGAGCAAGCTTCCAGTCCCTTGGCAGTAAGTCTCTAAGCAACAAGAAGCAAAAGGCTGTTTACCAACAAAATATCCTCCAAACCTCTCAGTAAAGCCTGCCCTTGAGACAGCGGTTATCTACTGGCACACCTTTTTATATATATAGACAGAAAGAAAGTATGAACAAAACAGTCATCGAACTTCACGATATCCGCCGCAACTTCCAGGTCGGCGACGAAACGGTACACGCCCTACGCGGTGTCTCGTTCTCCATCTGCGAAGGTGAGTTCGTCACCATCATGGGTACCTCCGGTTCGGGCAAGTCTACCTTGCTCAACATCCTGGGCTGTCTGGACACCCCCACCAGCGGCGAATACCTGCTGGACGGCACCAGCGTGCGCACCATGTCGAAACCCCAGCGCGCCATCCTACGCAACCGCAAGATAGGCTTCGTCTTCCAGAATTACAACCTTCTGCCCAAAACCACGGCCGTAGAGAACGTCGAGCTTCCCCTGATGTACAATCCCGCCGTCAGCGCTGCCGAACGCCGCCGACGCGCCATCGATGCTCTGGTGGCCGTGGGGCTGGGCGACCGTCTGGAGCACAAGTCCAACCAGATGTCCGGCGGACAGATGCAGCGTGTGGCCATCGCCCGCGCCTTAGTGAACAACCCGGCAGTCATCTTGGCCGACGAAGCTACGGGTAACCTCGACACGCGCACGTCTTTCGAGATACTTGTCCTCTTCCAGAAGCTGCACCAGGAGGGACGCACTATCATCTTCGTGACACACAACCCCGAAATCGCCCAATACAGCAGCCGCAACATCCGACTGCGCGACGGGCACGTCATCGAAGACAAGCAGAACTCCCAAATCCTCTCGGCCCGGGAGGCATTGGCCGCGCTGCCGAAGAACATTGACGACTAAATCAATTAAGAATTGAGAATGAAGAATTAAAAAATAAGAGCGAAAGAAATGAAGAATGTACCTGCACGCCCATTCATATTTCTCAATTTATTAATTATTAATTCTCAATCCTCAATTTTCAATTTATAACAGACTATGAACGGAACCAACTTATTCAAGATAGCCCTGCGCGCTTTGTCCAACAACAAGCTGCGCGCCTTCCTCACCATGCTGGGTATCATCATCGGCGTGGCCTCGGTCATCACCATGCTGGCCATCGGCCAAGGCTCGAAGAAGAGCATCCAGGCACAGATATCGGAGATGGGCTCGAACATCATCATGATACATCCCGGCGGCGAACGACGCGGCGGTGTCCGTATGGACCCCAGCGAAATGCAGACGCTGAAACTGACCGACTACGAATCGCTGCGCGATGAAACCAACTTCCTGGCTGCCGTCAGCCCCAACGTCAGCAGTAGCGGACAGCTCATCGCCGGCAACAACAACTATCCTTCCAGCATCAGCGGTGTGGGCACGGAATACCTGGAGATACGACAGCTGTCCGTCGAGCAAGGCGAGATGTTCACCGAAGCCGACATACAGGTATCGGCCAAGGTTTGCGTCATCGGACAGACCATCGTCGACAACCTCTTCCCCGACGGGCAGGACCCCATCGGTAAGGTCATCCGCTTCAACCAGGTACCTTTCCGCGTAGTGGGCATCCTCAAGTCCAAAGGCTACAACTCCATGGGTCAGGACCAGGACGACATTGTCCTCGCCCCCTATACCACGGTGATGAAGCGTCTGCTGGCCCAAACTTATCTGGAGGGCGTCTTCGCCTCTGCCCTCAGCGAAGATATGACAGACTATGCCACGGAGGAAATCACCACCATCCTGCGCCGCAACCACAAGCTCCAGGCTTCGGACGAAGACGACTTTACCATCCGCTCGCAGCAGGAACTCAGTTCGATGCTGAACAGCACCACCGACCTGATGACCACGCTGCTGGCTTGTATCGCCGGCATCTCGCTCGTGGTGGGCGGTATCGGTATTATGAACATCATGTACGTCTCCGTCACCGAACGTACCCGCGAAATCGGCCTGCGCATGTCGGTCGGCGCCCGCGGTGTGGACATCCTGGCACAGTTTCTTATCGAGGCTATCCTCATCAGCATCACGGGCGGTCTGATAGGTGTGCTCATCGGTTGTGGAGCTTCGTTCATCGTAAAGAACGTGGCCCATTGGCCCATCTACATCCAGGCATGGAGCGTATTCCTGTCGTTCGCCGTCTGCACCGTCACCGGCGTGTTCTTCGGCTGGTATCCTGCCAAGAAGGCTGCCGACCTCGACCCGATTGAAGCCATACGATATGAATAAAGTTACGAGCTACAAGCTACGAGCTACGAGTATAGTGTTTTAGCTCGCAGTGCACAGCCATTGGCAGCGCGTAATTCATAAAACTTGTAACCCGTAGCTCGTAGCTTGTAGCTTGTAGCTAATAACTTGTAGCTCGTAACTCGTAGCTCATAACTCATAACTCGTAACTTGTAGCTCGTAACTCGTAGCTCGTAACTCGTAGCTCGTAACTCGTAGCTCGTAGCTCGTAGCTCGTAGCTCGTAACTCGTAGCTCGTAACTCGTAGCTCGTAACTCGTAGCTCGTAACTCGTAGCTCGTAACTTGTAGCTCGTAACTTGTAGCTTGTAGCTCGTAACTTGTAACTCGTAGCTCGTAACTCGTAACTCGTAGCTCGTAACTCGTAGCTCGTAACTGTGGCTCGTAACTCGTAGCTCGTAGCTAATAACTTGTAGCTCGTAACTCGTAGCTCGTAGCTAATAAATCACTATCTTTGCCGTATGAAACAGACCAACACACATCCTCGCTACATCGAGGCCGTCATTCATGTCATCGGATGGGGCATCGTCTTCGGCTTCCCCTACCTGATGATGAGTCGCAGCGGAGTCAATCTCACCTGGGAAGACTACCTGCGTCATGGCAGCATCGTACCGTTGTCGTTCCTCATCGTGTTCTATACCAACTACCTCTTTCTTATCCCCCGCTATCTCTTCGGTGGACGGACGAAAGAGTATATTCTGATAAACATACTGCTGATTGCCTGCCTGGCATTCGGTTCGCACCTCTGGCAGGAATACACGTTCCGCCACCAACTGCCGGAGAGACCCGACCAGCCGTTCCACATCGGACCGCCCAAGTGGCTTTTCCTCCTGCGTGATGCCTTCTCCATGGTGCTTACCGTAGGCTTGAGCACAGCCATCCGGTTGAGTAAGCGATGGATAAAGATTGAAGATGCCCGCCGTGAAGCCGAGAAAAGCCGTACGGAAGCCGAACTGAAGAATCTGCGCAACCAACTGAACCCGCACTTTCTGCTCAACACGCTGAACAACATCTATGCCCTCATCGCTTTCGACACCGACAAGGCACAGACAGCCGTGCAGGAACTGAGCCGCCTGTTGCGCTACGTACTTTACGAGAATCAACAGAAGACTGTCACCCTGGACAAGGAAATAGATTTCATCGGCAATTACATCGAACTGATGCGTATCCGCCTGGCAGCCAATGTCAATGTGGAAACCCACTTCGACATCCGTCCGGACAGCCGCACCGAAATAGCACCGCTCATCTTCATTTCGCTGATAGAGAATGCTTTCAAGCACGGCATATCCCCCACTGAGCCAAGCTTCATCCGCATCTGCTTCAGCGAAAGTCCCGGAGAGATAAGCTGCCATATCACCAACAGCTATCACCCCAAGACACAGACCGACAAAAGCGGAAGTGGCATCGGGCTGGAACAGGTACAGAAACGTCTGGACCTCTCCTACCCCGGCCGATATTCTTGGAAACAAGGTATCAGTGAAGATAAGAAAGAATACTATTCACAACTAACCATCAAGACATTATGAAGTGCGTTATTGTAGATGATGAACCTCTGGCTTTGGACCTTCTGGAGAGTTATGTCAAAAAGACCCCGTTCCTGGAATTGGCTGGCAAATACTCCAGTGCTGTACAAGCCATGAAAGAACTGGCCGACCAACAGACTGACGTGATATTCCTGGACATTCAGATGCCCGAACTGAACGGCTTGGAATTCTCGCGTATGCTTTCTCCTGAAACCCGCATTATCTTTACTACCGCCTTCGACCAATATGCCATCGACGGCTACAAGGTAAATGCTCTTGACTATCTGCTAAAGCCCATCTCTTACCCCGACTTCCTACAAGCCGCCAACAAAGCCCTGCACCAACATGAGCTGATGCACCGCTCCCCCCCTCAGGACGAAATAGACAGCATCTTCGTCAAAAGCGAATACAAGCTGGTTCAGATAAAACTAAAGAACATACTTTATGTGGAAGGCCTGAAAGATTACATCAAAATCTACGAAGAAGACAACCCCAAGCCCGTGCTGTCACTAATGAGTATGAAAGCGATGGAAGACCTGCTGCCTTCCTCGCAATTCATGCGCATACACCGTTCATACATTGTGCGCAAGGACAAAATACGCATCATCGACCGCGGGCGCATTGTCTTTGGCAAGACCTACATTCCCATCAGCGACAGCTACAAACAGACGTTTCAGGACTATCTGGAGAAAAGAAGCTGACTAAAGTTCCTCTATCTCACGCAGAGTAAGCCCTGTCACTTGCGAAATAACGTCTATACTTATACCCATCTCCTTCATCTTACGTGCGGTTTCCTGTAAACCCTCCGCACGACCTTCCGCACGACCTTCCGCACGACCTTCCGCACGACCTTCTGCACGACCTTCTGCCAAACCTTTGGCACGGCCTTCTGCCAAACCTTTAGCATGTCCTTCAGTCAACGCATCGCTCACTAAGGTCTTTTCAACCCTCACTGCATCCCAGAAATCATCATACCACAACAACTGCGCATCGTTGAAAGCAGACTCTTCTATCTGAGTCACGGCTTTCTTAATATCCGGATTATCCAATAATTCTTGAGGCACCTGACGGGTCTGTTCGTCGATTTCCGTAAGATAACGCAACCACAAAACCTGCATACGCCGATCGTTATAAGTATGAGGAGTAAACTTAGGCAATTCTACAAAAATGAAGCGGAGTCCCTCTATCACCTTATCCGTATGCTCCACCTGAACAATGCGATAGTCATGATAATACTCCTTCAAGTCGGGGGCAAAAATATCATTCACCAAACTTAAGGAATAAACGGGCTGCAGCAATTCATATTTGATATTGCTGCCCAACTGACGGACGTAGGCCTTGGAAGCATTGAAAAGAACACGCTGCATAAAAGCCGATGACCACAGCATCTGCATCTCGACGATGAACTGGCGGCCGACCTTGTCTCTGCAACGCACATCAACGATGCTGTTTTTCTTGAGCGGGGTTTCTGGAACCAGCTCAGGCACCAAGTATTCAATCTCCTCTATCTCGTCTTCCGGTTTCTCAAACGGCAACAAGGCGTTGAGCAGACTTCTGACAAGGTCGGGATGTTCACCGAATACTTTCTTAAAGGTAAGGTCGGCTTTAGGATTCAAGTATCTCATAAGGATTCCTCCAATGCTACAAGGGTTATATATATGGGTTATGTGGTTACAAAAATAGGAAGAAAAACGGAATCTGCCTTATAAACAATAAAAAAAGGCTGAATAGCCAGGTACTTTTCCTGCCAAAGGCTCTCTATTATACACCGACAGTCTGCCGGCCAGTAACGCCTTAACGTCACAGCATCGCGTCCATGGCAACATGCTGTTGCCGCGCACCATCACGGTCACAACACGCCCCTCGCCTACCAATCTGCCCAATTCCGGGACAGGCACAGAATTATCCAAATACTTTTTCATGCACAACAAAGTCTTTTCCCCTTCCCTTAGCCAATGTAGCGGAGAGCTTATCAGAGAAAGAGGGCACCCGGAAGAGTGCCCTCGCAAACAAAACAAACAAACGGTCCTTCCCACCCATACCTGGAAGGGAAAGACGAATCGTCTCACGACGAAAGAAGTCCATATTTATTCAATTACGTAGTGGACCTTTACCTTTACGCAACGATTCAGCTTGGCATCCAATCCGCGCGTGCTCTTGTCTGTCACGGTAGCAATCGGATCCGTCAGCGCATTGAGTGAAAAGTTATTGCCTACAACCTTGCTGAAGTTCTTATTGCCTTTCAGCCACTTTATAACCGTGTAGGCACGGTTATAAGCCAATGTCTTATTGCGTTCCAACCCTACGTTCTCTGCATCCTGGCCGGTATAGTTGTCCTGGCTGGTAGCCAGTCCCTCGGCCTGCACATACAATATACGTCCATCTTTCAGGATATGGTGGATGTTCTCCACCGTAGCCGAATCGGCACAAGTAGCTACATAGCCCTCGTTGCCCTCAACTGCCGCATAAATATCGGCAAAGCTGTATATGTCGGCTTCGGGATCGGCAGGCATGTGATTCTTGACAACTTCCAACCCGCGGTGTGCATTCAGCCCGAATGAAGCGGTTTCCCGATAATTGTCCCCGCTCAACAGACTCTGTGTCCTCGTCTCCTCATCCACGCGGTAATACCATGTTTTGTTTCCCTCATAGACAGGAGCATAGTAATAGCCCATCTTATCATTAAACTCCTTCAGATGAGCAGCATCCATAGGCAGAGATATAGGAGAATCGGACATCTCATAACCCAATGTCACATCACCGCCTACAGCTGCTTCATACGCCTTGCTGGTAGGCACATCCTCCGTAGCCAGGTTTGAAAGCCGACCACCTCTGGCCAATCGGGCATCCACAGCCTTCTCGTCGGCAAACTTTTTCTGTGTAAAAATACCCGATGCTAAATAGTCGATGGCATTTACTGAATCATCGGCTATGATGGGAGCGTCATCCCGACCGGAATAGTTATTGGGAAAGAAAACATAAAAAACAAATTCGCCATATTCCGGACAAGTGGAAGTCATAATAGCGTTATTCACCGGAGCTTCTTTCACGATGTAGACAGGAGCAGGACAAGAGATGCAACGTTCCCATCCGCGTCTCTTGAAATAGTAGGTCAAACCGACACGGAAACCGGCATCCAAATCAAACCAATAGCTATTCTTCAATTTATCCTTCAGCACCACTGCATCAAAATTGGTCTGGTACAAGGTGACATAAGCCTTTAAGTCCAATGAAACAGCCTTAGCTTTGGTGAAAAAACGGCTGTATTGAAATTCCAGGTGACCGGACCATTCATTACGCTGTTGCTCTATCCCATAATGATGCAGCGTACCGATACCCATGGACAGAATAAACTGGTTCATCAATCCCTCAGAATTGATGCCTTCATACCCCTTGAACAAACGGGAAAGGTTAAACATCACGTTGGCGTTCAGGTCCCACCATTTATATTTCGTTTTCCAATAAGGATTACCATTTTCATCTATCATCGGATCCCCCTGCGTAAAATAGGTTTCCTCACCACTGTAAGCTCTGGAATTTCCTATACCAAACTGAAACTTCACACCTATTCCCGGCGTGAACCATTTACCAAGCCCCACATTGAAATCGGGCGACAACTTTCCCTTGAAGTCGCCTATCGTGCCGTAATCACCCAGGAAAGCATGATAACCTACACTTCCCAACACAAACCAGTTATCCCAGAAACGGTTAGTAACTACCCGATAATGGTCATCTGTCGGCTGCGCCAATGCTGGTATCTCGTCAAGCAAAGTATCTGCCTCGACAGTCTGGGGCTCCACGGTCTGTGCCTGCAGCCTGCCGCTCCATACCAGCAACAGAAGCATACCAGTCAAACAAAATCTTAATCTTCTCATTTTCTGTTTTTGTTTTAAATATTTGTTACATAAACACTTGTCAATAAGCATTCGCCTCTCCCCGTATAAGATTGGCAACGGTCTTATAAATGATATACAAGTCCAACATAAAACTCCAATGCTCAATATACCATATATCATTCCGCACTCGGTTCTCCATGTCCTCCAGTTTCCGGGTTTCCCCTCGGTAACCAGACACCTGACTCCATCCCGTAATGCCAGGCTTCACATAGTGACGCACCATATACCGGTTTATCAGTCTAGAATATTGCTCCGTATGTTTCAGCATATGCGGACGCGGTCCCACCACACTCATGTCACCCCGCAACACATTGAAGAACTGAGGTGTTTCATCCAGACTGGTCTGCCTCAGAAAGCGCCCCCATGGAGTAATGCGAGGGTCATCCCGTCTGGCCTGTACCAAATCACTCCGGTCGTTTACGACCATGCTACGAAACTTATAGCAGACAAATTCCTTATCGTTTATCCCAGTCCGTTTCTGGCGGAAAAACACAGGACCGGGCATCGTACACTTGGTCCCCATCGCTACCACCAGCCAGATCACAGGAAACAGAGTACATAGGAAAACCAGCGAAAACACGATATCGAACCCTCGCTTCAGCACCTGGTTGCCTAACCGGCTTAAAGGCTCGCGATACAGGCTCAGATAAGGCACTCCCCCCACCCGATCCAGATACATGGTATTGGGAATATAGCTAAGCACCTCCGGCACACTGTAAAAATGTACCAGATGGTTCTCGCAATAACTCACAAGTTCCACCACCCTCTCCCGCTCGGAAGACGACAGGTTGCAGAATAATCCTTCCACTCCAGGATGAGTCTGCAAATAGGCGATGATATCCGACGGCTTCCCCAAGAAACGGCATTCATCAGGAAAATCCGGATTAGGTTCCTGCCCGAAATACCCCGCCACATCATAACCGGCCCATGCCTCAGAAGTCAGTTCGTAATAAAGCCGGAGACAAATGTCCGAATGTCCCACCAACACAACAAGCTTGCGGTTTTTCCCTTGTAAACGGAGATGTTTGATGGCAAAGCGGAATCCCAGACGGAATGTCAGCAGGCATACCCATAAAACCAGCAGATACCCCACAAAGAAATAAGACCATACATCGATACAGCCTCCCAGACCAAGTACGCCTCCCGCCAATATAGCATAAGAGAGGACATTCCGACAAACACTCGTCACTATCTGAAAAGCATAAACCAAGCGTCGATACACCAGAACGGTCTGCCTCATAGCACACACCAGATAACACAACATCAAGGTAAACAGAATCTGGGCTTTGGGAAGATTCTGCATTTTTTCCCACAGCGTCCCGCTCAGCATCCGGTCCATCCACTCAAACAGAACCCCACCATCAAGTTAGAAGTGGGGGTTAAGGCAATAGAACAAGAGTGCATCCCAGGCATTCTGCAGGCTTTTGGCTGTACGTGAATTGGCAGGCATAGATGAATAACAAGCTCTCGTTACAACAGAGTACCCTGATACGGGTGAAATCGTTTCAACACCAGACTACTGAAACAAAATCTTTTCAGCCGGAATATATCACCGGACAAAATGGAATAGGGCCAATCCATCCAACTGAATGTTGAGAACGATGTGTATAAAGTTTCCCATATCTTAATATTGTCCGTCTCCTTCCGTACTCTTCTAAGCACCTTTAAATCAATATTTTCCTTTAACAATAAAAAGGTTTCGGGACTGAGATTCCTCTGTAAAAACAACCAACGACATTTCTTAGAACTTTCCTGTTGCTGTAGGCTATGAAATGTACTAATCTGTGTAGCCGACAATCGATACCGCAACAACCTTTCTGAAATAATGTAAAAATCTCCATAGGAAACCAAGTCTATCCAAAATTTATAATCCTCCGCACAAGGATAATCAGCATCATAACGCAGGTGATATTCATCCAATATGCTTTCCGCATCATAACAGACGGATGCGCAATGCCCGATTCTAAAACAAGATTTTTTTGAAACTCCTCAGCAGAAATAAAACGATATGCCCTATCAGGAACCTTTTTCACAATCTCTAGATCACCAAAGAGACTAACTTCCGTCCCACAAACAATAATGTTCGGCGATTTTTCCATCACCTCCACTTGCTTTTCAAACCGTGTAGGCAATGAAATGTCGTCGGCATCCATGCGGGCGATATACTTGCCACGGCACAGGTCTATACCGCGGTTCAGCGTATATACTAATCCTTGGTTGACTTCGTTTTCATAATAGCGTATCCGTGCATCAGAAACGGATAGAATCCGCTCACGAGTAGCATCAGTGGAACCGTCGTTGATGATGATGAACTCAAAATGCGGGTAGGTCTGCCATAGTATACTTTGCATAGCTTCTACTACAGTGACTTCCGCATTGTAAGCAGGCATCAAGACACTGACCAACGGAAATTCTCCACCCATATTGCGACCATTATTTACAGCCTTCATCTTAACCATATTTACTATTAATAAACTCAAACCGACTAACGAAGATTAAGTATTTCATTTCTATATAGAGTCGGAGTTTTTCCATACTCCTGCTCAAAAATCCGATAAAATGTCCGGACATTATTGAACCCAGATTCGTATGCCACAGCCTTGATAGGAGTGTCCGGGCACTGTTCTAATAGATTCAACGCATGCTCCAACCGCAAATGATTGATGTATCCGTTAAAATTAGTATGGGCATATTGCCGCAGCAACTGAGCAGCCTTATTCTTGTTAATCAATCCCAAACGTAAGAAATGCTCTCTGGAAAACTCTGGATTCAAAAATAATTTCTCTGACAAAATAGTCTGATGGATATGCTCAAACAATTCTTCATCTTCCGAGAACATGCCAGAAGAACTTGCCGAAGATTCTGGGAAACAGTCCGGCCCCTCCGAGGGAGCATTACCCGGAATTGTTCCGGAAACGGAAGAGGCAAGAGAATAGCTAACGGAAGCACTTTCCAATGCTTTTCTCAATTGTTTTATCTGACTATATGCATGCCCTATGTACACCAACAAAATAATGATGATAATGGCCTGTAATCCAAGAATCGCCAGCATACGTAGAAAAGAACAAAAAATAAAGACTGCAGATTTTTCTCTCTGCCCGCAGCACTCTATTCGAGCACTTCAAGCAAATCTAAACAAATTTCAGACAAAACAATAGCCAATATTCCCTGAAGCACCACCACTACCCGCTTACTTCGACACCCCTGAACCCGCTGGAAAACGCCTTCAATGCCATCGAAGGGACCTCCCAAAATGCGGACTCTAACGCCTGTTCCCAAACGATCCAATTCATGAGCTGTCAAGTAAACAATTTTTTCATTCTTTATCTGGCTGGCACGCATGAACTGCTCCATCTGGTTGTTTGGAACAACCAAAGGCAGACTCCGACCTTCATCTGACTTGGTGAGATATTGCAAAAAAGGTATGCGGTAAGTTTTAACCTCCTGAATGCACTTCCGAGTGGCATGTACAAAAATAAGGTTACTGACAACTGGACACCATTCGCGTTTTTTCTTTCCTTTCCGCATGATAACCTTATAAGCCATCGGAATAAAACTTTCTATTGACATTTCGTCCAACAGCTTTTGAGCATCCAACTCTCTCCGGAAAGGAGCATTCATAGCAAACCAACAAAGGTCATTATCCGAATTATCCGGCCACCTATTGCTAAGTAATTCTGACATAAGAAGAATTATCAGACATATACTTCTGGCTCCTCAAATACAATACATATATTTATATATCAGATATTTACGAATTAAGTACGGAAATATCTGCGTTTCTTCAAGGACAGTACTTAAGTTCAAGTTATATTTTATACTACAGAACCCATTGTGTTATATTACAAAGTACACTTTTCCAAAGAAAGCAAATATACTATAAAAAATATTTGTGATATATTAACACTAAAAAAATGAGGCAGATTTCAAAAATCAAGTGTAGAAAAAGTATAGAAAGCGAAGTGGTAGACTGCCCTCATATTAAGGAAGCAAACATTCTTAGACACATAAAAACACAGATTCCGCTCTTATCATATAAGATGAGCAAAATCCGTGTTTTTAAAAATTTTACTTCCGACAAGTTTGAAAGGAGTTGTCGACTTCTACTAATGCTCAATGTCTGTACAAAAACACTTTCTCAGTCAAGTGAAGTGAATGTAGCGAAATGCCACACACTGCTCAGCACCTCAATCCAATTACCTCCACAATGACAGTGAAAGAATTTTGAACAAACGTTTACCAGAATCTGTTTTTGTCCGGATTATATTCAAAACCGACAGCTTTGAGTTTCCGAACGATGTCATCCTTTGGAACATTCAAATCATCGCAAAGTGCATCCAGTGAAGGATAGGAATCACGCAATTTCATATTGATGAAGCTATAAAGCATCATCGGCTCTTCAGGCAAATTCATAGTTCCTAATCTTTTTATTTGTGTTAAAACTAATACCGCTGCAAAAGTAGAGATTTTCCTATATACACCGGATTGACATTTGTCAATTTTACACTATACCTCTCCAAAACTCAACGGAAACCACCGGAACGATATTGGGCAATAATGACATAAATGACAACCGGAGCACCAATAAGGGGGGTTACCGCATTCAAAGGAATCAAACCAAACTGGACGGGAGGCACACACAACAGATTGCAGAAGAGTGCCACCCCGCCACCGGTCAAGGCAGTCAAAGGAAGAAGAGTGCGATGATTGGCGGTGCCCAGCAGCATACGTGCCAAATGGGGAACAGCCAAATCAAGGAAAAGCACTGGACCGCAAAAGGCGGTAGTAACAGCAGTAAGAAGACCCGTAACCACTAACAGGGCATGACGTACCCTACGGACACGCACACCCAGATTTTCGGCATAACGTTCGCCCAGCAGCAAAGCATTCAATGGCTTTATCAGCAGGAATGTGCCGGCTAATCCCAATAATATTACCGAGGCATAAGCGGGCATCTGCTGCAAGGAAACGCCTCCGAAATGTCCCATGCCCCATACCATGTAAGACTGCACTCCTTCGGCTGTAGCACTGAAATTGAGCAGCGAAACCACGGAAGAGGCCAAATAGCCTACCATCATGCCGGTAATGAGTAACATCACGCTGCTTCTTATCAAGGTAGAAAAGAATAAAATAAGAGCCATCACAGACATGGCTCCAGCAAAAGCGCCCAACAGGACAGCCAGGAAACCGGAAAGACTGAAACTGCCCGCCGTGAAACTTCCACCTAAGCACAACATAACCACAGCCACTCCAAGCCCTGCACCGGAGTTGATACCCAATATGGAAGTACCGGCCAAAGGATTCCGAAAAGCCGTCTGAAGCAACAATCCGCAAACAGCCAAAGCACTGCCAGAAAGCAAAGCTGTCAACGCCTGGGGCAAACGAGCTTCCCAAAGTATAAAACTCCAACTGGGATGAGCATCGGCATGACCAGACAAGATTTGCCACACAGCACTCACCGGTATGGAAACTGAGCCCATGGCAAGATTAGCCATCATCAGCAGCACAATGCCCACACCCAGCAGAATAGCATATTTCCCTCCTTTGCCCATACACTTTTTTATTCTTCTTTCAGCTTGCAAAAATAGCGCAATCCACCCAAACCTCCCAACTCAGGATGCAGAATCTGAATCAAATCGGAAAGCAAATAATCGGGATGGAAAGGAGTCTCTTCGTAGAAATTCACCCGCATCGTGTTACAGCCGTAAATATTACGCTGCCTGAATGCTTCAAATTCAGCATAACCGGCATAATCGGCCTGAAGAGAAGAGTAGGTCAGATCCCGGTCGTTATTGTATTTGATAAGCCAGACATCTGCATCACGGGCCTGGTCGAGTACAGATTCAAAAGACATGGGAACGGAGCCACTGGTCTGCTGCCCTGCAAAGACATAACGTCCACAAGCATCAGCATACAACTGTCCCATAGGACTACGCCCACCGGGCACATACCACACAGAGCCATACTTCAAATCGCCAAATACGGAAAGTGATACAGATGACAGAGACGCCTTGAATTTTAACTGCCGATAATGCTCCTCTACCTCTGCAAATAAACTGTCCGCCCGGGTTGCCACACCAAACAGCCGCCCATAGAACCTCATCCATTCGGCACGCCCCAACGCAGAGGTTTCAAGATAATCCGCACATTCTACGATGGGAATATCCAACTTCCCGATACGGCCGTAGCCATTGCTGTTCTGGAAAGGAGAAAGCAGGATTGCATCGGGATGCAGTTCAATAATCCGTTCGATATCGGGATTCATGCCGCTACCGCAATCGGTCACCGTTCCCTGTTCACAGGCCTCTTGCACAAAAGGAAGATTGATATAGCGCAAGTCACATACCCCTCCGATGGCATCGTCCACCCCCAAATCGGCCAGCAAGCCGCAGTGTACGGACGAATAGACCAGTGATTTGGAAAGAGGCACACGCACCACTGTCCCTTCGGGCAAATCAGTCGGCAATGCCTTGTCGCGAGAAACAAGTATATAGGTGTGTAATGTCTTCAATGTGTCCCAAGGATTGCGAAGGATTGCCATGGAGTAATCTTCGTAATCCACCAGAGTCAGATTCTCGGCATAACGCAAGGCCAGCGTATCTCCTCCAGACAACGGCAAAGAGGCTTTGCCCCTCCCGCCACAGGCAGAGAAGAGCAAAGCCCAACCTAACATTACAAATAAATAACTATGTCGCATTTTGTGTTCACTCCAGTAACATCATATTCACAGCACCTACCCCCACGTCATACCTGGCCAATAGCTGCCCTTGTTCATCATACTCACAGACATAGCTGGGCAGCGAATAAGCATTGACGGGATCACTCACATAAGAAGTAATGAAGAAATGCCCGTCAGCAGGATTGACAATAATGCCAGCCGGATTGTCTACCAGGTTGTACTCAAATCCCGAGTTGCTTACTTCTGCCGGGATAAAGTCCTCATCCAGCACACTGTTGTCCGCAACATTATAAGAAATATACTGGATATTTTCGGATCCGGTCCAGCTGTTGTAGATGGTATAAAGGGTGTTGCCCGACAGACACATTAAAGTGACGGGCACCTGCAAATCCGTAGCCGTATCTGTAGCCGTATCAATGGTCCAGAGAGAAGACGGATTGGCTGCATAGTCGCCCATACAAGCCACAAACAGTTTGCCGGTTGCGGCATGACCTACCAGCTTGGTAGGATTCATGCCCACTCCGATTTTCTTTTCTTCCGTAAAATCATCCAGCTTAATTTTAGAAACGCTCTTACCGTCTACGTAACCTCCTCCATAATTCATACCATCTGAATTAACCACATAGAGATAATCACCGACAACGGCCATTTCTTCAGGATTAGGTCCCACCTGCACAGTCTTGTCTATCGCATTCGTAGCGGGGTCAATACGCGACACATACCCGTCAAACATAGATACATAAATATATTCACCATCCGTCACAATGTCACGCGGTTCTGCACCTTGCCCGGTAGCAGGCAAGATCTGTGCAATGCTCTCCACTGTGTTTTTATTCACCACTTCGATGGTGTTCGATTCGGAAACTGCAATATACATATTATTGCCCAACACCACGCCGTCTTGCACCGTAGAACCCAAGCTACGACCGTTGACCTCCTTGAATACCTCGTTCTTATATCCGCGAGGAGAGACCAGGTCAATGAACGACAAAGAGCCTTCTATGCTGGAACCCTGATTGCCTGAATTAAACACATAAATACCCCTTTCGGCGCGAAACGGCTGTTCGCCATCATCATTTCCGGTGTTTCCATCATCATTACACGCCATAAACATCATGGGCATAGCCAATGCCCAAACTAAGAACTTCAAATGTTTCTTCCAATTCATAATCTTCTACTATTATTTAAAGGTTAATACTGACTGTCAGTTTATAGGAGCGGCCCGGCATGGGGTAACTCTTCACAATGCTATATTGTTTGTTGCCCAGATTCTGTACATCGCCGCGCACAGAGAATCCCACGCCTTTCCACTGAAACGTCCGATAAAGAGCAAGACCGCACTCGGCATATCCATCTAAACGATTGGAGGCTATATTCTGCACCGAGGCATATCGCTCGCCGGCTCCTGTGACATGAAACGAGACATTCAGCCAGGGATTCTCCCAGGCTACGGAGAATGCACCGGAATGTTCGGGCGTATAGGGTATCTGATCTTTATAATACACCGACGAAGGATCTGTCATATCTACAGCGTGCTGCCAGGTATAATTCACTGTAACCGGTAAACGATGTCTCTCCGACAAGCGAAAGACTGCCTCGCCATGCAGGTCTGCTCCCCAAATGTCTACGTGCCCTAAGTTGACTGTGGTCCAAAAGAACATATTATAAGGAATAGCGACGATTTTATCTTCTACATAATTATAATAGACATCTGCCGACCCTGCAAGCGACTCCACCCACGAAGAACGGGAAGACATCCCATACGTAGCCCCGACATTGAATTGGCGTGCCACTTCAGGCCGCACATCACGGCTTCCCCAACGGTCAAAATAGTTTTCTGTAAATGTGGCTACGCGAAAAATGTCTTTATAAGAAGCACGAAGACGGAAATCGGCTACCTCCCAAGGTTTCCATGACACAGACACCGAAGGCGACAGACGTCTGGCGTCGCGGGCCGCCTCTCCTCCACGGGCATTATTCTGGTAAATGGACCCCAAGAGCAAAGCCGTCAAAGTAAGGCGCGGAGTACGGTAACGGGCCGAAAGGGTCTGTAGTATGGTATGCCGGTAAGGCTTAACTCCCGACGTAGCATCTGAGGTAAGATTATTGAACGAGTAGTCGGCAGCATAGGAGAAAGCCCAATGTTCCCACGGGGTATAAAGAACAGCAGCCGAGGTATAATACTCCCGCTGATAATAGCGGTTGTCCATGGCTCCACCGGGGTATGCATCTCCCCTATCGTGATAATGCGAATAAGCCCAGTTGAACTTTCCGTTCCATTGCAGAGACCACTGATTACCCCAATATGTCTGGAAATGCAATTGCGAAAAGAAATTACGCTCGGTCAGTTCTTCGTTGCTCTTGCTGTTATATAGAATCACGGGACCCGGCAGTTCACGGAAAGAATCATAATAATACACCTTACCGTTCAGTACAGCATGCTTCGCAGGACGGGCATAGAGGTTCCACTCCCCGCGCCAGGTTTCGATGTAATTATTCTGACGCCGCTCTTCGGTCGTATATTTACCGTTGACCAAAGTAAAAGGATACAGGTTGTCGGCACGCATGAAATCGCCGAAAACCGACATGGATACGTTGGAACTGAGCTGCTGGTCATAGCGCACAAAAGGATTGGCCAATCCGAAAGAGCCCGTCTTCAACCCTGCGCCGACATGCCAGGAGCGGGTGGAGAAGTCGGGTTGCAGCGTCTGCAAACGTACAGAAGCCGCCGATGCCACTGTACGGGCAGGAAGAAAGATTTCGTCGTTGTCACCTACCGCAAGTGACAGTTCGGACACATTGTCTAATGAGAAACGCGAGAAATCAATCTGTCCGCTCTGGCAGTCGGTCAAGGTGATGCCGTCATAAGCCACAGCCGTATGTTGGGCACCAAGACTCCGCACGGACACGGTTTTCATACCCCCTGCCCCGCCATAATCTTTGACGTTCACTCCCGAAAAACGACGCAGCGCATCTGCCATATCCGTCACTCCCTGCTGTTCAAGCTGTGAGCGGGACAAGGCCTGGAAAGGCGAAGTAGCCGTCGTCTTGCGAACCATAAAAGGTGTGCTCACTACCACTTCGTCCAAACTATATCCTTCCTGCTGCACCAGCGAGTCCGTTTCTGCCTCTTGGGCAGCAATACCCGGAGCAACGATGCAGAGAGCCATGACACAGCACACCCGCATCCATAGATTTTTCCTCATAAACAACCCACGATTGTCATCTGATAATAACCCAATACGTATACCAGCCGCTTTCCTCGAACGGATGGCTTTTCGACTTTGCCTTGCAGGTCTTCTGACTCGTTCCCGGATATATCGCCTTCCCATTCTTCTGTCAAGAACAGTGGCTTGCAGAGCAGATTGATACATCCGTCATGGAAACTCACAGCAGCGGGACTGTCCGGGATTTTCACCCGATTCCCTTTTCATCCGACGATCCGAACGGACCGTACGGAACAAGACGCGACAAAGGTAGGTCTTTTTTATGAAAACCGCAAGAATGAACAGCAAAAACAAGTGCTGTTGCGTTCAGATTCGCCTGCGCAGCATTTGCATGACCGGCACCGGCAGTCCGCAGACCCACGCGCAAAGCGAACCGATAAAGAATAGGATACCGGCCGTCACCCGGATGTCACCCAAGCCGACCAGCGGCGAAACAATGCCTCCCCAGGCAAAGGCGATGACTCCCAGCAAGGCCGAAGCTATGCCGGCATGATGCCGCTCGCTATCCATTGCCAATGCGGAAGCCGCCGTAAACGAAAGCCCGACCATGGTCAACAAGGCAAAGAGCAACAGCTCATACAGCCAGAAATTGCAGGGGGCAGACAATGCCAGCATCAGCAGGACGGCAAAGAACAGCATTCCGTTGTTGCCCCAATGAAGTGCCTGCTGCATGGAAGGCATACGTACCACCAGCGCAGACGAAGCTACCATGCCCACTGCATTGATACCAAAACAGAGGCTGAACTGTACAGGTGTCAGACCGTAATGCTGTTGCATGATGAAAGGAGCCGAAGCGATATTGACAAAAAGAACGGCCATGGCAAAACCGTATTGGAGGATGTAAGACAAACAAGCGCGGTTTCGCAGCACTTCTGCAAATGTGCCGAGGGTCTCGCGCCAGGGCACATGGCTCCGACGAGACGCAGGCAAAGATTCGCGGAAGTAAAGGCACGCCGCCAGCAAAACGGCCCCCAAGCCCCAAAGGAACCAGAACACTCCACGCCAGCCGCCCAAGCCAGCCAAGACTCCTCCGGCCACGGGAGCTGCCACACTGGCTACCCCATTGACGGCACCTATCACTGCCAGCATGGCGGCCAATGCACGCCCCGAATATTTATCGGCTGCAATAGAGCGGGATATCACCACGCCACCCGCACCGGCTATTCCCTGCACAAAGCGGAATGCCACAAACTGACAAATATCAGCCGAGAACAGGCATCCCCAGGTAGAAAGCAGAAACAAGCCCATAGCCACCAGCAACGGACACCGGCGGCCATAGCGGTCGCTCAACGGGCCAAAGAGCAGCTGACCTACAGCCAGCCCTACCATGCCTGTTGTCAGCCCTAACTGCACGCCCGACGAGGTGGTGCCAAAATAATCGGCCATGGCCGGCAAGGTGGGCAAATACATATCCATGACAAAAGGGCCAAAAGCACTCAGTATGCCCAGAAACATCAGTATAAAACCTTTCTTTTCGTTTTCCCGATTCATGCAAAATTCTGTTTTAATGCAATCAAAACTTCCTGAATGACAGACGCTTGCTTCTTACACCTTAGAAGTCTGCTTCTTATACCTTAACCACCTGCTTCTTATCTGTCCGGAATTTCATCCGGAAAGCTTGCTACCGACCAGCAGCTTATCTGGTTTCATGGCTGCATTACAGGAAGCCTTCGTTGCTTCTTCATTTTCAAGCGGCAAAATTACACGTTCTACAGCATACAGACCATGACTAAAGCAAGGCAAAACGTGGCATTTTCAGAACAATCTGGAGATAATTCAAAAGAAATGACTATTTTTGCCGTACAAATAAAGAATATATCGGCTTCTATCCAAACATACAACGCCATGCCATCTTCATCTTTTCCTTCCGATGTCCACTCCATCTGCTACCTCGACACAGACCTGATGCCCCTGCGGGAACACCCCTATCACTTCCGTTGCGGCTTTTACCTGGTCTGCACCCAAGGACGCGCCTTGGTATCTACCGGCGTTCAGCAGTATGTATTCGACGAACAGACCGAACTTATTTTTCTGACCGGAAGTCTGCTGGAGGTGCTCGACACCACGCCCGATTTCCATGCACGCGCCCTCTTCTTCCCGCAAGAAGTCTTCCTAAAAGCTATCCTGCCCATTGATACACCTTATTTTAATTATACGCACGAACACCCCTGCTACCGGCACACACCCGACGAGCGCAGCCAAAAGACCTGGCGCGAGATGCTTCTGTGGATGGATATGGCCCGTATGCTTTTCGCCGAAAACCAATCGACTTTTCAGCCGCAACACGAACACAACTTCCTGCAAAGTTTGCTGATGTGGCTCTTCAACACCATTCCCGACAAACAGGCTGCAACCGGCATCCTATACAACCGCAAACAGCAACTGTGCCACCGCTTCATGCAACTGGTGCGCGAACACAGCTCCCAAGAGCATCTTGTGCCTTTCTATGCCACCAGGCTCTGCATCACTCCACGTTACCTCTACGAAGCCACCACGCAATATCTCGACGGTAAATCGCCCAAACAGTTGATAGATGAGCAATTGGTGGCTGAAATCAAAGTGTTGCTCAATAACCCCACCCTCTCTATCACCGGAATTGCCGCCCAACTGAACTTCGCTGACCAATCGTGCCTCTCACGCTTTTTCAAGAAGCAAACCGGACTGTCACCCAAGGAGTATCGCGAACAGCGCATTTAAGCATGGGAAATGAAGGCGGCATGTCCCAAGCTGCAAATTTTCACCGCAACAGCTTCCCATATTCATTTATATTTCTTACCTTTGCCGAGCAATTTGAAGCCAACCCAGACAAGGGTTGTTCCGTTATGAAAACATGGGGTTCCCTCGTCCTTCAACGGGGGATTTTTTATCGTTTCATGCCCGAATAGAAAGCCTATGCCTACTGAAAGCAAAATCATCAACGACCCTGTCTTGGGGTTCATCAAAGTACCTCGCGGACTAATCTACGACCTGGTGTGCCACCCCATCGTGCAACGCCTGACGCGCATCCGCCAACTGGGCCTCTCGTCCGTGGTGTACCCCGGCGCACAACACACACGCTTCCAACACTCGCTCGGTGCTTTCCACCTGATGAGCGAAGCCATCCGCGAACTCACAGCCAAGGGACATTTCATCTTCGACAGCGAAGCCGAAGCCGTAGAAGCCGCTATCTTGCTGCACGACGTAGGACACGGACCTTTCTCGCATGTGCTCGAACGTACCCTCGTCCACGGCATCACCCACGAGGAAATCTCGCTCCTGCTCATGGAACGCATCAACCGAGAAATGAACGGACAACTCACACTTGCCATACGCATCTTCCGCGACCAGTACCCCAAACGCTTCCTCCACCAGCTCGTCAGCGGCCAACTGGACATGGACCGCTTGGATTACCTGCGGCGCGACAGTTTCTACACCGGGGTCAGCGAAGGCAACATAGGACCGGCTCGAATCATCAAGATGCTCGATGTGAAAGACGACCGACTTGTGGTGGAAGCCAAAGGCATCTACTCCATCGAGAATTTCCTCACCGCCCGCCGACTGATGTACTGGCAGGTGTATCTGCACAAGACATCGGTGGCGTGTGAACAATTGCTGGTCAACACCCTAAAACGTGCCCGGCAATTAGCTGCCGCAGGCGACACGCACCTTTTCGCGTCCCCTGCCCTGCGATTTTTCCTCTGCAACGATGTGGATGCCGCACGCTTCCGCAACGATCCCGACGCACCGGAACATTTCCTGCTACTGGACGACAACGATATCTGGACGGCCTTGAAAGCTTGGATGCATCACCCCGACCGCGTATTGGCACTCCTGGCCGATGGCATGGTAAACCGCAGGCTCTATAAGGTCGAGGTATCGCCCACTCCCTTCCCCGAAGAACGGCAGGCCCAACTCCGCGCACGCATCGCACAAGCACTCGACATCCCGCCGGCCGACGCTTGCTACTTTCTCTCCACCCCCGACATCGAAAGTAACATGTACAACCCCACCGACGATAGCATTGATATACTCTTCAGCGATGGTACCACACGAGGCATCGCCGAGGCATCGGACATGTTCGACATCGCCCTGCTCTCGCGCACAGTAAAAAAACACTTTCTCTGTTACTGGCGCCTGCCTCTTTGAAACGCGGAGGCACATTTGGAATGCCCTTGGACACAGAGGCACAGAAGCATTGCGTTCCAAACCAAGTCTGTGTGTTCAAAGGTCTCAACGCCTCTCACCGGCCTTACTTATGGCGAATAATGAAGACAAAATGATAAAATATTCAGCCTTATAGGGAGAAATATAAAAAAAAGTACGATATTTGTGTTTTGAAACCATCTAACAAAAAACAATATGGAGTTCTCTGCCAAACAAATAGCCGAATATATCCACGGGGAAATCGTGGGAGATGAGCAGGCCAAGGTGCATACCTTTGCCAAGATAGAAGAAGGCGTGCCCGGCGCGCTTACCTTCCTTGCCAATCCCAAATATACACCTTATATATATGATACCCAGGCTAGCATCGTGCTGGTAAACAGAGATTTCGTGCCCGAACACGAAGTAAAGGCCACCCTCATCCGGGTGGACAACGCCTACGACTGTCTCGCCCGCCTGCTCACCCTCTACGAACAGAGCAAGCCGAAGAAAACGGGCATTGACCGGCTGGCTTTCATAGCTCCTACCGCACAGGTGGGCAAAGATGTGTGGATTGCTCCCTTTGCCTACGTAGGCGAAAACGCTGTGATAGGCGACCGTACCGTCATACACCCACACGCCACCATCGGCGATGGCGCACACGTGGGCAATGACTGCGTACTCTATGCCGGAGCCACTGTCTACCACGACTGCCGCGTGGGCAACCGCTGTATCTTGCATGCAGGCAGCGTTGTCGGCGCCGACGGCTTCGGCTTCGCCCCCACCCCCCAAGGCTACGAGAAAATACCACAGATAGGTATCGCCGTGCTCGAAGATGATGTGGAAATCGGTGCCAATACCTGTATCGACCGCGCCACTATGGGAGCCACCATCGTGCACCACGGAGCCAAAATCGACAATCTGGTGCAGGTGGCACACAACGACGAAATAGGAGCACACACCGTCATGGCCGCACAAGTGGGCATTGCAGGCTCTACAAAGGTGGGCGAATGGTGTATGTTCGGCGGACAAACGGGCATTGCAGGACATATCCACATCGGCGACCGGGTGGTGTTCGGCGCACAATCGGGAGTGCCCAGCAGCGTGAAAAGCGACCAGCGCCTCATCGGCACCCCGCCTATGGAAGAAAAGCCTTACTTCAAGTCGCAGGCAATCTTCCGCAAACTGCCCGACATGTACTTCGAACTAAATGCCCTGCGCAAAGAACTGAACGAACTAAAGAAACAATTAAATAAGTAACCGATGTTGAAACAAAAGACTCTGAAAGATAGTTTTTCACTCAGCGGCAAAGGTCTGCACACGGGCCTCAGCCTTACTGTCACTTTCAACCCCGCACCGGAGAACCACGGCTACAAAATCCAGCGAACAGACCTCGAAGGACAACCCCTCATCGATGCTATCGCTGACAACGTGGTGGAGACAACCCGCGGAACGGTACTCGCCCAAAATGGCGTGAAAGTAAGCACCGTAGAACACGCACTGGCCGCACTCTACGCCTTGGGCATCGACAACTGCCTCATCCGGGTGGACGGTCCCGAAGTACCCATACTCGACGGCAGCGCGCAATACTACGTCAACGAAATAGAACGCGTGGGCACCGTAGAGCAGAATGCAGTGAAAGACTACTACATCATCAAGTCGAAAATAGAATTCCGCGACGAACAGAGCGGCTCGTCTATCATCGTCCTGCCCGACGAGAATTTCAGCCTTAACGTATTGGTGTCTTACGACTCCAACATTATCCCCAACCAATATGCTACGCTGGAAGATATGGCCAAGTTCAAAGACGAAATCGCCGCCAGCCGAACCTTCGTCTTCGTACGTGAAATAGAACCTCTGCTCCAGGCTGGACTCATCCGGGGAGGAGACTTGGACAATGCCATCGTTATTTACGAGCGCGAAATGTCGCAGGAGAATTTCGACAAGCTGGCCGATGTAATGGGTGTGCCCCACATGGACGCTAAACACCTGGGATACATCAACCACAAACCTCTCGTATGGCCCAACGAATGTGCCCGCCATAAACTACTGGACGTCATCGGCGACATGGCCCTCATCGGCAAACCCATCAAAGGACGCATCATCGCCACCCGACCGGGACACACCATCAACAACAAGTTTGCCCGCCGCATGCGTAAAGAAATACGCCTGCACGAAATACAAGCTCCCAACTACGACTGCAACCGACCGCCGCTGATGGATGTCAACCGCATCCGCGAACTGCTGCCTCATCGCTATCCGTTCCAGTTGGTGGACAAGGTCATCGAGATGGGCGCCAACTACATCGTAGGCATCAAGAACGTCACAGCTAACGAACCGTTCTTCCAAGGACACTTCCCGCAAGAACCCGTTATGCCGGGCGTGCTCCAGATAGAAGCCATGGCACAGGTGGGAGGCTTGCTGGTATTGAACTCGGTAGACGAACCCGAACGTTACTCCACCTATTTCCTGAAAATAGACGGCGTGAAGTTCCGCCACAAAGTAGTGCCGGGTGATACGCTCATCTTCCGCGTCGAACTGATGGCGCCCATCCGCCGAGGTATCTCCACAATGAAAGGATACATCTTTGTAGGCGAAACGGTGGTGTGCGAAGCCGAATTTATGGCACAGATAGTAAAAAACAAATAATTCAAAATATGATCAGTCCTTTAGCATATATCCATCCCGAAGCCCAAATAGGCGATAACGTAGAAATCGGTCCTTTCGTGTTCATCGACAAGAACGTGGTAATTGGCGACAATAATAAAATCATGCCCAATGCCAACATTCTCTACGGCTCGCGCATCGGCAATGGCAACACCATCTTTCCGGGAGCCGTCATCGGCGCCATACCCCAGGACCTGAAGTTCAGGGGTGAAGATACCACGGCCGAAGTGGGCGACAACAACCTTATCCGCGAGAACGTGACCATCAACCGAGGCACAGCGGCCAAAGGGAGAACTCTGGTGGGCAATAACAACCTGCTGATGGAAGGTGTACATGTGGCACACGACGCCACACTGGGCAACGGCTGCATCATCGGCAACTCTACCAAAATGGCGGGTGAAATCGTCATCGACGACAACTCCATCATTAGCGGAGGCGTATTGATGCACCAATTCTGCCGCGTAGGCGGATATGGCATGATACAAGGAGGCTGTCGCTTCAGCAAAGACATCCCGCCCTACATCATCGCCGGACGCGAGCCTATCTGCTATGCAGGACTCAACATCGTGGGACTGCGACGCCGCGGTTTCTCCAACGAAACTATCGAACAGATACACAATGCCTACCGACTTATCTACCAAAGTGGCTTGAATACGACCGATGCACTGAAGAAAATCGAAGACGAGATGGAGATGACACCGGAAATCAACTATATTGTCACTTTCATCCGCGAATCGGCACGGGGTATTATCCCTGGCGGGAAATAACGGTTCAACACTTTAATATAAACATACCCAACTATGATTTACAGATTCACCCTTATATCGGACGAAGCAGACGACTTCCTCCGCGAAATACAGATTGACCCCGAAGCTACCTTCTATGACTTTCATGAAGCCATCATCCGCTCCGTGGGTTATGCCGACGACCAAATTACCTCCTTCTTCATCTGTGACGATGACTGGGAGAAGGAAAAGGAAATCACCTTGGAAGAAATGGATGACAACCCGGAGATGGACAGCTGGGTGATGCGCGACACACGCATCAGCGAACTGGTGGAAGACGAAAAACAGAAACTCGTCTACGTGTTTGACATGATGACCGAACGCTGTTTCTTCATCGAACTGTCTGAAATCATCACCGGCAAACACATGAAGGGAGCCAAATGTACCAAGCAACAAGGTGACGCACCCAAACAGTTGATGGACTTCAACGAGTTTGAGGCCAAGACCAATGCTGCAGCTATGGACCTGGACGAGAACTTCTATGGCGATCAAGACTTCGACATGGAAGACTTCGACAAGGATGGGTTCGGAGGCTTTGACGAAGGCAGCGGGAACCCTTATGACGATGACAGATACTAATTTTTTTAATGAAGAATGAAGAATCGCGCTACGCGCAAATGAAGAATCTCCGGTGAGGACGGAACTGCGCTACAATTCTTCATTCTTCATCCTTCATTCTTCATTAAAATGAACACCCTCATTGTACTTATCGGCCCTACCGGCGTGGGCAAAACAGAACTTAGCCTGCGCCTCGCCGAGACTTTCCAGACTTGCATTCTTTCTGCCGATTCGCGGCAATTGTATGCCGACTTGCCCATCGGCACCGCAGCTCCTACCCCCGAACAACTGGCGCGGGTGAAGCATTACTTCGTGGGCACCCTCCGACTGACCGACTATTACAGTGCCGCACAATATGAGGCCGACGCGCTACAATTGTTGGACGAACTCTTTACCCGCCACAATGCCGTGGTGCTGACAGGCGGCTCGATGATGTATGTCGATGCTGTATGCAAAGGCATTGACGACATACCCACCGTAGATGCAGACACGCGCCAACTCCTCCTCCGAAAATACGAAACAGAAGGTTTGGAGCATCTCTGCGCCGAACTGCGACTGATGGATCCGGAGTATTATCGTATTGTCGACCTCAAGAATCCCAAGCGCGTCATCCATGCTTTGGAAATCTGCTACATGACGGGGCGCACCTACACCTCCTTCCGCACACAGACCCGGAAAGAACGCCCCTTCCGCATCGTGAAAGTGGGCCTGACGCGCGACCGCGAGGAATTGTACGACCGAATCAACCACCGTGTGGACCAGATGATGGCCGATGGTCTGCTGGAAGAGGCACATCGCGTCTATCCGCAACGGGCGTGCAACTCGTTGAACACGGTGGGCTACAAAGAACTGTTCAAGTACATGGACGGCGAATGGACCTTGCCCTTCGCCGTCGAAAAAATCAAGCAGAACTCGCGCATCTATTCGCGCAAACAGATGACATGGTTCAAACGCGATACAGACATTCGTTGGTTCCACCCCGACCAAGAGGCGGAGATAATGGCGTATCTGCACGCTCAACTGACATAGCCCTCCCCGCTTTTATAAAGGCAGTGCTGTAACCGTCTTCCTCAACCGGATATCACGGCTTGAAGCACCGATGCGGATTTCAAACTCGCCCGGCTCTACCGTCCAGTTCATATTGCGATCCAACAGCTGCAAATCTTCCGGCACCAAGCGAAACGTCAGCCGGCGGGTTTCTCCAGGCTGCAACGATACACGCTCAAATCCCCGCAACTGCGACTCATAGGTAATAACACTGCTTACTTTGTCACTGACATACAATTGCACCACTTCATCACCGGGATATTTTCCGGTATTGGTGAGGTTGAATGTCACCGTATAGTCACCCTGCACCGGCTGACTGAGCGGTTCTACCTCCAAATCGGAATACGCAAAGGTGGTATAGCTCAATCCGAAGCCAAAGGGATAAAGCTCTCCATCTGCTCTTGTAGTGCCGGAACCATTAGGTCCTGCCTGAGGCTGTCCACCATGCGAACCGGGTTTAAACGGAAAGTTCAGTTCTATCTGTCCTACCGACTTCGGGAAAGTTACCGGAAGTTTACCTCCCGGGTTGTACTCGCCAAAGAGCGTTTCCGCAATCACCTCTCCACCGCGGCATGCAGGGAACCAAGTCTCCAGGATAGCAGGGATATATCGGTCGGCCCAATTAATGGTCAGCGGTTGCCCGTTGACCAGCACCAGCACCACAGGTTTGCCGGTTGCCTGCAAAGCTTCGAGCAATTGCTGCTGCCTTCCCGGCAAATCCAACGACGAGCGCGAACGGCTTTCGCCCGTACAATTATCATCCTCGCCCAACACAGCAATAACCACATCGCAGTCATCTGCCATCGCCACCGCTTCGGCAATGCCCTCCTGTTCGGCGGCAGTCAGAGGCGTAGGAATCAGTTCGGTGGCCGGCCACCCTTCGTTCACCACCTCACACCCCTTGGCATAACGCACCTCTGCCGAACCTTTCAGGAAAGTACGCAGCCCTTCCAATACAGTCACCTTTTCCAGACGGTTAGGACCATAGCGGCTCTCCATAAAGTTATCTTCATCGGCCAAAGGACCAACCACCAGCACTTTCTTCACCCTCTGCCTGTCCAGAGGAAGCAATTCCCCTTCGTTCTTTAAAAGCACCAGCGACTGCTGCTGCATCTTTTTCACAAAATCCAGGTTGCGCTCCACCCCTCCTACCTTGTCGGAAGCGGCAGGGTCTTCTACGTAAGGATGTTCAAAGAGCCCTAAACGGAATTTCACAGAGAGCACCTCGCCTACCCGCTGGTCTATGGTAGCCATGAATATTTTCTTTTCTGCCAGCAGTTTCCTCACCGGAAGGATGAAGTCGGACGGCTGTGTAAAATTGGTACGCACATTCAACCCTGCCTCCAGCACCTGACGCACAGCCTCTTCATAAGTATCGGCCACGTGATGCTTGGTCTGCACATACTCCACTGCCTCACTGTCGCTCACCACATAGCCGTCGAAGCCATATTCATGACGCAACAAATCGGTCAGGAAATAATAACTGGCTGTCACCGGCACCCCATCCCAATCGTTGTAGCTGCTCATCACGCCCAAAGGATGCACTTCGCCGATTACCTTTCTGAAAGGATACATATACATTTGATGCAACTCTCGCGGCGCCACATGGGGGTCGGTACGACAATTGCCGTCGCGTCCTCCTTTAGGCACACTATAGACGGCATAATGCTTCAACGTAGAGGCTACCCCCTGCGACTGTATTCCTCCTGCCATCTCTGCTCCCAAGGCCGCCACCAGATAAGGGTCTTCACCATAACACTCCAGCGTACGCCCCCAGCGCGGGTCGCGTGCCAAATCCAAGATGGGCGCGTAGACGTTGGTATAGCCCAATGCGCGTGCTTCCTGTCCGACAATAACCCCCGCCTGGCGCACCAGTTCACGATTCCAGGTGCTACCCACGGCTATGGGTGCCGGCAACGGAGTGGCCTTCGTGTGATTAAGCCCATGAATGCCCTCGTTAGAGAAATCCACAGGTATGCCCAGACGCGTCTCTTCCACAAACCAGCGCTGTACTTCATTGAGCGCCCGGGCATGGTTACTGAACGGATACAGCAGATTCTCCACCCGCCTTGACCGTCCTCCCACGCCATTGAGCATCTCGTCGATATTGGCCATGCCGTCTTTCCATATAGCCTGCTTCCAGCCTGCAACGGGCAATGAATCCTGCAAGACACGGCCATAACCGTAGAGTGTAGCCAGTTGGCAGGTCTTTTCGTCTACGGTCATTTGCCGCAAAAGGTCGTCCACCCGCTTTTCTACCGGCTGCGTGGAGTCCTCATAAATATCTTTTACACCATTCTTATTGAAATCTGTCCATCCTTTATGATAGATGTCACGGACAGACTTTTCCTGCGCCTGCAAAGGCAGCGCCAAGCCGAAAGCCAATAGGACAACTCCGGCCGATGTTCTGCTTAGTTTCATTTCGTTCTATTTCATTTTGAGTTTGACAATTCTCACCTCAGTCGGTTGATAAGCAAGCACGCAAAGATTCCTTGTGCTGCAAAGCCTTTACAAAGAAATGGCAAAGCGATAAGCAGCCTGTTTCCAAGCGACAACCAGCAAGTTCGTTATATACAAGAATCATCCTGCTGATTATCAGTAAGATATTAACCCACACACAATGCTACCCGTACATCACTACCACCTGCCGTGCGTCCGCGGATCTGCTTCTGACACCATAATAGGAAGACAAAGGTAAGAGAAGTTTCAGGAAAAACAATTCCTTACGACAGAAAAAAATATCCGCACGATGCCTTTCAGCAGGCGCCGTGCGGATAAGAGTAAATGCAATCTTATGCCAGGAATTTGACTCCCTGTTTATGCAGCCTTCTGCACAACCTCCCGCTGTGGTTGTGCACCGGCCGTTACTTTCCAGAAACCTGGCCGTTTTCAGTTTCTTTATTCTTGGTACCTACCAGAATGGCACCATGTTTCGCCCTGTTGCCATACAGTTTCCGGGCAGCTTCGCCTTTCAGCATCGAGATGCTGGAAATCTGTTGGGGCACAATCGTTTGAATCATTTCCTGAGTAGCAGGTACACCATCAATGACAATAAACACCGAATCGGAGTCGGTCGTTATGCCCTTGGGGGAAGAAAATGCCACGATGCCGATATGCTCATAAAGCCCATTATCCTTGTCCGGCACTACTGCATTGATTGACCAGGAACTGGAGGAAGTGCCCGAGCGGGAAGTGCTGTAAGAGAAACTGGAAGAATTACCATTTGAAGTGCTATGGGAAACACTGACAGAAGTGCTGCTGGCAGCTTCCCCTTTATCGTCCAAACGGAACTTGACAGGAATTGTAAACGTCATAGGCACCGCCTTTCCGTTTCTCCGCCCAGGTGTCCAGCGTGGCATAGCCTTTACCAGCCGGATGGCTTCGGCATCCAGCTCGGCATCAATACCCCGCAACACTTCAGGCTTGGTCACCTTACCCGTTTCGTCCACAATGAATTGCACGACCACATGTCCCTCAATGCCCTTCTCTTTAGCCGTCTGCGGATAGCGCATGTTATCCTTGCAATATTGCAACATAGCAGACATGCCGCCGGGAAATGCAGGTGACTGTTCCACAGCATCATACACCACCAGGCTGTCCAGGTCTTGCCCTACGCGGGAAGTTCCAAGGGAAGTTTTATCTTGCCCGCTATCGTCGGATGAACTGACAACGATGCTGACAACGGTATCCCGCGACACACTTTCTTCACTCCCGGCTTTTACAATTGCTGCCAAATCCGTAACTTTGGCGCTGGAAAGCCCGTTGCTGACTTCTGATACTTCGGGCCGGGCAAAAGCGGCAACCGCTACGGCTGCCAGCGGAAGTACATAAAAGAATTTCGCGCATGCCCACTTACTTGACTTTTCTTTCATCATCATAGTGATACGTTTTTTAAGTTTACTGTGATTTAAGCTGTTGGCCATAGAGTAGAGCCTTGTGCCAACAGCTTTCTTTATTAATAATAACTGGTATTCCTTGGCATTAATGCCGGCAGAGAGCACAGCCTCATCGGCCTCGTATTCGTGTACCGTCTGCAGTTCCTGCTTCAAAAGCCAGGCAGCGGGATTGAACCACTGTATGAAGCAGCAGAGGTCGACCAGCAACAAATCCCACGAATGTCCCCGACGGGTATGCGCCAGCTCGTGCAGCAGAATGGGACGCCCGTCTTCTTCCAAATCGCGACGGGAGATGACGATACACCGCATCCAGCTAAAGGGAGCAAGTTTGCGACGGTGCACCAACAGCCATACCCGCGGTGCGTCGGGCACATAACGGTGGATGTCATCGCGTTGCGTCACCCGCAGCAACTGCCACAGTCTGACGAGCGAACAGACATTGCGCACCAGAAAGAACAACACGCCCACGCAGTAAAGCCCTAACAAGACCAACGGCCACACAGTCCTCGCCTCCTCCATAGGAGCGGGAGAAGCCTCGGGCTCCCCTCCAGCCGGGGCCAGCCATTGCTCCAAAGTCAGCATCGTCTGCCCCACGCCTATGGGTTGCTCCGTACTGACCTCTATCAAGGGCACCACGGCAGACAGCAGTAACACACCCAACAAGGCCACGCGGTTAAAATGATGCAGGGTCTCGCGGCTCAGCAACAGGCGGTAAAACAGATAGAAGACTCCCAGGCAAAGGGCAGACTTGATGATATAGACTAAGAAGGCTCCCATGATGAGTAAGGTTAATGAGTAAAGTTTAACGGTTAATGAGTAATGATCTTACACACTCCAGCAAATCGTCCCGTTTCTGCTGATTGGTACCTGATACAATCTTGCACACTACACCTTCGCGGTCGATAACGACGGTCGTTGGTGTCTGCTGCACGCCAAACATCTTCCAGAGCGACTTGTCACCGGCCACCTGTACGAAGCGGAAACCGCAACGCTTGATGATGGGACGTATCTCGTCTGCCGTATTCCACGTCACAGCCAGGAAATTCACGTTTGGACAGATGTCCACCCACGTACTCAGTTCCGGCATCTCTTTGATACAGGGACCACAACCCGTATACCAGAAATTCAGGACCAACGGACGTCCCAAGGTGTTCTGGTCGGTCCATGTCTTGCCCTGCATATCCTTTACCTCGAAAGCGCCGATGTGGTCGCCCACCTTCAGTGTAAGTCCGGCAAAATCTGCTTTCATGCTCTCTTTGACCATCAGGTAAGAGTTCTCCCCCAGTTCAGCTTCCTTCAACCAAAAGTCTGCATCGGGCACGTCTTCGCGAGGAATAGCCTTTTTACGGTCCTCCTCACTCAAGGTTGCATCCAGCAAAAGCCACATCGACTGCCCGGCCTTGTTTCGCACTACGCTCCAAACAACCGACTGTTCCTTCAGCCCGGCAGGCTTTTCACTGAAGAAGAGACCGTCTATCACATACTTTGCCTCCTTGGATTGAGCAAAACCATTCAGACACAGGCCGCACAGCAGCCCCCTGAGTAACCATCGTTTCATTGTCCCTCCTCCACTTGTCTAATCAACGCCTTCAGTTCGTCTACCGTAATCTTCTCTTCTTCCACCAGCGACGAGACAACGCCCAAGTAGGAGTTGTCGAAATATTTGCTGATGACACCGCGCAGCGTACCCTTGCGGTAATCGTCACGTGACACCACGGCATAATACTGGTAAGTCTTGCCGCATGCCTTGTGCCCCACAAATCCGCGTTCTTCCAACCCCCGTACCACGGTAGACACGGTATTGAAATGCGGCTTAGGATTGGAATACAGTTCCAGGATGTCTTTCACATACAACGGACCTTTCTTCCAGAAAAAGCCCATCACTTCTTCTTCTTTTGCTGTCAACTTCTTCATAACTCTCAATTATTTACCGCAAATAACGGGATTATTTAGTTGACAAACTAATTCTTGCAGTTAAATTAAACTAAAGCCTATAGTTAATATCCTTCACGCTGTCCCTATAGGGCGAATTGCCTATGCCGTCATTTTCGCCCGGAGAATATCGGGATATGTTTGTATGCATAAAAAATGTTCCCCGTCAAAAAGATGTCGCGGCAACAAAAGCCGGAGCATCGGGTCAATCTGGTAGGGCAAGCTGCCAAACACCCGCAAAATACCTACAAATAGCGATTGCAAATGTCGGAGGAAAGCCGTTACTTTGCGCTTTGAAAAGTACTTTTTAAACAAATAAACGACAATGAATGAACCACATAAATACCGTCCGACAGACAAAATGAGCGATCTCATCTGCGACAACTATTCCCTGCTGATGGTGATGAGCCGCTTCGGCTTGTCACTGGGTTTCGGCGACAAGAACGTGAAGGATGTCTGCGAATCGCAGGGTGTGGACTGTTCTACCTTCTTAGCTGTGGCCAACTTCATCACCGAAGGACAATGCACCTACGATGAAGGAGATACCGACTTCTCACTGCCTGCCCTGATGGATTATCTGAAGCGGGCACACGCGTACTTTCTGGACTTCAATCTGCCTGCCATCCGACGCAAGTTGATTGAGGCTATCGACTGCTCGGAGGCCAATGGGGTGGCCATGCTCATCCTGCGCTACTTCGACGAATATGCCAAAGAAGTGCGACGCCACATGGAGTATGAGAACGAAGCCGTCTTCACTTACGTCGACGGGCTGCTGGCAGGACACCTGAGCGACCGCTTCAACATCGCCACCTTCGTGAGCAAGCATAACAGCATCGACACGAAACTGAAAGAACTGAAGAACATTATCATCAAATATTATCCGGAGACAGGCAACAACAACCTGCTGAACGCCGTCTTGTTCGACATCTTTAACTGCGAACAGGACCTTGCCTCACACTGCCAGGTGGAAGACTTCCTCTTTGTCCCCGCCGTGACGCAAATGGAAAGGAAATTGAGAAATGAACACTAACACGCCGTTGAAAATAGTCATCGCCGAAAGCTCGGTCATCATCCGCAGCGGACTGGCCGTTGTGCTGAGACGCCTGCCCAACCTGAGTGTACAGCCCGTGGAAATCGCCACGCCCGAATCGCTGACGCACTACATGCAGATGCACACCCCGGACATCGTCATAGCCAACCCCAACTTCGGCGGCTGGTTTGACCTGACAACCTTCAAGGCTGCCCACGAGAAATCCGGCATCCGATACATGGCCCTCATCAGCTCCGTCACCGACCCTAATATGCTGAAAGCCTACGACGGGCACTTCTCTATCTGTGACGACCTCGACACTATCGGTGCCCAAATCAACCAAATCCTGCATACCGAAGAGCCGGAAGAGGAAAACGGCGAACAGGATGTGCTGAGCCAGCGCGAGAAAGAGATCGTGACCTGCGTGGTAAAAGGCATGACCAACAAAGCCATTGCCGACAAGCTTTTCCTCTCTATACATACCATTATCACACACCGGCGGAACATTGCCCGCAAGCTGCAAATACACTCACCTGCCGGACTGACCATCTATGCCATCGTCAACAAGTTAGTAGCTTTGGAAGACATCAAGCTGTAAGGGGTAACGGTGCGGCATTCAGATTCTGCCTGTGCCTTACTTCTTCGCAGGGCAGGTCCCGACTGCATATTCTGCGGATTATCCGTAACAGAGGGCAAGGCCGAAATGTGCCGCCACAGAGAGCACACCTTGCCGCTGTTTGCTGCTTATACCTCAGAAGCAAATTCCTTATCGCTTGGGAGCACGCTGCTAATCGCTTCGAAATCGGCTCCTTATAGCTTGGAAAAAAGACAAGCACATAACAACAATCCGGCTAAGACCAATCATCCCCCATCAGGAACAGGCATAAAAAAAGCCCCGCCTCGCGATATCACATCGGAAGGCGGGAATCCTTTTATCTTCATAAAAGTGGTTACGTAATTATGACTAACTAATTCATTCAAATCTGATGTTGCAAAGGTAAGGCTTTCCGCACAACCGGGCAATCGCGCAAAATAGGTATTTCGTTGGCAGAACAGTCATTATTATTAGGTAAAGAAGGAGAAAACGGCACAGGTCGCTCAGCCGGCATAGCTGTGCATTCCGCCCAACACAAAGTTCACGCCGAAATAAGTCATCAGCACTGACAGAAAAGAAAGAATCATATAGACATGGAAAAACACGGGACTGCGGAACCACGGCAGGCTTCGGGCATGAAAGGCAACGGCATAGACCATGAACGTAATAAGCGCCCACACCTCCTTGGGGTCCCACGACCAGTAATGCCCCCACGACACATTGGCCCAAATGGCTCCCAAAAAGATACCCGCTCCGAGAAAGAACGTGGCAGGATAGAGCAGCAAACGGCTGAGTAACATCAGTCGCCGCGATTCACGCCGCACACACAAGGCAAGCACTCCGTTGAGCATCATAAAGGCAAACAAGGCGTATGACATCATGATGAGCGATACGTGCGAACTAAGCCAAGGCGACACCAGCACTGGCATCAAGGGCGTAATCTGCGGATTCATCTGACCCAGATAAGACACCAGCAAAGCAAATCCCGACAACAGGAAGCCGAAAGGCAATGTGAACGGGAAACGGCGCCGGAAAATGCAAGCCAACAACAGCGTGGACAAAGCCAGAAACTGCATCGTCTCATAGCCATTGCTCAGAGGAATGCGCCCGCCAATGTACCAACGCAAACCATAGCCCAACGATTGAAACAGCAAAGCTGCCCACAAGGCATACGCGAAACAACGCTCTACCAACCGGCATCCACGCCGGGAGACAGACACGGCACGCAATCCGTTATAAAGCAACCACGCAAAGGCAAGCACTCCCAACGTCAGATTGAACATAAACAGCAACTGGCTGAAAGGAATGCGGTTATACAACAGCTCGGCGCGGACAGCCGTTTCGGAAAGCGGTGCTACGCTTCCATCCTCCGGCAACGCCTTGACCAATGTCCCCTGTTGCAGCATCAGAATCAGACCTACCTTCTCGTCTGTTTCCACAATGGCTTTTTCTAAAGAAGACATCTTCTCTTTCGCGCCTCCCAAGGCATCCCAAAACTTCTGCAAACGGTATTCCGAGCCATCAAACAAATCGCTCAGACGGGCATAATCTCCTTCGATGCCCAACCGTGAGCGTAAGCCGGCATGCTTGACGCGTATCATCGGCTCGTCTTTCCATACTTCCGGATGCAACAGCCAGCCACCTATCACTTGTTCGGGAGTCAATCCTTTGTAAGTAGGCTTTCCCGTAAGCTTCAACACGAAGTCACGTGCCAAAGTATTCAGCGGAGTCACACGGTCGTGATAAAGCACCTGCACCGATGCCAGGCTATCTGCCTGACGCAGAGTGAGCACCGGCAACCGACGCTCCAGTCCATGCACCGGCATGCCTGCCACCCACAGAAAAAGCATGAGAAGACCTCCTTTGCGCAATATCGGATGCTTCAGCAACCGACGGAATTCACCCGACCGTGCCAGCAACATCCACACCATCGACAAGCCCAACAAAGCATATCCTGCATACGTCACACCAATCCCCCACGGGTCGTGATTGACAGACAACCAGCTTCCCTTCTTGTCCGAATCGTAAGAAGACTGATAAAAGCGGTAGCCGTCACACACAAAGATGCGGTTCATCGAAACGGCAGCAGACTTTTCTGCAATTCCACCGTCCGACACACGGACATAACTGATGTAGTCTGCCGGTGCCTCCGTACCTGGGTAATACGCGATGCGGAAACTGTCCAAATGCAACGTAAAAGGCAGTGGAACCATCCGGCGGCTGTCATGCTCTACAAAATGCGAGGTTTCCTGCCCTTCCGACAAATGCACATATCCCTGCCGCCCCCATACGAACGTAATCAAAGCTCCTATCAGAATGACTAAGAAAGAACCATGAAGCAACAGCAAAGGCATGCGCCTCCACAAACGAGCCCAGGCAAAAATCCCAATGGTCAGCACAGCCAACAATCCCCACAGGCAACAGAACCAGCCGGTGTGGTATACATGACGTGCCACAAAGTCCGTGCCTTGTGCCCGTTCGACAAAGGTGGCAACAGCCAGTAACCCCACCAAAGCCACGTACAGAAATAGAATCGAACGTTTCAATGTTTCCTCATTTTATTTCCGTCAGAATGCGGCAAAGTCTTTATTCTCTAACTGCCTCACCCCCATGCACTCCATCTCGATAAGCCATCCCGGCCTACAGACAGCCGCATGCACAAAGACCTTGGGCGTATGGGGGAAGCGGGCGTCATACAGTTCCTTCACCACATCATAATCCGCCTCATCGCGCAAGTAAACAATCATTTGCCCGATGTGGTCAAAAGTACAGTCGGCTTCTTTCAGCAAAGCATCCACATTCTCCCACATACGTTCTGTCTGCCGACGTATATCCCGTGGATAAACCACCTCGCCCTTGTTATTGATGCTTGCCGTGCCGGAGATGAACACCTGCCGACGGTCGCCATAGTCCACATACGTGCCCCGCTCGAAACTGACCCCATATTCGTAAGTGGGATTAAGGTGGGTAGGGGCATAAAGATAATGCACCTGCCCCGGTAGCAATCCGTCTACGGCATAGGTGTCCATCTGTACCAGAACCTTAGGGTCGGCGTGACGGCCTCCAATGCCCGTACTGGCTATATAGTGTGTCTTCTCCGTCAGGTTTTGTGTGACAAACACCTCGTTGCGGGCTTTCACCACTCCGGCATAATTCACATCCACGTTCTGTACAAAGAACCACGTGCGGATGCAGTTATCGGCCAGTTTACAGCCTTCTTCCATCAGTTGCATCACGTAGTCGTTCAGTAGCAGACGGGTCTGATACTCCGAATTGGCAGCATGATTATAGGCAGCGGCTCCCCACAAGTGGCGACAGGTTCCATGTTTCACCTCAAACAGACCGTTATGCAACACCCGACTCTGCACGCCGGTTTGCAGATAAGCCCATAAGGCAATCTTGGTTTTGTCCAGAGGAGGCTGCTCTACAATAGACAGCGGACAGTCGGGACTTTCGTCTTCCATACCCAAGAGTAAATCGGCCTGATTGGCGGCATCGCTGAGAAAATAGCGTTTGAATACGGGCACGGCTCCTTTCAGTTCGCCCTCCAACAGACGACAGAAAGCTGTCCGCACGGCTTCGGCCTGTTCGGTAAAGGTCAGTTTGGTGTCCGTTACGTGAATGATGGTATGATATTCTGCCACTCCTGTTTCGGGGCAGAACCTGAATATCTCAGTATTTGTTGTTTCCGACATAATAGGTTGTTGTTATTCGTTGTTGTTCATAAAAGGTTATTCATTCATTACTATTTGGCGCCGTTGTCTATCCAATCATCAATCAGGTTCAGCAGTTCCGTCTTTGCCGACAAGATGTCCGTATGACCGTGACTCAGATAGCCGTCGTCGTGCAACACCAGATGCAGGAAGCTCTCTGCACTGTTACCGGGATTCACCAGCAAATACTCCGGATTAGCCGACGACTGTTTGTCTACCAGGCAATCGTAGCTTCTCCCTTCTGTCAGGTAAAGACCGCGTGCAGCCTCGTTACTCATGCCGTGGCAAGCTATGCAATTGGCATTGAACACGCTCTGCTGAACAGTATTGAACATACCCACATCCAGCGTACCTACATCCAGACGAATGGTGTCGTCGGCCAGTTCATTGATGTTCTCCACCACGGCAAACGTGGCTACCCGTACCCGCAGACGGTCGATAACGCAAACCTCTACCTCGGTCACCTCTTCAGATACGCCGCTCATTATCGTTTGCACTTCGCCGTTGCCCACAGCAATGTTCTTGGCCACCACAGCATATTCGGAAGCATGGCTGAAACCAGCCACAGCCACAGTATAGCCGCCCGGCCAGGAATCCATGCCTTCAAAAGTACCGGTTACTTTCACCGTACGCCCTTCCTGGGGAACGTAGGCGATGGTTTCGTCCACCGGGCCGCTGTCGCAGGAAGCCAGACTTCCTAAGGCAAGCGAACCGAGCACCGTCAAGATATACAAATACTTTCTCATACGTCTACCCATACTCCTTATTGTCTTAGAACGAATACTGCAACAAGACGGTACCCGAATGCGTAGCTACGCCTAAATCGTCGTTATCGCGGTCCAGTTGCGTGTCATGTCCCCAGCGACCTACAAACTGATACATGGCCTGCAGTTTCAGGTTACATCCTTTGAAGAAATAATTGACTCCCACAGCAGGCATGTTCATAAAGCCATCGGTATCCATGCCGTTACGATTGAAGAAATCATAACGTGCCGCCAATTGTAGGCGCGGAGCCACAAAATAACCGCCCTGAATGTATCCTCCCAAGTAATTATAGGACTTGTCTATCTTCTGGCGACTGGTAAACCCTACATTCATGTAATAGGCTTCGGCTGCGAGATAAAGCTTGCGGTGCAACCAGGCAAACTCCAAACCTACACGCGTATCGTTGGTACTCTCACTCTCACTCTCGACATTGAGCGAAGCCGAAAGACCGACCATCAGCTTATCCTCGTTCAAGCGGTTGGGATTGCCTTGCGTAGAAGGCATCACTCCTTTGGGCATATAAGTCAACCTGCCGGCATAAAGCAGCGAAGGAATGTGCCAGTCGTCACTCAACGTCTTGCCAGCCACGTTGACCGATGCGCCCGTACCGTTGAAGAGTCCTACTTCGTAACCGAACTTGCCCGCCAAAAGGCCATGAATTTCCACACCCAAGTCGAAACCGGTACCTATGTTGGGCGTAACGGCATTGAGCGAATAAGGCAAGATGACGGACGTGGTAAGCGAAAGCGGCATTACGGGCAAGAGTGTTTCGCCCAACGTAGTGAGATAGGCATGCGAAAAAGGAGTTTTGAACTTGCCCACACGGACAGCAAACTGCTCTTTCAACGCCACATCAAACCAAGCCTGCTGCAACAAAGCTCCGCCCGAAGCAGCTGCATTGATAGATAGATTGAACGTCACCTTCTCGAAGGCCTTGCCTGTAAAGCCCAACACGGCGTACGGAATGGAGAAGCCCGAATTAGCCACGTTGTCCTGGTTGTAAGCGGGGTCCAACCCTTCATCGTCATACCAGTTGTAGTTGGCACTGGCCTGCACCAAAAGGTAAGGCTTGAACACAAAGTCGCCTTTCTTGGTTTCGATGGAGAAGCCTTCCCTACCGGCCAACGAAACAACTCCGTTCTCCGTATCAGCTTCGTATTGCGCCAGGGCCGGCAAGGGAAGGAGTGCCGACACGAGTGCGATTGCAAATATCTTTTTCATCTATTTCTGCATTAAAGGTTATCATTGGGAAAAAAGATTCTTCCATACATGATGCATAGAAGGATGCTTTCCTTAAAGAGAGCGCAAGAAGGCTACCAGCGCATCACGGTCTTCTTTGGACATGTTCTTGAAGAGATTCTTCGAAGCCTCGCCCTCGCCGCCATGCCACATGATTGCCTCGACAAAATTGCGGGCACGACCATCGTGGAGGAAGTAAGTATGTCCGTTCACCACTTCCTGCAGACCTATCCCCCACAGCGGGGTAGTACGCCACTCATTGCCGCGTGCCAGGCCGCTGACGTAATTGTCGTTCAGTCCCACATCCATGATTTCGCTGCCCATGTCGTGCAGCAGGAAATCAGAATAAGGATGGATGGTCTGGCTGCCTAACCAGGTGAGCTGCGTGCCGTTCAGCAAGGTAGAACCGCGGGGACGGGTATGCAGGGTGACGGTGTGGCAGAGGTGGCACTTGGCCTGGTAGAACATCTGCTCCCCACGCTGCACCTGTGGATCGTTGACATTGCGGCGCGCCGGTACACTGAGTGATTGCATGTAGAGGTCGACATCTTCCATCTCTTCGGTCGACACGTCTAACTGGTCGTAACTGAGCCCCATCATGCTGCCCTGGTCTACCTGTGCCTGCCCTTCGCAGATTTCTTCAGGATAACGACTGTTGGTCACGCCCATATCGCTGGAGAAACCCAGTTCAACGGTCAGGTCGAGGTGCTGTGCCTTGTTGCCGGACAGGCCGACACCGGTAACTCCCTTCTCTGTAATGTAGTTGCAACGGCCGCTGATGCCATATTCCGGATAGTTACTCTTGGCGGCCAGGGCCTCTATTTCGCGGGTGTCGATAGCCATCATCTGCCCCATGCCCACATGCCGCAAGGGGATGCGCACGGTGCAGAACAGGTCTTCGGGACGTATGCTGTCGGCATACCATTCAGTGATGGTATAGGTAGGAGCAGCCAGTTCATAGGTCTCGCCATCGGGAAATTCGAAGGTTTCATACCTCCACTCCACCTTCAGCTTACCTTCGGGTTCGACACCGTAAATGGCCTGGTCGTGCAGCACTCGTCCGTAATTACGGAAGAAAGCTCCGTTGCGCCGGGTGATGTAGACGAGCATGGAAGAGAAGCCGCTGCTGCCCGACCCGCCCTCTGTCCACAGCGTGGGACGGGTGCGTCCGGCGTTCAAGTGGCAGCTTCCACAACTGTAGCCGGCATACACCGGTCCCAAACCGCCACCCTGTCCGTTGCTGCTGGTGCGCACATCATCGTAGAGCGCGTCTCCCTCGTTGAAACGGTTCAGGTACTTACCTGTAATCCAGGACGACTCTTGGTCGTAGGCCTTGGAGGAGGTCAGGAAGTTGGTAGATGTACCGGCAGAGAGAGCAAACCCTTCGGGTACCTCGACGTCCAGCACATCCAGCCCCTCATCCTCGCAGGCCGTACAGACTATCAGACCGGAAAGCACTAACGGATAAATATATTTTCTTATTTGCATGATGTACTTACTTTAAATACGATACAAAACTTTCTGCGATGTAACACCGATGTCAGGAAGCCGATGGCATCCACCCGTTTTTCTGGAACGGACTCCTGAACGATAAGAAGCAAATTTCCAAGCGATAAGAAAGAGACTTCCGAGCGATAAGAAGCCGGCTCGTTATATATAAGGAGCAAGCAGCTGGTTATCAGAAAAATATGATTTCACCTTCTACCAGGGGGAAAGATCTGCCACATACAGCTTCAAGATGTACAAACACAGTGAAAAAGTAAAGGAATTGTTTGAATTCCCTTACTTTTCTGTTGTTCCGGGCACTGGCACCGGCTTATTCGGCAGGCACCGTACGGGCTTGTCCGTCTTTGAAGAGGAGAAATTCCAGCGTATGGAAACCACGCACGCTCTGTGCTGCAGCGATGTTCTCTACAGGGTCACCGTTTTCGTCCGTCATAAAGTCGCCCGACCACTCCAACTGGCCATAATCGCCCGACTTCAGGATATTCACGATGCCGTCCTGGTCCAAGGGCCACGAGTCCATGTTCGGGTCCAGTCCCTGATCAGCCACCGGTCCGAAGAGGAAGGCTTCGCTCTTTTCCCACGGTTCGCGGGCCACAATCCACTGGGCAGCTGCCGCGCGGAAGTTGGCATCGGTACGGTTCTGAGCCAGGGTGGCAATAGCGCTGTAAAGGTCTTCCACCTCTTGCTTCAAGTCGGCATACGTAGGCACTACTACCTCGTCCACATATTGTTCTACCACGGGGTTGAGCACTTCGTCGGAGTTGATGGCCGTCTCGTTGTTCAGGTAATTCTTGAAAGCCGTCAGTCCGTCTGCCAGGTCAGCGCAGGCATCTTGGGCATCCAATGCCTCTTGGCTGTTGATATTGCTGCGGAAGGGCTGCGGAATGTTCAAGATGGCATCGTGGGCATTTTTCACCAGCAGCATCAAGTCGTCTATGCGCTGGGGGTCATGGTTTTTCACTATATTATAGATGCTGTGCTCTGCCACTTCCGACTGCTCCAGATTCAGGGACAATTCGTTATCCACCACTACGTTACGGCTGCCACACAAGGCACTGTAGATAGAGATGATGTTGTTGGAATAGTCCTCGCGGGAGTGCCAGCTATACCACGACTCCACGGCATACACGGCGGCTGTGTGGTCGCCGCTGTTCCACTTGTTGATGGGGTCGCCAATCTTCTGTTCACCCACCTCATTGGCAATGTCCCAACAACCGTCTATAATCTGCCCAATGGCCGACAGGGCACTGGGGAAGGTAGTGCCTTCGGCATGTGCCTTGAAAAATTCGGCATACGAGCTGCCGCCCTGGTAAGACTCTGCCCAATAGCTGTAGAGGTTGCTGGCATCTTCGCGAAGGAGCTGTGCTACAACACCCATGTAGTTGTGCCAGTCGCTGGCATTCGCCAAGGTGTAATCAATGTCGGCTGCATCGCCGTCGTACGTCCAGTCGCCGTTACCATTGCCCGTTCCGTTGTTATCGTCGCTGCACGAAACCGTGCCCAAAGTCAGTGCGGCCAACAAGGCTGCACCAAAGAAAAATTTTCTCTTCATTGTCGTAATGATATTTAAATGGATTATTCGTATGGTTGTTTTATCGTTTCAAGAACCAGCCCACGTAGGCAATACCGATGGCAAACTCGTTCTCGCTGTTGTAGTTATAGTCGGTCTTGCCAAACATCTTGCCAGAGCCAATCTGCCGGGTGGTATAGTCGGCCTTCACCACCAAGTTGGGCAGGGCGCGCCAGTTGAGTCCGGCTGTCCACATACTCACCTTGTTGCGAATCTCCATCGACTGTCCGGCCTCGCCGCCTTCTTGCGGGTTGTAGTATTCGTAGCGCACGAAGGGATAGATAACGGGCACCTTGCGGTTGCCGCCGCAGATAGAACGCAGGTTGAACCCGACCTCACCGGCATAGCTGGCGGCATGTTTGGCCACAGGAGTCATGCGGCTATAAGGAGAGTCGTTGGAGAGACGACGGTTGTAGTTACTGATAGCTGTGGAATTGGTCAGGTTACCATAGACCACGTTGGCCCGCGCCGTGACATACTTGTTGATGTATTGCAAGTCGGCCGTATAGATGCGCACCGGAGCCCGGTATTGTCCACCGTCCGTCTTGCTATACTCCGTGGGCTTGTCGGCATTGGCTATGGTGTTGGCGCAGTAATAAAACGAAGCACCTACGCGCAATCCCGGCACCCCGCGGTAATCCAGGCGGAAGGCATAGCCGGGCGAAGTGAAGTTGTCTTCTTCAAAGAATCCCTGCTTGCCGCCAGCCACCCACTCGTCGCGGTTGAATCCGTTGGCATTCAAACCAGCCACCACCATCGCCTGATAGTCGAAGGTAGCATATCCCTTACCCAAAGTACCGAAGACAGCCAAGCCGGTGTCGTGCCATGTAGAAGGCAAAATGGTAGTCTCTCCCTCGGGACGTACCGTACCGAAGAAGTTCACCGGTTCATGATGGGCATTGGTCAACCCTACGGGTACAATCATGTGTCCGGCGCGAATATTAAAGGCAGGATGAATAAGGCGCGTGATGTGAAACTGCTCTAAAGCCACTTCGCCCCCCTTCTCCAATTCCACTTCGCGTTCGCCGTTCTCGGTGGTTTCCAGTTCCATGGCCTGTCCGGTGCCGCCGGATTCAAACTCAATCTCTGCGCCCAGAATCCACTTGGAATTGAACTTATAGTCGAAAGCCAGTACAAAGCGGGGAATAGAGATGGTATTGCGATGGTCACGCCCACTACCTGTACTGCCACCGTAGAAGCGGTTGATGCCATAATCCTTGAACGCAGCCACCATTTCGCCGTAGCCTCCGAAGCGAAACTTCTCGTAATCGTCTTCAGCCGTAGCAGCAATTTTCTGCTTGGCTTTCTGCACCAGACTTGTCTTTGTGTCTTCCGCTTCCGGTGTCTTTTCCGGTTCTTCCGCCCGTACGCCATTAAACGTCAGCAGAAAGCACAACATAAATAAACCCGTAATTCTTTTCATTTTTTACCTAAATAATTGTTGTTTTTATCGGCTGCAAAGGTAAGGGCGGTTAAAAAGTAAGGCAATACCTAAAAAAAGGTATAATCGGAAGGAAGTAGTAACAAGTAGGTAAAAGCAGAAACAGAAAAGAGAAAGGAGAGATAAGAAGGCGCATAACCAAACGCCACAAACGGGCATACAACCCCTCGTATCAGAAGAAATATCCAGACTTGAAAAAGCACAGTCCGTGTCTGAAGAAACCTCCGGACACGGACATTACGACTTACAGATTCGCAATACTGCTTATCTCAACGTCTGCGCCAAGCCAGTACCATATAGCCTGCAAGGGCTGCCAACAGCAGACACACACAGACGGAGAAACCGACATTCGCCCAGTCATGATAGGTGGAGAGGGTGGTGAAGAGAAATTGCAGGCAGATGATGATGTTCACCACCCGTATCAGACGCAAAGCCAGGATGTACTGAACCACCAGGTTGTGCGCCCTTACACGGAAGGGGAAGTTGATGGAGCGGGAAGGCAAATATCCCCCAACACCCAGCAGAATGAATAAAAACAGCGCAGTTCCACCCGACAGATAAAGATCAGACGGAAGGTCGCCACCGGACATGCGGTAGCGATAAAGGATATATATCCAGTTGGCCAGCACGGGCAAGAATGCAATTCCCTCCAACACATGGTCGATGAGCGAAGGACGGAAGCGGACGTCAGGCACATCTTGCGGGGTACGGGAACCAAGATTGATGAGTTTCATAAGCGATACTATTATTGTTCAGGGGCAGACGGAGTCTGACGCGGCTTCTTCAGCCGGCCGTTCTTGCGCAAAGCCTCAGTGATAATCCACTGAAGCTGGCCGTTGATGCTGCGAAACTCATCGGCTGCCCACTTTTCGAGGGCATCCATCGTTGCGGCATCCACACGCAGGATAAAACTCTTGGTTGTCGATTCTTTTTTAGCCACTGATGTAATAAAAAATTAGGAATGATAAATAATAAAACAAAGAACAGGGTACAGTCACTCCAGGCGACCGGTACGAACGAAACGAGCCACGTCGTCCATCACATAGGAGGGAACGGGCGAGAACCGTTGGTATTCATCAGGCGTAGCCTTACCCGTGCCTTCCTGCAGGAGGTGATTCAGGCGGGGATAAGACTTGAACGAGGCGTTAGGGCATTTCAACAGACCCGCACGCCATAGGCTGTAGTCCCGCATCGTCACCTGATAGTCACGTTCGGCCTGTAACACCAGCAGGGGGAGCGTCAAGTGGGCGGCTGCCTCCACAGAACGGTAGGCTACTATATCTGCCCAATACGAACGGGGAGCTGCAAACGGGAAAGGAATGGTGTCGCAAAAAGCAGACGTGCCCAAGCGCTTCACGTTCTCTACCCGGCGTTGCAGGTCGGCCACTTGCGCTTTGCCCTGTGCCGAGGGAGCAAGACTATCCAGGTAAGTAACTTGCTCCAGCAGGAGGTCTTCCAACGGACGGGCGGGAGCAGCCAACAGAATGATGCCCGCCAAACCAGATACACGTCCTGCCACACGAGGCGCCAGCCAGCCTCCCTGGCTATGCCCCAGCACATAAACGCTGTCTGCTGCCACTCCGGACGAGGTGCGAGCCAACCTTACCGCAGCCACGGCATCGTCCACGGTCTCTACATCGAGGTCAAGTTGGCGACCTTCGGGTACGCAGTCGGCGCGATAGACGAAGGTGCGCTTGTCGTAGCGCAAGGTGGCTATGCCCCGCGCTGCCAATCCTCTGGCCAAGTCGCGGAAAGGTTTGTTGGGACCAATAGTTTCATCACGGTCATGCGGACCTGAACCATGCACCAGCACCACGCAGGGCACCAGCCTCCCCTTCTCCACCGCCCGACGGGGAAGGGTGAGCGTGGCAGGCAGACGAAAAGCATCGCACACAACGAGCGTGTCACGTTCCATCACCTGCGAGCTGTCCGGTGCGACGGAAACAGGAGAAGGCTTTGGTGCAGGCTTCACGAAGAGACCCGCGATGCGCCCGTTTCCATTGAATGCAACTTGGAAGCGGAGGGGGTACTTCTCAAACGTCAGGTCGCGATAACAGACTGCCAGTCCCTCGGCTTCGACCTGGTGCCATTCGCCCGCAGATTGCAGGGAGCCGAACTGCCCCTCCAACTGGCGGTACATCCCACCCAGAACATCGGCAGACAAGGAGGCCTGCATCTCGTCGCTCAGCATCGAGCGGAGGTTATCGCCCTGCCCCGACACGAAATAAAGGTAGGCACACTGGGCCAACGGCAGGCGATCTGCCGTCTGGGCGCAGAGGCCGAGTCCGAGGAGACAGAGAAAAAGGGAGCACATCAATCGTCGCATCATAATATCAATGATTAAGAGTTCCCGTATTCAAAACCGGCTGGGCAGACTCATCGGCACAGAGCACCACGAGCAGGTTGCTTACCATAGCAGCCTTCTTGTCCTCGTCCAAGTCGACCACGTCATCTTTCTTCAGTTTGTCCAGTGCCATGTGTACCATCGATACGGCCCCTTCCACAATCTTCTCGCGGGCACCGATAATGGCCGATGCCTGCTGGCGGCGCAGCATCACGGCGGCAATCTCGGGTGCGTAAGCCAAGTAGTTGATGCGGGCTTCCATCACCTCCAACCCAGCCATGACAAGCCGCTCGTTCAGTTTTTGCTCCAGCTGTTCGTTGATTTCCTCGCCACCCGAACGGAGAGTCAGTTCGCCGGCCTCGCCCTCATTGTCGTCGTAGGCATACTGCCCGGCCACCTGGCGCAGGGCCGCATCGCTCTGTACCCGCACGAAATTCTCGAAGGCATTCATACGCCCGGCAACCGCGTTGCCCACGCTGACGGCCACTTCCTTGCCGTTGGAGGCAGGAGCAGAGGCCGAAGCCATGGTCTGCGAGTCTATCTCGAACATCGCTTTATACGTGTCCTTCAGCTTCCATACCAGTACCAAGCCGATGAGGATAGGGTTGCCTACTTTGTCGTTCACCTTGATAGGCTCAACGTCGAGGTTGCGGGCGCGCAGCGAAAGTTTCTTCTTGTCAAAGAAAGGATTGACCCAATAGAAACCCGTCTCCCGAAACGTGCCCTTATAGTTGCCGAAGAACACCATGGCGCGTGCCTCGTTCGGCTCCAACTGCATATAGCCTGCCAGCAGGATAAACCACGCCAACGTCAGTACGCTGCCCGCCACGTAGAGGGCCACACCACCCACGGCAAAGCAGATCACAATAACGGCTGTAAACACCAGCAAATGAAGGAAAAGCATGGCAAAACCATTCATCTTGAATCCCTTGAACATAAATTCTTTTGTTTCCATAGCGAATAAAATTAGAATGATATTATTTTGATAACACAAAGATAACATCTATTTTGGATACGGACAAATTATATCTGGTTTATTTTCAATAAAAATGCCGGATGCCCCGAATGGCATAGGCAGAGAACTTCCATCCACGGCTTCAACCCGCGGATGCTCCCCCAAGAACCTGCCAGAGCAGACCGCTGGTACCCCCCTATACTTTACTCCTCTGCTTCCTCTATATAAGAAGCCGGCTTCTCAAGGCTTAGAAGTTTCGTCCGAAGCGCTTAGAAGTTCAGCCCCAAGACCGGGCAAAGAATCTGTGCCGAAATTGCCAAGCTACTGGTTTTCTGGCAGCATTTTTTCAGCTCACCATTATTTTTATATTCCCCAAAATATCTTACCTTTGCTTCATAAAACAACTATTAAAAACATATTTAACACGATGAAAAGAATCTGTCTATTAACTATCGCGCTATTACTCTGCGCAACGTGGGCATCCGGCTACACCGAACGTAACCTTTTACAAAAAGAAGCCGACTTGGAGAAACTGAAAGAAGTGCTTGTCATGAACCAGCAATGGGTAGAATATCCCGCCTATGCCGACCGCGCCGGATGGGATTCGCTCATGGGGGCGTATAAAGAAACGTATATCAGACAAGGCGAGAAGCTGCTCGATTATTCTTGGAAGAGAGTAAATGCCACCGATTATCTGGAATTTGAACGGAGCGGAAACCGGGACATCATGGAAGGGCCGCTCGAAGCGAACAACCGAGCCATCACCGATTTGTTGCTGGCCGAACTGGCCGAAGGGAAAGGCAGGTTTACAGACCAGCTGATAAACGGTGTGTTCCAGGCGTGCGAAATGACCTCATGGGCTCTCGCCGCCCATCTTATCGTACAGCCGTCCAACCGCTCCTTGCCCGTCTACGACTATCCGGTCATCGACCTGGTATCCGGTGACATGGGCGGACTGCTCTCGTGGACTTATTATTTCATGCACGAGACATTCGACAAGGTGAACCCGGAAATCTCCCGCCGCTTGCGCCACGAAATCGAAACGCGTGTCATGCAACCTTATCTCACCAACGACTCTTTCTGGTGGATGGGACGACAAAACAAGGGACGCATGCTGAACAACTGGAACCCGTGGTGCAACAGCAATGTGCTGATGTGCTTCCTGCTGATGGAGAACGACCGCGACCGGCTGGCGCAAGCCGTGTATCTGACCATGCAATCGGTCGACGAGTTCTTCAACTACATCAAGGCAGACGGCGGCTGTGAGGAAGGACCGTCTTACTGGGGACATGCAGCCGGCAAGACGCTGGATTACTTGGAACTACTGTATGACGCAACCGGGGGGGAAGTCAGCATTTTCGACGAACCGATGATACGGAAGATGGGCGAATACATCTCACGCTCGTACATAGGTAACGGCTGGGTGGTGAATTTTGCCGACGCGTCGGCAAAGGGTGATGCCAATGCCGCCTTGGTCTACCGCTTCGGAAAGGCTGTGAACAGCGACGAACTGAAAGGATTTGCCGCACTGATGCGCAAGCCGAAAGCCGCCCCACGCAACGGACGGGATTTCTTCCGCACACTGGCTGCACTGGCCATAGACGGGGAATTGCAGGAGGCCACGCCCAAGCATGAGATTCCTCCTTTCACCTGGTATCCGGAAACAGAATTCTGCTACATGAGCCAGCATGGAATGTTCCTCGCCACCAAGGGAGGATACAATGACGAAAGCCATAATCATAACGATGTGGGCACCTTCTCGCTTTGGATAGACCAGACGCCTGTGCTGATTGATGCCGGCGTGGGCACCTACACGCGGCAAACCTTCAGCAGCGAACGTTACAGCATCTGGACCATGCAGAGCAACTACCACAATCTGCCTCTGATTAACGGTGTGCCCGAAAGCTATGGCAGAAAGTACAAAGCCACGGACGTGAAAGCACAACCGGGATTCTTTGAGGTTAACATCGCCACGGCCTATCCCCAGGAAGCCAAAGTGAAGCAATGGCTCCGCTCGTACCGCCTGAAAGGGAAACAGGTGAAGATAAACGATGCGTTTGAACTGGAAGAGGCCGTATCGCCCAACATTGTCAACTTCCTGACTTGGGGAGAGGTGGATACCTCTACGGCGGGAAAAGTCCGCATCCGAATCAATGGCACACAAGCAGAATTGTCTTATGACCCCGACTGCTTCGAACTGACCACGGAAACGAAGGAACTAACCGATCCGAAGCTGTCCAACGTATGGGGCAAGGGAATCTACCGCCTGTGTTTCAAGGCGAGACAGCAGGTCAAGAAAGGAAATTATTCATTCACCGTCAAACGGCTGTAGGCAACGGCCACGGGCATAATCGGCCGCAAGAAACAAAAAGCGCCGGGGGAATCCGCATCTGCGTTTTCCTCCGGTGCTTTTTTCATCATCATGGACCTACATGCGGCGGCGCTGCTCCTGTCCGGCACCGGTGCCCTTGTATTTACTCCTTGAGGCATTGAACCTGTAACGCAAGGTGAAGCGGAAGCGGCGGCGCGTCTCCTGTTCGATGGTCATCAAGCGGTTGCCGCTATACAGGGTCAGCGGGGCCCGGCTGGAGTTGAAGAGGTCGGTGCCCTGAAGCTGGAGGCTGAGGCGGTCGTCCAGGAAGCCTTTGTAGAGCGAAGCGTCCATGCTCCACGAAGGGCGAAACACATGATAGCTCTCTTCATGGCCGCGCGTCTGTGCGCTGAGGTCAAGGTTGAGCCGGAAGCCGAGTGGAAGGTCGAACGTGTTGCCCCAACGGAAAGAGGCCATGGGGTGGTTGAACAGTTCCCGCCCGTCGGGCGTATCGACGTAAAACCCTTGTTGAGACAGCATGGCGGTAAACTGGGGAGACCAGAGGCCGATGGTGGGAGCCAGGGTGAGCGCAGCGTTGAAGTAGTCGGCATCGGTCGTGTTGATGTATTGCACAAGGCTGATGGCGGGATTCGCCTCGTCGTACATGCCGCTGTGGTAGAGAAAGCCATCGCGCACGTGACGGTAGCCCAGATTCAGATAGACCCACTTCCAGGCGGCACTGAGCGAGAGGCGGTGTACCAGCGAAGGGTTCAGGGCTGGGTTGCCGCTCTCGTAGGTATAACGGTTGATGTAGGTGACGCTGTTGCGCAGCTGCCAGTAGTTGGGACGGTTGATGCTGCCGGAGTAGGTCAGCTGCAGTTGCACGTCCTTGCCCACAGGCATCAGGAGGGAGAGGGAGGGGAAGACATTGTCGTACGTGCGGCTCTGCCCTTCGATGCGCCGCTCCTGCTCATAGTAGTCGGAGACGAGGTGCTCGTAGCGCACGCCCGCCTTGGCCTGCAACTTCCCGAAGGAACGGCCATACTCCAGAAAGACGGACCAGGCATTTTCGCAGATGCGGCTGTCATCATCTTGCAGGATGCCTTCGGCATTGGTGTATCGGTTCAGGCGGTTGGTGTAGGTGTACTCGCTGCCCAGCGACAGGTTGCCTCCCCACAGGGGATGTTCCACTAAGAGCTTGGCGGCGTATAGCGTGTTCTCCTGCTGCGAACGGTTGGTGACGGTCTGCTCCTGCGGTGTGGACGCACCGGCGGGCGTCACCTGCTCCAGCATGTTCTGCGGGGTCTTGGCAGTGGACCACAAGCCGTCGGCGTTGAAGTCGATGGTCCAGTCGCCCAGTCGGCCATTGTAGTAGGCGTTGGCAGAGTGGGCGTAGCGGGTGCGGTTTTCCCAGCCGCTGCTGACACTGGTTTCGTACAACTCGCCATCGCGGTAAACGCTGGTGGGCAAGGGCGGAATGCTCCATTTATTCTTGGGCGTGCGGTCGAAGTCGTAGTAGGCGCCGATGGAATGGCGGTCGTTGAACTGGTAGTTCAGCGTCAGCGTGGTCTCTAAGTTCTGCGAGTGATTGCGGGTATTGACATTGCTCTCCTGCCGCCAGGTGTGGTCGAGGAAGGTTTCCTGCACCAGTCCCTTGTTATCTTCTTCACGTCTGTCGGAAGCATAGAGCATGGCGTTGAGGTCGAAGCCACCACGGCGGTAATTGAGATTAATCTGGTTGAGCACGCTCCAGCCGTAGCTATAATTGGTACTGAACCGATCGTTGACACCCAGGCCCTCACCCTGCGGCCGCTTGGTGTAGATGCGCACCACGGCCTGAACTGAAGCATCGTAGCGCGCGCCGGGATTACGGATGACCTCAACACTGCGGATATTGTCGGATGAGAGCTGGTCCAGTTCGGAAGCGTTGCGCATCTTACGCCCGTTGATATACACCTCGGCCGAGCCGCTGCCGAAGACGCTCACCGCGCCCTCGTCTGCCGACAACCCCGGGATGCGGTTCAGCAGGTCGTTACCCGTGCCGGCCTGCTCCAAGACACTGCCCTGCACGGTGGTCACCTGGGCATCGCCCTTCAACCGCACTTTGGGCAGGTTAGCGCGAACGGTCACTTCGCCCAGCATCTGCGCATCGAGTTGCAACGCCAGGGTTCCGATGTCTGCCCCCACGACCTCTTTATATAATGTAGTATAACCGATAAAGGAGGCGCGCAGCAACCGACCACGGGTCGAGGCTGGAAGAGAAAAGCATCCGTCGTCGCCGCTCACCGCACCCGCCACGTAGGCCGAATCGGGCAGGGAGAGGAGGACAACATTGACATACGGAAAGGGTTGACCTTGTTCGTCGACTATTCGGCCTTTGAAAAGGGTCTGGGCGAAGACGCCCGTCAGCGTGGCGAGGCACGCCAAGAAGAGTAAGATTCGTTTCATATCGCGTTACGTTTTTAAGTTTCTTTGCCTACAAAGTTAAGGCGAAAGAAGCTCTCAAACGGTCTATATGAACGACTAAAAAGTCTATATAAAGCCGACAGACCTCACTGGTTAACAAGCATTTAACGAACCACTCTTCTATATCAGCCTCAGGCTCGTCTATGCCCCGTCCATATCCCCCGCAGCCGGACGGTCAGGAAGCGAGGAAAGACACGATGTCTCCTTTCTCATCCATGCCGAGCTTCTTGCGGATGGTAGTCTTGCGCTGGTAGATGGTGGGGACGCTCTGACCGGTGAGGACACTGATTTCCTTGGTGGTGAAGTCAGCACGGAGCAGGCAACAGAGTTGCTGTTCCTTGTCGGTCAGCAGCGTACCAAAACGGGCGACAAGCCGAGCATGAAAGTTATCGTAAAGACGGTCAATGAGGGGATAGAGGTCGTCCCACACCAACAACCCTTCGGCTGTGTCGTCCGGATGCGGCAAGGTAGAGAAGCGGCGTAGCAATTCCTGATTTTGTGCCGTGGGCTGTCCTGCCACGAGTCGTATCAGACCTAACTGCTGCAGGAGAATGCGGCGGAACAAGCGGTCGTCTTCCCTGGCAGACAAGGCCGTGGATGAGGGCGAAGGGACAGAAACCTCAGCCAACAGACGGTCGAGGGTTTCGATGCGCTCTTCAGCCTCAATCAGGCGAGCGCGGCGACGGTGGAACAGATAGAAAGTCGTCCCGCCTATGAGCAGCAGGAACAACAATGCGCCCTGAAGCCAAAGGCGCATACGCTGGCGGTCGACCAGCAGGTGCAGGTTAGCTTCGGACAGGTCGTCACGCGTGCGGTCTTTCTGACGTATGGTACTGTGCAGGGCGTTGAGGGCGTTGCCCACGGAATCGTTGTAGCGCATTAGGCTAAGGTAGTCGAAGGTGCCGGTGCAGGCGTAGTCCAGCACACCTTGCAGGTAGCCCAACTGGTTTTCGGCAGTCACAGACTTATACCCCTCTCGGTGGTAATAGGCCCGTCCTTTGTCCAAGTAATATTGGGCAGAATCGAAACGTCCCAACTTCAAGAAACATTCGCTCATCGTGACACAAGCAATGTCCAGCACATCGGGACTGTCCGTGAGGTCCAGTAAACGGTGCAGCAAACGGATGGCCTCGTAATAGTCGATTGAGACGTAGACCATCATCTGGGCTTGGTTGCGCAAGTAGCGGACAGCCTGGGTAGTGTCACCTTGCTGTAAGGCCAGGACAACGCTGCGATTAGTATGCCAGACAGCGGAATCAGCTTTCTGCAAGCCCAGGCAGATGCCCAGCGAAAAATGATTGGCGGCCGTTTCGCGCAAGGTCAAGGCACGGCGATAGGCATCGGCAGCGCGGGTATAATCCTTATAGGTATAGACGTAGCACTCACCCTTTTCCGCCAAGAAGTCACCTGCCCGGATGCAGTCATCCCACGACAAGGCTTGGACACAGCCGCTGTCCAGTACAGCCAACTCCCGGTCATGGTGCCCCTTAGCGTGCAGGTAGGCGGCTTTCAGCAGGTAGGAAGTCAGGAGACGGGCGCTATCACCGGACGTAGTGAAGTAGTCAAAGGCAGGCAAGATGAGGGAGTCCTCAGTCATGGAAGCATTCCGGTCATAATCCACGTATGCCCTCAGCCAGCCGTAACGCAGGCGATCTTCGCGGGGCAGCAGTTCGGGACGCTCCATTTGCCTCAACAAGACGGCAACGCTATCGGTGTTTGTCAGCCAAAGGGTATCGGCATGGCGCAACAACGTAAGGTCATCCGCCCCGCGACGACAAGCAGTCGTCAGCAACAGGCAAGCGAACAGGACAAACAAGCGCATCGACATATACACAATATATTATATATGGGACACCGCTGCTTCCAATTGTTCCAACGCCTGCTTCAGCACCGCCCGCGGACAACCCACGTTGAGGCGCATGAAGCCTTCGCCTCCCTGTCCGAACATGGTGCCGTCGTTCAATGCCAGACGAGCCCCATCGGCAAAGAGGCGCAAAAGCTCTGACTGCGCAAGACCGAGACGGCGGCAATCCAAGAAAATAAGATAAGAGGCCTGCGGACGTATCATGCCGATGGAAGGAATACGCTCCCGCAGGAATGCTTCGGTAAAGTCAATGTTGCCCTGGATATAAGTCAATAACTGTAAGAGCCACTCTTCACCCTGACGATAAGCAGCGGCACAACCCACATAGGCCAGCATGTGACCCTCGCTGAACTCGCCTGCCTCCATAAATTCATGAAAACGGTGGCGGATGTCGGGATTGACAGCAACAGCATAAGATGAAGCCAGCCCCGGCATGTTGAACGCCTTGCTGGGCGCCATGAACGTAAGGCTGATGTCGGCAGCTTCGGGCGACACGGTAGCAAAGGGATGGTGGCTGTAGCCGGGCAGTGTTAGATCGGCATGAATCTCGTCAGAAAGCACCATCACACCGTAGCGGTGGCAAATGTCGGCCACGCGGCGCAATTCGTCCGCTGTCCAGACGCGCCCGCCGGGATTGTGAGGGTTGCAGAGTATGAGCACGCGGCATCCCTCAACGTCATGTTCCAGACGGTCGAAGTCGATGTGGTAATACCCGTCGCGCAGGTCGAGGGGCGAGAATACCACCTCGCGCTTCAATTTCTGCGTCACAAGGAAGAAAGGATGATAGACAGGCGGCATCACCAGCACACGGTCGCCGGGACGGGTGAAGCACAGCAGGGCGAAAGCCTGAGCGCGGACAATGCCGGGCACAAAACAAAGCCAGTCCGTTTCAATCTGCCAGCCGTGGCGGTGCAGCAGCCAGTCCTTTATGGCTGGTGCCCAGTCGTCACAGGGGCGAGTATAACCCAGGATGCCGGACGAGAGTTGGCGTTGCAGGGCATCCATTACGAAAGGAGGTGTACGGAAGTCCATGTCTGCCACCCACATAGGAAGGAGGTCATCGCGCCCCCAAAGTTCTTTCACGCCATCCCACTTTACTGAGTCAGTTCCGCGGCGCAGTATCAGTTCATCAAAATCGTAAGTCATAGTCGTATCTTTCAAAATGCAGGCAAAAGTACGAATTCTCCCGATATTTTCTTATTTTTGCAGACAAAACCTCCGTACGGACTTCCACCTGACGGAGTACATATTGACTGCCTCTGCGCGTGAACAACATCTTATGCATCACTGACATTATGGAAAAAAGACAGATAAAAGCCCTGTTTCTGGACATAGACGGCACACTGGTCAGCTTCCAGACCCACTGCATCCCAACCTCTGCCGTCGAGGCCATCGCCGCTGCCCGTCGCCACGGTGTAAAAGTATTCATCGCCACGGGACGCGCTCCAGGCTTCATCAACAATCTGGGGGCGTTGCAGGACCGCGAACTGATAGACGGCTACGTCACGATGAACGGTGGCTACTGCTACGTGGGTGGTGTGGTCATCCACAAGCAAGTAATTCCTGCCCCGGAAGTGAAGGTAATCCTGGACTATTGCGAGGCACACCATATCACCTGCACCGTAGTAGACGAGCACCGTATCTGTGCCTGCTACCCCAGCGAGACCTTGCGGCAGGTATTCGTAGAGTACCTGCACGCCAAAGAGGTGCCAGCCGTAACCCCGACCGAAGCCCTGCAGCTCATCCCGGATGTGTGCCAGTTGTCTCCTTTCTTCGACGAGAAGCAGGAACAGGAGGTCCGCCCCTTTCTGCCCAACTGCGAGATTGGACGCTGGCATCCTGCCTTCGTTGATGTCTCTGCACTGGGTTGCAACAAGCAACTGGGCATCGACCTGATGTGCCGCCACTTCGGTATCGATGTGGCAGACACCATGGCCTTCGGCGACGGGGGCAATGACATCCCCATGCTGCGCCACGCGGGTATCGGCGTGGCCATGGGCAATGCCAATGACCCGGTGAAAGCCGAAGCTGACTATGTGACGGACACCGTGGACCGGGACGGCATCGCCAAGGCCCTGCAACACTTCGAACTCGTATGACCGCCTTCCAACCCGACACCGCCAATCGGGAGTTCCGTCAGGCATTGGAACTCATCAAATACACCCGCCAGTCGCTTTTCCTGACGGGCAAGGCAGGCACGGGCAAATCGACCTTTCTGCGGTACATCTGCGACAACGTGAAGAAGAAGCACGTCGTCCTGGCGCCGACCGGCATCGCCGCCATCAATGCCGGAGGCAGCACGCTGCACAGCTTCTTCCGTTTGCCTTTCCACCCCCTGCTGCCCGACGACCCCAACCTGAGCCTCCAGCGCGGACGCATCCATCAGTTCTTGCGTTATACCAAGGAACACCGCAAGTTGTTGGAGGAACTGGAACTGATTATCATCGACGAAATCTCGATGGTGCGTGCTGACATCATCGATGCCGTCGACCGCATTCTCCGCGTCTATTCCCACAACTTGCGTGAACCTTTCGGCGGCAAGCAATTGCTGCTGGTAGGCGATGTCTACCAGCTGGAACCAGTAGTGAAGAGCGACGAACGCGAAATACTGAACCGCTTCTACCCCAACCCCTTCTTCTTCTCGGCGCGGGTATTCGGACAAATTGACTTGGTGTCTATCGAACTGCAGAAGGTGTACCGGCAAAGCGACCCGACGTTTGTTGGTGTATTGGACCACATCCGCAATGCCAACCTGACCCAGACCGACCTACAGGTACTGAATGCCCGCTGCGGCACACAGATAGAAGATTCGGAGGCAGACATGTATATCACCCTTGCCACACGCCGCGACACCGTGGACTACATCAACGAACGCAAGCTGGACGAACTGCCGGGAGAACCGGTCGTTTTCAAGGGGAAAGTGACGGGCGACTTTCCAGAAAGCAGTCTGCCCACCACTCGCGACCTCGAACTGAAGCCCGGTGCACAGATTATCTTCGTCAAGAACGACCCTGAACACCGCTGGGTGAACGGTACCATCGGTGTAGTAAGCGGATTCGACGAAGAGCAACGCATCCTCTACATCATTACCGACGACGGACACGAATGCGACGTGCGGCCGGAGTCGTGGAGGAACATCCGCTACAAATACAACGAAGAGAAAAAAGAAATAGAAGAAGAAGTGCTGGGCACATTTACCCAGTTTCCCGTACGCCTGGCCTGGGCCATCACCGTCCACAAGAGCCAGGGGCTGACCTTCAGCCGGGTAGTGATAGACCTGACGGGCGGTGTATTTGCCGGCGGGCAGACCTATGTAGCGCTGAGCCGCTGCACCTCGCTGGAAGGCATGCAACTGCGACAGCCCATCCAGCCTGCCGACGTGTTCGTGCGTCCGGAAATCACCCAGTTCGCCCGGCGGTTCAACAACCCACAAGCCATCGACCGCGCCCTGAAGCAGGCTGAAGCCGACATCCGCTATGCCGCAGCCACCCGCGCTTTCGACCAAGGCGACTTCGATGCCTTCCTGACCGAGTTTTTCAAAGCCATACACGCCCGCTACGACATCGAAAAGCCTGTCGCCCAACGCCTCATCCGCCGCAAGCTGAACATCATCAACCGCCTCCGCGAAGACAACATGCGCCTGCGGCGGGAAGCGGTAGAAAAGGAAAAGACGCTGGTAAAATATGCCCGCGAATACATCCAGATGGGCGATGAATGCCTGACCCTGGGCATGAAAGAAGCCGCCATGCGCAATTACGAAAAAGCAGTGGCACTCTGTCCAAAGTTCCGCGAAGCATGGACTAAGATAAAGAAACTGGACAAGGAAATGAAAAAGGAGAATCAGTGAAATGAAAAGACTTTGGTTAGTACTACTATTTGGGGCATGTGCCCTCACTGCGACAGCCCGGTCTGCGGAAGACAGTCTGTCACTGCGCCTGTTCCAATATGCTCAGGCAGCCCAGCGCTTCGGGCTGTCACTGCCACAAGAGAAAGTCAGCCTGCACTTCGACAATACCAGCTACTATCAGGGCGACGACATCTGGTTTCAGTGCTACATCGTCACCCCCGAACGCAACCGCCCCACATCCCTGAGCAAGACATTGTATGTGGAACTGCTCAATCCGGGCGGAGAAATCGTCGCCACCCGCATTCTCCCCATCCGCAACGGGCGCTGCCACGGCAATTTCTCGTTGACGCAACTGCCTTTCTACGCCGGCTTCTACGAAGTAAGAGCCTACACGAAATATATGCTGAACTTCGGCGAAGACTGCATTTTCTCGCGCATCCTTCCCGTATTTGAAAAGCCGGAAACGCCGGGCGACTATGCTCAAAAGGAAATCCACCCTTACACCGTTTATAAATATCCCCGGATACGGAAACAGCCCAAGAAAGGCAAAAAGCTGAACCTGAAGTTCTATCCCGAAGGAGGCTATATGGTAGAGGGATTGCCCGCCCGCATCGCCTTCGAAGCCACAGACGCGTGGGGTAATCCGGTGGATATAACCGGAAAGATTATAAACAGTGAAAAGGATTCTCTCTTTGCCTTCGCCAGCCTGCACGAAGGACGGGGCGTGTTCAGCTACACACCGGGAGAGAAAGAAGTCCGGGCTGTGGTGCAATGGGAAGGAAAAACGTATCGTTTCGACCTTCCGGAGGTGCAACCCACGGGTATCAGCTTCGGCGTGGACAATCTGGCATCGGCCGACAGCATCGGCATCCGCTTGCAGAAACACCGGCAGATGGCAGACGACATGGCAGGACTGGCCATCCTGTGCCGGGGACAGTTGCACCGTTTCTACCTATTGGACCTGAACGACGGAAGCGAGCCCCTGCACTTCAACCTCAGCCGGCACGGCATGCCCGTGGGAGTAGCGCAGGCTGTGGTCTTCAACAGCGACGGACACATTCTGGCAGACCGTCTGTTCTTTACCGGACGGCCGGACACCGTGTGCATAACGGCTCAGACCGACAGGGCTTCTTACCTTCCATACGATTCCATCGGCTTGGAAATCTGCCTGCAAGACACGATGGGCAACCCGCTCCGTGCCCCGATGTCCGTATCGGTACGCGATGGGAAGGACGAGGTGGAAGAACGGCATTCGCTGCTGACCGACCTCCTGCTGATGTCGGAAATCAAAGGCTATGTCCGGCATCCTGCCTGGTATTTCGAAGCAGACGACGAACTGCACCGCCGTGCTCTGGACCACTTGCTGATGGTGCAAGGCTGGCGGCGCTACGACTGGGAACAGCAAGCCGGCGTCACTCCGTTTGAACTGAAAAACCGACCCGAACAGGGCATTGAAGTACACGGCAAAGTCGTTTCCATGGTGCAAAGCAAACCGAAGGCCGACATGGACATCACCGTCCTGATGAAACGCGACACCCTCGGAAACGACAGTAGCCAAACGTTGTTCAGCAGTCTGGTTTCAGACAGTTTAGGACGCTTCCGGTTATGCACCGACGTGAAAGGGCGTTGGGACCTGATACTTTCTGTCACCAAAAACGGGAAGAAGAAAGACCACCGCATCGTGCTCGACCGCGTGTTCAGTCCGTCTCCCAAGACCTATCCGCTGGCCGAAATGCAAATAGAGACCGTTCAAGAAGAGGTGTTGACGCCCGATTCATTGAATGCGATACCGGAAGAGTTGGATTTCGACCGTATCATTAATGCTTATGAAGACTCGTTGCGCCAAACCGGACAGACCGAAAAGATACACCGTCTGGACGAAGTCGTGGTGACAACCAAAAAGCGCGACCGCACTCACGATGTATATGAAGCGCGCCGGAAATCGGTGGCATACTACGATGTGGCTTCCGAAATAGACGACATACTGGACCGCAACAAGTTCATCGGCGATGACATTCATGAACTGCTGACGAACATGAACTCCAACTTCAGCAAGATAATAGCACCGGGAGGAAGGGAGTATTTACGGTATAAGTGGAAGCAGATTCTCTTTGTCATCAACTATGAACGGACATACCTTGATGAAATGAGTGCCAACAAATACCGCCTGCTGACACTGGAATCTATTAAATCAATCTACATCAGCGAAGATTTGCAGACCATCCTGCAATATGCCGACCCCAAGCTGTCTCCTTTTGACATTCTTGATCTTTACGGCTGTGCCGTCCTGATAGAAACTTACCCCGAAGCCGAGATTCCCGCCCGGGCCGCCAAAGGGGTGCGCAAAACGCACCTGGAAGGCTACAGCCAGGTGAAGGAATTCTATCAGCCCGACTACCGCGTATTGCCTCCACAGGCCGACGACTACCGCCGCACGCTGTACTGGAACCCTGAAGTAGTGCCCGACAAAGACGGCCGCGCCCGGCTCCGCTTCTTCAACAACAGCCGTTGCAGCAAGCCGCGCATCACCATTGAAACGCTGACAGGAAACGGACAAATCGGTGTCCTGCAGCAGGCATCCCGATAAAGCGGCACGCACTTAAGCCGCAGTTTATATATATGAAGCAAATTTCCAAGGGCTCCGGAGCAAACGCACAAGGGCTTGGAAATTTGCTTCATATATATAAGCGGGATTTCTCCCATTATTTTTTATTCAGACCAGCCGATATTGCGGAAAGTTTCCTATCTTTGCTGTCATTAACCTCTATACCCAAAAGAAAGGACGAATTATGAACACCTCTCTCCCACTTTTACCGGACAATTATCTCCGACAATTACTTGCACTAAGCGATGAAGTCAAGTTGTTCATCATCAACAGGCTCTCTGCCAGCCTGCTGTCCGCTGAAGGAAAAACGGAGGAACCGCAGAGCCATGAAGCTTCCACCGCCGAATGGATAGACTCCCTCTCTGTTAAAGGCGGGGAACCAGTTCCTGAAGACGTGAATGATATACAATCCCTGATTGAAGCCAAATATGCAAAATGAAAGTTTTTATTGATACCAATATTTTAGTGGACTTAGTTTGCGACAGGGAAGAATTTGTAGAAGCCGCCCGAAAAATCTTCACGCTCGGATATGAGAAGAAAATCACTTTGGTGCTTTCACCGCTGTCTTACATCAATACGTTTTATATCGGCAAAAAATATAAAAAGCCAGAATATGCCTTGATTGTAGCCCTCCAGAAAATAGAGAGTTTCACTGAAACGGCGAACTTCACCGAATCCTCCATGCGAAAAAGCCTTTATGCTGATTGGAAAGATCTGGAAGATGCCAGTCAATACTATGCAGCCATGGAGGCCGGTGTAGACGGAATCATCACCCGCAACCCCAAAGACTTTGCCAAGGCAATCATACCGATATGGCAACCGCAAGACTTTCTTGCATTATCTCCCGATTATTTCTGAAACAGCCAGCCGATATTGCGGAAAGTTTCCTATCTTTGTCGAAAATCATCCCATGGCCCTATGCTACTAAAACTTTACAACAAGAACAACGATCCCGACGACCTGCAGCACATTGTCGACCTGCTGAACGACGGCGGTCTGCTCATCTATCCCACCGACTCGAAATACGCCATCGGTTGCCACGGACTGAAAGAACGCGCCATCGAACGCATTTGCCGCCTCAAAGGCATCGACCCGAAGAAGAACAACCTGTCCATCATCTGCTACGACTTGGCTGCCATCAGCGAATATGCCAAAGTAGACAACAATACTTTCAAACTGATGAAACGCAACCTGCCCGGACCTTTCACTTTCATACTGAACGGTACTACGCGACTGCCCAAAATATTCCGCAACCGCAAGGAGGTGGGCATCCGCATGCCGGACAATCCCATTATCCGCGAAATAGCCCGACTGCTGGATGCTCCTATCATGACGGCTACCCTGCCCCACGACGAAGACGACGACCCGGAATATACCACCGACCCGGAACTGATTGACGAGAAATACGGCAGCTTGGTCGACTTGGTCATCGACGGAGGTATCGGCGGACTGGATGGCTCAACCATAGTGGATTGCACGGGCGATGAGCCGACCATCGTGCGGCAAGGGGCAGGCATCCTGCAAGAATAACCCGCCGGAGGATGAACAACCGGGGGCTGTTGTGCGTTAACTTTTCATTATTCAAATATTTATCCGATGATGAAAACAGTACTCAACTTATTATTCGCAACAGCAGCCCTGCTGTTATCCTTTCCTACCAGTGCCTGTACAGGCATCACGCTGAAAAGTAAAGACGGACATACCGTAGTGGCACGCACCATTGAATGGGGCGGAAGCGACCTCAACAGCCAGTATGTCATTGTGCCGCGCGGCTACCGCCAGCAATCACTCCTGCCCGGCGGACAGACGGACGGAATGACGTTCGACGCACGCTATGGCTATGTAGGCCTCGCCGTGGAACAGGAACAATTCGTGGCCGAAGGACTGAACGAAGCTGGCTTGTCTGCCGGACTGTTCTATTTCCCTGCCTACGGAAAATATGAGACCTACGACCCCGCCGAAAAGGCATCGACTGTGGCCGACCTGCAAGTGGTGGCGTGGCTGCTCGGCGAATGTGCCACAGTGGACGAGGTGAAAGCCGCCGTGAAGAAAGTACACGTCGTGCAGATTGACCCGCGCGCTTCCACCGTACACTGGCGGTTTACCGACCGCACAGGAAGACAGATTGTGCTGGAAATCGTGAATGGCGGCGAACTGCGCTTCTACGAGAACACACTTGGCGTGCTGACCAATTCACCCGACCTGCCTTGGCACCTGACAAACCTGAACAACTATGTCAACCTTTTCCCCGGACCGGCACCGGCACAACAATTAGGCAGCATAGAATTGAAACAGTTCGGTGCGGGCAGCGGTTTCCTTGGATTACCGGGCGACGTAACGCCCCCTTCACGCTTTGTGCGTGCCGCGTTCTACCAGACCAGCGCCCCGCAGCAGGACACGGCCGGAAAGACTGTCCTGCAAAGTTTCCAGATACTGAACAACTTCGACATCCCCGTGGGTATTGAGTTTGCCGGAGGCAAGGTGCCAGCCGACATCCCCAGTGCCACACAATGGACATCGGCTACCGACATGATGGGCGGGTGCATCTATTTCCGCACCATGTACGACAGCCGCATCCGTTGCATCGACCTCAACGGGATAGACTTTTCCCAAACACGCTACCAGGCTGTAGCGATGGACACGGTCAGGCAGCAGCCGGTAGAAAAGGTGATAATTCATTAAAGACAAGCGTCGTACCAGGCGGGTGCTTACCGGTATATCCTTTTCCGGCAGGCACCTGCCGCTACTTCACCCGTTTCATTACCCTCTCCCATCTGACTTTGCCGTTACGGTCTACCGACTTCCACACCCATCGGGCACGACCCACGATGTAAGGCTCGGGCAGCAGTCCCCAGTAACGCGAATCCTGCGAGTTCATGGCTCTGTCGCCTGCCACAAAGTAATAGTTCTCCCGAAATGTGTAATGGGTAATCAGGCTGTCACCCAACCGGACCTGCCCCGTACTATCTGTATGTAACTGTTTCTTCTGCTCCCAGCTTACCAAAGTGCGGTAAAGGCGACACGTTGTGCTGTCCATCCTTACAGTCTGACCCTTCCGGGGCACTGCCAGAGGCCCGAAGTTCTTCACCGTCCAACCCAGTTTCCTGTCCCACGGATAAGTTTCCATCTGCACGCCTCGTACGCCGCTATCCGGCAATTGGGCAATCTCCGCCTGCGCCACCTGGTTTCCCAACGGTTCCTCCACGCCGGGAATGTGGTAGAAACCTCCGCGAATCTCTACCGTATCGCCCGGCACGGCAATGCAGCGCTTGACGTAATACTTCATTACATCGAACGCAATGCTGTCCCAACGCCCGGCTACCCCGTAGGGGAAGTTGAACACCAACACATCGCCCCGTTGGAAGTCCCGCCAGCCCGGCATACGCCAGATGCTGATATCTTTCTTTTCCAGCGCATCGAACACATTGAACAGACGCGCGCCCCCCGACAGTTTATCCACCAGGATGCGGTCGCCCGGCACCAGCGTAGGTATCATGGATTTGGAAGGTATCCGGAAAGAGGTCAAAACAAACAGTTGCAACACGACGTATGCTATCACCAGCAGGCAGAGCCAAAAACACACATCGACCAGGCGGTCCAGGCACCAAAGGATACAACGTACCCACTTCGGACGACGACAGCCTCCGTCAGCAGGGACATCACCAGCGGGAAGCTCCTGCTTGCATCTGATATTCCATATTTTCTTCACCAGATTATTCATTTTTCCGGCATTCACTTCTACCTTAATCTTTCAGCCAAACATAACCAGTACCGCCCATCAGGTAGGCAGGCACTTATGTAACATGAATCTGGCACATACAGTACCCACTGCAACATGTAAACAATCGGTCCAATGTTTCCAGCGGACAAAGTTACGAATATCTGTTATATGTGACAGATGATTTGGCAAGAAAATTCGGATTCCTTACCAATCTCCCCCCCGAAGGGAAGCCGAAGTTACAGGAGGTTATCATAAGCATTTCCTCATCGAAAGGAGTTGAGGAAAATTAAGTTATCCCCACCGAATAGAACACTCGTTATAAACAATCGTTAGATTAAAGCCCTACATCCGTCAAATACTACTTATACGTATTCAATTATATATAAAACATTTAAAAATCAAACAACCGAATAGATTTGACTATAAAACATTGTATGCAGTAACAAAAACATCAACCATCATATAACAACTAATATAAAATATCTCTATCTTTGCAGTGGAATTCATTGTAGGTACTTCACAAGACCAATGCTGATAATACCAGTGAACCATACCACAAAGGTGCATAACCGAAAAACAGATAAGAAAGATTTCTTATAATTCCTAATCATATGAAAACAAAAAAACGATTGATTACAATCATGATGGCACTTTTTTTTGGATTTAATGCCATCGGTGCAAACTATAGGGCCATCTATGATTTTGAATATACGAAAGACAGTATCAATTCAATCATAGAAAAAGACATTCTGTATCTGGAAATAGCAGAAAAAGGATCTTTCTGTTTCAGTTATCATACATATTACTCAGATTCCCTGTGGAACACGCCCAATGGACGGGCCGTTTGGGGACAACTCTTCTCGGCCGCCATCGCGAAGGATGGCACCAATGCGACTTCTTTTCCTTATAAACGCAGCACGTTTATGGTAACCAAACGTTATGCGTCTGACACCCTGCGTATAAAGGATGTCATCGACCAAGATATTTATGAATATGACACCTTCAAGAGTGAGTTCCATTGGCAGCTGTGTGATTCCACAAAGAATATCAATGGCTTTGAAGCCTACAAAGCCACTTGTTGTTATCATGGCAGGGAATGGACGGTTTGGTTCTCGCCCGACATTCCCTTTAGCGACGGGCCTTGGGTGTTCTGCGGTCTCCCCGGGCTTATTCTCGAAGCATACGACAGGGACAATTTGTTTTCCTTCCATCTGGAGGGACTGACCTCCAATCCAGACCCCAAAAAGGATTGGCTGGACGAGGGGAAAAAGACTGACCGGATTTCATTCCTGCGGAAGGATTATCAATATCGGAAAAACCTCACGCGGATTTTTAATGCGGAAATGGGGACAAATGTTCCGGAAAATAAGAATGATACCCGTTATTTAGATGGGTTAGAACCTGATTTCAAACAATAAAGGAGGAAGCAGCCATGAGATACGTCAGTTTGTTTGTATTACTTTTCGTGACATCAAATGTGATGGCACAGATAATAGAAGACAAGGAACCCGCCATTTTGGAAGTACATTATATGAAAACTTCGGTAGCGGACACGTTGGAAAACCGGAGTTATACAGACCCTATAACTTTGAGGGTTGGTAAGACTTCAGCTATGTTTTACCCTCCTAAAAGGATGTGGGTAGATTCACTATTGCAAACGAACTTTGAGCTTCATGAGAAACTCCACAGGGAAATGAATCCACCCGGTCAGATAGAATACAAGCCGCTGGGAGGTATGGAATGTGAATACCTGTTTCGCAATATCAACGATGGTGAAACGATGGTTTACCGAAAGATGGGAGGTGAAGCCTATTCGTACACGGAACCCACGGAAATGCCCGTATGGCAAATTCAGTCGGAAACGAAAGAACTCTTGGGGTATAGCTGTCAGCTTGCCACGTGCGATTTTAGAGGACGCACATGGTGTGCATGGTTTTCAACCGACATACCTATCAATGAAGGGCCTTGGAAACTGTTCGGGTTGCCCGGTCTTGTCTTGGAAGCATGGGATAGTAAAAAGCATTATGCCTACAAGGCAGTCGGACTTTACACCAAAAATCTGCTTCCTGTGGGTATAAGACTATATAATATTAGTGGTAAACCTTATAAATTAAAATCCAGACAAGCATATCTCCAGAAAATGTATAAAGAATATATTCAGGGCGATTTCGCATTCAAAATGAGTGCCTTGCATGGCAATGGCTCGCAAAAAGCTCCTTATGTCTCACAATATGATTATCAAGAAAGAGACTATCCGCATAAGTAAACGGAAATAAAAAACAAACCATTTTGATATGAGGCTACTATTAACAATCCTATTAGCAATGACAATATGGCTGGACTGCTTTGCGGGTAATCCAGTTACCGGTACTGTCGTCCAGGCTTCCGACCAATCTCCGATAGCGGGTGCCAATGTCCTTTTGAAAAACGCTGAAGGGAAGTTATTGGCCTACGGAGTGAGTGATGCCAACGGGCAGTTCTCCATCATGCCGCCCTCGACAAGTGAAAATCTTACCATTCATGTCACCATAATGGGATACCGTACCTATTCCACCCCCTTGGTGCTTGATGGCAATCCTCTCGTAATAAGGATGGAAGAAGGGGCTTTCCAATTGCAGGAGGTAACCGTCAAGGCCGACCGTATCCGGGAGAGCGGGGACACGATAACCTATAATGTGGGCAGCTTTGCCCAAAAGCAAGACCGGAGCATAGGTGATGTGTTGAAACGTATGCCCGGCATTGACGTGGCCAACAATGGGAAAATTCAATATCAAGGCATAGACATCAATAAGTTCTACATCGAGGGCAACGACCTCTTGGGCGGGAAATACGGCATCGCAACAAACGGTATCGCTTACGATGACATCGGTGCCGTGGAGGTCATGGAGAACCATCAGCCCATGCAGGTGCTCCGCGGACTGAGTTTCTCAGACCAGGCAGCTATCAACCTGAAGATGAAGAACAGCGCAAAAGCGACTTTTCTTGTTCACGGGACATTGGGTGGCGGCTGGTCTGAACAGCCGCAAGGTGCGCTCTGGCAAGGGGACATCTTTACCATGATGGTCACGGGGAAGTACCAGATGATAACTACGCTGAAAGGAAACAACACCGGGCTGAACCTCTCCGATGAGCTTTTGGACTTCACTTCTGATAAATCGGATGAGGAATTAGACGGGTATATAGCTTTGTCCACTCCAGCTACCCCCAACTTGCAACGGAACAGGAGTTACTTCAACCGTTCGTGGATGGTGTCTTCCAGCCACCTCCTCAAAACAAAAAACGGAGGCGAGTTTAAAGCCCAGATAGACTATCTCAATGACCGTGTCTCTGCGCAGGGAGCAAGTACGACGACCTATTTCCTGGAGTCCGGGGACCAAATCGTTCTCGAAGACAAGAGCTCACTCTCGCACCGCAATGCGGTGGCTGGGAAGTTTTCATACGAAATCAATGAAAAGACCTATTTCCTTAACAACACCTTGTCGGCTGATTTTTCATGGAATGATTTGACGCTGAACACCACAGGGTCGTTGCCCAACACCCAGTCGGCCTGGATGCCGGAATATGCGGTGAGTAATCTGTTGAAAGTCATCAAGCGTTTCGGCAACAACAAACTGGTCACCTTCACCAGCCGTAACGAATGGAACTCCCTGCCCGAGAAGCTGACCGTCACCCATGAAGGGCAGGATTACGGACAAAAGATAAAGCAACATGCTTTCTACACGGATGAGAGAGCCTCGTTGGGCTTTGTATTCAACAAGGTGCTCCTGTCTTTGGAAGCCGGTGTGTCCGGATATTTTAGGAATCTGGATACCAACCTGTTTGGGGTGGATAGGATGGATGTAACAGAGACTGAAGCATTAACTACCGATTATTTACGCGTTTTCGCCTCTCCCAAATTCGAATGGAGCTACAAGAAACTGGAACTCACGTTGAATCTTCCGGTCAACCTGTATTCCTATTTCTTCTCCGGAGCCATGGGCAACCGCACGGAGTTCTTCCTGTCTCCTTCGTTGGCGGCAAGGTTCCGCCTTACGCCCCGAATGTCGCTCACTTTGCGTGGAAGCGCCCGGCGTTCTCCCGCCTCTTTGCATGATATCCACGATTCTTCCATACTTACCGATTACCGATCGTTCAGTGCCGGAGTGGATGATTACTACACCTCGTCCGGACAGTCTCTTTCCGCTACCTACAGCTATCGGAATGCTCCAAGCGGGATATTCGTGATGGCCATGGGCAGCTACGGATGGAATAAATCCAAGTTCGGAACGGTGCAGAACGTGGTCGGTGATTATGTGTTCCACTCCTATCAGTCACAACCGTCGGACTCGCGCAATGCGATGGCTTTTTTCAACGCAAGCAAGACCCTTGATTTCATGCGAGGTGCCATCGGTTTGAAAGGAATCTACAGCAGAATGGAAAACTGTCTGTTGTCTCAAGGACTGCCTACCGATTACCGCCATGATTCTTTCTCCCTGTCGCCTTCCATAAACGGAAACATATCCACCTGCCTGAACTGGAACTTCCGGTTTACATGGGATAAATCCCGGCTGAAAATTTCAGATATGCCGGATCGCAATTCCAATAATTACATCTATTCGGGAAGTGTGACGCTCACGCCCTGCTCTTTGATAACCTGGACAACCGGAGGCGAATATTACCGCAATCAGATTGAGGCGGGACGCTATAAGGAGATGTTTATGCTGGACACCAAACTGACGTTCAACATCAGCAAACGCATGGAGGTATCTGCTTCAGCTACAAACTTACTCAACAGAAAGGAGTATAGCTATACCTCGTATGGGACCGTATCGCAGTATGAGCGTTCAAGCAAACTCCGTGGGCGTGAATTCCTGATTTCAATATACCTTAAAAAGTGACGGGGAAGAATGGCTCATTTAAGAAGCGCATATATATGGTCATAAGTTTGTTTCAGCCCGTCTATGTCGTATCCGTTATCGGTAAATACCCCCTTAAACGCCCTACCCAGATAGCAATCTTCATAAAGACAACTAACGGTAACGGCATCAATCCGGTTTCTGATTTCTCCGGTAGAAATCGCATTCTCAATAACAGATTGCCAGATTTGCAGCTCTTCCTCGTACCATTGCATGGTTTGCTCCTTGAAATGGGGAATATAAGTCAAGGCTGAGTTTTCAATACGCATCAGCGCCTCATTGACGTTGACAATACCCATGCCGGCCTTTCTTTCCTGTTCACGCTTCAGCGTTTCGACAAAATAATTATAAAACGAACAAAGAGATAATTTATAGGCATCCGGCACTGCTTTTACCGAGGACGCTCCATAGACGAACGTATGAACCACCTCTCTGAACAGCCCTTCCTTGTTACCGAAATAATAGACCATGGAGCCGCGGCTTATGCCGATTTCTTTTTCCATGACACTGAAAGACACGCGGTCGTATGGCATGGTAGCAAATAGCCGGAATGCCTCTGTGAGTATTTTCTGCCGATTGGTTTCTCCTTTACCCATAATGTATAATCAATCAGAAATGAGATACAAAAAAGACATGCTTGAATTCTCTGCAAATTTAGATATAAATCTCCATATTTAAGTAATCAATCAGAATCAGTTTATATCAAACACAGAGACACAGAGACACAAAGTTCTGTAACTGTCTGTCGGGAAAAATGACGGGAGGGCACAGAGTCCGCGGCTTCGCCGCATACGGGAGAAGGGAAATTAACTCTGTGAGCTATGGACAAGAAAACAAAAACTCTGTGTCTCCGTGACTCTGTGTTTAATATCATTTAATTTTGCACATTTACTTAACTGTAAACCTTTATTTGAGCACCGTAAACCTCTATTTGAGCGCCGTAAACCTTCATTTGAGCAGCCTCATCCTCAGAGCGGGCAATACGGATATGACTTTCAATTTTCCAGGAACATCCAAGATACATTTTCTGTGCATTCATCTGTTCCCGACCGTATAAACCGAGTTTCACCCCTTCCACAGTTTCTTTTCTCCCCAACTGCCTTCACGCCTTCACGCTACTCCAACTACATAGCTGTCAGCCACTTGCTGTGAAAGATACTTCCTTCACGCATCTTTCACAACCTTCACGAAGAACGGCTGTGCTTCCAAGCCCTAAGGAGCCGGCTCCCAAGCGACAAGGCATCTGCTTCCAAGCTATAAGCAGGAATCAGTGAAAGTCTTTCTGGCCGGTGGCATCAGAATAAGGCAGCGTATATGAGTAGTAAAAAGAAGAAAAGCCCAAAGGCTGGATGCCCAATGAAGTGACACTAAACACAGAGGCACGGAGTCACAGAGTCATTCTCCCTCTCTCGGTTGCAGCAAAGCCGCGGACTCTGTGCCCTCCCGTCATTTTTCCGACAGACAGTTACGGAGCTTTGTGTCTCTGTGTTATAAATCTTCAGGCAGGGGAACGACAAGGATTGAGTCACTGCACTGTATTCCATAAAAAACGTCACGAACCCGTCCCTGCTGAGGTATCAGAATGCCTTTCTCTACCAGGTCTTTTATATCGCGTGCTGCTGTATCGGGTGACACCTTTACACGTTTTGCCCAGTTCTTGGCCGTCAGCTTGCCGGGATAACCGTCTAAATACAGATTCAAAACTTCGCGTTGTCGTTCGGACAGAACTGTTTCGGCATGGGTTTGCCAGAATATGGCCTTATTAAGAACCCTCGACAAGGTTTCATCGGATTGTTCGACGGAGCGGAGCAGGCTGTCAAGATACCAGATAATCCATGCTGTAATCTCGCAATCTCCCTTTTGTGTTTTCTCCAATATGTCGTAATATTGTTTCTTATCCTTACTAATCTGATGGGAGATACTGAAGAAACGCATCTTTGAGTTCTCAGCTTGTGAAAGTGCCATATCAGCGATGGCCCGTCCGATTCGTCCGTTTCCGTCATCGAAAGGATGGATGCAAACAAACCACAAATGGGCTATCGCCGATTTTACATAGCCGTTATGTGTATCTGAATTGAACCAGTCCAGATACCGATTCATTTCTTCGTCTATTTTTTCAGGAGCAGGCGCTACGTAATGTACCTTTTCCCGACCGAACATTCCTGAAACGACTTTCATCTCTCCACTGCGGTATCGGGCCACATCTATTTTCGTTGGACCGCTCCATCCGGTAGGAAACAGGCAGCTGTGCCAGCCGAAAAGCCTTTCATGAGTAAGCGGACTGTTGAAATTGACAGTTGCGTCAAGTGCCATTTCCACAACTCCGTCTATATAGCGTGAGGATTCGGTTGGATTCAGCAGTTGCACTCCAAGTTTGCGGGCTACCGATGAGCGTACCTGTTCACTGTTCAATTTCACTCCTTCCATTTCTGATGATGCAATGATGTCATGAGAGATGGATTCAACCACGGCAGACATCTTATCGTTAAAGCCGATTACACTAAGGCGTCCCATCAGATAGCCGACGGCCTTGTTTACCTTGTTCAGCTTTTCACCGACAAGTTCCTTGTTCCACGAAAAGGAAGGCCATTCTTTATGTTCATGTATATACATACGTAAATGTACAAAATTAAATGATACTAACACAGAGGCACGGAGATACAGAGCTTTTGTTTCCTTGTCCACGGCTCACAGAGTCAATTTCCTTTCTCACGTAAGCGGGCGAAGCCGCGGACTCTTAAGCATCACCGTTTTCTGCAAATATACGGTTTTGCGACTTATTATCCGCATGATTTGCGGCTTATTATCCGCATGAGCCCATAAAATCTGTAAATCTGTAAGTAAACGTGCCGAATGAAGTGAGACTAAACACAGAGGCACGGAGTCACAGAGTCATTCACCTCTTTCGGTTGCGGCGAAGCCGCGGACTCTGTGCCCTCCCGTCATTTTTCCGACATTACGGGACTTTGTGTCTCTGTGTTTGATATAAACTAATTTTGATTGATTACTTACATAAAAATAAATCACCTTTTGCCGAACAAAACCCTTTCGGCAGTGTTCTATAAGTAGTCAAACATATTTCAGGAAAACATCATGAAATGAAAAAACGCTCTGACTTCACGTCTCTGTGTGTTTGTTTGAAGAGACTATTACAAGAACGAATTTAACAATCCCCAAAAATCAGAAAGAATGAAAAAATTAATGTTTCTGGCAGCACTTGCCTTTGTAGCGACAAGCTGCGACGATGATGCGCCCATCAATCAGGGCTATCCGGAAGAGAACGGCGAACTGGTAGCTCCCGCCCTCTACATGAATGTAACGACACGCAACGGCAACCTGCCTTTCACCGGTGTGCTGAGTGTGGCACCTTGCACAGAAGGTACGTCTATCTACTACGGCAATTATGTAAATCAGAAGCTTAGCCCGTTCTATGGATACTTCTTCGTCGAAGAAGGACATCTGTACGACAGCGATGCCAACCGGTCGATATATCTGCCCACCGGAGCATACGACATGATTTACTGGGGCACCCCCAAATACGAAGACCCTGTCTATGCTTACCCCGCAGTGAGAGACCCCGCCTATACCATCGGTGGAGACCTGGCCGAACAGGACTTCACGCTGCTGAAAATGTCGGAAGATACTACCTACTACCCCACGTACGATTTGGTATATGCCCGACGCACCGTCAAAGTGGGCGAAGAAGACTTGGATGCCAACCTGAAACGGGTAGTGGCCGGACTGAAAGTCATTATGAAGGAAAAAAACGGCAAAGTCATGGACCCGGGCATCGCCAACGTAGAAGTGCGCGTGACCAACATAGCCGAAAAGCTGAATGCCTATACGGCCGAACCTCACGGCGAATCGTGCACAGTAGCTTTCCCGCTGGTCCGTTCCACAGACGGATTGCAGATGAGCAACGGAACGGTGATGTTATTCCCCTCCTACGGCAATCCGCAATTGCAGTTCATCATCAGCCTGCAAGACGGAAATACCAAACGATTCAGCCAAACACTGAAAGAACCGTTGAAGGCCAACGACCTGCTGACACTGACCGTCAGCATCGGAGATATTCTGGAAGAAGAAGGTTCGGGTGACTTTACCGTGGACGACTGGAACGAAAACAGCGAGGAAATAGACGTGCCGGTGCTGCAATAAGCGGAAAAGAGGCGCAAATTCAGTTTGCGTAACAACGAAAAGAGGCCGTCTCAGTATGATTTGAGACAGCCTCTTTTTTATTCCTCCAACGAAGGTGTACCGCCGAATTATTCTCCCGGATGAATTGCTTCAGAGGGGCAAACACTGGCGCAAGTACCGCACTCAGTGCAAGCTTCAGGGTCAATTGAATACTTATCACCTTCAGAAATAGCGCCTACCGGACACTCGTCGATGCAAGTTCCGCAAGCAATGCAGTCGTCACTAATTACGTAAGCCATTTTTGTTCTAATTTTAAAGTTGTTGTTAGTCCTAATTGGATGGTGCAAATGTAAGGCTTTTCTCCTTACGTTGTACTTGAATTGAAATAAAAACACTTAATTTGTACGCCTTCTAAATAAAGTCGGCACGCCGGCGGACTACAGCCCGAAACGCTTCATCAGGTCCTTGGGGTCCCAGGTGCCGGACGGAATAACAAAGATGTGCGGCTCCTTGATGCTGCGATAGGCATAGCCCACCGTGCCCAGCACGTCGCCACGGCGGAAACTCATGCCCGCCTCATCATAAACAATGTCCCCCCTCAGTCCGTCCAGGTACAGCCTGCGTCCGTCTTTCAAGCGAAGGACCAACCTGCCACAGACATATTGCGCGGGAACGGTGACGTTTCCTTCTGCCTGGAGCGCGGCAATCATCGTATCGAAGTTAAATACATCCGCCCCTGCCGGCCTACTGGCTATGCATTGCAGCAGGTCGATGTAGTAACCCACGCTGAAGAACTCGAGCGTGCAGTCGTCAGGAGCCACCACCTTCGTGCCCAAAGGTGCGGCAATGACCAGGTTGTTGAAGTTCGGCTCATCGCCAATGTTCTCACCCGGACGGTAAAGGATGTCTTCGCCCGCCTTCTTGCCCTGAATGGGCCAAAGGAATGTGTTTTGGGCAGCCGCCCCCAAAGACAGGACAGACAGCAGCACCGCGAAAAGGGTGCGTAGAGATGTTGCTTTCATAAAAACTGTTTTTTCAAATTTGTAAGTAATCCATAGGATTTAGTTTATATCAAACACAGAGACACGGAGACACAAAGTTCCGTAACCGTCTGTCGGGAAAATGACGGGAGAGCACAGAGTCCGCGGCTTCGCCGCATACAATAGGAGAAAATAACTCTGTGTCTCTGTGTTTGGCATCACTTCATTGGGCACACTTACTTGTGCGTTTTCTCCATAAAGTAAGCCGCAGGATGATGTAGGCAACCAGCAGCACCACTGCGACAATAGTAACCTTCATGGGCAGGCCGTTGTCCTCTTCTTCTGCCGCAAGCTGCGGAAAAGGGTCGGGACCGAGATACTTGCCTTCGTCTATCAGCTGCAGGGTATGGTTCAAGATGGTGTCGCGGGGAGAATACAAGAGTTCCTGGCGGGTGACGGGCACGGGATAGTCGGGCAACAGACCGCGGTTCCACGGCGTGCGTTCCGTAACCAGCGGGTCGAAGACGACCTGCACCAGCGGAATGCGCAGCATGATGAACGAATGAGGCAGACACAAGTTGGCAAACTTCACGGCAGTCATGTAGTGATAGCCGGAACGGGTCTCGCGCCCTACGGTGACGGCCCGGTGGTTGCGCACCAGCGTGGCGGGGAAAAGCGTGGCGGCAGAAATCGAAGTCTCATCCGTCAGCACATACAGTCTGCCTTTGTAATTGAACGCCGTGTCCGGCAAAAGCGATACCGCACTGTCATTGAAGATATAGCCTTCCTTGCCTTCCACCCGGCGCGCTTCAGGGAAGACCACTATCGTAGAGTCAAAGTTGGTGCAATGGGCGAAGCTGCGGAAAGGGCCGGGCTTGGTCACGCGGAAATACGACCCCAAGGGGCGGCTCGGTTCCTGGAGAAACCAGGCCAGCATTTGCTGCATCACCCTGCCGTCACCACCCCCGTTGTACCGCATATCCACCACCATGTAGGGCAAGCGGAACAACGGTGCCAGCGAGTCTTTCAACTGTTCTATCTGCGTTTCGTTGAGGTCGAAATAGGAAAGGCTGAAATAGCCCACCGAATCGTTGAGCACCTTGAACGTATAGGGGAAATTGTAATTGCGCGAATCGCGCTGATGGTAATCCACCTGCCCGATCATTAGCATCCGGCTGAAGATTTCAGATTGAGCGACGGGCTTCCACACGTCTTTCACTGTCTCCCCGTCATCCAACGTCACGACTGTGGTACGCGGCCACAGCAGGCTGTCGCCGTAATAAACACCCCAATTACTAAGAAACCGGTGGGCCATCCAGTTCCGGTTGTCGCCGTCCGCCCCCGATATGCCCCGGCCGAGGCGTTCCAGGCGCGCGCTTATTTCCTCGCCATCAATAGCGGTGACGCGCCTGCCCTGATAACGCCGGTATGCCGGATGGGTTCCGTCAATCCAGGTCGAATCGCCTTCCGTGGTAAGCCACAGGTTGGGGATGTAGGCATCGCGAAAAACATCTATGGGGTCGGGAGTCTTGATAGAAAGGTGACTATCGTGCAGATAGCCCATGAAGCGTTCGATGATGAAATAAAACTCACGGTAGGAAATCTCTTCCTTCTCGGACAGGCGTGCACGTACTGTTGAGTCGTTGGCGGCAAACTCATCCCTGCCGATTACGTCATACAAGCTGGGATAGGCTTCCTGCAAGCAGGCCGTCAACACGCCAAAGTCCTCTAACGCCTGCGCCCGAGTCAGTGTTTCGGGTGCCTTGGTTTCCTTCGGGGGGATGAAGGTAGACCTCAATCCGAAAGGTTTCATCGGGTCGTCCTGATTCGACTGAGTGTCGGACAGGGACAGGTTGATGTGCGGCTCTTTGATGCCACGATAGCAATAACCCACCGTGCCCAGCACGTCACCCCGACGAACGGCCATACCCGTCTTATAGACCACATTTCCCCTCAACCCGTCCAGATGCAGCTTGCGTCCGTCATTCAAGCGGATGGTCAGGAAGCCGCAGACGTATTGCGAGGGAACCGGAAGGTCTTTTTCTTCCTCCAGAAAATCGGCAATCATCGCGTCAAAATGGTTTTCAACCCCGTCACGAGGATGGCCTAACGAAATCTGATGCAACTGGGGAATATAGCCCACGGCGTAGACCTCGACCGTTCCATCGGCCGGAGCCACGACCTCCGTGCCCAAAGGCGCGGCTATGAATAATTTGTCCGTGTTTTGCTCTCTGCCAATGTACTCTTGCGGGCGGTAAAGGATGTCTTCGCCCGCCGTCTTGCCCTGAATGGGCCAAAGGAAAGTGTCTTGAGCCGCCGCCCCCAAAGACAGGACGGACAGCAGCACCACGAAAAGTGTGCGGAAAGATGTTGCTTTCATGAAAATAAGTTTTTGGGATTAACGCCTCAAAGTTAAGCATTTTTCTTCTTATTTTTACCCCCCCCCTGTTAAAAAAAAGAAAAAAAATAAAGAAGCGGCTGCTCCCAACACAAGGTTGGAAGACAGCCGCTTCTGTTTATTCGGCCTATCGCAAAAGTTTACCAGATGGCAACTCTTTCTTCCTTGGGCAGGAACATCGGGTCGCCTTCCTTGATGCCAAAGGCGTCATACCAAGCATCAATCTGAGGCAAGGCACCGTTGACACGCCATTCGCCCAATGAGTGTACATCCATCTTGGTGAGGTAAAGCACATATTCGGGACGGACGTTGTTGGCCCACACACCGGCGTATGCCAGGAAGAAGCGCTGTTCGGGAGTCAGACCGTCCACTGTAGCCAAGGGAGCATCCTTCGTGGCATTCTTGAAGGCCTGATAAGCTACTTGCAAGCCGCCGTAGTCGGCAATGTTTTCGCCCAGCGTCTGCTTGCCGTTGGCGTGTACACCCGGAGCCACCTCGATGCTGTCGAAGAAGTTCACCATCACCTGAGCACGTTCGTTGAAGCGTTCGGCATCTTCGGCCGTCCACCAGTCTTTCAGGTTACCGTCTTTGTCATACTGACGTCCCTGGTCGTCGAATCCGTGCGTCATCTCGTGTCCGATTACCACACCGATGGCACCGTAGTTGAAGGCATCGTCGGCATTCATATCGAAGAAAGGCGGTTGCAGGATGCCGGCAGGGAAGCAGATTTCGTTGGTAGTCGGATTATAGTAGGCATTGACGGTCTGCGGCGTCATCAGCCACTCGTCTCTGTCGACGGGTTTGCCAGCCTTGGACATCATATCATCGTAAGCCCACTGGCTGGCACGCTCGATATTGGCCCAATACGAATCGTCTTTGATTTCCAGTTTGCTGTAGTCTTTCCACTTATCGGGATAGCCGATTTTCACGCGGAACGCAGCGAGTTTCTCCAAGGCGCGGGTCTTGGTGCTGTCGCTCATCCACTCCAAGTTCCGGATGCGCTCACCCAAGGCAGTCTGCAGGTTCTTCACCAAAGCCACCATACGCTCTTTGGCAGCAGCGGGGAAATACTTCTCCACGTACATCTGGCCTACGGCTTCGCCCAGCACACCGCTTACCGTACCCACGGCACGCTTCCATCGGGGCTGCATCTCCTGTGCGCCAGACATGGTGCGGCTGTAGAAGTCGAAGTTCTGCTCATTGAGTTCGTCGCTCAGGCACGAAGCTGCGGCATCAATCAGCTTCCATTGCAGGTAGAGTTTCTGGTCTTCCAAAGGCAGGGTATCCAATTCCTTGGCAGCGGCAGCCAGTGAGGCCGGCTGTCCGATGATGATTTCCTGCACGTCCTTCAGTCCGAAACCAGCCAGGTAAGCATCCCAGTCAAAGGTAGGATACTGCTTCTTCAGTTCGTCCATCGTCATCTTGTTGTAGTTGGCCTGCGGGTCGCGCAGTTCCACCCGGCTGCGGAAAGCCTTGGCCAAACGCGTCTCTACATCCATTACGATGTCGCGGGCACGGTTGGCGGTAGCCTCGTCGTAACCAGCCAACTGGAACATCTTCACGACATGCGCCTTGAAAGCCTCGCGAATCTTCGTGGTAGCCTCGTCATCGGCCAGGTAGTAATCGCGTTCGCCCATCGAAAGACCGCTCTGCCCAATCTGCACGGCATTCATGGCGGCATTCTTCTCGTCAGCCCCCACATAAATGCCTAAGTACGAGCCCACGCCGCGGCGTGCCAGCGAAGGCAACAGGGAGTAGAGTTCAGACTTGTCCTTCAAGCCATTGATTTCATCCATCTCGCCTTTGATGGGGTTGATGCCTTCCTGGTTCAGCTTCACGCTGTCCATGGCAATCTTATAGAGGTCGCCCACTTTCTGTGCCACGCTGCCCTGCTCGTGCTGACTCTTGGCGAGTTCTTCAATGAGTCCCTGCATTTGTTTGCGGTTGTTCTCGGCCAGGATGGTGAACGAGCCGTATTGCGAGTATTCGGCAGGCATGGGATTGTTTTTCATCCAGCCGCCACAAGCATACTGGTAGAAGTCAGTACCCGGCAGGGCGGTGGTGTCTAAGTTGGCAAGGTCGATACCCGTAGTCAGGGCTCCCGTCTTGCCGGAGTTGCAGGCTGCCATACTCAGGCAGACAGCTGCAACGGTAAGATAATGCTTTGCGTTCATATAACTATTATATTAAAAAGTCCTTGGTTCATTGATGGAATTTACGGCTCTGCTCGGCTATCAGCTCCACATCGTCGAAGTAGTTTATCTTCATGGCCCGGCGCACATCGTCCAACGTCTGGGCAGCTGCCTCACGGGCCTGTTCACATCCTTTTTTCAGCATGGCATAAATGGCAGGGATGTCCTGTTCAAACTCCTTGCGCCGTGTACGGATGGGTTCCAGCGTTTCCTGCATGATGGCAGTGAGGAATTTCTTGACCTTTACATCGCCCAGACCGCCGCGGCGATAATGTGCCTTCAGTTCGTCCAGATTAGGATAGTCGGGCAGGTAACGACCGAAGTGTTCGGGACGGCAGAAAGCATCCAGGTAGGTAAACACCGGATTCCCTTCTACCTGGCCGGGGTCCTGCACACGCAGATGGTTGGGGTCGGTATACATGGTCTTGATTTTCTGCATTACGGTATCGGCGTCATCGCTCAGGTAGATGCAATTGCCCAAGCTCTTGCTCATCTTGGCCTTACCGTCGGTGCCGGGCAGGCGCAGACAGGCGGCATTGTCGGGCAGCAGGATTTCGGGTTCCACCAGGGTTTCGCCATAGATATGGTTGAAGCGGCGCACTATCTCGCGGGCCTGTTCGAGCATAGGTTCCTGGTCTTCCCCCACGGGCACGGTAGTAGCCTTGAAAGCCGTGATGTCGGCTGCCTGGCTGATGGGATAAGTGAAGAAGCCCACGGGGATGGAGGTCTCGAAATTGCGCATCTGTATCTCGGTCTTCACCGTAGGGTTGCGCTGCAGGCGGCTCACGGTAACCAAATCCATATAGTAGAAAGTCAGCTCGCACAACTCCGGTATCTGCGACTGGATGAAGAGCGTACAACGCTCCGGGTCGAGTCCGCAGGCCAGGTAATCCAGGGCTACCTCTATCACGTTCTGGCGCACCTTTTCGGGTGTCTCCATGTTGTCGGTCAGAGCCTGGGCATCGGCTATGAACACGAACATCTTCTTGTAGTCGCCCGCGTTCTGCAATTCTACGCGGCGACGCAAAGAGCCCACATAGTGCCCGATGTGCAAACGGCCCGTGGGACGGTCGCCGGTGAGAATAATCTTTTCTTTACTCATATCAGTATTATCAGTACTTATTAATATTAATGTGATACATTCGGTTTGTTTCGGGCGCAAAGATAGGGGTTTTATCGCTACGGCGGACGGCATTCGGTGGAAAATCACTACCTTTGCGCCTGTAAATTCTGAAACAAGAGACAAAAGACATGATATCCGTAGAAAACCTCAAGGTTGAGTTCAACGCCACGCCCCTGTTTGAAGGCGTGTCATACGTCATCAATAAGAAAGACCGCATAGCCTTAGTCGGGAAAAACGGGGCCGGGAAATCGACCATGCTGAAGATACTGGCAGGACTGCAACAGCCCACCGAAGGTTCCGTTGCCGTGCCCCGCGACTGTACCATCGGCTATCTGCCGCAAGTCATGGTGCTGAGCGACGAACGCACGGTGTTGCAGGAAGCCGAACTGGCATTTGCACACATACAGGAACAGAAAGATGCCCTGGCACGGATGCAACAGGAATTGGCCGACCGTACCGACTACGAGAGCGAAGACTACCAGAAGCTCATCGAACGGTTTACCCATGAAAACGACCGCTTCCTGCTGATGGGCGGAGACAACTACCGGGCGGAAGTAGAACGCACCTTGCAGGGACTGGGATTTGAACGGACAGACTTCGACCGCCCCACCAGCGAATTTTCCGGCGGATGGCGCATGCGCATAGAACTTGCCAAGCTGCTGTTGAAAAGACCCGACGTGCTCTTGCTGGACGAACCGACCAACCACTTGGACATTGAGTCCATACAGTGGCTGGAGCAGTTCCTCGCCACGAAAGCCAACGCCGTGGTGCTGGTCAGCCACGACCGGGCCTTCCTCAACAACGTCACCACCCGCACCATCGAGATTACCTGCGGGCGCATCTATGACTATAAGGTAAAATACGACGAGTTTGTCCGACTGCGACAGGAACGCAGGGAACAACAATTGCGCGCTTATGAAAACCAGCAGAAACAGATAGAAGACACGGAAGCCTTCATCGAACGTTTCCGCTACAAAGCCACCAAAGCCGTGCAGGTACAGAGCCGCATCAAGCAACTCGAAAAGCTGGAACGTGTGGAGGTGGACGAAGAAGACACTTCGGCACTCAGGCTTACATTCAACTGCGCCAGCCGTTCGGGCAACTATCCCGTCATTTGCGAAGAGGTAGGCAAGGCATACGGCGACCATATTGTTTTCAGCCACGTGAACCTCACCATACGCCGCGGAGAGAAAGTAGCCTTCGTGGGACGAAACGGAGAGGGAAAATCTACGCTGGTGAAGTGCATACTGGGCGAAATTACAGACTACACCGGACGACTGACCTTGGGCCACAATGTGCAAATAGGCTATTTCGCCCAGAACCAGGCACAATTGCTGGACGAGAGCAGGACTGTGTTCGACACCATCGACCGGGTGGCCGTGGGCGACATACGACTGAAGATACGCGACATTCTCGGAGCCTTTATGTTCGGCGGCGAGGCATCGGAAAAGAAAGTAAAGGTGCTCAGCGGAGGAGAGCGCACCCGTCTGGCCATGATCAAGCTCCTGCTGGAACCCACCAATTTTCTTATCCTCGACGAGCCGACCAACCACTTGGACATGCGTTCGAAAGACGTGCTGAAGGAGGCCATCGCCGCATTTGAAGGCACAGTCATCGTGGTGAGCCACGACCGTGACTTCCTGGACGGCTTAGTGACAAAAGTCTACGAATTTGGAGGTGGAGAGGTGAAGGAGCACTTGGGAGGCATCTACGACTTCCTGCGCAGCAAAAACAGCGGGGAAACCGCCGACCGCTTCGATGATGTGTTCCGCACGGAACCGAAGAAAGCCGCAGCCCCCACCACACAGCCCAAGGATACGAAAGAGAAGCTCAACTGGGAAGCCCAGAAAGAACTGAACCGCCGCATCAAAAAATTAGAGAAGCAGGTTTCTGAATGCGAGCAGAGCATAGAAGAACTGGACGCAGCCATTGCCATCGTAGAGACACAGATGACGACTCCCGAAGGTGCCGCCGACACGACCCTCTACGAGAAACACGCCCGCCTGAAGAAGCAGCAGGAGGAAGTCATGGAGCAATGGGAACAGGCATCGACCGAATTAGACGGACTCAAGGCACAGAAGTCGTAAGTCCCGGTGTAGTGCCGTCTCAAAGCCCCGCCAGTATTTCCTCCAACGACGCATCCTTCATCAGCACCTGTTTCGAGGCATCAAGAAGATAAAGGGAGGGCATGGCTTTCAAATCATACAATGATTTCCGCTTGATAAGTTCACGGTCGGTTCCTACTGTCCAATCCTGCGGCATCTCATCCAGACGGGCACGCCAGACTTCCGGGTTTCCTTCGGTATAGACGGCGAGTACCGCCACCTGTCCGCTCTGCACGGCTTGGGCGAGGATTTCACTGGACTTCATCGCGAGCAGCGTGGCATGGCAGTTCTCACACTCCGGGTCATAGAAAAACAGCAGCAGCAATTTCTGCGAAGGCATGCCATAGAGCGTACGACGGGTTCCATCGGGCAGGTAAAAAGTAAAGTCTTCTGCCCGCTGCCCCGGATTGTTACGCCCGGCCAAATCGCGCAAGAAAGTCCAGCGGTCGCGGCGCGCATCAGCAGCCGGAGCATGAGCCAGGAGTCCGTTCAGGAACTGCACATAGAGCATATCGTTGCGCATGGGCGACATGGGGTCGTAGAGATATTTCTCCAGCAACGTCGGCATCGTCTTCCGCGCCTCGTCCGACAGTGCCACGGCCCGGCAGAAAGCATCCACAGCCCCTACTGCCTCTTCTGCATCGGGATGCGAAACCACCAAGTCGATATAGTTCACCAGTCCCTGCTCGGTCACTTCGGCCTTATGCAGCAGGACAGTATCAGCAAAGTCGTATTCATCCCAGTAATGTGCCAGCAGATAGCTGCGCCGCTCTTCGGGTGAGGTCAGCACGGCAGGAATCTGCGGAAAGGGGAAGCCGTCTTGTACAGCCACCCTTTGCTGAGAGGCGGCAGCCGCCTCTGCATTTGCCGTTTCCACCTTACTTTTCGGTGCTCCTGCCCGCGCGGAACAGCCCCCTAACAAGCAGCACAGCACCAATAGGATAAAGGCAGTCTGATTACGCTGTAATCTTTGCCAGACATTCATTTCCTTTTTCATACCAGTAAATTGTTTAAATCAGTTCATCCGATGTAACAGCCGCCTCATTACGCGATGTTACACCGTAACAACAGGCTTTTTACACTGTAACAACAGGCATTTTACAGTGTAACAGTGGCCGTGTTACGCTTTCACAGCCGCACCACCAAACAGCAGCTATCATATACACCTTGCAAAGGTAGTCATTGACATCCAAAGCCCCAAAAGGGGAAATGACATTCTCTCCGTCCCCCCCAGCCGAATAACTGTCTATAAAGAAGAGGATGCCACGACAGGCATCCTCTGCAAACAAAACAAACAAACGGGGCGGAACATTGAGATTGTCCCCCTTTTCTCCATCTCGCTAAGATGAAGAGAGGTCGCGCCTCGCGGCGGGACGGAAGAAATTAATCAGTTTCCTGCTACATCGCGAACACAACGGACACGAACGACCGGTATGTTGTCTACAAGCTGTCCATAATTATTTTTAGCTTTACTTGATATCAAATACAAGTTTCCACCTGCATAAGAAAACCCGATTCGTTCGCCATGTTGATCTGCCTCTGTAGTATAGGGCGCATAATCTTTAAAACTGAATTCAGTTTTAGTCATGTAGTCCGTGTCACTGTTAAATAAAGAGGGAATACGTGTGTACAACAACATCAATTCGCGTTGATTAGGAATACGATAGCCTGCTGGGCAAGGGGTGTATTCCTCTTCATTTTCATAATATACATTCCATCGGGTTGTTGCACCACTGGTAGGGTACAGATTATTGATGATGACTGCAAACTTTTGGTAGGGACGATTATTATAGCTTCGTTCCGAATTGGCAGGCAAATAGCCTGAAGTATACGCTCGTCGGGCTTCACTGCTCAAGTCACTGACTTCAATAATCTGTTCTTGATAACGTCCATTCCAGCTGCTGGTGCTGACAGTGGCATAATCTTCGGGCGATTCGTCTATGTTTTCCAATCCGATACCTAAATTCCGCACGCAACGGTAATCATATTTACTGCCACTACCGTTGCTTCCTTGAGAAGCATTTTTATCTCCACGGGAAGCTCCCTCTTCTGCCCAAATTACCCAAGGATTAGAGGCTGCCCCATTATAGTAAGAACTGCTCGCTACGTGCGAACGCTCAATACGATTTCCGCTGACATACAAAGACTCATCATACAATTTGGCATTAGGCACAGCTTCCTCGCCAATCCACAAGTCAGTTAATTGGTCAATACTGGCCAAATACCACCGAATCTCATCTTCTTGCACAATGTCATCTCCATTCAAGTCACGGTTACGTCCCAAACAAGCATACCAGATGTTGTTGTAACCACTTTGCAGTTTACCAAATGCATCTCCGTCCCGATTCAATACGGCAGACCATTTCAGTTCATCGCTCCATCCACTTGGAATAATATTCAGCGTGTTTTCCCGACCATTATCCATTGTGTTGGAATGTTGACTGGAAAGACTGGGAGCCCCCACTTCCAACTTCCCGGTTTCATTCTTAGACTCCGTGCCCCAAGCAGTCGTTATACCGCTGGCATTCGGATTATAGAATGTATAAATGGGACGCTGAGAAAACGTCATCACACTATTGGCCCACGAACTATTCCCGTCTGGACTATATTCTGCACCTTCTTTACAAATATGTAACAAACGGTTCTCGCCATTCACAACTTTTTTCCATAGACTGACAAGGTCGTTTTCCGGCACATCTTCACTCATGGGTGGACGGTAAAACACCTGCGTTGGATCATAGATATAAACATATTCATCGATGAAAGCGGTGATAGCCACAGAAGCGTCATCGGATGGACTTTGTCTTCCATTCAGATGGAATATCTCACTGTCTGACTTATTGGCTTCCATGTAAAGATGGTTCAACAACTGGTTGACATCATACATCACCACATCTTCAGAATAATATCCATTATTGCTCCAGCCACTACCTTCGTAATGATAACCATTTCCACCAAAAGCCGGTGCTGCAGTCTGTTCAGTGCCACCGTCATAGGCCTCATGACCGGGATACTTTGCAAACTCATCATCGGGGACAACACCTGCTGATATGCCTTCATTCCAGTTCCTATTTCTATTTGCTTCAGCATTGATGACAAATTGTACCCACTTATAATCATTCAAAGAGATCCCGGTCTTCAATGCTTCACGGTCAGCCAATGAGCTTTCATCAGCAGGTATGTTTCCATCAACCAAATAATTCTCCCGGTTAAAAACTTTGATACCCTGTTGGAAAGGTGTGCGGATGGCCCATGACAATCCTGCCAAGATTTCTCCACGTGTCAACGTGAACAATACGCGACCATAGTGCGCATCCAGATCTTCCACTTCTCCTTGCGCCACTACGACATCACCCTCTACGCCAGGACGTTTTTCGCGGTCGTTCTCTACTTCCACCTGAATAGAGTTAACTCCCGTCAGTGTCACCGTATAAGTATAGTGTGTATTGCGTTCGGTATCGTAGTTATTCACTAAATCCTCTTCATTGTACCAGGTGGAACCATTGTCTATGCTATTACCTGTGCTACCTAAATGCACCGTATAGCTTGTATTGGCATATACCATGTCATTATTTTCATTCCGGTAGGTCAGTGTACCACTAAAAATGACATACGCACCATTTTTAGGAGCATAGATATAATCACCCAACTCATACTCCTGACCGGGTTTGTCAAAATTCTGCCCTTCATTAATGGCCTGCCGCTTTTCGCGCAATGCGTACAGGTTCTGTACAGTAGGCGTGCTTGAACTGTTGTCCCAATACTGTCCTCCGCTTTCAATCATAGACATAGACAATGTTTGGGTGGGCTGCAAGCGATTTTCTAACAGGTAAAACTCGAAATACATATTATCCGTTTCTGTCCCGTCAAAGTTCTTGGTAATGCTTACTGTCTCATCTTTCATGTTTTGATATCCGGCATCAACATAATCGTTTTCTTGAGGATAAAGATAAGTCCCTGCCGGGATATTATTCACCTGATAATAGCGGGGAATGAAGGTCATATCCTGATGGCTTGCATCACTCTGTACCTTTATTTTAAAGGTGATACGTGCATCCACACGTTCTAATTCAACGGCTTTAGAATAGTTGGAGATGGTACCGTCGGTTTCGACATTCATAGCAGAAGTGCCACTTTGGTTCACCATTTGACCAAACATCAAGAAACTCATGCGTTCTACATTAGTGCCTATATTGTCTGTGTCATTAAATGCGGAATATAATTGTTTAAAGTCATCCAACGTTCCATTTCCTACAGCAAATGCTACCAGTTGATCCATCGTTAGCGTACCCATTCCTGTACCTGGATTGGCCACAATGAATATCTGCTGGTTGGCTCCAGAGTGCATGGGAAAATCATTAATAGTACCCTGCCCCTCTGCATTGTTAACAGCATCGTATGCCCCATATCCCGATATGCTGCCGTCAGCATAAAAGGCAATGGCAAATAGGCGGTTCACTGTCTGCTCCACGGTTGCATCCTGAGCACTGCGAGTTGCTTGCCGACTTTCTTCCACGCCATATTTCAAATCTACGCTGACAGGAATACCTTCTTCAATATAGTGAGTACCGCTTTCAGCAAACTCGTTGTCCGTACATGCTGTGAACAACGAAATGGCCATTCCGAGACTAATATAAAGTAAATGTTTTAATTTCATACGATAATCTCCTTCCATTATTCAAATGATGGAACTTCTACTTCTGATGAACTCCAGTCAACGACCTCCCATTCAATATCCGGATAGACTTCGGTTACTTTTGGGATAAGGGTAATGTTTATGCGTAACCATTCACCGCGGTCCAGACTTGTTAGATGACTGCCGTCCTCACGGTTTAGTTCCAGGTCTTCGTATCCATTGGCTTTGAGCACAAAGGCATTCTGATCATCTTTTACCGTGGGATAGATATAGGCTTTGACAGTAGTAGGCTGATTAGTGCCCACCCAGATTCTTTCACTTCCGTTTACCGCTGTGCATGTCGAATTTTCCGGCATGACCACAGTAGAGATTTCAGCACCATTGGGGTCAAACAAAAAGCCTCTATCCGGCTTTATATCTTCAATGGATAAACCGTCAATGTAAAGTGAATTCCCGGTTTGGTTTGTAAAGGTTACAGAAATTTTCGCCACCACAAACTCTAACTGAATCGTAGCCGTTTTCTTTTCCCCTGCACCAACCGGAATGGTTTTGAAAGCTGTCTGCGGAATTTGCAAAGGGTTCCCCTCTACGATCTCGTTGTAATCACGATTAATAATACAGTTCTTTAATGCCGTTAAATCAGTATTCGTAACCTCCTCCAGCGATGTGATGCCGCTTCCCCTCAAGTCCAGACTGGCTTCATTGGCAATAGCATAAAAATCGAAATCTTCACTCTCCTCAATGGTCAGTTCGCCAAAATTAAAAACGTATTGAGACGCATTATCATCTATTTCATCTCTATACTCATTGTATAGGATTTCATTGTTGCTGCTGCGAGCCACGATGACACGGAGCGTCTTCATCTGCTCGTTGGCATCCATCTCGTTATTTCCCACAGTCTCGCCTGCCCGCGTTGCCACGGTCAGCGTCAGCGTCGTCTCCTTCACGGCTGCCGTATCATCCTTGATACAACTCGCCGGCAACAGACCAAGCAGGGTCAGCAGAGCCATGCCTCCGGCATATTTCTTTAAGGTTTTTATCTTCATAAGATATTCCTCCTTTCTTTCGGTATTATTGCCAACCGGGTTCGATGTCCTCGATGTACCACTGCGGCAACTTGATTTCCACATTGGTTTGCGTAAAGTGTATCTCGATGGGCAAGAGGGCCTCCTGCTTCGTGACGTCTATCGCATCCTGGTTGCGCAGCAGGTAGTCGTAGATGTCACCGCTCACTAATTCGTTGCCGTTGGCATCTTCCAGTACCAAGTGGTGCTGGCAGCGGTTGGCATCCAGCACGCCGTTCGTATCCATGCGGAACAGCGCCAGGTCTTCCGTGCGGTAGCACTGTTCGTCTGCGTCCCACACCAAGTCGGGAACGATGGTACCCTTCTCGCTTTCGTTGATTTCGTTGTTAAAGGAAGTCTGTGCATTCGAGTTCTGGATGTACAGACGGATGGGCAGGTCGCCGTCGGCCTTGGTATCAACTCCCAGCATGGCGGCGGCTTCGGAAGGTGCGGGCAAACCGGTAATGCGGATGTCGGTGTCGATATGGGCGCTGTAGAGCGTCACCGTATCGCGGTAAACCACGAACTCTCCTTCGGGCATCTGAAATTCTTCCTGCCCCAGGTAGTTGTCATCGTGGGTATTCACCACGTTGCCGCCATCGCCGTCCCACAGGGGGCTTTGGATGTAGATGTCGTCGAAGCTCGTAGCTTGGAGGTTGACCACCTGCGTGGCATCGTAGGCGTTGCCCACTGCCACCACCTTATAGCGTTTGCCCGGTGTCAGCTTGAAAGAAGGTACGGCCGCAAAGTTGCTCAACTGGTCCTGGTTATACGTGCCGCTCCCCAAGATGTGGCCGCTTTCGTCGAAGACGTACAAGTCCACCTTATCCATGTAGCGGTAGAGCACGTCCTCATCACCGTCTGCCAAGTATTGGAAATAGATGGTGACGTTGTCGCAGTCATCGAAGTCATCCTTGATGCAACCGGTCACCAGGACAGGAACCAGCAGCAGCGGCAATACTATGTTCTTCCAATGTTTCATTGTTTCTGTTATTAAAGTTGTATCCCGCCAAGGGCGGACCATTCTCAGATTTTGCTTTGAGTCTTTTAAACGCAGCCGGACGAATGTCCGAGAAGAATCGCCCGGCTGCGAGATGGGTACTAACTCCTCCCAAAGTTGGAGAGAGAAAGGGAGGAGTCAGTCGGGGTATGAAAAAATGAAGTTATTTATTGTTCAGCCCAACTGGCATCGATATCAACAATTGTCCAAGTAGCTTCTATAACAGTTACTGAAACACCATACAAGGTGTTACCATCTTCATCACCGATGATATTCTTATCACTTAATTCGGCACCAACTATGCGATAAATATGACCATTTTCAAATACAACCGGGTCTCCCTCCATGTCTTTATACTCTGTAATCATTGCATAACGAGGAGCTTTAATATCACCTTGATAGTCATCTACTTCCTCTGCAGTTTTGAAATAAAGCTTGAAGACAGGATTCGTACCATTAGCAAAGAAATTATAAGTATATGGACCTGCAGCAGGAGCAATTTCTGTAGTTGTCAAGAAATTAATAGAAGGATCAATAATATCTTTCAAAAGAGATTCAGTTCCAGATCCATTAATTCCATCAATACTATACTCGTCTCCAGTGCCTTCACTATCAGGGAATGTACCTGTTTCCTCATCATAGACACTGCCATTTAAGCAATAACCATCAAGATAAGCACCATCCAGAGTCAATGTTTTATAAATACAATTATCTGCAGGATTACCAGTACCAGTATGCGTTACGTGATAAATGTTACTTACCTCCAAACGTGCTACAGGAATAGCCATATTAACGGTAGCTGTGTACATTTCATAGTTCTTATTTTGGTCACCCTCTACGGCTCCAGCCTCAATATCGCTGCCTATAGTCGGATGCTCAATGTCTGTTGTTCTTGTAAACTTTGTAGTTTCGCCATAAGCAGGAATGGAAGTCGCTACAACTTGTAAAGGATTAGGAGCACCTTCCTCAATAGAAGCAATCTCAACATCAGAATAATCAGCTTGACCACCATGAATAGAAGCTGTGAGCTTTTCAGGCACAGCAATATTCCAGAATTTCAACTCTGTTGCAGACGTTAAATCGTCAGCATCAATGGTGATTGACTTGTTATAAGGAGCATTATCAGCACCAATACCAGTCAATGTTACTGTGATATCACCTGTAATAGCAACAGTACCGCCATCTGCACCAGACGTAGCCGCACCTGCATTACGAGTCAACGTAGGCGTTGCAATTCTTACAGAAACAACCCCATTACCTTCAAAGGTTTGGTTGGTCCCAAATTCCTCTTCATTACTACATGCTGCAAAAGCCAATCCAGCGATTCCCAGCATCAAAAACTTGTTCACTTTCATACTTCTAACATTTAAGTTAATAAAACAATATATTTAGTTAATCTCTAAGTCTGTTATTCTAAATACGCTGTTCTTTACCACGCTTGGGAAGTACGAAAAATGAGGCGTCCTCCTCACCGGTTGCGGTTCTGCAACGGGTGGGGAGGACGGAATATAAGGGGATGAAAAATCAGAGGATTAAAAATCGGCTGCTGCCATCAGTACGTTCTTCAGTTGTCCGGGATCGCGCCGCGTGTCCCACAGTGCCAGGATAATGACCCGTTCCAGCACCTCGTCCACGCGATATATCAGTTTATAGTGGCTATGCACCACCACACTGCGGTAACCATCGGGCAAATCGGCCAAGGCTGGTTCCAGACACCCCATGCGGGGATTGTCGGCGAGAAGCTTCTCATACTCATAAATATCGCGCAATAGCCGTTTAGCAGCATGCACACCAAAACAGTCCATGCCATACGACAGAACCTCATCCAAGGCTTGTCGTGCTGTGTCGCGCTATTTTACAAGCATAAGAATGGATACTTTTCTTTGAAATAGGCGTGCAGTTCTTCGCTGTCGATATCAACTTCTGTTTCTGCCTGTGCCACGACCCCTTTCAGTTCTTCTACCGTATATTGGCAGGGCGGGCGGCGGTAACGGCTTTGCGGTTGAATTGACTGAGCCTGATAGAGCACAGCTTCCTCACCAGCTACGTCCGGCGTAGGATTCTCTGTCGGCATCTGATAAGGGCGCGAAGCTTTTTCGGCTGAATCTTCTTTCTTCATAACGGTCTATCCTTCTATCTTTACGTTGTTTTTTACCTACGCAAAGATAGCCTTATTTTCCGTATTTCCCAAGATGTCAAAGAACGAAATATCTTTTAATGAAGAATTAAGAATGTGACAAAGCGAGTGTTGAACATTTACCTGGTCACTTATTTCATTCCATTACTCTTCATTACTCATGCTTAGTTCTTCATTTATCTAATAATTCCCTTGCCTCCTGCAACTTCTGCACGTTCTCCTGAGCGCCGGGATAGCCTGCTTCGGCGGCACGACGGAAAGCCTTTTCTGCCTCCTCCATGCGTCCTGCCCTGAAGTGTGCCACACCCATGAGGTTGAGCAACGAGCCGTCCGTGCCCGCCTTCTGCTCCAGCAGGCTGATGGCAGCATCGTAATCGCCGGCACTGATAAGGGCCAAGGCGTAGTTGTTGAGAGCCGTCACGTTGTCGGGATAAGTATCTACCGCCACTTTCAGAGCCTCGCGGTATAGCGGGGTATCCTTGCCGTAGCTGTCTGCCACCTTCTGTATTTCGGCCACACTCAGCAGGTCGGGACGCGACTTGAGCAGTTCGCGTGCCTCAGCCAAGTCGAAGTGGCGTACATTGTACTCAATGCGGTATTCGTTGCGGCGCAGGGGACCATACATCTCGTTCAGCACACGCTGGTAGATTTCGGGCGGTACCAATGCCTTGATTTTTTCTTCGCAGGCATCCTGGTCACCCTGGCAGTTGTCTATGATGGCAAGCACCTCGTCCTGTTTCAGCAAGTTGGGATATTGCTCCACCACCTTGCGCAGTCCGTCCCAGTCCTCACCCTTCCAGTCCACGTGCCACAAGCTTGCATCCAGTTCGGGGTTACGCTGCCTGATGTAGTCCGTAAAGGTCTTGGCACGGCGTTCCGACAGCGCCAGGTTGTATGCCACGGTAGCTTCGGGCGAAGCGTAGCCGGTGATGTAAATGCCCGTGATGGTGAGGTTGGCATCCTGCTTCACGGCATCGATAGACGCCTGCACCTTGTCCAGTTCCTGCTGGTTGTTCTTGTATTTCGGCAGCACACGGTAGCTGTCCTGGCGGTATTGCAAGCGGGCAGTGCGCACTTCGGAGCGGCGTTTCACCACTTCCTCCTTGGGTTGCTGCACCACAGCCATTTCATATTCGGGTTCCCGGTAAGGCAGAATGCCGCCTGTGGTCAAAGTCTCGTGTCCTTCCCCGCATTCGGCGCATCCGGTCACGTCGGCACGCAATTCCAACCTTCCGTTGAGCATCCAAGGTTCGTAGGGGGCGGCAGCTTCGTAGTGCATCGTCTGCGTCTGCCCGTTGCGTCGGCGCAGCCTCTCCCCGTCGGTCTGCCAGTCTTCCAATGCCTCCTTGCGTTTCACCACCTTGCTGCGTATCCTTCCGTCTACATACAAAGGTTCCAAGGGCTGTTCCAACGAGCCATCTTCCGAAAGGATGACGGGCACCAGTTGCAGGGAGTGCTGGTTCTTCATCTGCAAGTCGTCCAGACAGATGTCCATCTGCACCCGGACCTCCCCGCCCACTTTCTCCACCCGGCGGTTCTCCACCTTGACCGACTCCAGATAGGCAGTCTGCGCAAAAGCAGCGGGGAAAGCGGCCAATAACCATGCTATTGTGATCATAATCTTTTTCATACGTTGCTTCCTCCTGTTATTTAATAATGTATATAAGGGAAATGGCAGCCTTCGTCACACCCACGTAGTTTTTCTTTCCATCGCCGCGCCATTCACCGCAATGCGGACAGTCGTAGCGGTCGTACCACGCGCGCACATACCCCACGCCGATAGACGCTTCGAGGTTCCAGCGTTTGCCCAGCAGCCACTGGTATCCATACACCAAGCCTCCGCCGACATACCATCCTTCGTAACGGTGGTCTTTCAGGCCGTCATAGATACCAAAGGGCAGGTTGATCCCCCCCACATTGTACTGCCCACCCAGCAAATGCGCTCCGAAGAAGTGTCCGTTGAATGCCTCGCACAGCCAATAGCGCGCCTCGGGCTGCGCCATCCAGTGCTTCCACTTCTTGTTGTCATTAAAACTCCACCCGTTGTAGTTGCCGGAGAGGTCGAGTGTCCACTTCGGTGCCAGTCCGATCTCGGCACCCAGATTGATGGTAGCCGTAGCATCATACAGGAGATTTGTCTTTACAGCCACGTCTTGGGCCTGTAAAGAGAATGCACCGATAAACAGCAAAATCAGAAGTAAGCTCCTTTTCATGTCTCTTTTTCTTTATAGTAAGAATTGCTCTTAGTTCTTCGGTGAAAGATTTTCGGTACTTGCGACAAAGGTCTGATTTCAGACAGACTGTTACTTTGCAGGTAACGGCTTCCGTGCGCTACAACCCCGCAGGCATCGGCATTTGAGATAATAAAAGACGTTCAGGAGAAAATCCGGGGAATCCGGGAACTGTAACGAAAAGCTTTGTGTTAATTTAATTCAACGCAGAGAAGGTTCTTATTGTCGTACGCTTTACACAATAAGGGCTCAGAGCCGACATAAAATCCATTGACTAATAGGCATTTACAGTCAGCCTAATATTTTTTTTCGTAAATCTTTTACAAAATTGTTTGTTGTTCTAATTATTTTGCGTAAGTTTGAAGGCGAAACCTTTTCCGTTACCTGCAAAGTAACGGACTTCATTTATAAAGTTTTTTCCCTTTCTTTTTTAGTTATTCATGTGCACATAAGAGGCTTTTCCCCTCTTCGCCGACACACGTGCAGGAGAGGACGGAAGCCATCAGACTGCGGTTCATCTCGTCTATCTGCTCATCGGCATAAGGCTTGAAGTAAGTCTCGGTCACTTTCACAGACGAGTGCCCCATGGCGTTGCAAATCAACTCCAGCTGATAGTGCTTGAAATTGGCCAGCGTGGCCCAGCTATGCCGCGCGCTATAACTGCTCAGCCCTCCGTTAATGCCCATGCTTGCCGCCAACTGCTTGAGCCGTCGATTGAAGGTGCGAAGCGCATTCTGATATTGGCGGTAGCCATCGGCCCCCACCCGGCGCACAAAAGGAAACAGATAAGGAGAGCAGGAGTCCGACGACTGCAGCCCCCGGAGCAGAGCCATAGCCTCCCGCTCCACCCGGACCCGGAGGCCTGTACCCGTCTTGCGACGACGATAGAACAACACGTCGCCCTGCAAGTCGCAAGGACGAAGATAGGCAATATCGACAAAGGGAATGCCACGCAACATGAAAAGCAGCAAGAAAAGCCGACGGGCATTTTCCAAACGGGAATCAGTCTGAGGAGTAGCGCACAAACGCCTTAACACCACCTCCTCGACAGCACGCTTGCACTCCACCCGGGTGCCCGTATACACATCGCGGAACAGGCGGGGCCGGAACTCAGCCAGACGCTCATCTACCGCACGGAAATACACCGCACGCAACATGCGCATATAAGTGGATATGGTGTTCCACCTCAGCCGACGCTCCAGCAAATAGTTCTGAAAACGCCGGAGCCATCCGGAGGTGAGTTGCGGAAACCCGAGCGGACGGCTACCGCAGAAATCGAGCAGACGGCGCAAAACGGCCCGATAAACATGAGCCGTGCCAAAACGACCTTCTTTCTCCAAAGATTCAACACAGAATGCCATATAAGCTGAAAAATCACGAAACTTACTCATAACTGGAAATATTTAATGAATGATTCAGCTTTGTCAAAGAGGCAACACCCCACAACACCCAACGTGACACTCCCCAGGGAGAAAGAAAACGGTCATAAAAAAAGTCCCCAAGTTGCTTTCGAACTTAGGGACTTACAAACTTCGTTTTCAGCGGTGCGGACGGGACTCGAACCCGAATTTGCCCACAATCTCATAGTCAGATTGTTGCATCGACCAAAATTTTTCTTGTAACGATATTGTAACTGTTTTATGGCAGTTTTATGTCTTTGTTCGACATCATAATGTCCGCGTTGCATATCGTTTTCAGTTGACAAAATTAATGCTTTTTTCTGTAACAGCAAAATTCGTGCATACTTTTTTCTTTTTCAATTTAATAAATGTAGAGGTTCAGAACTCTACTATTGATAAATTCCCATTACAATATCCTAAAAACTTGAATGTTACATCAAACTTGTTAAAGACCTTCAACTCAACTTATGCCTAAACTCCGTTCTGAAAACGGCTTCCGGCTTGATGTGCGTAAGCCCATTTCAGAAACGGCACAAGCAAAGAAAAGCCCACGACGACCACAATGTCACAAGTGACACCGCCATCGTCGTGGGCACTTCTTTTATATGCTTGTGCAGAACGGACAAGTCCGTTTTATCCATTTTCTTTTTCTCGTCTTCTTTTGGCAGCCGAAATGCCGCCGGATGCAGGGCACGGCAAGCGTGAATCTGCACCTGCGACTATTTCCGGCTGTCATGTCTTCCCTGTCCTCAAACCGTCTTGCCATGCTTTTGCCAAACCGGGCATGGCAGACAAGACCGTTTGAAGACATGTGCCGTCGGCAGAAAACTTGCAACCGCAAGCCATGCACGCATGACAATGACGGTTGCAGGACTTCTGTCACGGCGGCAGGAAAGCGGGGCTTTCCCCTTGTCCGTTGCGCCGCCCTTTGAACTTCCCCGTGGCGCATTGCGCCATCCTCTATGCTTCCCCTTTTCCTTCCCGCCTCTCCAGCAAGTATGCCGATATTCCCATGCCGCCATTCCAGACGGCATCAGTGG
>NZ_NFJV01000080.1 GCF_002160055.1 Mediterranea sp. An20
GACGGTTGCACCGGCTTCCGGCGTTTGGACTTGGCTCCTTTCTTCCTCTCCGGTTTCAGTCCCCGTTCCGCCAATCTGCGCTCTTCCTGCGTGTAGCCGAACAGGTCATACAAGTCCATGACAGGAGCTTCGTGTCGTTTCGTTTCCACGACCTGCGGTGCGGATTTTACCGCTTCTGCATTTGGCTGTACCGTTTTTTCTTCTATTTCCACCTTCGGCTGTTGTACTTCCTGAACTTGCGGCTGGACAAAAATCGTCTGTGTTTCACGCTTTTCAGCCTTGACACCATTGTAACGTTCCAAGTCCAGCCGTGCCGACAGGTCCGCCGACAATATCCGGTACAAGTCCGTGGCGATGCCCTCCACGCCGCCGCTGTGCGTATATACCATAGCCGGCTTGCCATAAGGGTCGGTATCCCTTTTCGCTTCGGTGTGGATGATGTATTCCGGGTGGTCGAAAAAATACCCGTTGGTGGAAATTCCCGTATGGTTGTTCTTTACGACATCGCCCAACCTCTTGTCCTCTTCGGAAAGCTCTTCCTTGCCCTCGTTCTTTTGCAGGATAATCAGGTCGCACCCCACCTCCGTGTTGGCATTTTCCGTGAACAGGTTGTTCGGCAGGCGGATGGCGGACACCAGATCCGCCTGTCTCATCATCATGTAGCGTGTGCCGCCGTTGCCCTCCGTATCCAGCACGCCCTGCGAGGTGATGAATGCCACGATACCGCCGTCACGCACCGTGTCCAGTCCTTTCAGAAAGAAATAGG
>NZ_NFJV01000081.1 GCF_002160055.1 Mediterranea sp. An20
GAGGAACTTCTCCCATGGCTTCTCGCCAACAAGAAAAGTCTGATATGCTCTTTGCTGGACGGTAGCTACCGTCCCAACCCTGTCCTTAGAGTGGAAATCCCGAAGGACAACGGCAAGATTCGTCAGTTAGGAATACCGACCGTTGTAGACCGACTGGTACAGCAAGCCATCAACCAGGTACTGACCTCCATCTACGAACCTCAGTTCAGCCGGAACAGTTTCGGTTTCCGTCCCGGACGTGGTTGCCATGCAGCCCTGCGCAGCGCGAAAGACATCGTCAATTCAGGTTACAAATATGTAGTAGACCTTGACCTTGAGCGGTTCTTCGACACAGTGTGCCACAGTCGTCTGATAGAAATACTGAGCCGTACAATAAAAGATGGAAGAGTGGTCAGTCTTATTCACAAATACCTTCGAAGCGGAATAATGAATCATGGCATGTTCGAGGCGAGCAGGGAGGGTACTCCCCAAGGTGGTCCTTTAAGTCCCCTTTTAAGTAACATCATGCTTAATGAACTTGATAAGGAACTAACCCGAAGAGTTCATCCCTTTGTGCGCTATGCCGATGATACCATGATATTCTGCCGAAGTAAAAGCGCAGCGGAACAAACCAAAGAGTCCATTATCCGATTTATAGAAGGTAAGCTTCATCTGAGAGTAAACAGAGAAAAGACAACAGTCTCCTATGTCAAAGGTGTAAAATACTTAGGTTATTCCTTTTA
>NZ_NFJV01000082.1 GCF_002160055.1 Mediterranea sp. An20
AGCCCCCTCAACTCCCCCCATGGCCCCCTCAACTCCCCCCGAGGGGGGAGCTTATGACTGAACCATGGGGGAGATTGTCCGAGAACTCTTCCGACACTATCATTCTGTCATCCCGAGCGCAGTCGAGGGATCTCAAGACACGTTCCTGTAGATTTAGTGAGATGGCTCGACTTTGCTCGCCATGACAGAATGATAGCAGCTGATAGGTTTTCGGACAGCCTGGGGGGAAGGTTGGAGGGGCTTCATATCCTCCCCTTTTGGGGAGCTTAAGAATACCAATTACTATGTTGAATAACAAACATCCTAAAGCCTCCCCTTCGGGGGAGGTTGGAGGGGCCAGGGAGGCCGGAGGGACCCTATACCGCTCGCTCTACGTCCTTCTTTCGATGGGTGTGAATCCCGGCCTTCCCGGTCTCCCGCAGAGCCTGTCCGAGTGCCGTTCCCGGGGCCTCCGGCTTTTCGACCGGATGCTGGACGAAGTCCGCAGCGGGTCGGTTAGTCCTGTGTCCCGCCTGCGCCTGCTGTCCTCCTCGTTCGACCTGCTGAACGGCGTCACGCTGGTGTCGGACCTGGAACGTTCGGACCGCTGGTACCAACTGGTGGAGGCAGTCGTGGACCGTTGCCCGGCCCCCACCGGATGCTCAGGCCTGCTGCAGACCTCCCTCTGCCGCTGCCTGACGGACTATTTCTATGGTAGCCCTTCTCCCGAAACGGATGAGT
>NZ_NFJV01000083.1 GCF_002160055.1 Mediterranea sp. An20
TAATTGTAAAGCGCATTCATTCTTCTGATACTTTCCGAGTCAGAGACAAGGGAAAGTGAATCGGTCAAATTCACATACTTACGGAACAGCGCAAGCGCAGCGGCGGGATCTCCCCTTTCTACGGCAAGCTGCCCCAGATTGCCATAGGCTATTCTCTGGGTTTGAGGATAATTCAGGCGTAATATCTCCTGATAATACCACGCCGCTGAATCTTTCATGCCAAGAGAATGGTATATGAAACCCGCCGTCAGACAAATGGCATTTCTTCCGGGCCCGCCAATGCCCGCCAGAGCCTTCCTCACATACCGGAGTGCTTCCTCATACTGCCCCTGCTCTGAATAAGCATTGGCCAAACAACATTGTATGCTATGTATGAGATTAGCCTGACGAATAGCCGTACTTATCTGATAAGCACGCAGATAATAAGGCAATTCCAGTTCGTGTTCTTCCAAATCATGGTAGCTTAACCCGATGTCACGGAGGCTGAACGCCAACCCGATGCTGTCGTTCAACAAAGAATCGCACCGGAAACTCTCCTGGCGCATCTTTAACGCTTCCTTATACAGGCCCTGAGCGGAAAACAGCGTCCCCATCTGCGAGATCGTACGACTGCGCAAGTCCGTCATCTCCCCTTCGGGCATCGCATCCAACGCCTGCTGGAAATAATCCAATGCCTGCGGCGCATCACCCAAGTCGCTTGCCACACG
>NZ_NFJV01000084.1 GCF_002160055.1 Mediterranea sp. An20
TCTTTCCCCATTGCCCAAAGATACTCTTCAAAATCCAGTGGATAAAGGGTTAATTCTTCTACTTTACCTACGGGATAAGAGTACTTTTGACGATTCACAGCAACTCCCAACAAAGAACCAGCTGCCACGACGTGGTATTGCGGAGCCTGCTCGTAGAAATACTTTAAAGCGGTGAGAGCTCGCTCACAGGCTTGTATCTCATCAAAGAAAATCAAGGTTTTGCCAGCCGTAATCCGTTCCCCTTTCAGCGCTTCAATAAAAGGAATAAGTTTGTCGGGAGAAAGCTCGGCATCAAGGAACCGTGTCAATGCATGCTCTATTTCCATATTAAGATAAACCATATTCTCAAAATGTTCATGCCCGAACTCTTGCAAAATGTAGGTCTTCCCCACCTGTCGTGCCCCACCTATAACTAAGGGCATCCGATGCGGTTTGTTTTTCCACTCGTTTAATGCAATGCTGATTTTACGTTTCATATCCTCAAAATTTGAAGCAAATATATGAAAACGTTCCGAAAAATCAATTGAAACCTGACTTTTTCTACCATTTTTATCCTTTATTTATATCGATAGGTCATAACAACAGGAAAGTGAGTCTAAATCTTCTGGTAGCTTCATCGGCCATTGATACAACTTAAGAGCTGAAGAC
>NZ_NFJV01000085.1 GCF_002160055.1 Mediterranea sp. An20
GTCTTCAGCTCTTAAGTTGTATCAATGGCCGATGAAGCTACCAGAAGATTTAGACTCACTTTCCTGTTGTTATGACCTATCGATATAAATAAAGGATAAAAATGGTAGAAAAAGTCAGGCTTCAATTGATTTTTCGGAATGTTTTCATATCTTTGCTTCAAATTTTGAGGATATGAAACGTAAAATCAGCATTGCATTAAACGAGTGGAAAAACAAACCGCATCGGATGCCCTTAGTTATAGGTGGGGCACGACAGGTGGGGAAGACCTACATTTTGCAAGAGTTCGGGCATGAACATTTTGAGAATATGGTTTATCTTAATATGGAAATAGAGCATGTATTGACACGGTTCCTTGATGCCGAGCTTTCTCCCGACAAACTTATTCCTTTTATTGAAGCTCTGAAAGGGGAACGGATTACGGCAGGCAAAACCTTGATTTTCTTTGATGAGATACAAGCCTGTGAGCGAGCTCTCACCGCTTTAAAGTATTTCTACGAGCAGGCTCCGCAATACCACGTCGTGGCAGCCGGTTCTTTGTTGGGAGTTGCTGTGAATCGTCAAAAGTACTCTTATCCCGTAGGTAAAGTAGAAGAATTAACCCTTTATCCACTGGATTTTGAAGAGTATCTTTGGGCAATGGGGAAAGA
>NZ_NFJV01000086.1 GCF_002160055.1 Mediterranea sp. An20
ACAGGGTTGGGACGGTAGCTACCGTCCAGCAAAGAGCATATCAGACTTTTCTTGTTGGCGAGAAGCCATGGGAGAAGTTCCTCACATGACATCCGGTCGATTCCACCACAACCCTTGTTGCTGATTACAGACTTATAAGCCTTGTTCAGATTCCCGGGTGAAAGAATAGCCTCTAACAGATGCGCTCTGTCAAATGGTACTTCCACGACATTGTCTTCAACCATCCATAGGCAGGTCTGCGCTCCCACATACCATTCAGATTCCGTCTTAGCTCTCTGGGGCAGCCTGAAACTTCTGTTCCAGTTTTGTGCATTCTTTCCTGCATACGGTAGTTTGCAATTATTATCGTTTAAATAAAGTTCTGTCCTTCGCAAACTTATCGACACGCTTGCTACTATGACATCTGCTGACTTCTCACGGCAAGCTTTACTCCGCTGATTTCGATTTTTCCACTATTCTCATGCGTCCGTGAGACCTCCTCGGATAAGGGTATTAACTTTCAATCTTATGTCTGCTTCATTTACACTAACCGTTCCGAATAGCTATAGGGCTTTAGTTTGTTCTGCAA
>NZ_NFJV01000087.1 GCF_002160055.1 Mediterranea sp. An20
GTTAGTTCCTTATCAAGTTCATTAAGCATGATGTTACTTAAAAGGGGACTTAAAGGACCACCTTGGGGAGTACCCTCCCTGCTCGCCTCGAACATGCCATGATTCATTATTCCGCTTCGGAGGTATTTGTGAATAAGACTGACCACTCTTCCATCCTTTATTGTACGGCTCAGAATCTCTATCAGACGACTGTGGCACACTGTGTCGAAGAACCTCTCAAGGTCAAGGTCTACTACATATTTGTAACCTGAATTGACGATGTCTTTCGCGCTGCGCAGAGCAGCATGGCAACCACGTCTGGGACGGAAACCGAAACTGTTCCGGCTAAACTGAGGTTCGTAGATGGAGGTCAGTGCCTGGTTGATGGCTTGCTGTACCAGTCGGTCTACAACGGTCGGTATTCCTAACTGACGCATCTTGCCGTTGTCCTTCGGGATTTCCACTCTAAGGACAGGGTTGGGACGGTAGCTACCGTCCAGCAAAGAGCATATCAGACTTTTCTTGTTGGCGAGAAGCCATGGGAGAAGTTCCTC
>NZ_NFJV01000088.1 GCF_002160055.1 Mediterranea sp. An20
AGAAAGAAATAGGTATGCACCTTCCTTGCCGCTATCTTTTTGAATACCGAGCCATTGGTGTATTCCGGGTCGAACACCGCTATATCCCCGAAAGGGATGTTGGAGATGGCAAGGTCAAAATGGTTCAGAAACGGCTTTTCTATCTTCTCGAAGCCTTCCGTGCGTATCTTCTGTTGCGGGTACAGGTGTCCGAGCATCTTGCCCGTCAGCAGGTCTTTCTCGAAAGCCATGACCTCCGCCTGCGGGTTGTCCGACAGTACCGGGGCGATGAATACCCCCATGCCCGCCGACGGCTCCAGCACGAGCTTCGGGCGCACCTTCTTGTCGTGGAGCACGTCCGCTATGGTGTCCGTGATGGCTTTCGGCGTGTAGAACGCCGTCAGCACCGAGGCCTTCAGCGAGTCCACATACCGCTTGTACTCCGTTTCGTCCCGGCTGTTCTCACGGATGATACGGTGCAGCTCCACCGTCGGGGCGAACAGTTCGAGGTCGGATTTCGCCCAATGCACGGC
>NZ_NFJV01000009.1 GCF_002160055.1 Mediterranea sp. An20
TGGAAGATATTTTCCATGAGCCTGATTTTACCAAGGCCGAAGTGGTGGAAGCCATCAAACGCTTCCTGCCGAACTTTGAGCATGTGGAGAAAGGAAAGAATCTGGATCAGAAAATGTAATGCGTACATATGCGTCTGTCCAATTTTGAGTTGCTACGGATTGTAGCTATGTTGATGGTTGTGAATCTTCATACTTTTTTTCAACCGGAAACATTGAGCATAAATGACCTTACTGTTGGAACATTGGCAGATTATTTTCGAGAAGCTACTTCTATTTCGGCTGTCAATCTTTTTGTTGTGATTTCTGGATATTTTTCCATCAAATGGCGGTTAAAGAGTTTTGCTTCTCTGATTTTCCAAGTATTCTTTTGGGTATTCGCTTTATATACTCTTCTTTTGTTCTTAGGTGAAATTGATTTCTCTTTAAAGACATTTTTAGTTCGTCTCAATTTTGTTGTTACTGCCTATTGGTTCATAACTGCCTATATAGGCTTGTATCTGTTGGCACCTCTTTTGAATATGCATTCAAAGTATATGAATGTAATAGGGGGGGTAAAAAATATTTACTATATATAGTACTTTTCTTTTGTCTGCAATTTTATTATCAATTATTGGGAAACTCTAATTTTTTAGGCGGTTATTCCATACTGAGTTTTTGTGGCTGCTATATGATAGGACGATATATTCGTATGACAGATTTCCATCTGTTACGTCGTTCAGCTATTATAGGTATATTATTGAGTACTTTACTGATAATGATTTCTACCATCATCGGTGCATTTTATGGTAAAAATCTTTGGTATTATAATAATCCTTTTATCATAGCGCAAACAGTTTTTATATTTTGTCTTTTCAAGGGATTTAGATTTCAAAGTAAGGCAGTCAACTGGTGTTCATCTTCGGCATTGGCAGTCTATTTATTGCACATGCATCCGGATATAAAACAACGGTTTTATGATATTGCAGAAAGTCTATACGGTTATTCAATTGGAAAACATATAATTGGGCTTCTAGTTATTTTTACGGTCGTATTTGTAACTGCTATTATAGTAGATAAGGTACGGTTGATATTGTTTGAATATCTGTATAAAAGTACAGAAAATTATATTCTAAAATGGAAAGAAAAAAAGAAATAACCGATTTTATTCATCACTTGTTCGGGACAGAGGAAACCGTTCCCCTGCATGCCCCGCTCTTCATCGGCAACGAGAAGAAGTATTTGGAAGAGTGCATAGACACTACTTTTGTATCCAGTGTAGGCAAGTTCGTGGACCGTTTTGAGGCGGACATGGCTGCCTATACGGGTGCCAGGAGGGCCGTTGTGTGCGTGAGCGGTACGAACGCCCTGCACATGGCGATGATGCTTATCGGCGTAGAGCGTGACGACGAGGTGCTGACCCAGGCTCTGACTTTTATTGCCACCTGCAATGCTATCAGCTACATCGGTGCCCACCCCGTGTTTATTGATGTGGACATGGATACGTTGGGACTTTCTCCCAAGGCTGTGAAAGATTGGTTGGTAAGGAATGCAGAGGTTAAAAACGGTGTGTGCTATAATAAGCATACCGGGCGCAGGGTGAAGGCTTGTGTGCCCATGCACACCTTCGGCCATCCTGTCAAAATAGACGAACTGGTAGCCGTCTGTGAAGAATGGCACATTGAGTTGGTGGAAGATGCCGCCGAGAGCATCGGTAGCCTGTACAAAGGTCGCCATACCGGAACGTTCGGCAAGGTAGGGGCCATCAGCTTCAACGGCAACAAGACCATCACTACCGGAGGCGGCGGCATGCTTCTGTTCCAGGATGAGGAGTTGGGCAAATTGGCCAAGCACCTGACCACCCAGGCGAAGGTGCCCCATCGTTGGGCTTTCGTGCATGACCATATCGGTTACAATTACCGCATGCCCAACATCAATGCCGCCTTGGGCTGCGCCCAGTTGGAGAACATAGACCGTTATGTGGCGAGCAAACGGGAAACGGCTGCCATCTATGCAGATTTCTTCAAGAACATTCCTGACATCACTTTTTTCACCGAGTCGGCTGATTGCCGTTCCAATTATTGGCTGAACGTGGTGATGTTGAAGGACAAGGTCGCCCAACAGGAGTTCTTGGAATATACCAATGACCACGGTGTAATGACCCGTCCAGTGTGGGAACTAATGAATCGTCTGGAGATGTTCAAGCACTGTGAGACGGACGGGCTGAAGAATACGCAGTGGCTGGCGGACAGGATTGTGAATATACCGAGTAGTGTAAGATTATAATGGGTACGTTGAATATATTATTTTTAGGTGGTGCAAAGCGGGTATCGCTTGCCAAACATTTGAAAAAATGTGGCGATAGCATAGGGGTTGGTATAAATATTATTTCTTATGAACTTGAGGATAAACTTCCCATAGCTTTTGTTGCTAAGGTAATAATAGGGCTGAAATGGAATGATAAAAAAATAATTTCAGATTTACAGAGGGTGATAAGCGATGAACACATAAATGTAGTTTTACCATTTGTGGATCCTGCTATACTAATCGCTGCGCAATTAAAAATACTTTGTCCAGATCTTTTCATTCCTGTTTCTGAGATCTCAATTTGTCAAACAATGTTTGATAAATTGTTGGCGGCGGAATGGTTTCATGAGAATAAAATACCACAACCCGATTTTTATACGGACATTGATGACATTCACTATCCCGTTATCTTGAAACCTCGTACAGGATCGGCTTCAAAAGGTATTTCAGTCTGTTCAGGTCGAAAAGAGTTGCCAACAAATGTATTATCCAAGTATTTAATCCAGAGTTATATTAAAAATCCAATAGAAATATCTGTTGATTGTTATGTTGCAAAGGGAGGGGAGATTCTATCAGTTGTGCCTCGTATTCGTCTAAGCACTTTAGGAGGTGAAGCTGTTAAGAGTCAGACATTACGTGACAAGGCTATCATAGATTTGTCTTGCAAAATTCTATTGTTAGGCAATTTTAGAGGCCCCATTACTATTCAATTTTTAAAAGATGAGAATGGGAAATTGTATGTAATGGAGATTAATCCTCGTTTAGGAGGAGGGGTTGTTACAAGTATAGGAGCTGGTTCAGGTATCCTCTCAATGCTTATAGGCGAAGCATTACAACTTGATGTTGAGCCAAAATGGGATTGGAAAGATAAGACTATAATGGTAAGATATTTTCAAGAAGTGATTTTTTATGCAGATAATAATTGATATGGATGGTACTATTTGTACTGAAGAACGTCAATTTAGCCGTTGTTTAGCGAAGCCTAAAGAAGGGGCTATAGAAGCAATTAATTCTTTATATGAAGCTGGACATGTGATTATTATTTATTCAGCGCGTACATGGGCCGAATATGAAATGACGGTCGATTGGTTGAAAAGGTATGGAATTAAGTTTCATCAATTGTTTATGGGAAAACCTGTTGGTGACGTGTGGATAGATGATAGAGCCATAACCTGTAAAGGCAATTGGAATGATATATTGAAAATATTAGAGAAAAAATGAGCAAAGTTGTAATCATTGCAGAAGCAGGCGTCAATCATAATGGTAATTATGAATTGGCCAAAAGAATGATAGAAGTGGCGAAAGATGTTGGCGCAGACTATATTAAGTTTCAAACAGCTATTCCCAAACAAGTTATATCAAAGTTTGCAGAAATGGCAACCTATCAGAAAATTAATGTAGGAAAGCAAGAAAGTCAATTGGAAATGTGTGAAAAAATTCATCTCCCACTTTCCTGTTATGCATCACTAAGAGAATATTGTAATGATATCGGGATAAAATTTTTATCTACTCCTTTTGACCTACAATCTATTGATACTTTATCAATACTAGGTATGGATTACATGAAAATTCCTTCTGGTGAGGTTACTAATTTACCATATCTTAGAAAAATAGCTCGCTTGCATATGCCTGTTATACTTTCAACGGGAATGTGTAGATTAGGTGAAATTGAAGAAGCATTAGATGTTTTGTTATCTAATGGTTTGTCTTTAAGTATGATATCTTTATTGCATTGCAATACGGAATATCCTACTCCCATGTCGGATGTGAACCTTTATGCCATGCAAACATTGAAACAAGCATTTGGTGTGAGAGTTGGTTATTCCGACCATACGAAAGGAATAGAGGTTCCTATTGCTGCAGTGGCAGTGGGGGCAGAAATTATAGAAAAACATTTTACGCTAGATAAAACTTTGCCAGGGCCAGATCATGTAGCATCTTTAGAGCCTTCTGAATTCAAAGAGATGGTAAAAGCCATCCGCAATATAGAGCAGGCACTGGGAGATGGCATTAAGAAAGTTTCTAAATCTGAATATAAGAATTTGAATATAGCCCGTAAAAGTATTGTTGCCTCTCGCAATATTAAAGCCGGTGAACCTTTTACGGAAGATAATATAACAGTAAAACGACCCGGTAATGGTATATCTCCGATGTCTTGGGATTCTGTTTTAGGACAAATTGCAACGCGTGATTTTCAAGAAGATGAATTGATAGTGTTATGAGGAAAATCTGTGTAGTGACTGGTACTCGCGCAGAATACGGGCTTCTCAGCAGGTTGATGCGCTTAATTGCAGATTCTTCGGATTGTATTCTTCAGGTAGTTGCTACAAATATGCATTTATTACCTGAATATGGAAATACATATCAGGAGATTGAAGGGGACGGATTTTATATTGATGTAAAAGTACCTATGCATAAAGATGCTGATAATGCATATGGTGTAATACACTCCATGTCGGAAGAGATGAATGGCATGAGTGAAGCTTTTCGTAAATTATCACCGGATTTGGTTGTGATATTGGGAGATAGGTATGAAATGCTGGTAGTTGCCATTGTGGCAATGTTGCAACGTATACCTATAGCACACTTATATGGAGGTGAAATTAGCGAAGGTGCTGTTGATGATAGCATACGTCATTGCATTACTAAAATGAGTCATTTACATTTTACATCAACAGAGGAGAACCGAAAACGAGTGATTCAATTGGGTGAAGAGCCAAATCGGGTTTTTTATGTTGGGGCCATAGGAGTTGAAAATATGAAGGATATTCCTTTATTGTGTAAGGTCGATTTAGAAAAATCTTTAGGTTTTTCTGTAGATGACAATACTATAATGGTAACTTATCATCCTGTAACATTAGGAGAACGGAACGTCCGCGAAGAAATAAATGATTTTCTCAAAGCGATTGACTTTTTTCCTCAACTACGTGTGTTGTTTACCATGCCTAATTCGGATCAAGGGGGAGATAGTATAAAATCAGCTATAGAATCATATTGTATTTTGCACGCTGATAGGGCAAAGTGTTTTACATCATTGGGGGTAAGACGTTATTTATCCACAATGCAATATATAGCAGCTGTAGTTGGGAACTCATCAAGCGGTTTGGTGGAAGTTCCTTCTTCACACATTCCCACTTTAAATATTGGCGACAGACAGAAAGGACGCACACGTGGTAAGTCTGTTTATGATTGTGCTAGTGATACAACTTCTATTATTGAAGGGTTGAAAATAGTGCTTTCCAATGAATTTAGAGAAGAGGCAAGACGTGCGGTTAATCCTTATGAGAAAGGAAATACTGCTAAAAATATATTCCAAGTTATATCAACTTATCCCTTGGAGAATCTGAAACAAAAAAAGTTTTATGATATCAACTGAACAAATGAATGTGTTAGTGATTATTCCTGCTCGTGGTGGCAGTAAAGGGATCCCCGGCAAGAATATAAAGCCATTGCATGGCAAACCTTTGATTTGTTATACAATAGATGCAGCCCGTTGCATAGCAGATGATAACCATATCTGCGTGTCCACAGATGATAAGCGAATTATTGAGATAGTTGAGGATTATGGTTTGAAAGTCCCTTTTGTGCGCCCATCCAGCTTGGCTACAGATACTTCAGGAACGTATGAGGTACTTTTGCACGCATTAAAATTCTATGAGGATAAGGGAGAGTATTTTGATGCAGTCATATTGTTGCAGGCCACTTCTCCTTTTCGCACGGGTGTTCATATAAAGGAAGCCTTAAATTTATATTCGAACGACATAGATATGGTGGTAAGTGTAAAAGAAACAGAAGCCAATCCGTATTATTTGTGTTTTGAAGAGGATGCTTCCGGAATGTTGCATATTTCCAAAGGGGATGGGCATTATACGCGGCGGCAGGATTGTCCGCCTGTATACGAATACAATGGTGCCATCTATGTCATAAATCCGGAAAGTTTGAAAAGAATGCCATTATCTAAATTCAGTAAACGAAGAAAATATTTGATGGACAGGGAACACTCCTTGGATTTGGACACGATGCTGGACTGGCAAGTGGCTGAATTGATTTTTAATGATATGGATTTATGAGTCAAAATGCGTTGCATATTATTTCCAAAGAAAAAACTTTGCTGGATGCTTTGGAGGTGATTAACAGTATAAGCACGGGACCTTTGGTCTTATTTGTCATAGATGAAAGAAAGAAGGCTGTCGGGACTTTGACAGACGGAGATATTCGCCGAGGATTGTTAAAGGGACTTGATGTTCATGATAAGATAAGTGATGCGATGCATCGTAATTTCAATTTTCTTCGTAGAGATGTCAATGATGATGTAGTTCACCTCCATCAACAACGGGAGTTGAAAATGAAACTTGTTCCTATTTTGGATGATGATGACCACATTGTAGATATCGTCAACTTGGAAAAATATCGTACCAAACTTCCCATAGATGCCGTATTGATGGCCGGAGGAAAAGGGGAGCGGCTTCGTCCGTTGACGGAAAAGACACCCAAACCTTTGATTAAGATAGGGGACAAGTGTATTATTGATTATAACATTGACAACTTGCTGTCTTACGGGTTAAATCATATATCCGTTACGGTCAATTATCTTCGGGAACAGATTGAAGAACATTTCAGCGTGCCTCGCGATGGTGTGAAGATTAATACAGTTCGTGAACCCAAATACCTGGGAACCATAGGCAGCATTAAGTTCGTGGAAACTTTTTATAACGACACCATCCTGGTGATGAATTCCGACTTGTTTACCAATATCGATTACGAGGATTTCTATCTGCATTTTATGCAGAACGATGCTGATATGAGTGTGGCGGCTGTGCCTTACGTAGTGAAGGTTCCTTACGGTGTATTCAATTTGGAAGGTAGGGAGATTAAGGGGGTAACAGAAAAACCGACTATCAGCTATTATGCCAATGCCGGTATCTATTTGATAAAGAAAGAACGGTTGGATTTGATACCGGAGAATGAGTTCTTTAATGCTACGGACTTTATTGACTTATTGATAAGGGATGGGTATAAGGTGATTCGGTATCCTATTTCTGGGTATTGGATTGATATCGGTCAGCATGATGAGCTGGAGAGGGCCAAGGAGGTGGTGAAACATCTTATTAAATCATAAGATTTTATGGAAGCTCGTTATAAACGTTTGATAAAAAACACCTCTCTTATCCTATTCGGTGGAGCATTGACCAAGATTGTCAGTCTGTTGATGCTTCCTTTTTATACAAGTTGGCTTTCGGTATCAGATTATGGAGCAACGGATATCATTACAGTTTACGCGACGTTGCTGACAGGTGTATCTACGCTGTCTGTAGCAGAAGCCATGTTTATTTTTCCCAAAGGTGCGTCTGTAAAGGAGCAGAAACATTATTTCTCTTCGGCCATAGCATTCACCTTGATGTTGTTAGCAGGATTGGCTATCATTTTCAGTCTGGTAGATTTCTATGGAAACCGACATCAGATCAGCAACTCTTTTGTAACCTATATTTGGTTGATATATGGCATTATATGCTCATCGTTTTTCCAAACGCTGGTCCAGCAGTTCGCATGTGCCATCAATGCCATGAAAGTATATAGTTTTACAGGATTGGTTTATGCTACAGTTTTAGCAGGGACGGCTTTCTGCCTGATACCCCAATGGGGTGTAAATGGATATGTGTATTCCATGATACTATCCAATTTGGTGGCTTCTATGTATGCTGTCTTTTTTGCTAAGTTGTATAGATACGTTTCTGTTCAAAGCATTTCCTTTGCTTCTTATAAGTCCATGGTAAAATATTCCATACCGCTGATTCCGAATAGTCTAATGTTCTGGCTTGTCTCTTCGTTCAACCGTCCTTTTTTGGAAAGTTATGTAGGGATGGCCGGTATCGGTTTGTTTGCTGTCGCAAACAAATTTTCTTCGGTGCTGAGCATGGTGTTCCAGTACTTTGCTTCATCCTGGCAGGTGTCTGTTTGCGAAGAATATGGAAAAGAGGGGTTTGAGAGGTTTTATAATCGGGTATTGCGTATATTATATGTTACTTTAATTAGCTTCGCAACGCTTATAACGATATTTAGTAAAGAACTACTACTCATATTTTCTTCTCAAGAGTATTATTCAGCGGCTGTATTTATAGCCCCTCTTTGTTTGGGAGTTATTTTTAATTGTATGTCTGGACTTACGGGTGGCATTTTTGCCGTTGTAAAAAAAAGTAGATATTTTTTCTATAGTTCGGTGTGGGGGGCGATAGCTTCTTTGATTTGCAATGTATTATTTATTCCTGTATTGGGTATTTGGGGAGCTATTTTGGCTATTATTTTATCGTTTTTTGTAATGTGGATAACTCGTTCTTTGTATGCTAAACGATTTTTATCTTTGCAGTATTCGTGGATTTATATAGTATTATTGGGATACTTTGTCCTTATTACCTTGATGGCTTATTTCAGTCACTCCACACTGACGAATTGTGTGGGAGCAGTTATTTTCATTTTGATAATTATGCTAAACAAATCTATTCGTTTACAAATCTATTCAGTAATCAAATATTTATTTAAAAGAGTAAGATGAATTATGAAAAAGGTATTGATATATTCTATTTCATTACATGGTGATGAGGAAGCAATGGCACTTCAAGAAGCCAAAGAATACATATCCAAAGGAAACAGCGTCTTATATTTGAGCTGTGACGAATCTCTATGTGGTTGTAAATTGAATCCCTTGTTTAAGCGTAATCAATGTAAGATGTGTTCTTTCCTTCAGCATGCAAGAATGAAAAGAATTCTTCCTATTGGTGTTGTACTAAAGAATTTAAAGGATTATAGCGATAAAAACTCTGCAAGGCATATATCCGAGTTTAAGTATGCATATACAAATATTGCAGAATTAAAATCCTTGACTTATTGCGGAGTGAAAATAGGCTATGCTGCATTGTCCACATATATAACGTTAACTCGTAATTTGGATGCACAATTTATGGGTGCTGTAAAGTTGTATATAGACATTTTATTGCAGCATCAAATACGATTGACTGATTCTATCATTCGCATATTGGACGATTATAAACCAGATTTGATTTATCTATTTAATGGCAGATTCGCAGAATATCGTCCAGTGTTAGATCTTGCCCGAATTCGTAATATTGAATTTGTCGTAACCGAGAATGTTAAATGTCCGCCTAATTGTGTTAGGAGAAATTTGTTTTATAACTCTATTCCCCATGATGCGTATGCTTGTAATGAAAAATATGAAATTATGTGGAAATCTTATAGCGACCCAGTAGAGCGTGAAAAACTAGCACGTTCATTTTATGAAAATAGACGGAATGCGGTTTTTGCAGGAGATAAGATATATGTGAAGGAACAGCAAAATGGCTTGATGCCCCCAAATTGGGACAAGGCAAAGGATAATATTGTCATTTTTAATTCTAGTGAAGATGAATTTTGTTCTATTAATGAACGGATTGATTCAGAAAGGGTGTTCCCAACGCAAATAGACGGAATATGTACTATAGTAGCACATTACAAGAATGATGGTAATAAGCATTTTTGGCTTAGAGTACATCCCAATTTGAAAGGGCTGCCTTTCCATTATCATCAGGATCTATATAAACTTAGTTATTCAAATTTGACGGTCATACCTGCTGATAGTCCTATTAGTACTTATGCTTTAATGGATGCGGCATCAAAAGTTATAGTTTTTGGATCTACAACAGGTATTGAAGCAACATATTGGGGAAAACCTGTAATAAATTTAGTATTTTCATATTATAATCAATTACATGTAGTACATACACCTAAGACAGAAAAAGAATTGTGGAAATTGATTGATGATCAAGATTTGCCATGTCTATATAATGATAATGTTTTAAAATTTGGACTATTTCCTATGTCCGTGAGAAAAATGGAAGATAATCATGATTTCCCGATGGATTATAAAACCTATTCTTTCTTTGGAAAGAAACTATATGTGCAACATTATCGTAATTACTATTTTCATTCATTGGGGCTTACTGCATTGGTAGAGTTAGTAGCATGGAAATTAGGTTCATTATTGAGTAGAAATCCCTTTAAGAAAGTGCCAATAGATTAAATGAAAAAATTTAGTATTATTATTCCTGTATATAATGTTGAATTATATATTAGGAGATGTTTGTCTTCAATCTTTAATCAAGATTTGAGTGAAAATCTGTATGAAATAATTGTAATCAATGATGGTACTCAAGATAATTCGATGCAAATTGTGAATGAGTTTGCCAATCATCATACCAATTTACGAATTCTGAATCGTGTTAATGGGGGAGTTTCTATGGCACGAAACGTTGGTTTGCAAATTGCTGAAGGAGAGTATGTTACTTTTATTGATGCAGACGATTGGATTGTAGAAGGAAGTTTGAAAAATGTCTATGCTATTTTGAATGAAAAGATAGATGTACCTTTAGATGTTTTATTATTAATTTCCCAAGGAACAAATGGAACTATATATTACGCGTGGAAAGATAAATGTATTACTAATCATATTTATAGTGGTGTAGAAATCTTCTCTAACGGCTTTAGAAGGGGAAGTGTGTGTGGGGGGGTGTATAATCGAAATTTCTTGTTACGGAATAAAATAACCTTTCCTGAAGGAGTCCGAAACGGCGAGGATAGTATTTTTATAAATTTAGTTTTTATCTATGCGGTTAGATTGTGCTTTCAAGATATTCCATTTTATGTTGTTTGTGAAAGAATAGGTAGTGCATCTCGCACTTTTAATGAAGAACACTTGAAATTAATGATAAATGGTTTGGATTTTATTAAGAAGTTGATAGATACTCGATTCGATGAACTTTCACCAATTCAGAGAAACATGTTATCGGAAATGTTATATGCACAGATGTTTACTTTGACATATTCAGCTATCGCTGTTGGGAATATTCCGCTGAAAAAAATAAAAAAAGCTATTCCGTTATGTAAATATTTGCCGATACAATTTGAAAAACCTAATAGTAAAGGCTGGAAATTAATATTACTAAACAAATCATATACTCTGTATTATTGGCTCTTTAAATTGAAAGTTCGTTTAACATGATGCAATCTGTTGTTGTTTATTTTACAACAAGTTTTATTCTCGTACAGTTAAGTAGGTATTATGTAAAATTTCCCCATGGAAAACATAATTATTTACTATGGGCGTTAATTTGCTACTCTGTAATATTTGGTTTGCGGTATGGAGTGGGTGCGGATTATTTTGGTTATCAGGAGATATATACATACTATCAACAATTTGGAAAGCCATTGACTAATGGCCTTGAGTCTGGTTTTTTATTTTTGATGAAATTGTGCCCTTGGAGTTATCAATTATTTTTAGGTATTATTGCGTTTTTACAGATTTTATTTCTATTCAAAGGATTTCGACATGAGTCAGTTGTAATTCCTTATATAGGCTATACATTTATGGCTAGTTGTACATGGCTCATTTTTGCTAATGCTTTACGTCAAGAATTAGCATTTTCTATATTCATAGCTTCTTTACCTTTTATTAAAAGCAAGAATTGGATAGCCTATTACTTAGTAATTTTTTTAGCGATATTAATACATTCATCAGCATTTTTATTGCTGTTATTTTATCCATTATTTTGTTACAAAAATGAATGGTTTCGAAATATTAGAATTCAACTTCTATTAGTTTTGATTTCATTAATCTTGCTTAAAGCTGAACTTAGTTTGGAGGTTATTCAGTTGATAGATGTCTATATACAGATGACTCCTTATGCTGATTATTTTGATATGAGTTCTGAACGTTCATTGGCTAAACTCTCCTCGGAGGTTTCTTTAGGAATTGGATTCTATGTATCATTAATCATTATTGTAATTCAAATATGTTATAGCAATCGCGTAAAAGAATTTTTTAGGGATTCAATTTTCACTATAATTTATAATTTATTTTTCATAGGTGTTTTATGGAAACATCTTTTTGTAAGTAGCCAAATTTTTCAACGCGTAAATTTTTATCTATGGGGAACAAGCTTTATTGTTGGGGCATATACATTATTCTTTTTTTACAAGTCATCCAATCGCAAATTATTTATGTTGCTGCTTGGATTGTATTTTCTACTATTTGTAGGTACCCTTTCTAATTTCGAGTATGATTATGTACGATATTATTTTTTTTGGGAAAAAGATAGTTTCGTTTTACCCGCGGCCTTTAAATGATCAGCATAATGAAGATATTTTATATTTCAAGATTCCTAGATGACAACAATACCGGAGCTAAGTATGTAATGCAGCGAAATCTTAGAGCATTACAAAAAATAGCAGGCAGAGACAACGTGATAGTATATATGCATGAAAAGCCATCGATTGCTACTTATTTTATGTCATTGTTGCGACAGGGCAGTTATGGTGTGAGTATTCAAGATGAACAGTCAGTTTTAAAAATTGCACAATCAAACAACTATGATTGGGTGTTCTTAGAAGGGACGTTGTTCGGCAATGTTGTGAAGAAACTACGCAAAAAGGGCATACGAACTATGGTTTATGCGCATAACGTAGATGCCATGTTGTATAAGCAGGAAATGGAACTTAATTCGACTTTGATTGCAAAATTGCGTTATATACATGTCTCAATGAATGAACGTACAACGCTTCAATGGACATCTAAGCTTCTGGCTTTGACAGAGCGTGACAATGACGGATTCAAACAATTGTATGATCGTGGGGCAGATATTATTCTTCCTATTACTTATGAACGGCATCCTAATAATATACAAGTAAGTACACTCAATATTAAACCCTATTTATTGTTTGTTGGATCCAATTTCTTCCCTAATGTAGAGGGTATAAACTGGTTTATAGATTATGTAGCAACACATATTGATTTAGATGTGAGAATCGTAGGAGGGTGTTGTCAAAATCAACTTCTGCAAAATCGTCCTTTACCAGTAAATGTTTTTTTGGATGGATACGTGAATGACTTGTCTGCTTTCTATAAAGAAGCGGTAGCTGTGATAATACCAATATTCTATGGTTCGGGTATGAAAACTAAAACGATTGAAGCCTTAAGTTACGGTAAGACTATCATAGGGACAGAAGAGGCTTTTGTAGGAGTATCGGCAGATTATGACCGTATAGGTGGATTGTGCAATTCTCCTGAAGAATTTATTGATAAAATTTCATTATTAGATAAGAGCATTCGAGTCAATGAGTATTCTTTAAATGTATTCAATTCATATTTTTCTGAAGAGATTTTCATTGACAAACTGCGGGCATTTATAAACGAATAATTTATCTTTATGCCAACCATTACATATACTCCTATTTCTTTTAGAAATTATGACTCTGGGGACTATTATTTAAAAAAAGATCCCTATCATATTGCATCCTATTTATTGACCAAAGGGCGTATAGCAGCAGGGTTTAATTGCCCATTCAATATTTCGGGGGATAATTGTGCCTTTCTCTTCGTGAACGTAGATGATATAGTAGCAGCACGGCTTCAATGTTTCGGTACCCGTTTTTATGCGCGGGGGCAGATTTTACCTGCCGGAACAGCTTCAGCGTTGGAAGCTGCTGAACCATTAAGGTACTTGGGAGTAGGTGCTGAGCCACTTCTGGCATTTACTATGAGCGAAGAATATCCAGTAAATGTCGTTGCTGGCTTGTCGGAAATGGCGTTGCCTCTATATAAAAAGTTGCGCTATCATATCTTGGCTTTCCCTCGCATCATGCAATTACGAAATGTGCGATGTATGCTGGAAAGCAAAGGTGTAAGAGGAAATCTATTGAGGGTTTGTAGCAAGATTCTGAATGTCCCACTTGGTTGGCTCATATCTGTGTCGGACAGGAAAGGAAAGCGACTGCTGCGGGAATACCAGGTGGAGAAAGTAGACCGCATACCAGCATGGATTGACGAGATAGTACTGAATGATGGACACACCTATATGGAAGTGCATGATCATGTTTGGTTGCAATGGAACTTGGATAATAATTTCTATGAACAGCCACAGAATATACAATCCTTCTATATCGTGAAGAAGTCTGAAGAGCCGATAGCCTTTTTTATGACTAAAGAACGTTTTAGGGAACAAGCCGGAGGAGTATTGCGAGATGTGTTGATTGGCTCTATCGTGGAGTGGGGTATTCGTGATGAAAGCTTGTTGTCTGAGGAGGATATATACCGGATGGCAACCCTTACATTCTCACCTCAGGTAGATATCATTGAAACCGCAACCAATAACCTCCAAGTGGTAAGGGCTATGAAGCGATGCGGGTTCATTCCGCATGGCTATGCCCACATTGCCTTGAAGGACAAAACCAAGCAATACAAGGATGCTTCAGACATAAATCTATGGCGTGTCCGGTATGGGTACGCAGATGTGATATTAACATAATGAACTTCTAATAATTTACGAACTATGGAATTGAAAGATTTTATTGAAAAATTTGCAGAACAGTTTGATAACGTAGATGTCAATGAACTTACTCCTGAAACCAAATTTAAGGAGCTGGGTGAATGGTCTTCTCTGATGTCGCTCTCGATTATTGCCATGGCAGACGAAGAATATGACGTGCGTATCAAAGGTAGTGACATACAAGCGGTAGATACCATTAATGATTTGTTCATGCTAATTCAAAGCAAGAAGTAATATTCTTAGACTGATATGTATAATCCGTTTTCATTATCAGGGAAAAGAGTCTTGGTAACAGGTGCTTCTTCTGGAATAGGTCGGGCAATAGCTATAGAATGTTCCAAAATGGGGGCACAAATCATATTGACTGCCCGCAACGCAGAACGTCTGGACGAAACGCTTAGCATGATGGATGCTTCACAAATTCATCAGATCATTCCGGTGGATTTGTCTTCGGAAGAAGGACTAAGACTATTGGTAGAAAGAGTATCGGAACCACTGGACGGCGTAGTCAATTGCGCGGGGATGACCATGCCCAAACCTTTCCGTTTCATTTCGGATACAGACGTGGAAATGATTATGGGCGTGAATTTCAAAGCTCCTGCGATATTGTTGCAGCAACTACTCAAGAGAAAAAGAATCAATAAAGGAGCTTCACTGGTATTCATCTCATCAATTGCAGGCGTTTGGGTTTCATTTACTGGTGAAAGTTTGTATTCAGCCTCAAAAGGTGCAGTCAACGGATTGATGAAAAGTATGGCTATAGAATTGGCTGGTAAGGGGATTCGAGTAAATTGTGTGAATCCAGGCATGATTGATACCCAATTCTTGAAAAGTGGTTCCATAACGGAAGAACAACTTCAAGAGGATGCGAAACGCTATCCTTTAGGAAGATATGGAAAACCTGAAGAGGTGGCTTATGCAGTTATCTATTTGTTGAGCGATGCTTCTATTTGGATGACGGGAAGCAATCTGCTGATAGACGGAGGATATACATTACTTTAAAATTGAAATGCGATGCAAAAGGCATATATCAAAGATATAAGATATTACTTACCTGAGAGAAAGGTAACAAATGAAGAAATAGTTCAAAGTTTTCCTGAATGGAGTGTGGATAAAATCGCTTCTAAGGTTGGTGTGAACATCAGGCATATAGCCGAGGAAAATGAAACGGCTAAAGATATGGCGGTAAAAGCAGCAGAATGTTTATTCCGTGGGACAGATATTCCGCGTGAAAGTATAGATTTTGTGTTGTTTTGTACCCAAAGCCCTGACTATTTGTTGCCAACATCAGCTTGCATTATTCAGCATGAATTGCAACTTCGAAAGGACATTGGAGCCTTGGACTTTAATTTAGGCTGTTCGGGGTATGTGTATGGCTTATCCTTAGCCAAAGGACTGGTTGTTTCCGGAACAGCTCGCAACGTCTTGCTGCTGACAGGAGAAACTTACAGCAAACATCTGCATCCCAAAGACAAAGGGAACCGTACTATTTTTGGAGATGCAGCCACGGCTACGGTAATAAGCACATCCGGCTGGGCAGAGATTGGGAATTTCAGTATGGGCACTGATGGTTCCGGCGCACCTAATCTGATGGTGAAGACGGGAGGTGCTCGTTATCCCGAGAAACGCGGTGATTTATCGATTGATGAAAATGGCAATCCGGTTTCATCTGATTACCTGTATATGAATGGGAGTGAAATATTTACGTTCACATTGGATAATGTACCTCCATTAGTGAAGGACACACTGGTGGCAAATGGCAAAGGACTAGATGAAATAAACCTGTTTGTATTTCATCAAGCCAATAAGTATATGCTGGATTTTTTACGTCGCAAGATTAAAATCGCACCCGATCGGTTCTATTATGCTTTAGCCGATTATGGCAATACGGTATCGAATACCATTCCCATTGCATTATATGACGCGAAACAGGACGAAACTATAAAACAAGAGATGATGATTATGGTTGCTGGGTTTGGCGTGGGCTATTCATGGGGTGCTACCATACTTCATATTGTAGAATAAGCAATATGGATAATGACAGATATTCGTTTCGGATATGTCTCATGTATCACGACATATACCAGCGAACACCTTATGAGAGCGGCTTCCAAGACAAAAAAGCTTTCCCATATAAAATTCAAGCAGACATTTTCGAAGATCATGTGAAAGCTGTTGTCCGGTATTGCCATGAACACCCAGAGGTAGAAGTCGAGTTTACGTTTGATGATGGCGGCATTTCATTTTTGACATTGGCTGCTCCTATTCTTGAGAAATATGAATTACGTGGAACATTCTTTATCAGCACAGCATATTTGAACACTCCTCAATTCCTTACAACGGAGCAATTGGCCGAGTTGGCACAAAGGGGACATCGTATAGGTTCCCATTCACATACGCATCCGATGTTGACAGAACTGACCGAGGAAGAGATTGCCAAGGAATGGACGGATTCTGTAAACATATTACATCCGTTTGTCACAGAGGAAATGACGGCTTCCATTCCAAACGGGGATGGAAGTGTCGTGGTCATGCAAAAAGCTACAGAAGCTGGCATTCAACGGCTTTATACTTCCATACCCACTACGGAGGTAACACGATTTATGAGTATACAAGTCTTGGGCCGCTATGTTGTTTTGCAGGGAATGAGTGCTGAAGATGTTATGAAAATTGTCTGCAACAATAGCTTTCGGCAGAGATTGTATATCCGCTGGCAGGTTTTGCGTTGTGTAAAGGACTGTTTGGGCTCACAGTATGAGCGAATAAAACGCCTTTACTTTCGTATCAAGCGTGAATCAAAATAAATTTCGGTATGAAAAATTATGGTCTGGTTTCCATTATAACTCCGACTTATAATGCAGCACGATTTATAGGTGAAACTATAGAATCTGTCTTGAGACAAACCTATCCTCATTGGGAATTATTAATTACAGATGATTGCTCATCAGATGACACAGTACATGTGATAGAGGGATACGCCAAAAAAGATAGTCGGATTAAACTATTCGTTCTGAAGCAAAACGCAGGTGCGGCTGTAGCTCGTAATAATTCCATAGACAAGGCACAAGGACGTTATATTGCTTTCTTGGACGGAGATGATTGGTGGTATCCGAATAAACTGGAAGTCCAGCTGGACTTTATGGAGAAGCATAAGTATGAATTTGTGTTTTCGGCCTTTGAATATGCGGATGAGCATTTGAATGTGACAGGTATTTCTTGGAAACCCTGGCGTATATCCAAGCGCAATATGAAGATTGGTTGCAATATAGGTACTCCTGGAGTTATTTATGATACGAAGCGCATCGGTAAAATTTATATGCCGAAACTTAAGACAGGGGAAGATTGGGGAACATGGCTGAGGGTTGTTCAACAGACTGACTATGCGTATGCCATAAATTCTCCATTGTGGAAATACCGGGTGATAAAAGGGTCTTTATCGTCCGACAAATGGAAACTGGTCCAAAATGACATCAGAATGTACAGGGAAGTTTTGGGTTATTCCAAAGTTCAAAGCATACTGATGTTTTTTTTGCTCTTTCTGCCCAATCATTTCTTGAAATTGATAAAGAACAGAATTGACAGTAATCGCTATTTGCAGAAACATGGATAAATTAAAATTGGTCTTTCACTCTATTTTGCTAGTCATAAACATCCTATCTCTCATCATCCTTTTACAAGTAGTATTCCAAGTCATCCCTTACTGGGAATGTGATTGGCCAACGGACAAGATAGCACGGGTAAATGATATGGCAAAGGATTTTAGCATTACGGTGATTTCCAGCACGATATTTTATCTCTTGTTAGTGGTCATCCCTGAAGAAATCAAACGGCGTCAAATACGAAAGCGTACACAGGATGCCATAGACAGCCTTGCAAACGGTATGCAGGAAATCATAGCTTACTTGGCTTACAAATGTTCAATATCCCGGAAGACAGATGACCCGCATTATTTGAAGATTGAACCTGCTGCATTCGGGCCAATAACGGATTTTCAAAAGAATCAGCAAACCGGATTTTATTATAGCTACACTCAAAATGGCAAGAAGGAACTTACCAATGTTAGCAATTGGGATGAGATTTCCTATCTTTATTCACGCGTTTGTTGGTTAAAACATGCCACACTGGATTACCTGGATATCCCTGTCATCGTCTATGAAAATCCAGAGTTGGTGCTACTGATCAGGCAAATCCGGAGAAGTAGCTTCATTTGGGATGTGGAAATGAAACATTCCATACCGGTTTGCACCATATCCAAAATGAACGAGAGTATTCAAGTTTTCTACTCGCTGTATCTTTCACTTTGCAAACATGTCAAGCATCTACAGGAATTGAATGTGGGTGATGAAGATGCGGCCAAGATAACCCCTATTGCGGTAAAGCAATAAAAATCTCAGATTCTTATTAAAAGCCGGTGATGGCTTAATCCTTTTATAGCCCGAGGCATTCATGTTTCGGATCAGTTTTGTCACCAGAAAATAATCAATCCCAATCAAAATATGGATCAAAATCAACAGACCGAAGAGCAGGAAATCGACCTGCTGGAGCTTGCGTAAGCACTCAATTCCGTTATAGGCATTGAAATATAAGGTCAGTATATTTGCACTACAAACCTCAAATTATAAGATTATGGCAAGTAGTGAAGATTTTCAAAGAGTCTATGAACTCTACAAAAAGCAAGGTGTTCCTAACGGTATTTCCATCGTGAATTTCTGCCAGCAGCAGGGTATTGTGTACTCACAGTTTGAAAGATGGTTCAAGTCCAGGAAGAAACCGTCAAAGGCATCCGTCCATCCCATCCGTATCGTTGACGGGGATGACCAGACAACCCCAGCTCAAGAATCTGATGAAGACAAGCCCTCAGACTTGGATTCCGGCGGTCAGAAGGGAACCGTATTGCGTTTCGGCATAACGGTCCGTACCAATCAAGGGCTTTCCCTCCGGCAGAATAATTTAACCTACCGCCAGCTGTTGCATCTGGTAGAGAAGCTGGAGGTTCTATGTTAGCGATTACAGGAGGCATCTCCTTATGGTTATTTATGGCTTGCTGCCTGTAAAGCGGGGGCACGTCAGAATTGGACGCTTACCGCCGTTCGGCAGACATAGCTTACTAAAAACGCCGCTATCCGGAGACGCACTTCTGCATCTCCGGATTTTTTTTTGTTCGCTTTTGAGCATTTCCTGCAAAAACTTTATCTTTGTACGGCTAATTATAATTACCAATGTATTATGAGTGATTTGAAAGACAAATATATCCGTTTCGATTGGGCCATCAAACGTCTGTTGCGGCAGAAAGCTAATTTCGGTGTGCTGGAGGGGTTCCTAACGGTGTTCCTGGGAGAACCCATAACTATCGTCGAGATACTGGAAAGCGAAAGTAACCAACTCTCTGCGGACGACAAGTTTAACCGTGTAGACATAAAGGCCCGTAACAGCAAGGGGGAGATTATTATTATCGAGGTGCAAAACACCCGTGAATTGTATTACCTGGAGCGGGTGCTTTATGGAGTGGCTAAAGCCATCACAGAACATATCAGTTTGGGCAACTCTTACGAACAAGTGAAGAAGGTCTATTCTATCAGTATCTTGTATTTTGATTTGGGCCTGGGAAGTGACTATCTGTATCACGGACAAAACCAGTTTGTTGGCGTACATACAAAGGACCTGCTACAGATAAGAAGCAAGGAACGTAATGCCATTGTGTCCAGGCTTCCTTCTGAAATCTTCCCGGAATATATCCTTATTCGGGTCAACGAATTCGACCAGGTAGCCGTCACGCCTCTTGACGAATGGATGCGTTATCTGAAGGATGGTATCATTGCGGCCGATACCTCGGCTCCGGGGTTGGGGGAAGCTCGTGAGAAACTGAAATATTACTCCATGTCGCCCGAAGATCAACGTGCGTATGATGAACATCTGAATGCCATTATGATTCAGAATGATGTGTTGAACACAGCTAAGTTGGAAGGTCGTGCAGAAGGTCGTGCAGAAGGTCGTGCAGAAGGTCGTGCAGAAGGCATTTTGGAAACAGCCCGCAACCTGAAAAAGATGGGGATGGATGTTGCATTCATTGCACAAGCAACCGGTTTGCTTACCGATGAAATCGATGCTTTGTGATAATAATTTCCGTTTATTAGATAGGGATATTTACTGAATATCCCCTTCCACACCTACGGGCATAAAAAAAGTCTGGGTGCTTTCGCACGACAGACTTTCAATTCTCTCTTAAGTCCGAGATAAGCCGAATTATTCAGCAACTGCGGTAGTGTCTGTAGCGGCAGCTGTGCTGTCTGTTGCAGTTGTGTCAGCTGCTGCGGGTGCTACTTCTTCTGTTGCAGGTGCTGCAGCTTCTGTTGCTTCAGTATTAGCTGCTTTGTTACCACCACAAGATGCGAAAGATACGGCTACCATGGCTACGGCCATCAAAACTAACTTTTTCATTTTCTTTGCTTTTTAAAACGTAATACAATCAATTGCTTTATTAAAACGTCGCAAAGGTATAGACTTTTTGGATAGGTTGTACTCAAAAATACGATTTTTTTTTCATTTTTTTGTAAGTTCTCTCTTTTCGGTATGCTTTTGTCATTGAATTGTAATGACTTGGAGAAAGAAAAGAGGGGGCTGTTGTCGGTTTACTGAGAATAATGCGTACCTTTGCCCGCATATTTATAACTCCTTATGATAGATACTCAGATATTTCAGGATAAGACAGCGGTGTATTACACCCTCGGGTGCAAGTTGAATTTCTCCGAAACTTCCACCATCGGAAGGATGCTGCAGGAAGCGGGAGTGCGAACGGCACGACGGGGCGAGAAAGCGGATATTTGTGTGGTCAATACATGTTCTGTCACCGAGGTGGCAGATAAGAAGTGCCGGCAGGCTATCCATAGGTTGGTGAGGCAGCATCCGGGGGCCTTTGTGGTGGTGACGGGATGTTATGCCCAGCTTAAACCGGAGGATGTGGCAAAGATTGACGGTGTAGATGTGGTGCTCGGTGCTGAGCAGAAGAAAGATTTGCTGAAGTATTTAGGCAATCTGCAGAAGCATGGGGCGGGAGAGGCGCACACCTCTGCCCTGAAAGACATCCGCAGTTTTGTGCCTTCGTGTTCGCGGGGCGACCGCACGCGTTTCTTTCTGAAGGTGCAGGACGGTTGTGATTATTTCTGTTCTTACTGCACCATTCCCTTTGCACGCGGGCGCAGCCGTAACGGCAGCATTGCTTCTATCGTGGAGCAGGCTCGGCAGGCTGTGGCCGAAGGGGGAAAGGAGATTGTGCTGACGGGAGTAAACATCGGCGATTTCGGGCGTTCTACCGGCGAGACTTTCTTCGACTTGGTAAAGGCATTGGATGGGGTAGAGGGGGTAGAGCGTTACCGGATCTCTTCTATCGAACCCAATTTGCTGACGGATGAAATCATCGATTTTGTAGCGCAGTCACGTCGTTTTATGCCTCATTTCCATATCCCGTTGCAGGCTGGTTGCGATGAGGTGCTGAAGCTGATGCGCCGCCGTTATGACACGGCTTTGTTTGCATCGAAGATAGAGCGGATAAGGATGCGCATGCCCGATGCTTTTATCGGGGTGGACGTGATTGTGGGCACAAGGGGAGAGACGGAGGAATATTTTGAGCGTTCCTACGATTTCCTGTCCGGATTGGATGTGACGCAGTTGCATGTATTCAGTTATTCCGAGCGTCCCGGTACGCAGGCTTTGAAGATAGATTATGCAGTGCCGCCGCAGGAGAAGCACCGGCGCAGCCAACGTTTGCTGGAGCTGTCGGACGGAAAGCTACGGGCTTTTTATGCACGCCATATCGGACAGACGGTGCCGGTTCTGCTGGAACGTTCTAAACCGGGAATGCCCATGCATGGGTTTACACCAAATTATATCCGGGTGGAGGTGCCTCACGATGATACGTTGGATAATCAGGTAGTTCCGGTGCGTTTGGGTGATTTCAATGCTGATGCTTCGGCATTGGAGGGGGTGATACTTACGGCCGGGAAAGAGAGGTCTTTATAAGAGAGCCGGATGATGGATAAGGTAGCTGTAGTCATATTGAATTGGAACGGTTGTGAAATGTTGCAGCGTTTCCTGCCAAACGTGGTCCGCTTGACGGAAGAAGACGGAGGAGTGGTATGGGTGGCCGACAATGGGTCGACGGATGCCTCTGTCGGGATGCTGCGGCGTGATTTCCCTTCTGTCCGTCTGATAGTCTTGGAGCATAATTATGGTTTTGCCGAAGGTTATAACCGGGCCTTGGCACAGGTAGAAGCAGAATACGTGGTGCTGCTCAATTCGGATGTGGAGGTAACGGAACACTGGTTGCGCCCCTTGGTGGCTTATATGGATGAGCATCCTGGCGTGGCGGCTTGTCAGTCCAAGTTGCGCAGTTGGCGCGAGCGCGACCGCTTTGAGTATGCCGGTGCGGCGGGCGGCTTTATCGACCGTTATGGCTATCCTTTTTGCCGGGGGCGCCTGATGGGGAATGTTGAACAGGACCGGGGGCAGTATGATACTGTGTTGCCGGTTTTCTGGGCATCGGGTGCTGCTTTGTTTATCCGCCGTGCCGATTACATGGAGGCGGGGGGACTGGATAGTCGTTTCTTTGCCCACATGGAGGAGATAGACCTTTGCTGGAGGCTCCGTGCCCGCGGACGTGGGGTGGTGTGCATACCCGGTAGCGTGGTCTGTCATGTGGGGGCTGCCACGTTGAAGCGGGAGAATCCGCACAAGACTTTCCTGAATTTCCGCAACAATCTTTTGATGCTTTACAAGAATCTGCCTGCGCGGGAACTGGCCTCGGTCATGCGTGTGCGTGCCTGCCTGGATTATGTGGCAGCCTTGCAGTTTCTGCTGACGGGACAGTGGAAGAATGCGCAGGCTGTGCTTCGGGCACGTCGTGAATTTCATGAGTTGAAGCCATTGTATGCGGCGGTTCGGACGGAGAATCTGCGTCTGACAGTGGTGGAAGATATTCCGGAACGCTGCCGTTTCAGTCTGCTTTGGCAGTTTTTTGTGCGGGGGAGGAAAGAGTTCTCGCAACTTTACTCCGGTGGAAGGCGTGATGTGGGAATAATGAAATGACTCATGGGTGAGTGTCCGATATGTGAACATGTATCTGTTTGTCGGACAGATTATTGGTTCTAATTGCTTAGCTATCGGCTTTTAAGTGCGTAGCAGAACGCTTCCAAGCGCTTGAGAATTTACTTTGGGGCTCTTGGCGCATTGTGAGTCTTCCGGATGGCGTGGGGGTGACAGCAGGAATAGTTTTTTTAACGGCAGGTCTTCTATGAAGAAGAAAGGCATACGAAGAATCGCGTACTTCCATATTTGGGGTGGAAGTACGCGATTCACGACAAGTCTGGTTTGGTAAAATATCAAAGCGATCATTCCGATTCGCCCGGAAGCATCACCACGCCTTCTTTCTTTTTGCCGTCCATTTTCACCACCAGAGGGAGCCCGAAACGTACGTGGCGCAGGTGTTGAGTCTCCTGCACAGCCTGTTGGGCATTCAGGTAATCCTGGTTGTAGAGTCCGTCATTCATATAAGCATTGATGGTGAAATAGCCTACGCCGAATGAGGTCAGGTTCTGGAAGAAGTGAGTACCCTGACTGGGGTCAACGCGGTAGTTGGTCAGCCCGGCTTCTACGATGACGCGGGCGGCCGAGATGTGGGGCCATTTTACGGGAATGCCCAGCCAAGGGTCACTGCTGCCCCAGCGCCCCGGGCCGATGAGGATGTAGTGGCGTCCCAGGTCGAGGAATTGTTGGTTCAGCTTTTCTATCTCGCGGGCAATTTCCGGATTGCGGGAGGCACTGTAGTTTTGTGTCTTGACGTAGACCACGTCGAATATGTCGTCCATGATGCCATGTCCCAGTGAGTTGTTGGAGCGCAGCAGCAGGCGGTCGTCGGGGATGAGGCGAAGGTCTTCTTCCAACATCTCCTTGCTGTCTACGATGGGGCGTATCTGCAACAGGTAGAACGTGCCGGTGCGGTCTTTCTCACGGCTCAGGTTGGCAGCAAACTCTATTTCTACGGGGCGGCGCATCTCGGCCTGTCCGTATTTCAAAGCCAGTTGCAGGATGCGCGGCAGTGGAAAGACATCGTGTTGCAGGATGTTGGCAAAGGTGATGACCTTGCGTCCGCCTGGGTAAAGACCGTCGCGGATAATCTGGTCGTAGGGGTCGTAGGTAGAGGCGATATAGTTCAGTGACCCGTCTTTCTCGGCCTCCTTTACCGGGAGCTTCAGCAGGTTGAAGCCGTCGTCGATGGAAAAGTTGTGTCCGGCATTGCTCAGGTCGAGGGCATAGAAGCGGGTCTGCGTTTCGCGCAATGCCAGTTCCAGTTCGCTGGTTTGCAACACTTGGTTGGGGTGGTAGGGCGAGAAACGCAGCGTCATGCCGCCGTCTACGATGTATTTTCCCAATCCCAAAGCCAGATTGACAATGCCCTCTTCGGCCTGCTCGTCGCCGAGGGGGTAATAGTTGAGCGAACGTGCTACTCCCGACATGGACGGATAATAACGGTCGCCATACTGGATGCCGACTACCTGCTGCAGGATGACAGCCATCTTTTCCTGGTCGATAACGTTGCTTGTAGCCTGCATGTAGGCTTTTGAATCGCGGAAGAAGACCGAAGCATATACGCCTTTGATGGCATCGGACAACATGCGCAGCATTTCGTATTTGTCGTCCAGATAAGGTATCATGTAGGTATTGTAAATGCCTGCAAAGGGTTGGTAGTGTGAATCTTCCAGCAGCGACGACGAGCGAACGGCGATGGGCGACTTCACCACATCGAAGAAAGTGAAGAAGTCTTCTACCAGTCGGTCGGGCAGTTTGGCTTTGAGAAAATAGCGCAGAATGACGTCATCGTCGGCATCCGACAGGGCTACCTGATAGAGGTTGTTGCTGTCCATGAACTCGTCGAACACGTCGGTGCAGAGAACCACCGTCTTCGGGATGGCTACGCGGGCATTTTCAAATTCCTCAAACTCAGCGTGGTGTTTTACCAAGTTGTCAATGAAAGCCAGGCCGCGTCCCTTTCCACCCAACGAACCGTCGCCGATACGGGCAAAGTTGGAGTAAAGGTCGAAGCGGTCGCGCTTGAACACGGCCACCACGCCCTGGTTCTTCATTTTACGGTACTTTACAATCGCCTCGAAGATAAGTCGGCGGTGTGCGTCGACATCCTGCAGGCTGTTCCACGTGATGGGTTTCAGAAATTCAGCGATGGGGAACATGGCGCGCGAGTAAAGCCAGCGGCTGACGTGGTTGTGGCTGATGTGGTAGAGAAACGATTCGGCAGGCACAGCGAACAAGATGTTTTGCAGTTCCTTCAGGTTCTTGACGCGTGCAATCTCTTCTCCGGTTTCCGGATTGCGGAAAATGAAGTCGCCGAAACCGAAATTCTCCGATACGATGCGCCGCAGGTCTACATCCATTTTCTTGGAATTCTTGTCGATGAAGGCGGCACCGTATTTGGCGGCGTATGCTGCATTTTCCGATTCGCTGCTTTGAATGATAAGCGGTACGAATGGGTCTTCTTTGCGGATGGCAGCACAGAGTTTAATGCCGGACAAGGCATCCTTGGGACTACCCTCTGTGCGGGGGAAACGTACATCGGTGATGACTCCCAATATGTTGTTCTTGTATTTTTCGTAGATGCTCCATGCCTCCTGGTAGGTACGTGCCAATACAATTTTGGGCCGCCCCCTCATACGCAAGGTGCGTTGGTGAGCATTCAGTGCCTCGGTGCTGAATTCCTGACTCTGTTGCAGCACAAATTTGTAGAGATTGGGAAGTACGGAAGAGTAGAAGCGTATGCTGTCTTCTACCAATAACATGACCTGCACGCCTACCTGGCTGACATCGTGTTCAAGGTTCATCTTGTCTTCTATCAGTTTGATGATAGATACCAGCAGGTCTGTGTTGCCTAACCAGCAGAACACATATTCGAAGGCACTCAGGTCTTCATTGGCAATACGTTCGGTGACTCCATGGCTGAAAGGGGTCAGAATGACGATAGGCAGGTGTGGATAATCCTGCTTGATGCGTCGGGCGGTGTCGAAGGCTTCATTGTCTCCCGTACCTGGCATGCAGATAACCAAGTCGTAGGTCATTGATTCCAGTTGTGCCAGCGCCTCATCGCATGTGGTAGCCTGACTGAAGCGGGGAGGATAGCGCAGAGAGAGCGAGGCATATTCATTGAATATTTTCTCGTCTATACGCCCGTCATCTTCCAGCATAAAAGCATCGTAGGGGTTGGCGATGAGCAGGACATTGAAAATGCGCCGTTTCATCAGGTCGGCAAACTGGGTATCTTTGAAATAGAGTTGATTGAGTTTGAATTTGCTAAGCATAATGAAAAATCAATGATTGTGGGTTGACGATGAATAGATGGCAGTTATTTCAGCCGAAACCACACGAGGACATTACTCTTCTTTGCAGAATGAACCTCAATTTACTTGGCAGTAATGTTCTGAAGTAGAAATCTTTATCTTATAGATTTTCAATTTCAGTTTCAGTCATTCCGGTAAACTTGGCTATAACAGAATTAGAAATGCCTTCTTGTTTCATTTTTAAAGCCATTGTCTGTACAGCTTCTGTTCTACCTTGTTCTCTACCTTCCGCTAAACCTTCTGCTAAGCCTTTTCTTTTGGCTGTTTCCATTACGCTGAACCAATCACGATAGATTTTTAGGCTTTCTTCGTATGCATACCGTTCTTTGGGTTCGAATTTGGCGATTTCAGCTGCTTCAAACAATCGTTTGAATACTTTCTCCTGTAAAACGTGAGGACGTTCCATTAATGAAGCCAAGTTGCGGATGGCATACAACCATTTGTCGAACAGTGTGGTCAGTTCATTTTCAGTTTTTGTAAATTTAGGCATTTCCAAGTAGATAAACGTCAACTTGTCATAGAATACCTCTTTGGTTTCTGTGTCCAATAGCTTTACCTCATGGTAGTAAGAGGGGGAACTTCCTTCAAAGCAGAAATTCAGTATACCGATGGTGTAGATTTCTTTTAGTTCATAATCCCAATAGCCACGAGGAGCTTGTTCGCGGATGGCAAAACTGGAGTAATAGATGCTCCGGTCTTTGAAATATTGCTGTTCTCCTTTCTGCATTTCTACCAGAAAGTACTCGCCGCGGTTGTTTTTACAATAGACATCAAACACGGCACGACGGTCATACTCTTGTGTGCCCAAGTGTTCTGTATTTAGATAAGTAATGTCTTCAATATGTTCACGTCCTTGTAATAGAGAGTTCAGGAAACTGATGAGCAGTTCTTTATTGAGTTCTGTGCCAAAAAGTTTCTTGAATGCAAAATCCGTGTAAAAGTTGATATATCTGTCATAAATTCCTTCTGAACACATAGTAATGTACGGTTTTAGGGTTACGGCTACAAACTTACGTAAAAAATCTCATTCCCGTGTTGATTTTTCCGGAAAAATGCCGGAGGATTCGGAGGATTCGTGGTGGAGGTAGGGTGGCTTGTTAAAGGAGTCTTGGTTAAAGAAAAGGGTAAGGAAGTTTTGTTATTCCCACAGTTTGCTCAATAGTTGGTTCAGCCATGTCCAGCGGAAGCGGAACCAGCGTCGGGTGCTGATTTGCCTGCCGCCAAAGCGCAATACGAAATCTCTATATCCATGTCGGCGGAAAGGCAAGCCTACATCCATAAACTCCAAGTGTCGGCATCCACGTTGTTTGGCATCGCTTAGGGCTGCCCATACGGCCAGGATGCCTGGGTATTGGAGAGCATAGGTTTTGCGCATACCACCCGAAAACCACAGGTAGGCCGTGTCGGCTGAATATATGCAGGCACTTCCTCCGATGATGCGTTCTTTATAGGTGACGATGAATATCGTGCTTTGTTTGCCGTTGACCAATTGGCGTTCTAATTCGCGGAAGAAGCGCAGGCTGGGGAAGTGGCGTCGGATTTTGAAAGAATAGACATGGTGGAGCATCCGGGCAAAATGTTGGATTTCATCTGGAGTACGTGCTTGCCGGACTTGTGCACCGTTCTTTAGCCCTTTTCGGATTTGCCGTAATCGAGATGGACTGAAGCGGGCTTCTACCGGGCTGTTGTCGTGTAAGGAATTGCGCACGCGCAGCCAGTTAATGGGGAAGTAGTGGTTTTGGCGGAAGAAGCGATAGCCGAAACGTGGGTCGTCCAGGTTTCGGAATTCGATAAGAAACGAACGGCGCAAAGCTTCGTGGGTCAGTTTCCGGAGCATTTCGCCGAATATGTTTTCGCACTGTTCATCGGGCACAAAGTATTCTCCCGTCCCATACACTTCACAACGTTTGATTAAAGCAGGAGGTGTCAGCCGTACACTGCGGCGCACCACGCCCAGCAGTTTGGCTACGGGTTGGCCATTGAGGCTGGCCACAACCAGCAAGGGGGTATAGCCGGGTGTGGCTTCATAGATATGAAACAACTCGGTGGAGTGGAAGGTGTTGTTGCCCGGCAAGGCGGGAATGTTGCTTCCGGCACGGTATATGGTCAGTTGCAAAGGCATGGTGATGCAAATATACGAATAATCTTGTTTGTTGTGCTCTGTTTTGTTTCTTTTCTTTTTCTGTTGGAATGACATTTTGTTTGTTGACGGGTGTCATTCAACAGGGCATCTGGATTGTGTATTTGACGGACGTTCATCTGTTTACTTCCATTCGGCAATGTTTTTCTTCGATTGGACATTTTGTTTTCTTGTCAGGTACGTATGGGATTTTTCCCTATATTTGTGCCCAAAATCAATATTCGGATACAAATGGAAAGTTTCAGTGATTTGATAAAACTGCGTCGTAGCATGCGCAGATTTACCGAAGAGGAGTTGACGCAGGAGCAGGTCGTGGCACTGATGAAGGCTGCACTGATGGCTCCGTCTTCCAAACGCAGTACTCCCTGGCAGTTTATTGTAGTAGATGATAAAGAGTTACTTCTTCAGCTTTCGCTTTGCAAGGCGCAAGGTTCACAGTTTTTGGCTGATGCTCCACTGGCCGTAGTGGTTGCGGCAGACCCGCTTGCCAGCGACGTATGGATAGAAGATGCTTCTATTGCTGCCATATACGTGCAGTTGCAAGCAGAAGATTTGGGGCTGGGCAGTTGTTGGGTGCAAGTGCGTGAACGTTATACGCAGACAGGCATTCCTTCGGATGATTATGTCCATAATGTGCTGAATCTGCCCTTGCAGTTGCAGACGGTCTGCATCATTGCGGTTGGCCATAAAGGGATGGAACGAAAGCCTTTCAACGAAGAATTCCTGCAGTGGGAGAAAATTCACTTGAACCGTTACCAGGAGGGAGGACAGGAATGATGGCCAAGGCGCATAATAATAGCGATACATACAAAGCTGCTGCCGTGACACTTATCGTGTTTGGCATTATTTATCTGATAGACCGTATCGTGGGCTTTGGACGTCTGGGTTTACCCTGGGTGATGAACAAAGATTATTTTTTGCTCTACACAGCCGTTATCTTTCTTTTGCTGAAACATGATAAATCTGTGGGATTGGTGCTGTTGGCCTTATGGCTCATACTCAATTTCGGACTTATCACTGCGTTGCTGGGCACCATGTCGGCTTATCTTTTGCCACTTGCCTTGTTGGTAGTAGGCATTATACTGTATTTTATTTCTACGCGTTGAAAACTGGTTAATTTTATGAGAAGAAGCATTGAAGATACTTCGATAGTGATGGTGGGTGCCGGCAATCTGGCTACCAATCTTGCCAAGGCGTTTTATCGCAAGGGTTTCCGCATCATGCAGGTCTACAGCCGCACAGATGCTTCTGCCCGTGCGCTGGCGCAGCAGGTTGAAGCCGCCTGGACAACCGATGTGGGAGCATTGGCACCGCATGCCCGGCTGTATGTGGTTTCGCTGACAGACGATGTCTTGCCCCAGCTTATCCCCCGGTTGGTTGAGGGACATGAAGATGCTCTGTGGGTACATACGGCTGGTAGCCAGCCTATGGATTTGTGGAAAGGATATGCCGCCAATTATGGCGTTTTTTATCCCATGCAGACTTTCAGCAAGCAGCAGGAGGTGGATTTCTCACGGATTCCTATTTTTGTAGAAGGGTGCGACAAACCTTGTGTAGAGTTCCTTCATGCAGTGGCGTCTGTCCTTTCTGCCCAAGTTTATGAGGCAACGTCCGAACAGCGGCGTTATTTGCATTTGGCAGCTGTGCTGGCTTGTAATTTTACCAACTATTTATACGATTGTGCCGACCGTGTCCTGACTGGTCATGGACTTCCCTTTGATGCTTTGCTGCCGCTTATAGATGAAACTGCCCGGAAGGTACATTTCCTTGCTCCGCACGATGCCCAAACCGGACCTGCAGTCCGTGGTGATAGGGCTGTGGTGGAGAAGCATCTTGCTCTCTTGGCCGATGCTCCTGAATTGCAGGAGCTTTATCGGAAGATTAGCGAAAGTATCAGTCGTCTTCATTCTGACATTCCTTCATCTGGAGAAGCGAGTAAAAACGCCGTAGCTCCGTGACTTGGATTAAATAAAGTAGTTGCTTATATGAGTACCATTAATTACGATTTGACTCGGATCAAGGCGTTGCTGTTTGATGTAGATGGTGTATTGAGTGCGAATGTCGTTCCCATGAATGCGGAAGGTGAGCCATTGCGTACGTTGAACATAAAAGACGGTTACGCTTTGCAATTGGCAGTGAAGCAGGGATTGCTGGTCGGTATCATAACCGGCGGACGTACCGAGGCGGTACGTCATCGTTTTCTGGCATTGGGACTTTCTCCTGAGAATATCTACTTGGGTTCGTCTGTCAAAGTGCATGATTACCAGGATTTCTGTAAACGCCACGGATTGCAGCACGAGGAAATTACCTACATGGGTGATGATATTCCCGACATACAGGTAATGAACCTTTGCGGACTTCCTTGCTGCCCTCATGATGCCGTGCCTGAAGTCAAGGCGGTTTCACGTTATATCTCGCATGCAATGGGCGGATATGGATGCGGGCGCGATTTGATAGAGCAAGTGATGCGGGCGCAAGGCCTTTGGATGGCAGACAATCGCGCTTTTGGCTGGTAATTCCGGAAAGCTTGGCTTGTTAATTAATACTTTCTAAACATTACTTATGTATATGCTTGATAATTTGAAGAAATATCACCTGATTCTGGCATCTAACTCTCCTCGACGCAAAGAACTGCTTTCGGGATTGGGTGTAGACTATGAAGTGCGTACGTTGCCCGGTGTGGATGAGTCATATCCTGATACCTTGCAGGGAGCGGACATTCCTCTGTACATCTCGCGTGAGAAGGCTGAAGCTTATCGTTCTATGTTGAAGGACAATGAGCTGATAATTACAGCCGATACGATTGTGTGGTTGGATGGGAGGGTGTTGGGAAAACCCCATGACCGCGAAGATGCCTTGCAGATGTTGAGGGCTATGTCCGGACGTACGCATGAAGTTTATACAGGGGTCTGCCTGACGACGTGTGACTGGCAGCGCTGTTTCTCAGCCGGTACTGAGGTGCGCTTTGCTACTTTGTCGGAAGAAGAAATAACGTATTATGTAGACCGTTTTTGTCCGATGGATAAGGCTGGAGCTTACGGTGTGCAGGAATGGATAGGCTATATTGGTGTAGAGCATATAGAAGGCAGTTACTTTAATATCATGGGACTTCCCGTGCAGAGGTTATACCAGGAACTGAAAAAACTGTAAGTCGGATGCGCCTATACCGTGGGTAGAATGCGTTTGTTGCCATCCGTCTGCCCTGGCAGAAGAAGGTCCATTCTTGGGTATCTTCCTGTCAGACAAACTGTTTCACCTTATATAGAGGAGGTTTGTTTCTAAGCCTTTAGAAAGAAACTCCCAAGTGCTTGGAAGTTCGCTTCCAAGCGCCTGGGAGTTCATGTCTGAGATGTAAGGGCACAGTCGGCCTGCCATCTCATTGCAAGAAAATGCAGCTTTCTTCACGGCCTCAGCACCACCAATACCTCTCTGGCTCCGTGTGCTCCCATCACCAGTGCCTGTTCAATGTCGGCTGTTTTGGACGGTCCTGAAATAAAGACACCAAACTGATAGTCGCCGTCTTGTTTCAAGCGGGCATAGGCCTCGTGCATGTTGTGTACTATTTGGCTGCGCTCAAGAAGAATAACCAGACTTTCGGCTATGAAATACAGAGCCTTATGACGGACTGTCTGCGGAATCCAGACAGCTCCGTTCTCGGCCACGCCAAATTCTCCGCTGACTATGGCTACATCTGTCCCGTCGAGGTCTTGCGCACGTTCTACATTATCGGGGTTGAAGGTGGCACAAGTGATTTCCGGACAGACAGAACCGATGCGTCTGGCCTGTGGGAAATGCTCGCGGATGAGGGCATTGATGTCGGTGTCTTTGTCCGTCATGACAGATTGACCTCCCACTTGGGCGAGTGCTTGGCAGAAATGCGCTGCCGGGTCGGCGTAGGTAGTGGCACGGAGTGCCCATTGGGGATATTCGAATTTCTGCCGGGTATTTTGCCGGATGGCAGATAGGATTTCGTCTCTGCTGCTCATTTGGATTCCTCCTTTCCTTGTTCTCCTTGTACTTTATGTTTTTTCCACATTTCATTGAATGACTCATTGGCAAAACGGGGAAGTTCTCTTCCTTTGCCCCATTCGTCCAGACGGTTGTATTTCAGGAAGCGTGGCAGACTGTTTACCCATGGGGCAAATCGGAGCGCGGTGTTGAAAAGGCTTGGGTGCTCCATCAGGGTTTTCATGCCTCCAGACATGGCCTTCTTGACAGGATTGGCTTTGCCTATGCCGTCCAGCGTCTGTCGCCAGCGGTAAATCTGTTCGCCCAAGTCTACCATGACCGGGCAGACACTGGAGCAGGACAGGCACAGCGAGCAAGCCGACAGGTTGTCGCTGTATTTCATGGGGTCATGAGCCATTCCGAGGTTGATGCCGATAGGACCGGGCACGAAGTAAGTATATGAATAACCGCCGCTGCGCCGATAGACGGGACAAGTGTTCATGCACGCACCACAGCGGATGCAGTTCAGCGTGCGGATGTGGTCGGGATGGGTAAGAATGTCGGTGCGGCCATTGTCTACAATGATGATGTGGTACTCTCCTCCCTTACGCGGATGTCGGTAGTGCGAAGTATAAGTTGTGGCAGGCTGTCCGGTGCCCGAGCGTGCCAGCAGGCGGGTAAAGACTGCCAGGGCATCGAGGTCGGGTACGATTTTCTCCAGACCGAAAGCGGCGATGTTCAGTTTGGGGCATGAAGTTCCCATGTCGGCATTCCCCTCGTTGGTGCATACGACAATGTCGCCGGTTGAGGCTACAGCAAAGTTGGCTCCGGTCATGGCTGCTTCGGCATTGAGGAAGATGTGGCGCAGGTTACGCCGTGCCACATGGGTCAGGTAAGTGGGGTCGCAGTTGCCGGGTTCGGCATCCATTTCCTTTTGAAACAGCTCGGCTACTTGCTGACGTTTGATGTGGATGGCCGGTAGAACGATGTGGGCAGGCGGAAGATGCATAAGCTGTAGGATGCGTTCGCCCAGATCGGTTTCCACTACATCAATGCCTTTGGAGAGCAGGTAGGGATTCAGTTCGCACTCCTCGGCCAGCATGGATTTGCTTTTGACGAAGCGTTTGACGTGGTGGGAACTGAGTATGTCGTAGACAATAGAGCGATACTCGGCTGCATCTTTGGCCCAGTGCACGATAGCCCCGTTGGCTGTGGCTTTCTGCTCAAATTGGGTGAGCAATTCGTCGAGATGGCTGTTGGAATATAGTTTCAGCTCGCAGGCCTTGCGCCGCAGGTCTTCCCATTCGGGCACTTCGCGACTCATTTTGTCGCGTTTGGCACGGACCATCCAGAGGGTCTCGTTGTGCCAGGCCACCTGCCGTTGGTCTTTCAGGAAAGCTTCGGCGGCTATGGAATGTTTGGTACTCATTGTTTGGAAGTTAAGATGTCTACAATGTGGATGGTTCGGATGGGCAGGTGTTCGCGGTCGATGACACCCTGCATGTGCATGAGGCACGAACTGTCGGCACCGGTGATGTATTCGGCTCCCGTGTCCAGGTGGTGTCGGATTTTGTCACGGGCCATGCAGACGGACACGGCTTGTTCTTCGACAGCAAACATGCCTCCAAAGCCGCAGCATTCGTCCGCGTGTTCGGGCTCATGGATTTCGATGTCTTCTACCATCGAAAGCAGGTCGCGCAGCTTGTTATAGTAAGGAATATTGCGTTCGGAAGGCGACGAAAGGCCGAGTTCGCGTACTCCGTGGCAGCTGTTATGGATGCTGACGCGGTGGGGGAAGCGGGCGTTGAGGCGGGTGGGCTTCAGTACATCGTGAATAAATTCGCAGATGTCATATACTTTGCCGGCACTTTGGCAGGTGTGTCCGGCTTGTTTCAGGATGCCTGGATGGTTGAGCCGTATGAAAGCTACACAGCTGGCCGAAGGACCTATTACGTAGTCATAGTTGCTGAATAACTGTTCGAAGCGGCTGGCCAGTTGGGTCGATTCGTTCTCGAATCCGGCATTGGCCATAGGCTGCCCGCAACAAGTCTGGTCTTGTGGATAGTCTACGTCCACTCCTAAGCTTGTCAGCAATCGGTAGGATGATACACCTACTTGCGGATAGATGGCATTGATGTAGCAGGGGATAAATAAGCCTACTTTCATATTAGCGTGAATTTTGGTTAAATATTGGCGATGAAGTTTTCAGGCTGTCTTATCAACGAAGGTAAGAACAGTCATCTGATACCGATGAACTTATGCGTTTGCAGGCTGAGTCTCCAATGGGGGTGCTGCATCACATAGTCCACCGTTTCGGAGATGTTCTGGCCCGAGCAGGGTTGCAATAGGTAGTGGTCGGCTTTCAGTTGTTCGCGCAAAGTCTCTACGTCTTGTCCGGTGTAGACCACTTTCAGTTCGTTGATGCGCGGGATGACTACGGTGCTTTCGGCTTTCGGAGAACAAGTCACCCAGTCTATGCCAGGAGGTAGAAGAGTGGTCCCGTTAGTTTCAATGCAGATATAGCGGTGTTCTCGGTGCAGGCGGTCAATGAGGTCTTTGTCTATTTGGAGTGCCGGTTCTCCGCCGGTGAGTACGACCATGCGGGCCGGGTATCGGCAGGCTTCCTTTATAATTTCCTCGTTAGTCATCGGCGTACCTTCTTCATGTTGCGTATCGCAGAATGAGCAGTGAAGGTTACATCCGGAAAAGCGGATGAAAACGGCGGGAGTTCCCGTATGGCAGCCTTCTCCCTGCAGGCTATAGAATATTTCGTTAATCTTCTTTTTCATAAATGGCAGTATTTCCTTCCGATTCTTGCACATCAACTCGGTAGCAGTGTTCGATACGGTCGCACAGCCAGCGGGCTATGTTTTCGGCAGTAGGGTTAAAAGAAAGTATATCATTCAGATTGCGGTGGTCCAGCGTATCCTGTACCAGTTGTTTGATGTGGGTAAAGTCTGTTACCATGCCATCTTGGTTCAGTTCGCGGGCACGGCAATAGACTGTGATAATCCAATTATGTCCGTGCAGTTGTTGGCATTTGCTGGGGTAGGAGAGTTGGAGCCGGTGAGCAGCCGAAATCTCCATACGTTTAATCACTGTATACATATCGGTGTAATGTTATTAATCTTTTCAGGCAGCAAAATTAGATAAAAATCCTCGGTATTCTATATTGGCAGAATAAAAAACAGGACCGACGGCTTGTTGCCGTCTCCTTTTACGGGTTCTTGGTCCCGTTTATAGGGACATTGCTATAGAACAAAGGGACAAAAACGAAGGTCGTGAAGACAGGCACATTCTCTGCATATCCTCCTAAACCTTCATTTGAGCGTCCTAAACCTTCATTTGAGCACCGTAAACCTTCATTTGAGCAGCCTTATCTTCAGAGTGGACTATACGGATATGACTTTCTTTTCTCCCCAATTGCCTTCACGCCTTCACGCTATTGCAACTATATGTCAATTAGTTATTTGTTGTGAAAGATACTTCATTCACGCATCTTTCACAACCTTCACGGTGAAACATCAGCTGAATTCATTTATAAAATAGCGGGCCATGCCTTCAGTTTGGTATATGGCAGTCTTTCCGTCCGGTGTGCTGTAAATGAGATAAGCTTCAATGCCCGGATGCTCTTTCAGGAAACGGATGGTGTGCTGCAGTCCCATGACCATGAATGAGGTGGCATAGGCATCGGCGCTCATGCAGTCGGGGGCAATGACCGTGGCCGACAGTATCTCGTGCTGTACCGGATTGCCCGTACGGGGGTCGATGGTATGGGCGTATTTTTTCCCGTCTTTGTAGTAGAAATTCCGGTAATTGCCGGAAGTAGCCAGAGCAGCTTGGGTGATGTGCAGCACGGTCTGGAGCTCACCGTTTATCGAGAGGGAGTCATCCACCGGCTTGTTGATACCGATGCGCCACGGTTGGTCCGAAGGATTGGTGCCGCTTACCACCACTTCGCCGCCTATATCGACCATGAAGTTATGTATGCCGTGTCGTCGTAGCAAGTGGGCCACCACATCCACCGCATACCCTTTGGCTACGGCACTACAGTCGAGCATCAGGCGTGGGTCTTCTTTTTCAATGATTCCTTTGTCGGTAAGACGCACCTTCTGCCAGCCGGTAAATTGCAACAGACTGTCTATGGTGAGTGAGTCGGGAAAGGCACCGTCTTTGAAGCCGAATCCCCAAGCATTGACCAGCGGAGCTACCGTGATGTCAAAAGCACCGTTGGTCTGTGCGGAGATTTCCCGGCTGCGGCGGAAGACATTGACGAAGAAAGAGTCGGGCACTACCGGATCGTTGCGGTTCACACGGCTGATAACCGAGGTGTCGTTGAAGGGAGAGAGCGAACCATCGAAGCGGTGCAGTACAGCTTCGATAGCCTCTTTCATGTTTTTGTCCGATTGATAGGTTACGTTGTAGAGAGTACCGAATATCATGCCATTGTCTTTCTGGTAAGGGGGAGTGGCCTGGTGTCGGCTGAGAATCCAGACAGTACCCGCTATCAGAAGCAGTAGCCATAGGAGATTAATAGTCTTTTTGCGAGTCATAAAGTTTCAGAATATGGATGGTTTTGTGGTTGCAGGAGTGCAAAGACTGATACCATTGGAGGGGGAAGTCTATGAAAAGAACAGATGTTCTACCAGAATCTTGCTTCCAATAAGCACCAATATAATGCCTCCCAACATTTCTGCCCGTAATTTGCGTGCCAGGCCGCATCCGCACTTGATGCCGAATAGCAGTCCGGTCAGAGAAAGCATGAACGATACGAAACCGATGATGCCTGTTACAGGAAGGATGCCGGATATGCCTTTTATGCCCATAAAGGCAAACGACACCCCCACGGCCAGGGCATCGATGCTGGTAGCTACAGCAAAGGCCAGTATGACCTTCAGGCGTGTGGGGTCGAAGGCTCGGCGGCAATCTTCTTCTTTGAGCGATTCGCGAATCATGCGGATGCCCAGGAAAGCCAGGATACCAAAGGCTATCCAGTGGTCTACGCTTTCTATAAGATGGCTGAACAGGCTGGCGGCGGCCCACCCTATGAGTGGCATCAGTGCCTGAAAAAAGCCGAAGAAGAATGCCATAGTCAGCATCGTTTTCCAGCGGGTATGTTTCAATATGATGCCGCTGGCTATGGAAACGGCAAAACAATCCATGGCCAACCCGACGGCCAGCAACCAAGTCTCAAATCCGGTCATAATTACGTTATCCTATTTTTAATCCGTTAAAACGGTAGTTTGTACATAATGGTGTATTGTACTCCCAAGGCATTGTTGCCGTATTTTCCAAAGCCGGGCACATACCACGGGTCGCCAAACCGGCCTTTGGATTCGCTTAGCTTGAAGTGGTACTTTATCCCCCATCCCATATAGAGGGCGCGCCAGACACGGGTACGGATGCCTACACCAAATTCCAGCCATTGCATGGAGCCTTTCATGCCGGGATGCTGGTAGAGCACGCTTCCTCCCCAGATGTCATCCGATATGTTAGGATTCATGGGGGGGCCGCCATAGATGGGGTCGTTCAGTTCGTAGCTGCCAATATCATAGTTGAAGCTGCTGAATCCGTAGCGCAGGCCGACAAGTATCATGTGTCCGTGCTTCTTTTTATAGAGGGCATTATAGTCCATGCCTATCCGGAAATAGGGGGCACCGCTTTTGTAATGTATTCCATCGTCACTCCATTCGTCTGTTTTCCCATATCCCAATTCTACGGTAGGGAAGAAACGGTGCTTCAAGTCTACGCATGCCACCACTTCGCTGCTGGTCATGTTCCCTCCCAGCAGTCCGCTACCTATGCCCCAAAGGTCGATTCCAACAAATACGCCGTTGTAGAGCGGATATTCTATCTCGGCAGCCTTTTTTTCTTTTTTGGTCGCTACCGGTCGCGTATCACGTTGGTTGTTATAGTTCTGTGCCGTACCTTTTAGGGGGAAGAACAGCCACAGTGCGCATAGCAGACTAATGAATATAAAATAGTTTAATGTTTTCCTGACCATAAATGTCGGCTTCATTAGAGGTTATGTATATGGAGTCCAACCGATGACGAGTATGAAGGACCTCGTTGATGCTCTGCTGCATTTGATACCCGCAATCCATCGACAGGAAATAGGGCGTGTTGGTATGGCGTATAATCACGGTGTCGGTCGTGTTGCGGCTATACCGGAACACCAGTACTGTCGAGTCGGCTGTATAGCGCAAAGGCAGTGTAAGGTCTCTCACATCCTGTTGGTTATTGACAATAATACTGTCCGTGCCCCATGCCGTGACGGTGAGCGAGTCGAGTGTGTCTCTGATGGCATATCCGTCTCGGTCGAGGGTGTAGAGATTGCAGTTCATCATCGGGCGTTCGGCCATAGAACAGTCGGCTTCTTCCGAACAGGAAGCGGTGAAGCCGATGAAAACACAGAGGAGTAAACTCCCAAAGATTATTCTTATCAGTTGTCTCATCGTTTTACAGGGTTTTCTCTATTTGGTAATTGTTGCGTCCGTCTGCGTTTCGCGAGATCAGTTCGCCCAGGAATCCTGCCAGGAACAGTTGTGTGCCTATAATCATGGCAGTCAGGGCTAAATAGAAATAGGGAGATTCGGTCACGAGACGGTAAGGCAAGTCGTTATACATATTATATAGTTTGCTGACTCCTACAATGATTACGGAAATGAAGCCGAGTATGAACATCAGCGAGCCTAAAAAGCCAAAGAAATGCATGGGCTTGACGCCGAATGTGGAAAGGAACCACAAGGAAATAAGGTCCAGATAACCGTTGAAGAAACGGTTCCATCCACCGAACTTGGTCTTGCCGAACTTGCGTGCCTGGTGGTGTACTATTTTCTCGCCAATCTTGCTGAAGCCGGCATTTTTGGCCAAGTAGGGTATGTAGCGGTGCATTTCGCCGTAGACTTCTATGTTCTTGACCACTTCTTTGCGGTAGGCTTTCAGGCCGCAATTGAAATCATGCAGATTCTTGATGCCGGATACTTTGCGTGCCGTGGCGTTGAACAGTTTGGTCGGAATGGTCTTCGACAAAGGGTCGTAGCGTTTCTTTTTCCAACCGGATACTAAGTCATAGCCGTCTTGCGTAATCATGCGGTAAAGCTCAGGAATTTCATCGGGGCTGTCCTGCAGGTCGGCATCCATGGTAATGACTACGTCGCCTTGGGCTTCCTTGAAGCCGCAGAACAGGGCGGGCGATTTGCCGTAGTTGCGGCGGAACTTGATGCCTTTTACCACATCGGGGAACTGTCGGTGCAGTTCTTCGATGATGTTCCAGGAGTGGTCGGTACTTCCGTCGCTTACAAAGATAATTTCATGAGAGAATCCGTGTTGTCCCATCACCTGCTCAATCCAGGCGAAAAGCTCTTTCAGAGATTCTTCTTCGTTGTATAAAGGTATGACTACTGATATGTCCATTCGGTTCTTATCTTTATTATATAAAGGCAATCATCTTGAGATGTCAGAGGGGTTATCTGCGGTTCTTTTTTTCTTCATGACGCAAAGTCCGGTAGGTATGGCCAGCAGGATGCCCCAGAAGATGTTGTTGGAGAAAAGCTGCATGGTGATTTCGATGGGGGTGAGCGAGGAGAGTTGTTCGCAAGCCTGCTCCATCTGTTCTTTATAGATTTCCATACCGGTTACCGTCGGGCCCCCCTGGCTGAAAAGTTCGTCGACCATGCGTGTGTAGGTGTCTACAAGGAATCCCTGGTCGATAAAGCGGAAATAAATGTAGTGGGCCGCTGCCGCCAGCAGGGACGCAAATACATACATCAAGGCGGTGAATACCCACGCATGAGAGAAACTGATGCTGCCTCCGCAAACCCGGTTGCGGTAGTTCTTTGCATAATAATAGCCTACAAACGGGCCTCCTATCACAAAACCTATGAATAGCAGCAGCAGGAAAGGAATGGTGAACCCTAAGGGGAAAAGCGCGGAACCTATAATCCAATATACGCCTAAGTAGGCACCAAAGAGCATGGCGTATCGTTGTATGTAAATTCTGTTTTCTGCCATTTTTTTGCTTATAGTTCTGAAATGATGCGCAAAGGTATAAATAATATTGTATGTTACGCCTTGTCTGCTTGTTAAAGTTGAAGTGATTTAAACTTTTTATGTTCAGCACGGATGCCCCGTATGCCCGACGGCTTCCCTGACAAACTCTCCGAAAAAAGCTGCCAGCCCCTAAGCGGTCTGCTGCCAGGCGATAAGCAGTCTGCTGCCGGGCGATAAGCAGCCTGCTTCTAATATGTTAGAAGTAAGGTGCTGATTTTTAATTCTATATGGATTTGTCTGTTCGCGAATCAGAAAGTTTAAATTACTTCGTTGAAAAAAGTTCGGTCAAGGTATTGTAGGAATGAAAAAAATGCGTACCTTTGCACCCGCAAAACCAAAATGGGTAAGTCCTACACGGCCAGCTCCTTGTGAATCCTCCAGGGCTTGACCGCAGCAAAGGTAGCAGGTCGTAGCGGCGCGATGTAGTAAGCTTACCCACCCGCCTCTTTAGCTCAGTTGGCCAGAGCACGTGATTTGTAATCTCGGGGTCGTTGGTTCGAATCCGACAAGAGGCTCTCAAATAAGGGTTTAAGTGATTATACAAAGAAAGGATGCCTTTAGGTAAGAGGCATCCTTTCTTTGTTTCTGGCGCAGGTGTTATTCTTGCGTGGGCTGTTTCGGGTCGGCGGATATTATTTTCCTATCCATCCTCCTGCAAATGCCGCCCCTATGCCCAATATCACACTGGCGCATAAATAGAGGGCAAAACTGCCGTAGAATCCCTGCTTCAGCATATCAAGGCTTTCGTGGCTGAACGTCGAGAACGTGGTGAAGCCTCCGCAAAGGCCTGTGGTGAGCAACAGGCGGGTTTCGTCGGAAAAGTTGAACCGGGCACTCCAGGCATAGAACAGTCCGATGAGAAAACTGCCGGCTATGTTTACGCTGAGTGTGGCCCAAGGAAACAGAAAGGGGGTAATGCGTTGATGGAGCAGCAGTTGCACACCGTAGCGGAAAAGACTGCCGGTGCCTCCGCCCAGGAAAATGAGGAGCAAGGTTTTCGTCATAAATGGAATCTTTGAAATGGGTTATGCGGCGCAAATATAGGAATTTTGTCCTGCTTGGAAAAAGAAATGGTAAAAAGGTTGGCTGTTTGGATAAAGATGCTTATATTTGTAGGCTTATGTAAAGCTACAAGGTAAAAAGTTGTGGTTTTCATGCAGGTGTTAGTTTTGGGAAGCCGTTTCTACGGGCACGTTGATGTCGGTAGAACGGCTTCTTTTATGGGCTTATCTCAAAAAAGACACCTCCTCTTCTTTGAGCGTGCCGACTATATTTGTACCTTTGCACGCATAAATGCTTAATTAAAATACTAATTCTATATGGGAGGTTTTTTCGGAACCGTGTCGAAAGCCGGATGTGTGACCGACTTGTTTTACGGCACTGACTACAATTCGCATTTAGGAACCCGAAGGGGAGGAATGGCCACGTATGATGCAGAAAAAAAACTGTTTACCCGTTCCATTCACAATCTGGAGAGCACGTACTTCCGCACCAAGTTTGAAGACGAACTGGATAAATTTACCGGAAATTCCGGCATCGGCATTATCAGTGATACAGACGCACAACCCATCATTATCAATTCTCATCTCGGTCGTTTTGCCATCGTTACCGTAGCCAAGATACAGAATATCGACGAACTGGAGAACGAACTTCTGGCGCAAAACATGCACTTCGCAGAACTTAGTTCGGGAAAGACCAATCAGACTGAACTTATCGCTTTGCTTATCATTCAAGGGAAAAACTTTGTAGAAGGCATTGAGAATGTCTATAACCGCATCAAAGGCTCCTGCTCCATGCTGTTGCTGACGGAAGACGGCATTATTGCTGCCCGCGACAAGTGGGGGCGCACGCCTATCGTGATTGGCCGTAAAGACGGGGCATACGCTGCCAGCAGCGAATCCAGCAGTTTCCCGAATCTGGATTATGAGATAGACTCTTACCTGGGACCGGGCGAAATCGTGCGCATGCGTCCCGATGGGTTGGAACAGTTGCGCAAGCCCAACGAGCAGATGCAGATTTGTTCGTTCCTGTGGGTGTATTACGGTTTTCCCACTTCCTGCTACGAAGGGCGCAACGTGGAAGAGGTGCGTTTCCTTTCGGGCCTGAAGATGGGGCAGACGGATGCCTCGGAGGTGGATTGTGCGTGCGGCATTCCTGATTCGGGGGTAGGTATGGCGTTGGGGTATGCCGAAGGAAAGGGAGTGCCTTATCATCGCGCCATTGCCAAATATACGCCGACCTGGCCACGGAGCTTCACACCCAGCCGTCAGGAGTTGCGCAATCTGGTGGCTAAGATGAAACTTATTCCCAACCGCGCCATGTTGCAGGGGAAGCGTGTGTTGTTCTGTGACGATTCTATCGTGCGTGGCACCCAGTTGCGCGACAATGTGAAAGTGCTTTTCGATTGCGGTGCCCGCGAGGTGCATATCCGGATTGCCTGCCCGCCTCTTATCTACGCCTGTCCTTTCATCGGCTTCACAGCTTCGCGCAGCGATTTGGAGTTGATAACCCGCCGTATCATCAAAGAACTGGAAGGGGATGAGAACAAGAACCTGGAAAAATATGCTACTACCGGTTCGCCCGAATACGAGAAACTGGTGGACGTTATCCGCCAGCGTTTCGGGCTGAATTCGCTGAAGTTCAATACGCTGGAGACATTGGTCGAATCCATCGGTCTGCCCAAGTGCAAACTATGTACGCATTGCTTTGACGGTACCGGGTGTTTTTGACGGACAAATTCATGGAAATAAATGAAAAAGAGGTGTGGATTGCTTGGCAGTTCACGCCTCTTTTGTTACTTTTACGGCGGTAAAACGGGATTTTAATCCTTTTAGGCGCGTAGCCGTGTCTAAAAAACAGTCCGACAAAATTATCATTTATAAGTTATGACATTAGTAGAAAGATTTTTGAAGTATGTGAGTTTCGATACCCAGTCGAGTGAAGAGACTGACGTGACACCCAGTACTCCCGGCCAGATGGTATTTGCCCAATACCTGAAAGAGGAACTGGAAACCTTGGGCTTGCAGGAAGTGTCGTTGGACGACAACGGTTATCTTTTTGCTACCCTTCCTGCCAATACGGATGCAGAGGTGCCTGTGGTGGGGTTCATAGCCCACATGGATACCAGTCCCGACATGAGTGGCAAGCATGTCGCTCCGCGCATAGTGAATAATTATGACGGGACGGATATCGTATTGTGCGAGAAAGACAACATTATCCTTTCGCCCGTGCAGTTTCCCGAACTATTGGAGCATAAAGGCGAAGACCTGATTGTGACCGATGGGCATACTTTGTTGGGTGCCGACGACAAGGCCGGCATTGCCGAAATCGTCTCGGCCATTGTTTACTTGCAGGAGCATCCGGAGATTAAACATGGTAAGATTCGCATTGGCTTCAACCCCGATGAAGAGATAGGTCTGGGTGCGCATAAGTTTGATGTAGAGAAGTTTGCCTGCGATTGGGCTTATACCATGGATGGAGGCGAGGTAGGGGAGTTGGAGTTTGAGAACTTCAATGCAGCTTCGGCCAAGCTTACATTCAAGGGACGCAACGTACATCCGGGCTATGCCAAGAACAAGATGATAAACTCGCTCCGGCTGGCCAATCGTTTTATATCCTTCCTCCCCGGGCATGAGGCGCCGGAACATACCGAAGGCTACGAAGGCTTCTATCACTTGATAGGAATGAGCGGAGATGTGGAGCAGACGACCGTGTCTTATATTATCCGCGACCATGACCGCGCGCGTTTTGAAAGTCGTAAGGCCGAGATGCAGCGCCTGACCGACCTGGTTAATGCCGAGTATGGCGAAACTGTCGTTACCCTGGAGCTCAAGGACCAGTATTATAACATGCGCCAGCAGATAGAGCCGGTGATGCACGTCATCGACATCGCTTTCAAGGCCATGGAAGAGGCTGGGGTGACTCCTCATGTGAAGGCCATACGTGGAGGAACGGACGGCGCACAGTTGTCTTTCAAAGGTTTGCCCTGCCCCAATATCTTTGCCGGCGGTCTGAACTTCCATGGACGCTATGAGTTTGTGCCTGTCCAGAGCATGGAGAAAGCCATGAATGTAATAGTGAAGATAGCCGAACTGACAGCTGCCCGTCAGTAAGCTTGATTGAAACTTTCTGACTCATTCAGAAGGTGTTAACTCCTTATATATAAGAAGCAAATGGCTTGTATATAAGAAGCGGGGTGCCTATATATAAGCAACAGGCTTGTCATATATTAGAACCGCCCTGCTGAAAAATGTGGAAGTTGTAAAAAGCATAGCCGCTTCACTTGCTGTGCCGACAAGACGATGCCGTGGCATATCGGCGCATCTGTCATGGCTTCCACAGAGGAGAAGGTTTGAATCATTGCAATACATACATATACCATTTATCTTAAAACCATATTTTTCAATGAAAACAACTCCGTTTACCGAAAAGCACATTGCGTTGGGCGCAAAGATGCACGAATTTGCCGGTTACAACATGCCTATTGAGTATTCCGGCATTATTGACGAACACCTAACCGTCTGCCATGCTGTGGGCGTATTTGATGTCTCTCACATGGGTGAGTTCTGGGTGAAAGGACCGCAGGCCTTGCCCTTCTTACAGAAAGTCACTTCCAACGACGTATCGGCTTTGGTGCCGGGCAAGGTGCAATATACTTGCTTCCCCAACGAGACGGGCGGCATTGTGGATGACTTGTTGGTTTATCAATACGAACCGGAGAAGTACCTGCTGGTGGTAAATGCTGCCAATATCGAGAAGGACTGGAACTGGTGTGTGTCGCATAATACCGAGGGTGCCGAGTTGGAGAATGCTTCCGATCGCATGGCTCAATTGGCTGTGCAGGGACCTTTGGCCATTAAAGCCTTGCAGAAGCTGACACCGATAGACCTCTCTGCTATTCCTTACTATCACTTCACGCACGGTGAGTTTGCCGGTGAGCCTGATGTTATCATCTCTAATACGGGATATACCGGTGCCGGTGGCTTCGAGCTTTATTTCTATCCTGAAGCGGCTATGAAGATTTGGGATGCCATCTTTGAAGCCGGTGCTGAGTTTGGCATTAAGCCTGTAGGGCTGGGTGCACGCGACACGCTTCGTCTGGAAATGGGATTCTGCCTTTATGGCAATGACTTGGACGATACTACTTCGCCCATAGAGGCAGGACTGGGATGGATTACCAAGTTTGTAGAGGGAAAGAACTTCATCAACCGTCCCATGCTGGAGCAGCAGAAGAAGGAAGGCGTCACGCGCAAGCTGGTGGGCTTCGAGATGATAGACCGCGGCATTCCCCGTCATGGTTATCAGCTTTGCGATGCCGAAGGCAATGCCATAGGCACAGTCACTTCCGGCACCATGTCGCCTATGCGCAAGATTGGTATCGGCATGGGATATGTGAAGCCCGAATTCTCGAAGCCGGGCACGGAAATCTGCATTGATATGCGTGGCCGTAAGTTGAAGGCACAAGTTGTGAAACCGCCTTTCCGCAAATAAGGATTCTCTGATAGGATAAAAAGAAACACGGAAGTGCAGGGGAGGATTTTCCCGGTGCTTCCGTGTTTTGGTTTATAAATGTGACGATATTTCCTGCTTATTTCTTCAGTTTGGCTATCATCAGGATATTGTTGTCATTCTCGTGGAGCGAGTCTTTCAGTTTGGTCATTTTTTCCACCTCGTCCTTGGGGCAGTCGCCCGAAGCAAGAGTCTCTTCTATCCATTCTTGCAGTTCCATAGGTTCTGCGCAGCTGAAGTAATAACCGTCTTCAAAATTGATGCCCGCACCCATGTTTCCCATAAAGTCGTTGATAAAGGTGGCTTCGTAGGCTTCACCGGTCTTCTTGTCCATCAGCACCTTGCGGCTCTTTTCACCGGCCACGACAATGATGGCGAAGTGATGGGGCAGTTCGTTGACAATGAACCATCCGGTTTTCCGCACCTCCGGATTCATGGCATAGAGGAAGCGGGGCGTCATCTGGTTATTGGCAACATCGTAGTGGTAGACGGTGTCGTTGAAGGTGGTCTGGAATGAGAAGGTATCGGTGTTGCGGTACGACCATATTTCATTGTTGAAGCCCACATTCATTCCGCCGGCATCTCTGAAGTTGGAAGCCACCGACTTGTTGAACACATATTGCGTGCGGCTCGTGTCGTTAGGCTGTATGTTGGCCCCGGTAAATGTACCGTCGAGGTCCTGGAAACACAGGTGCACCATAGACAGCGTGCCATCGGGTTGCAAATACAGCTTTCCTTTGTTGATGTTTCCTTTCAAGGTGATTTCTCCTTTGAACTTGCCGTCAAAACCGTATTTCAGAATTCTGGGATTCCAGGCGAAGGGAGCCACATAGATATTGCCGTTTTTCTCGTCGATAAGGGCATCATAGATGCTGGTGTATTCCCCAGGTCCTTGTCCCACTGAACCCACATCGCAAAGGAATTTTCCCGTTTTGTCAAACAGTTTCAGCGGAGCCTGTGCCCTTCTTTGTTTGATGCAGATGTAGTTGTCGGAGAAATACGCGCCTCCGAACTGAAACAAAGCCTCGTCGCGGTTGTCCATGCGGATGATGCGGAAGTCTTCTGCCAGTTCACTCAGTTTCACGTCTTTCTTTTGGGTCACATCGTTGTCGTTCAGCACGACAAAAGCGTTTTCCGTGTTTTGGCTTTCTGTCTTCTTGGGTGAAGACTGACATGCCGCCAATAGGGAAAGGGCGGCACATGCAAAAATCATTTTCTTCATCATGGCTTTCTCAGAAATGTTTTAAAGGTTCGTTTATATTTGGTTTATTTTCTCTATCAGCAGCTGTGCCCAGTTCATTTCCTTCTCAATCCATATCTGTTCTTCACGGTCGGCAGGTCTTTGTTCCTGGTAGGCGTTGAGCAGGTTCATATAGTCTTGCAGGGTGTGCAGGGCTTCGGTTTGTTTTTTCATGCGCATCAGCAGAAGGATACGTTGCTTGCTCACTTCCGGATTGCGGGTTGCGTGAGGCAGAGCCTCGGCTTTGTCCAGCAGGGAAAGGCATTCTTCGTTGACTTCCTCCGTGTTGTAAAGAGCCATTTTGGATTGCACCATCAGCAGGTAGGTCTGGCTGTCGGCCAGGCGGTTGTCGATATTCTTTTGGGTCAGCATGATGGCTTCTTTAAACAGTCCGCCTGAATAGTTGAGTGCAGCATTGAAGTTTACAGCATCGTAGACTGTCCGCAGGTAGGGGCGGTCGGCAGGTGCTGTGTCTGTTTCGTCTGCAGGCAGTTGGGCGATACGTTCTTGCAGCTTGTCGATGCTGTTGTAGCGCAGAATGTCGCTTGTCTGTCGGTTGCGGATGTAATAGTCTCTTATTTTTCTCAATGCCGAGCCCAATGCTTCCTTGCGACAGCCGTTGAAGGTCAGTATGTCCAGGGCCAGCAGGTCGGCTTCTTCTTCCTGTTTGTCGCTGTAGTTCATTCCCAGGCGGTCGATGACGGGCAGACAGAGCAAGGAGATAATGGTTCCGACGTCGGCCAGGGCACTGGCTCCCAAGGTACGTTCGTTTCCTCCGTAGTAATAGGCATCTTCGAGGGCATAAGATGTTGCGCTGAACACGTCGGCCCAGAACAGGGCGCGTTGGGCACGCCGTTCGGCTTTGCGGATGTTGTTCAGCTGATGGTCGAAGAGATAATGGCTTATTTCATCGGCCAATACGGCAGTCAGCTCTTCTTCGGAGTCCAGCGCACAGAGCAGTCCGGTGCTGACGATGAGGCTTCCGCTGGGTAGCATGAACGATGAAGGCTCGGGCGATTGGATGACATACACGTTGAGGTTGCCGTTGCGGTAGGTAGTGATGTTGTCTCCGCACATTCGTGCTACGATGCCTTGCACGTAAGAGGTGATATAGGCATCTTCATATAGGATGTCGTTCAGGTGTTCCAGGTATTCCCGGCTTTCCTCTTCCACTTCGCGCCGGAATTCTTCCAGTTCGGACGTCTTTATTTTTTGTTCGTAAAAGTGGTGGGTCAGGTAGATTTGCTGCCAGAATTCGGTCGTGTTTTGCGGCGAGGCCAACTCAATCTGGCTCAGTCCGCCTTGGGGGAGCATGAATGTTTCCCCGTTGGCTTCTGTCATGTAGTAAATGCCCGCTTCATACTGGGTGGTTCCGCTGATTTTCATTACCATCCGTATAGTGACGGGGCTTCCGGCCGGAATCTGTTGATAAGGACTCTTCAATGTGCCTTTTATGTTGAGGACGTCGCTATAGGGTTCTTGTTTGGCCATGCTGTAGGTAACGCAGAGCAATAGAAGCAGACAAAGAGTGAGAATTCGTTTCATAAGGCTGTTGGATATGGTTTTCGCAAAGTTAGTAAACTTTTCTTTCTAAGGACTCTGTGTTATCTTTTTTTGAGCATATTTCACAAAGGAAAAAGGGGAACCTTTGGCGGGTTCCCCTTTTTTCCTTGATGTTGTTGAATGTACTCAAGTTTATTTTTTCGTGCTCTTTCCGTAACGGCTCATAAACTTGTCTACGCGACCGGCTGTGTCAACCAATTTGGACTTACCGGTATAGAACGGGTGCGAAGAGCTGGAGATTTCCAACTTAATCAACGGATAAGTTTCGCCTTCAAACTCGACAGTCTCTTTTGTAGCACAAGTAGAGCGAGACAAGAACATGTCGCCGTTAGACATATCTTTAAATACTACCGGACGGTAGTTCTCGGGATGAATACCTTTTTTCATTTCCTAATTTCTTTTTTTAGTTTTACTATGCGGTTACTTTCGGTAATAAAAAGTAGTGTAATGGTCTTTGTTTCGGGGTGCAAAGATAAGACATTTCTTTGTAATCGAGAAAAAGTTTTGCCAAAAAATAGGTTTATCACGTTTTATTTCTGACTTTTGCAACCGGAAAAACTTAATTGGCTTATGAAGAAATTCCTTTTTTTGATTCTGACAGTCTGCCTCGCTTCTTTTTCGGTGATGGGGCAGGAGCGTGCTAAAGACAGGCACGAACTGTATAGTGTGGCATTTTATAACTTGGAGAATCTCTTTGACACCATTCACGACGAAGGCAAGAATGACTATGATTTCTTGCCCGACGGCCGTTATGCCTGGGGTACGAAGAAGTATGAAGCCAAGTTGAAGAACCTGTCGCGGGTACTTTCCGAACTGTCGCGCGACGAGGTGCCGCAAGGGCCTGCCTGCATCGGTGTGGCCGAGGTGGAGAATGGCCGGGTGCTGGATGACCTGCTGGCCCAGCCCGCACTTGCCCAATATAAATATGTGCACTACGAAGGACCCGACAAGCGCGGCATTGATTGTGCCTTGCTGTATGACCCGCAACAGTTCACGGTCCGCCATTCCAAATTGGTGCTGTCCGTTCCTTATCAGGGAGACACCACACACCTGACGCGCGGCTTTCTCGTGGTGGACGGTGAGCTGGCAGGCGACCGCCTGTGTATCATAGTCAATCACTGGCCTTCGCGGGGGGCCGAGTCGCCCGTTCGGGTGCATGCAGCCCGTCAGGTCAAGGCGTTGAAGGATTCGCTCTTCCGCGAGAACCGCAAGCTGAAACTCGTTGTGATGGGCGATTTGAACGATGATCCGATGGACGAGAGCTTGCAGACGTTGGGGGCGCGCAAATACCCCAAGCAGGTGAAAAAGCGTGAGTTTTACAATCCCTGGTGGGAAACCCTGGAAGATGAGGGCATCGGTACGCTCTGTTACCGCGACAAATGGAACCTTTTCGACCAGATTGTCATCACCCGTCCTCTGCTGAAGGCACGTCGTGGTTTGCGTTACGAAGGGCATGAGGTGTTCCGTCCGGATTACCTTTTCCAGCACGACAGCCCTTACGAGGGGTATCCCCTGCGCACACACGGAGGCCGCAAGTGGCTGAATGGGTACAGCGACCATCTGCCTACCATCATCTATCTGGAAAAACGTTGATGGGAGGGAACCGAAAATAAATCTCCAGTCTTTTGCTTGCCTGTTTTCGGGAGTCTGCTTCCTGTACCTTAGGAAACCAATGGCTAAGGTACAGGAAGCGCGCTTTCAAGCCATAAGCACCAGCCTTCTTATATATAAGAAACAAACTGTTGATTTTTAAGTTGATATACGGGAGCCTCAATATGCTTCATTTTCAACGTGGCAGCCCCGCAGTGGAGCAGCCGTTGGTCCGTATGCGTGTGCAGGTCGTTGTTTGTCTGCCGGTTTACGGGTTCTTCCATCGGCTACCTGGACCATTTGAGTTTAGTATGAAACTGTTAAAGAATACTTTCTGCCTTTAAATTGTCTGCAAATATCACCGGAATATAAATATTTTATGCCCCTACTCCTTTCTGTATTGCGGGAGAATGATTACTTTTGCATAGAATTTTATTCACTAACAATAAATTTAAAACAACATGGTTAATTACAAAGATTTAGGTCTCGTAAACACCAGAGAGATGTTTGCGCGTGCCATCAAGGGCGGTTATGCCATCCCGGCATTCAACTTCAACAACATGGAGCAGTTGCAGGCCATCATCAAGGCTTCTTCTGAAGAGAAGAGCCCGGTTATCCTGCAAGTTTCCAAGGGTGCCCGTAACTATGCAAACCAGACTTTGCTGCGTTACATGGCTGAAGGTGCTGTTCAGTATGCCAAGGAACTGGGATGCGAACATCCGGAAATTGTTCTGCATCTGGACCACGGCGACAGCTTTGAACTGTGCAAGTCTTGCGTAGACATGGGCTTCTCTTCGGTGATGATCGACGGTTCTCATCTGCCTTATGAAGAGAACGTGGCTCTGACGAAGAAAGTCGTTGAATATGCTCACCAGTATGATGTAACTGTTGAAGGCGAACTGGGCGTATTGGCTGGTGTGGAAGACGAGGTTTGTGCCGAACACCATACTTATACGAACCCCGAAGAAGTAATTGATTTCGCTACCCGTACAGGCTGCGATAGCTTGGCTATCTCTATCGGTACTTCTCACGGTGCTTACAAGTTCAAACCCGAACAGTGCCACGTTGACCCCGCTACGGGCCGTCTGGTTCCTCCTCCCTTGGCATTCGATGTATTGGATGCTGTGATGGAGAAATTGCCGGGCTTCCCCATTGTGCTGCACGGTTCTTCTTCCGTTCCTCAGGAATATGTAGACATGATCAACAAGTTTGGCGGCAATCTGGAAGCTGCTATCGGTATCCCCGAAGACGAGTTGCGTAAGGCTGCCAAGTCTGCTGTCTGCAAGATCAACATCGACTCCGACTCTCGTCTGGCTATGACGGCTGCTATCCGCAAGGTATTTGCTGAGAAGCCTGCTGAGTTCGACCCCCGCAAGTACCTGGGTCCGGCTCGTGACGAAATGGAGAAGCTGTATAAGCATAAAATCATCAACGTGCTTGGTTCTAACGGCAAGCTGGCTCAGTAATCGGTTGATTGCTTAGCTGCAAAATATAGGGGGAAGGCGTACTGCTATGAGTGGTACGCCTTTCTTTTATATGGTAGGATTACCCGGGCTAAAATAAAGGTTTACGCGGCTAAAATGAAGGTTTACGCAGCTAATGTGAAGGTTTACGCGGCTGAACTGAAGGATGGGCGGTAAGGTTCTGTCTGCCCTTGCCGTTGTGCAGAAGATGGGTAACAAGAAAGGTGCAGATGGACATCCCTGTATCGGTCTGTGCCACCTGCACCTTGATTTCGCTTTGGGTTTCTGAATGGATGAGCTTACTTGGATGCCGCTTCCAGCAATCCGTCGAAAGCAGGCAGCAGGTATGTGCCGCCGCATTTCACTCCGGGCTGGCTGGCTTTTTCATTCAGGTGTTTGCCCGTTTGTTCCAGCCAGATGCGTTGGGTACGGGCCTGCTCTAAGGCACATTTCACGCATTGTTTTCCGTCCTGCTTCACTTCCAGGACATGCAGCACGCTTTGGCCGTACAGACCCAGTTGCTTGAAGTAGATGAGCCACGGGGCCATTTCTTCTGTCAGTGCCGGGTTCTCATCGGTGGCAATCAGCTTGTCTGCCGCCTCACAAATCTTTTCGCACTCTTTCTTTACCTGGTCGAAAGCCGCTTTGTCTATCTGTCCGTTTTTCTTATAGGTTTGGCAGAGGGCATCGAGAGCGGGACGGATGTTCTGCGACTCTTCGCGGCGGAATTTGTGGTTATTCTTTCCCAGGTCCGAACTGTGGATGGCGAAGGTTTCCAGATAGTCAGCATGTTTGGGCATGAGGACACGCAGGGCCTGGTGCCAGGATGCCTGGCTGTCGTAGTCTTCTAAATTCCATGTATAGTCGGCTACGCTATAGAGGGAAATCTTAGATGCTTCGGCATGCTCCATGGGGTTGGAGACGAAAGCGGTCATGTCATCTTTGATGTCTGTACCGTTGCCGTAGGTGGGACCCATAAGGATGTGGTCCTGCACATAGTCCGATACGGGATAATTCCACCAGATGTATGCTTTGCGCCGGATGAGCGGGTTGATGAATTCCATAGACTGTTTGTCGATGTTGGCCACCACGCGGTCGCCCGTCCACATTATCTGGATATCCGGGTTCAGCTTTTCGCCCAGTGTGGTCAGGTAGCCGCCTTCTACGTTGGTCCACGACTTGTTGTATTCCGTGGGACACATGATGAGGGGCGACACGTCGCCTTTCGTTTGTATGAAGTGCTCGTCGATATAATTCAGCAGTTCGGCTTGTTTGTCGGCTTTAGTGCCTTCGCCGCTGATGTCGTCGAAGAAGACGGCAAAGCCGCGCACTCCCAGGTCGTACATGCTCTCGAACTTCTTCAGCAGCAGGTCGCGGTCTTCATCGTTCCACTTGATGTCCTGCCCCGGGTGGATGGCCCAGTAGAAGATGACATTGTTCTGCTTGGCGCGTTCCACCAATTCCTGCAATTGCTTCGCTTCTTTCTCCGGATAAGGTTTGCGCCAGTTCGGCGTACTGTGATACGGGTCGTCCTTGGGACCGTATATATAGACGTTCATCTTGTTGCGTCCGTAGAAGTCCAGCTGGCTCAGTCGTGCCTCATGGCTCCAGGGCTGGCCGTAGAAACCTTCCACCACGCCGCGGTAGGGGATGTCCGGATAGTCGGTAATCTCCACCTGGGGGAGCTTGTCCAGCGTGAGCAGTTGCGCCAGTGTCTGTACGCCGTAGTAGGCACCCCGTGCGTCAGTTCCGGCAATGACAATGCCTTTCTTGTCAATCTTCAGGTAATATCCTTCGGCTGTTTCGGGGATGTAGCGGTTGTATTTCTTCACTGTCTTGTCGCCTTTAATGCCGAGGCTGATGCGGAAGGATGCTTTGGAGGTAGACTCCGGCAGCAGATGGCGGAGCAGGACAGAAGCCGGTGCCAAAGCTTCGTCGGCTTCTGTTTGTAACTGGTATTGTGCAGGCAGGGCAATGCTGTCTTCCTGCACCGAATAGGTTTGCGGAGTGGGGCTAAGGCGGAATTCCTGTGCGTGGAGCGTGTTGCCCAGTGTAAGCAACCCCAGCAAACCGGAAACTAATAAGATGTTTTTTCTCATAAATGTAGTTTTTATGGGTGATAGATGTAAAATCAGAAACAATCAGGCGCGGATTTCACGGATTTAGCGGATAATGTTCATCCTGTTATCCGTGTGTTCCGTGCAATCCGCGCCTTTGGGAATAATCAATGTTCAAGGACTTAAATCAGGAAGCCCAGCAAGATACCGGCGGCAATGGCCGAACCGATGACGCCTGCCACGTTCGGACCCATGGCGTGCATCAGCAGATAGTTGGTCGGGTCATATTCCAAACCGACAATCTGCGAGATACGTGCCGAGTCGGGCACTGCCGATACGCCTGCATTACCGATAAGCGGGTTAATCTTGTTGTCTTTCTTCAGGAAGAGGTTGAATATCTTCACAAAGAGCACACCCGAAGCCGTGGCGATGAAGAACGAGATGGCACCCAAGAAGAAAATCCACAACGAATCGGTAGTCAGGAATTCCGAAGCCTGCGTCGAAGCACCTACCGTCAGTCCCAGCAGGATGGTGATGGTGTCGATCAGCGGACCACTGGCAGTGTTGGCCAGACGGCGTGTCACGCCACTCTCCTTCAGCAGGTTGCCGAAGAACAGCATTCCCAGCAGCGGCAGGCCGGAAGGTACGAGGAAGCACGTCAGCAGCAGACCCACGATGGGGAAGATAACCTTCTCCGTATGCGAAACCACGCGGGGCGGCTTCATGCGGATGAGGCGTTCCTTCTTCGTTGTCAGCAGACGCATGACGGGCGGTTGGATAACCGGCACCAAGGCCATGTATGAATAGGCTGATACGGCGATGGCACCCATCAGGTTCGGTGCCAGCTTGGACGACAGGAAGATGGCGGTAGGACCGTCGGCACCGCCAATGATACCGATGGCTGCTGCCTGCATCGGGTCGAACCCGACGGCCAAGGCAATCATGTAGGCACCGAAGATGCCGAATTGGGCAGCCGCTCCGATAAGCATCAGCTTGGGGTTGGAAATGAGCGCCGAAAAGTCCGTCATGGCTCCGATGCCCAAGAAGATGAGCGGCGGATACCAGCCAGAGGTGACACCCTGATACAGAATGTTAAGCACAGACCCTTGTTCGTAGATGCCGACCTGTAGTCCGGCTTCCATGTTGAAGGGAATATTGCCGACCAGAATGCCGAATCCGATAGGAATCAGCAGCATGGGTTCAAATTCCTTGGCAATGGCCAGGTAGATGAAGAACAGGCCTACTACCAACATGATGAGATGACCCACCGTCGCGTTGGCAAAGCCTGTGAATGCCCAAAAGTCGGACAGATTGTTTCCTAAAAAGTTAATAAACTCTCCCATAATTATTCAAGGATTACGAGGTCAGTACCTTCAAGCACGGAGTCTCCCTGCTTGACATTGATGGCGGTCACTTTTCCGTCGCGGTCGGCGTTGATGCTGTTTTCCATCTTCATGGCTTCCAGGATGATTACCGTCTGTCCTTTCTTTACCACATCGCCTACGTTTACCTTGATTTCCAAGATAACACCGGGCAGCGGTGACTTCACGCCCGATTTGCCGGCCGATGCAGCTGCCGGTTTCGACACCTGGGTGGTTTGGGCGGCAGGTGTGGTGGACGGTTGGCGCACTACTGGTTTCACAACGACAGGCTTGGGTTCCGGTGCCTTCTCCATTTCCACTTTATAGTGGGTACCGTTCACTTCTATGTCGGCAATGTTGTCCTCTATGTTTCCAACGGTTACCTTGTAGATATTTCCGTTGATTTTGTATTTATACTCTTTCATCGTTTATCTGTTGTTTAAAGGTGTTAGACTGACTTTACTTTTTGTGCGGCGTCTCGCGCAGCGTGTAGATTTTCGAACTCCACGGCGAGTAGCTTCTCTTGACGCGGGTGATGGTAAGCACGGTTTCCTCCACATCGTGCACGTCGTTCTGCATTTCGTGCAGAGCCATGGCAATGGCGGCATATACTTCGCCCGGTGCATGTCCCAGCATCTTTTCCTTGGCTTCTTCGCGGTCGGTGACGCCTTTCACCTTCATGGCGCGGGTCGTACGTATGCGTACCGATGCCTTGCCGATGAACTTGAAGGAAATGTACAGCAGAATAAGTCCGACGAATACCACCAGCATGGCAGTGACAGACATGCCGATACCGATGCTGTCGTGCAATTCGAACTTGTCCATCTTCACGTTCTTGTCCAGTGTCTTGTTATTGGTGCTGGGCGTCACGTATTTGTCGGTCGATTCATCTTTCACTTCCCACTGGGCAGCTGCATCGTCCACGCGGGCATAGGAGTAGTCGGCTTTCAGCAATCCGGCCGGAATAGTAATCTGGTCGAGCAGTTTGCGGCCTGAGTCATACAGACCGATCCAGTTCTCTTTGTCAGTTTCCAGCAGGAAATTGGTATGGAAAGTACCGCGGTTGGGCTTGTTGTCGGCCCAGAACAGGGCGTGCTGGCGTGGGGCCACTTTGGTTTGCACATCCCCTTTCGGAATGAAATATACGGCTGTGTCACCCGCTTCGCTGCTGTGCTTCAGGTAGCATCCGGCCAAGTCGGCTGTGCCGTATGATTTATTGAATATCTCAATCCATGCGCTATGTACACCGTAGTCATCCTGAAAGTTGGTCTCGTTGTCCACCAGCACCTCGTTCAGCAGCAGTTTGCTCTCCGAGTCTTGTCCGCACGAAGAGAAAAACCCCAGTGTCAGCAGCAGGGAAAAGAATATTCCTGTATGAAACTTTTTCATCATAATCATCTGTTTAAAGTTTATTTAAAGAGGAATATTGCCGTGCTTCTTGGCGGGATTGGTCAGCTTCTTGGTCTGCAACTGTTGCAGGGCACGGATGATGCGGAATCGTGTGTTGCGCGGTTCGATGACATCGTCGATATATCCATACTTGGCTGCATTATACGGGTTGGCAAACAGTTTGGTATATTCAGCCTCTTTCTCGGCCAGGAATTGGGCAGGGTTTTCATGTTCCTTGGCTTCGCGGGCATAAAGCACCTCTACGGCACCGGCACCACCCATTACTGCGATTTCGGCTGTGGGCCATGCGTAGTTCATATCGCCCCGGAGCTGTTTGCAGCTCATCACGATGTGCGAACCGCCATAAGACTTGCGCAGCGTTACTGTTACCTTGGGCACTGTAGCTTCACCATAAGCATACAGCAGCTTGGCACCGTGCAGGATGACGCCGTTGTATTCCTGACCCGTGCCGGGAAGGAAACCGGGAACATCTACCAACGAAACAATGGGGATGTTGAAGGCATCGCAGAAGCGTACAAAACGTGCTCCTTTTCGGGAAGCGTTGCTGTCCAATACACCGGCAAGGTATTTGGGTTGGTTGGCCACGATACCCACCGACTGGCCGTTGAAGCGGGCAAAGCCGATGATGATGTTTTTGGCATAATCCTTCTGCACCTCCAAGAATTCACCGTTGTCGATGATGGCACCGATGACTTCGTACATATCGTAAGGTTTGTTGGGATTGTCCGGGATGATTTCATTCAGTGAGTCTTCCAGACGGTCGATGGGATCGGTGCAGTCAATGTAAGGAGGCTCTTCCAGATTATTTTGCGGGATGTAGCTTAACAGTTTGCGGATAAGCTTGAGCGCATCTTCTTCGGTGGCAGAAGTAAAATGAGTGACACCGGACTTGCTTGAATGTACGCTGGCACCGCCCAGATTTTCCTGCGTTACGTCTTCACCGGTTACGGTCTTTACCACCTTTGGTCCAGTGAGGAACATATAAGATGTGCCTTCCATCATCAGGGTGAAGTCTGTCAGCGCCGGTGAATATACTGCACCACCAGCACAAGGACCAAAGATGCCCGAAATCTGCGGAATGACACCCGAGGCCAGGATGTTGCGCTGGAAAATCTCCGCATAGCCGGCCAGGGCGTTGATGCCTTCCTGGATACGTGCACCGCCCGAGTCGTTCAGACCGATGACCGGTGCGCCCATCTTCATGGCTTTGTCCATGATGTGGCAAATCTTCAGTGACATGGTCTCAGAGAGTGAGCCGGCCGATACCGTGAAGTCTTGTGCAAAGATGTAAACCAGACGGCCGTCGATGGTACCGCATCCCGTCACTACACCGTCGCCGGGATAGTGCTTTTTCTCCATGCCGAAGTTGGTGCAGCGGTGTTCTACGAACATGTCCATTTCCTCGAAGCTGCCTTCGTCCAACAGCATGGCTATACGTTCGCGGGCCGTATATTTACCTTTATCATGTTGCTTGGCAATAGCTTTCTCGCCACCTCCCAATCGTGCTGCTGCACGGCGGTCGATGAGTTCTTTTATTTTTTCCAGTTGATTGCTCATTTCTGTTTATCTTTAGGTGATTTTATATCTGTTTGGAGATTGTTCCGGAGTGATTATTCCGGTTTTTCGCAGAGTTCTGTAAGTACGCCCAGCGTGGATTTCGGGTGCAGGAAAGCGATGTTGAGGCCTTCGGCGCCTTTGCGCGGAGCCTTGTCGATGAGGCGCACGCCTTTTTCTTCGGCGTATGCCAAGGCGTTGGCCACACCGTCTTCAATGGCGAAAGCCAAATGGTGCATGCCTCCCTTGCCGCCGTTCTTTTCGATGAACTTGGCGATGGTGCTCTCTGGTGAAGTCGGTTCCAGCAGTTCAATCTTTACCTCACCTACTTTCAGGAAAGCGGTTTTCACTTTTTGGTCTTCTACGGTCTCAATGTTGTAACATTTCAGCCCCAGTACATTTTCGTAATAGGGGAGGGCTTCTTCGATGCTTGTTACGGCAATGCCCAGGTGTTCGATGTGCGAAATCTTCATAATGGTAATTGTTTATTGTATTTTTTCCTTTGCTATAAAGGTATAAAGTCCCACAAAGAAAAGAATTTCTTGCAAGATAACGAAATATTTCCGCAAATAATTGTTGGTAGCAGAAGGTTTGAAAAGACTTTTGTTTCCCAAATGTCAGCTCGGGTTTTCAAAAAAGGCACTTTAGCGGGCTGAGGAGAGAACCTTCCGGGTGGTATCACCCCCTTTTTTTGTCCGGCAGTAGCCTTGGGATTACTCTTCTGGCTTCTGTGCGGCGCGTGCTTCTTCAAACTTGGCCTTCATTGTAGGGTTGTTGCGCGTCAGCTTCTTGATGGTAAGTGCTTCTGCTTTATCGTTGGCCAGGCGGAGGTTATTCTCGCTGCCGATGAGTGCATCTTTTATCTTTTGCAGGTGTTGGATGGATTTGTCAATCTCGTCAATCGCCGTCTTGAAGCGTTCGCTGGCCAGTCGGTAGTTACGGCCGAATTTTTCGCGGAAATCCATCAGTTGGTTCTCGAAGTTGGTCACGTCGACAGACTGGCTGCGGGCGATGGCCAGCTCTTCTTTGTATGCCAAGCTCTTCTTGGAGGTCTGTGTCAGCAGGGTGATGAGGGGCAGGAAGAACTGAGGCCGTATGACGTACATTTTGTCGTAGCGGTAAGACACGTCTACGATGCCTCCGTTGTACAGTTCGTTGTCCGGTTCCAACAGCGAGACCAGCACCGCAAACTCGCAGTTTTTCTTTCGGCGGTCGCTGTCCAGCTTTTTGAAGAAGTCCTCATTCTTGTGCTTGGGGCCTGTTCCGTCCGCTTCATTCTTCATTTCAAACATGATGGAGATGTATTCCGTTCCATCGGGACCGAAGTCGCGGAAGATGAAGTCGCCTTTGGTGCCATCGGCGGCATCGTTGTCTTTCTCAAAATAAGCTGTAGGCATTACAGGGCGCAGCATTTGGTTAAATTGGGTGGAACAATGTGTTTCCAGTGTTTCTCCAATCATTTTGGTAGACATGCGCAGCTTCAGGTCCTTGTAGTAGTCTATCTGTTCCTGCGCCACTTTCAGTTTGTTTTCATATTCCGCTTTGATAGAGTTCTCTTTGATAGTAGCGGCTTGTTGGTCCAATCGGGCTGTGGCCTTCAGTTGGGCTATTTCAGTGTCTTTTTTCTGAATTTCGTCCTGAGCTTTCTGTTGTTCTTGCATCACGGCAATGCGCAGTTTGTCGGCATTCTGGTCAATGGAGGATTGCATTTGGGTTATCACCCTGTCTTTTTCGGCCAGTGCGATACTCATGGCAGAGCGGCTTTTCTGTTCTGCAGCGTTCAGTTCTTGTTGCAGGCGTGCCAATTCCGCATCCTTTTGCATCAGTGAGCGTTGCATTTCACTTTCTTTCTTGGCCAGTTCCACGGCGTTCCGGCTCAGCTCTGCCCGGTATTTGGTCTCGGTCTGTGCCAATATGGCTTTCTGCTCGGCCTGCTGTTGTCTGTGCAGTTCCGTCAGCCGGCGTTCCACTTCGGCGGTAAATTCCGCATTCTTCACCTGGCTGACTATGGAGGCGTAGTCTGCCTCGTCCACCGTAAACATACTGCCGCAGCGGGGGCATTTGATTTCTTTCATAATGACTGTCAATGATGGGTAATACGGATGCAAACTTACAGAAAAATCCGCGATTTTCCGTGCCTGTGGGGTGAAAAACTCCGTCCGGGCGTTGTGCCGCCGCACATCCTCTTGCCCGTGCCGGAAACGGCCTATATATTCCGTGCCGGGAGCATATCGCTTCGGAGTCCGCTCCGGATATGGATGAAGCGGACTCCAAATAGCGTTGGCGTACAGAGCATCGGGAAGCCGGTTCCGCCGGGGTGGTATTCCTACTTGAATTTCACCAGCATCAGCACGGGGTTGTTCTCCGGGTCAAGGCGGGACATCAGTGCTTTCAATTCGCCGGACAGCAGATGCTGTTCGTCAAAACTGTACAAAACATCCGGAAGATAGAGCGTGATGAAGCAGTTGTCCGGTGCGGACATGTTTGCCATGTCAAACCCCGTGTAATTCTTCATTTGCGGGATGTCCTTGTTGGCAAGCTGTACGGTCACCACCTTGCCCGTTTCCCGGTCGCACATCAGCACCTTGTTTTCGGACGATTCCATCTGGTGCGATTCCGGGTTGACCTGCACATGGGTTACGTTCAGAAAGCAATAGCGGTCGCTGATAAGGAGCGTGGACGACAGCATCCCCATGTCGTCTTCGCCGCCCTGCCGGATGGCTATCGGTTCCAGGACGTGGTTGGCATACCGGTAGATGGTGTCCAATGCAAAATCGGTAATCACGGCATCGCTTCCTTTCATAATCAGGGGCGACATTTGGATGGTGCTCAACATGGTAGTCCCGTTTCCTTGGTCATAATAGTAACTGTTGTTTTTCCGTTTTTCCACTTTCAGGGGCAGGCGGGTCACCTCGCCGGTAGTTTTGGATATGAAGCAGTAGGGGTAGGGGCTGGGCGTGCCTGAGCCGGGGATTTGCAGTTTGTGCACATCATAGGCCAGCAGATAATCCTTGTCGTAATTATATATGCCGTCCGCTGATATTTCCTCGCTCAGCTTCAGTTCCCGGATGAAGTTCCCGGCAAAGTCATAGACCACAATCCTGAATTTCATGGGAGTGTCGTACACGAGAATCTCCCTGCGATCCGGGTCCACACAGAGATTGTACGGGAAGGCATACTCCGTTTTCCCGCCTCCCACATGCCCGAACGAGCTTAGATATTTCCCTTCGGTGTTGAAAAAGAACACCTTCTTTTGCTGGAGATCCAGGATAATCAGCGTGTCGTTCCGGCATATTATCTTGCTGATTACTCCCAGCACCGATTCGTCCGTAGTCTCCAGGGGAATGTACGTCACATCGGCTATGTCCTGGAGAAACACTTCCTGCTCCGGATAATCCTTCTGCAGGTCGATGACCGGCAGGCCGGTTTCCGTGCCGCTGTGCGTTTCGGTGCGTGGTTTGTTTCCGCAGGAGGCGAGGAACAGGCCTCCCAAGGCAAGGGTCAGTAAAACGTGGAATGTTTTCATCGGGCTGTCATTTTATGGGTTGAACATGGTAATGACCGGAACCGGCGTCGGGAAATGATTTCTAAGGACGCCGGTTCTGATTGCCGCAAAACTACGAATTTCTTCTGAGCCGCGCAAGGAAAAAACGGGGGGGCAGCTTTTTTAGGGATTTTTACCGCCTTTTGTGTTTCCGGCGGGTAGCGTCGACCGGCAGTTCAAGCCTTCTTCAGCAGGCTGAACCATTGGCCGTAGGTCAGCATGCGCCATATCCACTCCAACGGGCCGAAGCGGAAGAAGCGAAGCCACACCAGGCAGAAAACCACCTGGAAGAGGTACACGCCCAGCACGATGCCCTCCGTGGCGGTCAGTCCCGTATCGGCACCCCGGCCCAGGCCGATGCCGTAGAAAAGAAACATGCCGATGACCGACTGGCTGATGTAGCACGTCAGCGCCATGCGCCCGGGAGCCGCCGGCAGTTGCCACAGCCGCAGGTGTTTCCACCGCAGGTATAGCAGGCAGAACCCCGCCGCGTAGGCAAAGCCCATGGGATAGACACTGACCAGATAGAGCAGGCTGTGGACGGTCAGCCCCAGTGGATGTCCGCTCATACAGCTCCAGGCGTAAGCCACGGACAGGGGCAGGCCCGCGAGCAGGCAGCGGCGGCACACGCGGACAAGCCATGTGCGGCGCTGCTCCAGTTCGGCATACAGTTTCTTACGGCCTATGTAGAATCCGATGAGGAACAGTCCCAGCACCTTGAAGTAGCGGTGCCCGTCCACAAACTCCTGCACCCGAACCAAGGCACCCTGCAGCAGGAACTGGAACACGCCCGTATAGTCGTGAGCGTCGCGCAGCCAGTAGGCAAAGTTGTCGTCGGTGATGCCATAGCGGGCACAGACGGCCTGCTGCGCCTCAACTACGGGTTGCGCGAGGTAGATGCCTCCCGTTTCACAGACCAGGTCAATACATACGGGTGTCAGGAGCAGGGCCAGTGCCCAAGAAAGCACTGCCTTGTCCGAGGCATGGCGGAACAGCGGGAGCAGCATTCCCATCAGGGCGTAGAGCATCAGAATATCGCCGCTCCATATAAACATCAGATGCAGGAAGCCTATCAGCGTCAGCACCCCCATGCGCCGGTAGAAGATAAGGAAGCCGTTGGCACCTTTCCGGGCAGCGTTGGCAATGATGATGGAGAAGCCGATGCCGAACAGCAAGGAGAAGAGGGTGTAGAACTTGCCGTCTACCAAGTAGTAAAGCAGCCAGCGCACTACCTTGTCCGTCTCTGCCGAGGGTAGGGCAGCAGCCGCTTCGGGATTCAGGAATGTGTAGAGCGAGAATTCGGGAAAGTTGGCTAAGGCAATGCCCAGCAAAGCGAACCCCCGCAGGGCATCGAGGATGATATATCGCTCGGAGGGCCTTACGGGGGAGGAATGTATGTGGTTATGGTTCATCTTCGTTTTATTGCTTTCTTTCTTCGATGAGGCAGTTGGCAGGAGCGAGGATGTTCTCGTCCAGTGTGACAGAGCCGATGCTGTCGGCCACGATGTGTCCCGATGTGGGATTCTTGATGTTGGTGATGGCACCGCGGATGTCAGCCTGCAGGGTAGAGTATTCGAAAGCACGGTCGCAGGCGGGGTCGAAGGTACAGTTTTCCAGCACCAAGTCGTGTGCATAGCACAGAGGCTGTTCACCGGAGATGTGGCAGTTGACCAGGCGCAGGTTCTTGGAGTGCCAGCCTAAGTATTCGCCATTCAGTTCAGAGTCGTAGATGGTGACGTTCTCCACTTCCCAGAAAGCATCTTTCGTAGTAATCTTGGCATTGTGGATTTCCACGTCTTTCACGTATTGGAACACGTATTTGCTGTCGCTCTCCAGTCCGTCGATGTAGATATGGTTGCTGAACATGAAAGGATAGGTGCCGTCGTGCAGTTTCAGGTTTTTCACATGAATGCGTTCGCAGCGCCAGAACACTTCGTCGGCATCGTTCATCTGCACGTTTTCTATTTCGATGTCGTTCATTTCGCGGAACATCTTGGGAGCATCAATCACCGTGTCTTTCATCACCAGGTGGTCCGAATACCACAGCGCCGAGCGTCCGCCTACAGCAAAGTAGCAGTGGTCGATGGTAAATCCGTGTACGTGCCAGAACGGGTAGTTGCCTTCAAAGCGGCAGTTGGTGGCCACGATGTTGCTGCATTCCTTGATAGCCGATTCGCCGGCCAGTATGGTCACATTGTCCAAGTGTAGGTTGTGTGAGGCAAACAAGGGGCGCTCGCCTCCGAATTGTTGGTCTTTTATCTGTTTCATATACATATTTATTATAAATAGGGGTTCCTTGTTTAATTGCGTTGCAAAGATAAGCAGTTTTCATGAATCCCCTTGTAGACGGATTACTGATTATGTTCCCAGGATTACTGATACGCATGTCTGGTGTTGAACGCTAAGCCGCCTGTATCTTTTCTTGTTGAAAAAATGCTCATATTTGTCTTTATATGCAGGGAGAGTGTACCAAGGAATCTGCTTTTTCTGTATCTTTGTCGTTGGAATGAATTAAATGCAAACATTATGTCAGATTTAGATCCTTTGATGTCCGACCTTGCCCTTATTCTGATTTGTGCGGGCATTATGACACTTTTGTTTAAGAAGCTGAAGCAGCCGCTGGTATTGGGTTATGTGGTGGCAGGTTTTCTGGCAGGTCCCCATACGCCTTTTACAGTTTCAGTGATGGAGCAGGCCAGTGTTCAGGTATGGGCCGACATTGGCGTGGTCTTCCTGCTTTTTGCCTTGGGATTGGAGTTTAGTTTCAAGAAGATAGTCAAGGTGGGCGGCCCGGCGGTGATAGCGGCTTGCACTATAATATTCTGTATGATTATGCTCGGCGTAGGGGTCGGATCGGCTTTCGGATGGAGCAAGATAGACTGCCTGTTTCTGGGAGGGATGATTGCCATGTCGTCTACTACCATTATCTATAAAGCATTCGACGACTTGGGGATGCGCAAGAAGCAGTTCACAGGCTTGGTGCTCAGCATCCTGATATTGGAAGATATTCTGGCCATTGTCCTGATGGTAATGCTGTCTACGGTGGCTGTCCGCCACAACGTTGAGGGCACAGAGATGCTGGAGAGCGTTGCCAAACTGTTGTTCTTTCTTATTCTGTGGTTTGTGGTGGGGATTTATGCCATTCCGCTTTTGCTGAAAAAGTGCCGCAAGCTGATGAGCGACGAGACGCTGCTCATCGTGGCTTTGGCCTTGTGTTTCGGCATGGTGGTGTTGGCTGCCCGTACAGGATTTTCGGCCGCTTTCGGGGCCTTTATCATGGGGTCTATTCTGGCGGAAACGGTGGAAGCGGAACATATCGAGAAACTGGTGACCCCGGTAAAGGATTTGTTCGGGGCTATATTCTTTGTGTCGGTGGGCATGATGGTGGACCCGTCAATGATAGTGGAATATGCTGTGCCCATTTTAGTCATCACACTGGCGGTGATAGTCGGTCAGGCTCTGTTCGGCACATTGGGCGTACTGTTGGCCGGCCAGCCTTTGAAGACAGCCATGCAGTGCGGTTTCAGTCTGACACAGATAGGTGAGTTCGCTTTTATCATTGCTTCGCTGGGTGTGTCGCTGCACGTTACGGGTCATTTCCTTTATCCCATTGTAGTGGCTGTATCGGTCATTACCACTTTCCTTACCCCCTATATGATTCGTCTGGCCGAACCGGCTTCCACCTATGTGGATGCTCATCTGCCGGAGCGTTGGAAAAACTTCCTGGCGCGTTATGCCTCCGGTTCGCATACCGTGAACCACGAAAGTGTATGGAAAAAGTTGATAGTGGCTTTGCTGCGTATTACTCTGGTTTATTCCATTGTTTGTGTGGCTATCGTAGCTTTGTCTTTCCGCTTCCTGGTGCCTTTGTGTCGTGAAAGTTTGCCGGGTGTCTGGGGCTCCTTGCTGGCAGCGGTGGTGACTATCGTCTGTCTGTCTCCGTTCTTGCGGGCTATCATGATTAAGAAGAACCATTCGGCAGAGTTCGTTACATTATGGAATGAAGACCGGGGCAACCGTGCGCCACTGGTGGCTACCATTGTGTTGCGTGTGCTGTTGGCAGTAGGTTTCCTGATGTTTGTCATATCCGGGCTGTTTGAGGTATCCGTAGGTCTGGTGCTGGGCATAGCCGTATTGCTGGTTGTGCTGATGGTGGTATCACGCCAGTTGAAAAAAAAGTCTATCCTCATCGAGCGGCGTTTCTTCCAGAATCTGCGCTCGCGGGATATTCGGGCCGAATACCTGGGAGAGAAGAAACCACAGTATGCCGGCCGTTTGTTGTCCAAAGACCTGCATCTGGCCGATTATGACCTTCCCGGCGAAGCCGACTGGGCGGGCAGGACTTTGGCGGAATTGAATTTCGGCAAGCGGTTTGGTGTGCATGTCGTGTCTATCCTGCGGGGAAAGAAACGTATCAACATTCCGGGTGCCTCTGTCCGCCTGTATCCTGGAGACAAGATGCAGGTGATTGCTACAGATGCCGAACTGAACGCCTTTGGCGAGGCTATGAACCGGGCTTGTGCACTGGATGCCGATGTCGTGGAAAAAAGTGAGATGATTCTCCGCCAGTTCCGTATTGATGATTCTTCGCCATTCTTACACCTGTCCATCCGCGAATCGGGCATCCGCGACAAATACCGTTGTCTGGTAGTGGGAGTGGAGCGCGAAGAGAACGTACTTCGTGCTCCCGATCCCAATGAGCCTTTCTTAGAGGGAGATGTTGTTTGGATTGTGGGTGAAAGCACGGATGTATATCGCCTGGCAGGACAGGATTCCTTGAATGAAGGGCTTTAGATTTTCCCCAGAATCTTGTCCATCACCCAGTTGGTCAGCGTAGCACTTTCACCGTTGCAGGTACAGACTGATTTGCCGAGCAGATGGTCTACTACAGCTTGGATAAGTGGTTGCTGTACATAGGTGGGATTGTCTACACGTATTTCTTCCCGTCCTTTTTCGGTATGTAAGGCTATGGGGTCGTAGGTGAAGACGGAAAAGCATATCATGCCTTTGTCGCCGATAACTTCGATGCGGTCTTCGCGGGCGGAATCGTGAGCTACGAAGCACCACGAGCCGCTTCCTACCAGTCCGTTCTCAAACTGGAAGCAGGCGCTCAACGTGTCTTCGGCAGGATAAAGTCCTCCACGGTTGCTTTTGTAGCCGCTGGCTTCGAGGATGCAGCCGAATATCTCTTGCAGCAGGTCCAGCTGGTGGGGAGCCAGGTCGTAGAAATATCCCCCACCGGCAATGTCGGGCTGTACGCGCCAGGGCAAGTTCTCGCGGTTGTAGTCCAAGTTGCGGGGCGGTTGTGCAAAGCGTATCTGGATGTTAATGACGTTTCCGATGGTTCCTTCTTTGATCAGTGCTTTTACTTTTTGGAAATAAGGCAGGTAACGGCGGTAGTAGGCGACAAAGCAGGGGACACCTGTTTCGTGGGAGATGCGGTTGATGCGGCAACATTCTTCGTAGGTGACTGCCATTGGCTTCTCAATGTAGACAGGCTTACCTGCTTTCATAGACATGATGGCATAGGTGGCATGTGACGAAGGGGGCGTGGCGATGTAGACCGCATTTACTTCTGGGTCGTCAATTAATTCCTGTGCATCGTCATACCAGCGTGGGATGCCCCGTTCTTGTGCATACTTTTTCGCTTTTTCGCCGTTGCGGCTCATCACGGCCACCACCTCAGAGTTTTCTATCTTCTGGAAGGCCGGTCCGCTTTTATATTTGGTTACTTCACCACAGCCGATGAAGCCCCATTGGATGATTTTTTCCTCCATGACTCGTTATCCATTATAAAATTGTCTACTTGTCTTCTTCCTCGTCGAAGTCGAAATCAAAGTCGAAGTCGTCGGTGAATTCCGGTGTAGTAAATTCCTCCAGTTCCCTGCGGTCTTTCTTGGTGGGACGTCCCGTTCCTTTGGCACGATTGACGAATCCGCTGACACGGCTCATCTCCAGCAGTTCGTACTGGTCGGGCGTGGTGACGTTCTCCATCACTTCCGGCAGTAGTTTGGCACCTACACGCTTTTCGATGGGTTGCAGCACACGGAATGAGTAGGTGATGGGCGGTTTACGTACCTGTACCACATCACCCGGCTTGACTGTACGGGCCGCCTTGGCTTGTGCGCCATTGATGCTGACGCGTCCCTTCTTGCATGCTTCGGCAGCTATGCTTCGGGTTTTGAAGATGCGGGCAGCCCACATCCATTTGTCTATTCTTGCTTCGCTCATGGGTTGTCTTGTCGGATGGTTATTTACGGTTGAATTGGTTCATTGTGATGTCCAAACCTGCCAGGCAGAAACTCCGGATGATTTCACCTGCCGTTTCCAGCCTTTCGGGTATCAGTTTGTATTCTTCATCGGAGAAGTGCCCCAGCACGTAGTCTATCTGTCCCCCGCGCGGGAAGTCATTACCGATACCGAAGCGCAGGCGGGCGTATGCCTGTGTACCCAAGGTAGCGGCGATGTGTTTCAGCCCATTATGTCCGGCATCGCTTCCTTTGCCTTTCAGGCGCAGAGTGCCAAAGGGCAGTGCCAGGTCATCTACTACCACCAGGAGGTTTTCCAGTGGAATGTTTTCTTTCTGCATCCAGTAGCGCACGGCGTTTCCGCTCAGGTTCATGTAAGTGGAAGGTTTGAGCAGCACTACCTGGCGTCCTTTCAGCGAGAAGCGGGCGGTGAAGCCATAACGTCCGTCGTCGAACCTGATGCCGGCTTTCTCTGCCAAGGCGTCTACGGTCATGAAGCCGATGTTATGCCGCGTCTCGTGATATTCCGGGCCTATGTTGCCCAATCCTGCTATTAAATATTTCATAGTCAGTAGCGTGTTGGTTATATTCAAATGCAGAAACGCGGATTAACGTCGTTTCGTCCGCTGATTCGTGTAGGAATCTGCGTCCTTCCTGCGTTAATCCGCGTTCCAGTTGTATGATTCTTATTCTTGCCGACAGCAAGTGGTTTAGTTGTTGGCAGCAGCGGCAGCACCTCTGGCAGCACGTGTCAGTTTCACAGCACATACCACAGCTTCCTTGGCATTCAGCAGTTCCAGACCTTCGTAGTGCAGTTCGCCTACTTTTATAGTCTTGCCCAAGCCCAAGTGAGACACATTGATAGTGAGTCTTTCGGGAATCTCATTGTAGAGAGCTTTCACTTTTAATTTGCGCATCTGCAGTGCCAGCTTACCACCGGCTTTCACACCTTCTGCCAGACCTTCGAGCTGGATGGGCACTTCCATGACAATGGGTTTTGCTTCGTCTATTTCATAGAAGTCTACATGCAGGATGTTGTCCTTTACCGGGTGGAATTGGATATCCTTCATGATGGCATTGTATTTCTTGCCGTCAATAATGAGGTCTACTACGTAGATGTGAGGTGTGTAAACCAAGTTACGCAGTTCATCGTTGGTTACTGTGAAGTGAACGATTTCCTTACCTCCATACATTACGCAGGGTACTCCGTTGTTCTTGCGGATAGTCTTCAAAGCTTTTGCTTGTTCCGAAGAACGTTCTGCAATGGTTCTTGCAGTTCCTTTTACTTCAATAGATTTCATTGTTAATAAGATTTTGTGTTACTCTAAATTAAGTAGTTTGTTTTGCTTAATTCACCATCACACGCTGCAGCCAAGCTGCCTGATGTTGCAAAAAGCGGGTGCAAAAGTATGCTTTTTTTTTGATATAGCCAAGCCTTCCGGCTTAAAAATCAATATCAATATTAATAGTCTGGTCCAGTAGCGGGGTTCCTTCCTCCTTTTGTTTTGTTTCGTTTTCGGGGGTGTCTTGCTTATCGTTCGGCGTGCTGCTGTCATTCTCTTGAGTTTGCCGAATGAAGCGGATACTTTCGTTGAGGCTATTCAGAAATTTGTCGAAGTCTTCTTGGTAGAGGAATATTTTATGTTTCTCGAAGTTTACCTGTTGGCTGTCACCCTCTCCCGTTACGATTTTTTTGCTTTCAGTAATGGCGAGAAACATCTCGTCTTTCCGGTTCTTCTTTACGTCCAGGTAATAAATACGTTTGCCAGCTTTTACGGATTGAGAATACACGATATCTTTGTCGCTCGTATCGGCGCCGTTTTTCTTTTTAAAATCTTCCATTTTTCATTTGATTTAAAATACGGGGTCAAAATTGATGATTTTTTTTTAACTTTCAAAAGAAAAAGGCGGGATAATCGCTTTCTTGCTCAAAAAAAAAGGATTTATTTATGCCAACTCACTAAAAATATCTACTTTTGCAGCTCGTTAGAAACCAGTAAATACTTTTTTAGAGTTTATGATCAACAGAGTTCTTATCCGTATTAAGATTATACAGATTGTATATGCGTATTATCAGAACGGCAGTAAAAACTTGGATGCAGCCGAAAAAGAGTTGTTCTTCAGCTTGTCCAAAGCTTATGATCTTTATAATTATTTGCTGATGCTGATTATTGCAGTGACGAATTATGCGCAAAAACGTATTGATGCGGCCAAGTCGAAACTTGCTCCTACCGTGGAGGAATTGAACCCTAATATGAAGTTTGTGGAAAATAAGTTTGTTGCCCAGTTGGAAGTCAACAGGCAGCTGACGGAATTCAGCACCAACCAAAAACGTTCGTGGGCCAATGATGAAGATTTTGTGAAAGGGATGTATGAGCGGATTATTGCTTCTGACATATATAAGGAATATATGGAATCGGAGGATGATTCGTATGAAGGAGACCGTGAACTGTGGCGCAAGCTCTATAAGACTTTTGTATTCAATAACGATGACTTGGATGCTTTGTTGGAAGATCAAAGTCTGTATTGGAATGACGACAAGGAAATTGTTGATACTTTTGTCCTGAAGACAATCAAGCGGTTTGATGAGAAAAATGGAGCTAACCAGCCCTTGTTGCCCGAGTTCAAGGACGAGGAAGACCAGGAATTTGCGCGTCGCCTGTTCCGTCGTACCATCCTGAATAGCGATTATTACCGTCACCTCATTAGTGAGAATACGCGTAACTGGGAGTTGGACCGCGTTGCTTTCATGGATGTAATCGTGATGCAGTGCGCTTTGGCCGAGATTCTGAGTTTTCCCAATATACCCATCAGCGTGTCTTTGAATGAGTATGTGGAAATAGCCAAGATATACAGCACGCCCAAGAGTGGTAGTTTTGTCAACGGTACGCTGGACGGAATTGTTAATCAATTAAAAAAAGACGGGAAGTTGACAAAAAACTGATATTTTTGCCCCATAAACCAATTAAAAACCTGATATCTTATGAACTTTATGACTGTATTTTTACTACAGACTCCTGCTGCGGGTGGCGGCAGCTTGATTTGGATTATGCTGATAGCCATGTTAGTCATCATGTATTTCTTCATGATTCGCCCGCAGAACAAGAAGCAGAAGGAAATAGCCAACTTCCGCAAATCGCTCCAAGTAAACCAAAAGGTTATTACAGCCGGCGGTATTCATGGTGTCATCAAGGAAATTAACGACTCGGACGTAATTCTTGAGATTGCTTCCAACGTAAAAATCCGTATAGACAAGAATTCCATCTTTGCTGCAGCTGCCGATGCCAACAGCACGCAGGCTGCTAAATAAAGGGAATTGAGGCTATGTTCGATGTAGAGAACATAAAGCAGGCCTATGCGAGAATGAGCAAACAGATGAAGGACTTCCTGCTGAGCGACAAGAGCAGGGAGTTCTTCATTTTTTTGTTTTTCTTCTTTGTGGCAGGAGGATTCTGGCTGTTACAGACTTTGAATGCCGATTATGAAACGGAGTTCTCGGTACCGGTCAGGTTGCGTAACGTGCCCGATAACGTAGTTATTACTTCTGAACCGGTATCCAAACTTCAGGTGCGGGTAAAAGACAAAGGAACTGTGTTGCTCAACTACATGCTGGGCAGAAGCTTTTATCCTGTCACTGTAGATTTCTCTGACTATAAAAACAGTAAAGACAATGTGATAGAGATATTGTCTTCCCGCTTTTCGAAAAGCATTACCAGCCAGTTAAAGAATTCCACACAACTACTGTCTGTCAAGCCCGATACGCTGGAATATATCTATTCGACGGGTGTATCCAAAAAGGTACCGGTATCTTTGCAAGGCGAGGTACGGGCCGGACGCGAATATTACTTCCCCGATACTATTTTTGAGCCGGATTCTGTGCTGATGTATGCTCCGCAAAGTATTCTGGATACCATCCACACTGCTTATACCGAGTATGTAAACCTTCAGGAAGTATCGGATACACTGGTAAAGCAATTGTCGCTCGACAGACGGAAAGGTGTGAAGTTCATACCCTCTACTATCCAAATGACATTGCCGGTAGACATTTATACAGAAAAGACCGTGGATGTCCCTTTACGTGGAGTAAACTTCCCGCCCGACAAGGCATTGAGGGCGTTTCCATCGAAGATAAAGGTTACGTTTCAGGTGGGAGTAAGCCGTTTTCGCGACATTACGGCCGACGATTTCCACATCAATGTTTCCTACGAAGAACTGCTTAAGTTGGGTTCCAGCAAATACACGGTCAGGTTGCGAAGCATCCCCGAAGGTGTAAGCAACGTCCGGTTTACTCCTGAGCAGGTCGATTTCATTATAGAGCAAGTAACTCCTGATTATGGCTATTAAGATAGGAATAACAGGCGGTATAGGCAGCGGCAAGAGTGTAGTGTCGCGTCTGTTGAGACTGGCAGGAGTGCCAGTGTACGATACCGATACGGAATGTAAGGCGTTGATGCAGACCGATGCTGTTATTCGCAGGCAGCTGACCGCCCTCGTAGGTGAGGAGGTGTATCAATGCGGAACACTCAACAAGCCTCTGCTGGCAGCCTATTTGTTTGGTAACACAATCCATGCCGGGCAGGTGAACAGCATCGTGCATCCCCGTGTACGCGACGATTTCCGCCGGTGGGCAGAAGCCCGTGCAGGGAGGTCTGTCTTGGCGATGGAGTCGGCTATTCTGCTGGAGGCAGGGTTCCGTTGCGAGGTGGATGTGGTGGTGATGGTCTACGCTCCCGAAGAATTGCGCATCAGGCGGGCCATGTCTCGTGATAATTCATCGAGGGAATTGGTCGAGAAGCGTGTCAGGAGCCAGATGGGCGATGAGCTGAAGCGGAAGCAGGCCGATTTTATCATCCTGAACGATGGAGAAACCCCTTTAATACCGCAGGTTGTTGACTTGCTGGACCGCTTGGTGAGGTGAATTTAAATTTTTTGTTTACCTTTGCCGCTCGAAAAAGTAACTATCAATAATCAATATAAAATTGAAGACATTATGTTAAAGACTATTTTGTCCATTTCCGGTAAGCCCGGATTGTATAGACTGATTTCCCGTGGCAAGAATATGCTGATTGTAGAATCATTGGCCGATAAAAAACGTTTCCCTGCTTATGGCAACGAGAAAATCATTTCATTGGGAGACATCTCCATGTATACGGAAGAAGACGATGTCCCCCTGACTGAAGTGTTTGCTGCCATGAAGAAGAAAGAAGGAGGAGCACTGGTGTCGTTGGATTTGAAAAAGACTTCAGCCGACGGATTCTATGAATATCTGGGTGAAGTATTGCCTAATTTCGACCGCGAGCGTGTGCATGTGTCAGATATTAAAAAGCTGATATCGTGGTATAATCTGCTGGTATCAAACGGTCTGACGGATTTTGAAGAAGAGACCCCCGCAGAGGAAAAGGAAGAGACTGCTGAAGAAGCATGAACATTTTGAAGGGTAGCCTTGTTCTTATAAGTGTAATTTAAATGAGAATATAATATGGCTACAACAAAATTCAATGGTCAACCGGTAAATCTGGCCGGCAGTTTTATAGTAAAGGGGGCTGTGGCTCCTGATTTTGAGTTGGTAAGAACCGACTTGTCCTCTTTTTCGCTGAAAGACGTAAAAGGAAAGAATGTGATATTGAACATTTTTCCCAGTCTGGATACAGGCGTGTGTGCCACTTCGGTGCGTAAGTTCAATCAGTTGGCAGCTTCCCTGCCCGACACGGTAATATTGGCTATTTCCAAGGATTTGCCTTTTGCTCACGCCCGTTTCTGCACTACTGAGGGGATTCAGAATGTCATTCCGTTGTCCGATTTCCGTGTTTCGGATTTCGACTCAAATTACGGCGTTTGTATGGCTGACGGACCGCTGAAGGGCTTGTTGGCACGTGCCGTGGTAGTTATCGGCAAAGATGGCAAGGTGGTTTATACCGAACTGGTGCCTGAAATTACTCAGGAACCGGACTATGAAAAGGCATTGGAGGCCGTGAAATAATAGATTCTTGTAGTATACCGAAAGGGATGAAACGTGTACGGAATGTCATGTTGCATCCCTTTATTTTTTTTGCACATGCCGACCGGAATTTTCAGCTCCCTTTGGGAGAATAATAGACCAATGGATTAGAATGCTTCATGAAACGGGATAATTAGCTGAAAATAACTTTTGAAAAGCAGATTTCTAAGGTATAAGCAGCAGGGTGCCGGTAGCTTGGGAAGACGCTTCATCTATATGCGCATGTTCTTCAGATGGCTGAGAGCGGTAGAAGACGGCAGAATGCATGCATCATTTTCTCTTGAGAAAAGGAAGCCGGATTTCATTTTTTATTGTATCTTTGTCCACCCTGCCACTGGAGTGGACAGTGACGTATAAGTTAAAATCATTTCGTAGTACTTTCATTAATAAGAAACATTCATGGAAACAGCAGAAAACAAGTACATTACCGTGGCCTATAAGATGTATATGACGGAAGACGGTGAAAGAGAGTTTGGCGAAGAAGCCACTATGGAGCATCCGTTCCAGTTTATTTCGGGTTTGGGATTGACACTGGATGCCTTTGAAAATGCAGTGAAGGATTTGCAGGAAGGCGAGGAATTTGATTTTACTATTCCTTGTGCTGATGCTTATGGAGAGTATGATGAAGAGCATGTGTTGGAACTGCCGAAAGAAATCTTCCTCATCGATGGGAAGTTTGATTCCGAACGTATAGTGCCCGATGCCGTCATCCCTCTGATGACTTCCGAAGGACAGCGTATCAACGGAACAGTAGTGGAAGTAAAAGACAATGTAGTGGTGATGGATATGAACCATCCTCTGGCTGGTTGTGACCTGAATTTTGTGGGAAAAGTGGTAACCAATCGTCCTGCTACCAATGAGGAGGTGGCTGAAATGGCCCGTATGTTGTCCGGCGGCTGCGGCGGAGGTTGTGGAAGTTGTGGCGGTGGCTGCGGCGACCACGATTGCTGTGACGGTTGTGGTAATTGATATACCGATGAAAAGGAGGAAGAATGGCGGGAAAGGGCATCAGAACCGTTGCCTGCCATTCTTCTTTTTGCATTTAAGAGAGAGCCACGCTGAGCAGTATGCCCAGGAAGAGCATGTTTCTCGACGTCTCACCCAATACCGTGTTCAGGCGTTCACCGCTGCGTATGATGCAGATGTGGCGCCATGTCATCAGGTGGAGATAGAGGTAGATGCACGGTGCCCAGATGAACTCCAGCCAGGTAAGCCGTCCGCTCCATACGAACCAGCCGCATAACAGCACGGCGGCAATGCCCAAGGCCAAGTAGAATTGCCTTCCGAAGCTGGCCCCCAGACGTACGATGAGGGTTTGCTTGCCGCTCTTCCGGTCTTGCTCCACATCGCGGTAGTTGTTGATGGTCAGTAGCGTATTAATAACCAGTCCCGAAACTAAGGACAGTATCCACACATCTGCTCCCAAGGTGCCCGTCTGCACATAGTACGTTCCGGCCACAGGCACGAAACCGAAGAACACCAGCACCAGCACATCGCCCCATCCGTGATAGCTGAGGTAGGTGGTGTAGAGAAAGGCAAAGAGTATGCACGTCACTCCTACCGCCACCAGTTCCCAACCTCCTTGCGGCAACTCGCCCCACGAGCGGTAGAGCACTCCTAAGCCGCACAGGCAAGCCATCAGCAGGGTCACTCCGATGCCCAGGCGCATGGCGCGGAGGGTAATCCAACCTTCGGCACATGCCCGCTTCGGGCCCAAGCGGTCTTCGCGGTCGGTGCCTTTCTGGTAGTCCAGCAGGTCGTTGATGAAGTTGGCGGCTATTTGCATCAAGCAGGCAAATCCCAGGCACAGCAGGGCATCTATCGTTTGGAATTTTCCGTCGGAAAAGGCCAGTCCGCTGCCCAGCATGACGGGAATTAGGGCTGCTGTCAGTGTCTTGGGCCTTGCGGCCAGCAGCCACGCATAAACTGAATTTTGTCGGATGTCTCTCATAAGGATTGTTTTAGGAATTTCTTAATACAAATGTAAGAAAAATAGTGCTATGGTTGTGCTTCGCAGCAAGGAAAAATGGCTGTTTCTTCGTAAATAGGTAGTCTGAAATTTGAATATTCCGATGCTTTGTCCCATCTTTGCACCACAAATCAGAGAAGCCGTGTTTTGCAATCCTCATCGGAGGCAGAAAACAGTATATGCCGGATAAGATGACTGGGTAAAGCCAATCAGCTTGTTCGGCTTTATTGTGTTAAAGTAGAATAAGAGTTTTGTTGTATGCAGAAAGAACTTGACTTGACTCAGGGCAAGGTGCCTTACGTATTGCTTCAGTTTGCCGTACCTTATTTGTTGGCCAATGTGCTTCAGGCCCTCTATGGAGGTGCCGATCTTTTTGTGGTAGGGCAGTTTGACGATGCTGCCAGCGTGGCGGGTGTAGCCATCGGCAGCCAGGTGATGCAGACAGTGACGGGCATCATCTTGGGACTGACCACAGGCATCACCGTGCTCATTGGTATAGCGACCGGTGCGCGCAATCACCGGGAGTTGGCTTCCATCATCGGATCGTCGGTCTGGCTTTTCGGCATTGTTGGGGCAGGCCTGACGCTGGTGATGACGGTCTGTCACAATCCCATAGCTGTGATGATGCACACCCCCGTAGAGGCCATGGCTGATACCGAACATTATCTGTTGATATGTTCGTTGGGTATCCCTTTTATTATAGGTTACAACGTGGTTTGTGGTATCTTGCGCGGGTTGGGCGATTCGCGCACACCTCTCTATTTTGTAGCTTTGGCTTGTGTCATCAACATAGTGCTCGACTTTGTATTGGTGGGCGGTTTCCATCTGCGTGCCATGGGAGCAGCCATTGCAACGGTGGCTTCGCAGGGCATTAGTTTTTTGTCGGCTCTTTGGTTCTTGCATCGCAGAGGGTTCAACTTTGAGTTTTCCCGCCGTGATATTCGTCTCAGCAGATACATTTCGCTGCGTGTGTTGACGTTGGGTGCGCCTATAGCCTTGCAAGATGCGTTGGTCAATGTATCTTTTCTGATTATCACGGTCATTGTCAATCAGATGGGGGTAGTAGCCTCGGCTGCCTTGGGGGTGGTAGAGAAGATAATTGTCTTTGCCATGTTGCCTCCGATGGCCATATCATCGGCTGTGGCAGCCATGACAGCGCAGAATTATGGAGCAGGACTGACTGAGCGTATGAACCGCTGTCTGCGTGCAGGCATCGGTATGGCTCTGGTGTTCGGAGTAAGTGTCTGTGTCTATTCTCAGTTCTTTCCCGAAACACTGACTGCCATCTTTACGAATGAAAAGGCCGTTATCGCCATGGGCGCAGAGTATTTGCACGGGTATAGCATCGACTGCATAATAGTCAGCTTCGTGTTCTGCATCAATTCTTATTTCAGCGGGCAGGGTAATTCGTGGTTCCCGATGATACATAGTCTGATAGCCACTTTCCTGTTTCGCATTCCTTTGTCGTGGCTGTTCAGCCACATCGACCCGACATCGCTTTTCTGGATGGGATTTGCCCCTCCGTTGGCCACTTCGGTATCTTTGCTGATATGTTTCTGGTATTTACACAGGAGAGCATCTGTTGCGCGATGATGAAGTATGTCTTTCTGATTCTTGGTTCAGTTTCTTTGGCGTGTGGCATCGTTGGTATATTTGTACCTTTGTTGCCTACCACTCCTTTTCTGTTGTTGTCGGCCGCATTGTTTTTCCGCAGTTCACCCCGTGCTTATCACTGGCTGCTTCATCATCGTTATCTGGGAGGATACATCCGTAGTTTTCGTGAGGAGAGAGCCATTCCCTTGCGGGCAAAGGTAATGGCTCTCTCCTTGTTATGGATAACTTCTTTGCATGGTTTCTTTTTCCTGCTCGATCATTGGATATGGAAAGGAGGGATGCTGCTTGTCTCTATCGGCGTGACGTTTTATCTGCTTTCGTTCAAGACAGCCCGGAAAAAATAACCTGACTATACGGACGTTCTACGTTTGTTGTCGAATGGTAGAATTGTTTATTTTAATGCGTCCAGTATGTTTTTCATTGCCAATATCAGATTCTCTTTGTTCTCTTTTTGTACAGAATCCTGTATATTCTGCAATTCTTCCATAGTAATGGGATACTGGCAGAGTTCGTTGTACTTCTGAAAGTTTTCCTTGTCTTTTAACAACAGGTAAACTGTAGCCAGTTTCTCGTTGATGCCGATGAATTCCGGATCCATTCTTTTGGTCATCTCCAATGCTTCTTTGGCCTGTTTAATGATGCCATATTCCATGCATATGATGCCAATTTCATACCAAGTACTGGCCTTGGGGGTGTAATGGATGGCGTATCTCCAGCAGTCATAAGCTTTGTCATATTGGCTTTCCTCCAAATACATTTTGCCTTCTAAGAGATACACTTCTGAGCTTTCCGGATCATATTCATGAGCTTTCTTCCAATATTGCGTGGATTTACGCTTCTGGCCAATGTGTCGGAGGCAGAAAGCTGCGTTGGCATAAAGTGAGGAGAGAGTCACGAGAGCGTCATTCTCGTACTCATCAATGGCACGTTGTAAATATTGGTAGGCTTCCTCCCATTTTTCTTGGGCAGTTTTAGTCAATCCGATAAATGTGTTTACAAAACTTTGGGATATGCCTCCTAAACGTGCTGTTTCTTCAAAATTTTCCATCGCCTTCTCGTCGTTTTGAAGAAAGAAATAGGCATTCCCTTTCATCAGATAGGCATCCGCAAACTCTTCGTCAGAAATAATGGCATAGTCGCAGGCTTCGATAGCCTTGTCATACTTTTGCTGGTCAAAATAACAGCGTGCCAGCCCAAACCAGTAAATGGCCGAGTAGGGGTCTTGATCTATCAGTTTGTTGTAGGTATCTTCTGCTTCCTTCATCAGTCCTTTTCCATAGTATGCATCAGCTAACACACTGAGAAAAGGTTCATCGTCTTCATAGCGTCCAATACCTGGAGAGAGCCATTCCAATGCTTTGTCTGGCTTGTTTACACTAATAAACATATAGGCCACGTTTATCATGGTATCTATATTCTTTTTGTCCTTGATGGAATCAAGCACTTGGAGACCTTTCTGTAGTTTTTTATCCTGAATGTAAATCTGTGATTGCAGAATCTTGGTTACAGTAAGTGACGGGTCTATCTGATTGGCTATCTGTTGGGCGATGGTTGTGTTACTGTCATCTAAATATAGATAAGCTTTTTCTATCATCAAGGAAGTATTAGCCGGATGAAGTTTAAGTCCATAGTCCGCTATTTCAAAGGCCATATCTCTTTTTTGTCGGACGTTGTACCAGTCAGCCAAATCAGCCAGGTCTTCTGCATCCAAGTAAATACTGCGTTGTTCGCTTCGGGCATGCTCATAAGAGTTTGCCATGTCCTGTAATTCTTTCTCACGTCCAGACAAAAAATTCTTTTTATTCATAGTGGTATGATTTCTTAAAGTCCGAAAAAGGCTGTTTAGAGCATATTGAGAGGAAGTCTGAGAGATTTAAAGTGTTCTCTTTTAACTTCCTCACACCTATGCCAAGGGCGTTTTGCAGACTTGGTTTACTTATTTATTTGTTTATTTTTCCCCATGTATCTTTCAATCCTACGGTGCGGTTGAATACCATCTTTTGGGGAGTGGAGTCTTTGTCTACATTGAAATAGCCGATGCGTTGGAACTGTAGGTAAGTCAACGGTTTCATGTCCTGCACGAACTTCTCTACATAGCAGCAGGGTAAGATTTGCAGGGAGTCAGGGTTGATGATTTCCTTCATGGCTGTCAATGCATCGCAGTTTTTCTCTTCGCGGATGGAGGCCAGTGCATCGCGCGGGTTTTCTACCTTCCACAACCGGTCATAGAGACGTACTTCGGCTTTCAGGCAATGTGCGCAACTTACCCAATGCAGCGTTCCTTTTACTTTGCGGTTGGCTTCGGGCATGCCGCTTCGTGTATTCGGGTCGTATTCGCAATAGACTTCTTCTATTTCGCCAGCCTCATTTTTCTTGCATCCAGTACATTTTACGATATAGGCATTTTTTAGGCGTACTTCCTGCCCCGGTGTCATGCGGAAGTATTTCTTGGGGGCCACTTCCATGAAGTCGTCGCGCTCCATCCAAAGTTCACGGCTGAACTCAATGAGGTGGGTACCTTCTTCAGGGCGTTCGGGATTGTTGATGGCTTCCAGTTCTTCCACTTGGTTCTCGGGATAGTTGGTGATGATGAGTTTCACGGGGTTAAGTACAGCCGAAACACGGGTTGCACGCTCGTTGAGGTCTTCACGCACGGCACTTTCCAGCAGAGCAAACTCATTGAGAGCATCGTAGGTTGTGTAGCCTATCTTGTCAATAAACTTGTGAATGGACTCGGGTGAGTAGCCGCGGCGTCGGAAACCACAGAGGGTCGGCATACGGGGATCATCCCAACCGCTAACAAGACCTTCTTTGACCAGCGTCAATAGGTTGCGTTTACTCATCAGCGTGTAGCTTAGATTCAGTTTGTTGAACTCATACTGGCGAGGACGGTTATCATCCAAGTCCTTGCCTTCTTTCAACCAGTCCACGAAAAGGTCATATAAGGGGCGGTGTACCACAAACTCCAAGGTACACAGCGAGTGGGTTACACCTTCGAAAAAGTCGCTTTGCCCATGGGCGAAGTCATACATCGGGTAGGCTTTCCACTTGGTGCCGGTGCGGTGGTGTGGATGTTTTACAACGCGATAGATGATAGGGTCGCGGAAGTGCATGTTGGGATTAGCCATGTCTATCTTGGCACGGAGCACCATAGCGCCTTCCTCTATTTCGCCACTGTTCATCTTTTGGAAAAGTTCCAGATTCTCTTCGATGGGGCGGTTTCGGTAGGGGCTTTCTACGCCAGGTTGAGTGGGAGTACCTTTCTGGGCGGCAATCTGCTCCGAAGTCTGTTCATCAATATAAGCTTTTCCTTCCTTGATGAGGCGTACGGCAAAATCCCACAACTGCTGAAAATAATCAGAAGCGTAGTATTCATGTCCCCATTGGTAGCCTAACCAGCGGATGTCTTCTTTAATAGCCTCTACGTATTCAACATCTTCTTTGGTCGGGTTAGTATCGTCGAAGCGCAGGTTGCATACTCCACCGTGGGCGGCTGCTATGCCAAAGTCCAGACAGATGGCCTTGGCGTGTCCAATGTGCAGGTAACCATTGGGTTCAGGCGGAAATCGAGTTTGCACCCGTCCGCCGTTTTTCCCTTCCTTCAGGTCGTTCTCTACTATTTGTTCGATGAAGTTCAAGCTCTTCTTTTCGCTTGTTTCTTCAGTTTTCATTTCTGCCATAATGCTGATTCTTTCGTATTCTGGCACAAAAATACGATTATTTTCCGGATTTTCTTATTTCACCGGGATATATCCGCTTTTTTTAATGATTTCCTGTCCTTCTGTCGAGAGAATGAACTTCATGAGTGGAGTTACCTTCTCGGTATCGTCGGCATTATAATAATAGTATAATGGGCGTACGATAGGGTAGGTTTTGTTGATGGCGTTCTCCAGCGTAGGGGTAGCAAAGTGTTCACCGTCGTAGGATATGGCCAGTGTTTTGATGCGGTGCGACACATAAGCCAGACCTACGTAGCCAATGGCTCCTTTGGTTTGGCTCACCGATTGTATGATAGCGCCGGTGGCTGGCATGGAGAGGCTGCTACTCATGTAGTTCTTATTCTTCAGCACGCTTTCCTTGAAGAATTCATAAGTGCCCGAAGAAGTCTCACGAGAGTAGACTACGATTTTACGGTCTTCGCCGCCCACTTCTTTCCAGTTCGTGATTTTTCCGCGGAAGATGCCTTCCAACTGTTCGCGGGTCAGCTGTCTGACAGGATTAGAAGGATGCACTACAACGGCCAATGCGTCGTAGGCGATGATTGCCTCTACCAAATCTTCTCCGGCTGTTTTGGCTTTCATCTTTTCGCTGAACTTGATAGAACGCGAGGCCATGGCAATGTCAGTTGTCTTGTCCAATAGGGCGGAGATGCCTACGCCGCTTCCGCCTCCGGTGACAGTAACGCGGGCATTGGGATTGATTTCCATGAATTGTTCGGCTGTTTGTTGTGCGATGGGCAGCACTGTATCACTGCCTTTGATGCGTTGCGCATTCATCTTCACCTGGGTTCCCGCAAGCAGGAATCCGAGCACGAGGAAAAGGGTAGTTCTCATTTGTCTCATTGGTTTAAGTAGGGTTAATGAACGTCCGATGCAGGCATAGGCGAAATTCGGATTCAAGGTAACTCTGTCAGGGGTGAATCTCTGATTTCCAAACTTAGGATTCATTAGCTCCAAACTCTGGGAATAAGTCGGGGAAGATACCTTACGGTCTCCGTCCATACGCCCGTTGACCCACTACGGATATTCGGTTGCGTGTGCAAAGTAAGTGATTAGATATTACATCTTCTTTACAAAACCGCATTATGGGTGGAATGTAACACGAATGTAACAAGTATGTAACACATCTTTCAAGTCTCAGACACATTCCCTTAATATGTAAACTCTTTCTTTGCATCCGGAAAAATCAACCTTTTTACAAGAAAAAGATATGAAGAATGTATTGGAAAAGATTGTTGCCGGGATATTGACGTGCAGCGGCTTTGTGACGAGTCTGACCATTGTACTCATCGTGCTGTTCCTCTTCTCGGAGGCATTAGGACTGTTTGGAAGCAAGGTTATTGAAGAGGGCTACGTGTTGGCTCTGAACAAAGAAAATGTGGTAGATGAACTTTCTCCCCAGGAAATCAAAGATATTTTTGACGAGGAAATCACCAACTGGAAAGAGGTGGGGGGAGAGGATAGGCCCATCAAACTCTTCCGTCTGGAGGATGTGACTTCGTATTTTACGGAGGAACAATTGGGGGCAGCGTATGAGAATGCCGGTGCCTGCATTACTTCGCTGATTGAAAGCACACCGGGCATCATAGCTTTCATACCCGAACAGTTTGTTGTGCATCCCGACCAGGTGCATCTGGTGAAGGACAATACTATTTCAGTGAAAGACGTGTTTGCCGGTGCCGAGTGGTTCCCTACGGCAACGCCTGCGCCTCAGTTCGGTTTTCTGCCGCTGATTACGGGTACGTTATGGGTTAGTTTCTTTGCCATTCTTTTTGCCTTGCCCTTTGGTTTGGCTGTGGCTATCTATATGTCTGAAGTTGCCAACCATAAGGTAAGAAATATGCTGAAGCCTGTTATCGAGTTGTTGAGCGGCATTCCTTCCGTAGTCTACGGTTTCTTCGGTTTGATAGTCATTGTGCCGTTCTTGCAGAAGTTTTTCGACCTGCCCGTGGGCGAGAGTGGTCTGGCCGGCGCCTTGGTGCTGGCTATCATGGCGTTGCCCACCATCATTACGGTGACAGAAGATGCCATGCGCAATTGTCCTCGCGCCATGCGTGAAGCCAGTTTGGCATTGGGTGCTTCGCATTGGCAGACCATCTATAAAGTAGTGATTCCTTATTCTATTTCCGGCATCACATCGGGTGTTGTGTTGGGTATCGGTCGCGCCGTGGGCGAGACAATGGCAGTGCTCATGGTGACAGGTAATGCTGCAGTCATTCCCCATAGCATTCTGGAACCCCTGCGCACCATTCCTGCCACCATTGCTGCCGAACTGGGCGAGGCACCGGCCGGCGGAGCACATTATGGTGCCCTGTTCATGTTGGGCGTAGTGCTGTTCTTCATCAGTCTGCTCATCAACTTCACTGTCGAAGCCGTATCGGCCAAGCAGCGTAGGGGACGCTAATCATTAATCGTGACTAACCTTATACACATATATATATTATGGTAAGCAAGAAACATTTGACACAGAAAATTGCATTCGGCCTGTTCCGTCTGCTTAGCCTGAGTGTGGTGGTGATTCTTTTCGCCATCCTGGGCTTTATCATATTCAAAGGTATCGGAGTGATTAATTGGGATTTCCTTACGACAGCTCCCAAGGATGGTATGACTGCCGGCGGCATTTGGCCTGCTATTGTCGGTACCTTCTGGCTGATGGTGGGCAGTGCTCTCTTTGCCTTTCCGGTCGGTGTGATGAGCGGTATCTATATGAACGAATATGCCCCCAAGGGCTGGATAGTGCGCTTCATCCGCGTAATGACCAATAATCTGAGCGGTATTCCATCCATCGTATTCGGATTGTTCGGCATGGCATTGTTTGTCAACTATCTTGGTTTTGGCGATAGTATTCTGGCAGGTTCTCTCACACTGGGCTTGTTGGCTCTTCCGCTTGTCATCCGTACTACCGAAGAAGCTTTGAAAGCCATTCCCGATAGTATGCGTGAGGGAAGCCGGGCACTGGGAGCTACCAAGTTGCAGACCATTTGGCACGTCATACTCCCTATGGGTATGCCCAATATTATTACCGGACTTATTCTGGCTCTGGGACGTGTGTCGGGCGAAACGGCTCCCATCCTCTTCACTTGTGCTGCTTACTTCCTGCCTCAGTTGCCCGGCAGCATCTTCGACCAGTGCATGGCCTTGCCCTACCATTTGTATGTCATCTCTACCAGTGGTACAGACCTCGATGCACAACTTCCCATCGCATACGGCACAGCTTTGGTATTGATAGTTATCATTCTTTTTGTAAATTTGCTGGCGAATGCGCTGCGTAAGTATTTTGAGAAGAAGATTAAAACGAATTGATAAATCATTAATCTGAAAATAAGATGAATAAAATCGAGACGCACGATGTCAACTTCTGGTATGGTGACTTCCATGCTCTAAAAGGCATCAGCATGAACATTGAAGAAAAATCGGTGGTGGCCTTTATCGGTCCCTCAGGTTGCGGCAAGTCAACTTTCTTGCGCCTGCTCAACCGTATGAACGACTTGATTCCGAACATACGCCTTGAAGGGCAAATACTCATCGACGGTCAGGATATCTATGCTAAAAACGTGCAAGTAGATGAGTTGCGCAAGAATGTAGGCATGGTCTTTCAGCGTCCCAATCCTTTCCCGAAAAGCATCTTTGAGAACGTAGCCTACGGTCTTCGTGTGAACGGTGTAAAGGATGAAAGTTTTATCCGCCAGCGTGTAGAAGAAACATTGAAAGGAGCAGCTTTGTGGGATGAAGTGAAAGACAAACTGAAAGTGTCGGCCTATGCCCTTTCCGGTGGCCAGCAACAACGTCTGTGCATTGCCCGTGCCATGGCCGTTTCTCCTTCGGTATTGCTTATGGACGAGCCGGCTTCGGCTCTCGACCCCATTTCTACGGCTAAAGTGGAGGAACTTATCCACGAACTGAAGAAAGATTATACCATTGTCATCGTAACGCACAACATGCAGCAAGCCGCCCGTGTGAGCGACCGTACAGCTTTCTTTTATATGGGAGAAATGGTGGAAATTGGCGATACGAAGACTATCTTTACCAATCCGGTGAAGCAGGAAACGCAGAATTATATTACAGGACGATTCGGGTAAGAAAGTCCTTTCTGTTTCTCCCGGCGATTATTAAGAATAACACATTAAATTCATACGATTATGGTGAAATTTATAGAATCTGAACTCGTCTTGCTGAAGAAAGAAATAGACGAGATGTGGACATTGGTTTATAACCAGTTGGAGCGTGCTGGTGATTCTGTGCTGACTTCTGACCGCGAGTTGGCCCAGCAGGTACGTGTGTGCGAGCGTCGTGTCAATGCTTTCGAGCTGAAGATTGACAGCGATGTAGAAGACATTATAGCTCTCTACAATCCCGTGGCCATTGACTTGCGTTTTGTGTTAGCCATGCTGAAGATAAACAACGATTTGGAGCGTTTGGGTGACTTTGCCGAAGGTATTGCCCGCTTTACCCTCAACACGGTGGATTTCGATGTTGATCCGGATTTGCTGGAGCGTCTGCGTCTGAAGGAAATGATTGCGCAAGTGCTTTCGATGTTGGAGTTGGCCAAACGGGCTCTGCAGGAAGAAAACCAGGAATTGGCTATTTCTGTTTTCGACAAAGACAATTTGTTGGATCAAATCAATGCCGAGGCACCGGTTATTCTGGAAAAATACATTGCCGAGCATCCGGATCATGTCCGTTATTGCTTGGAGTTGATAAGCGTTCTCCGCAAATTAGAGCGTTCTGGCGACCATATCACCAATATAGCTGAAGAAATTGTCTTTTTCATTGATGCCAAGGTGTTGAAACATAGTGGGAGAGTGTACGAAGGCTATCCTAAAGAAGATAAAGAGTAAAAAAGGGGAAAGATAATTTTTAGGATAAGTGGCAGAAATTCCAGAAATAAAATCGACTTCTGGTTTTAGAAAATCTTTGTAAATGTAGAAAAACTCTACGACTTTTTAATAAAATCAAATAATTTCTCAAAAATGTGTTATAGGACATGTTTTTTTATTTGGTTAGTCACTTCAAAAGAGCCTATATTTGCACCGTTATCCTGAAAACAATCTTTTTACCTTAAAAAAAACTAATACCTATTGAAGACTGAAAACGGAGGCTTTGTGAAAAGCTTCCGTTTTTTGTTATAGATTCCCAAGGCTTTTGTATCTTTGTCCCGAGTTTAAAGTTTACAGTTATGTTTTCCGGAATAGTAGAAGAATGTGCCACCTTGGTGGCTATGGTGAAAGAGCAGGAGAATGTGCATTTCACATTTATGTGCTCATTTGTGAGCGAATTGAAAATAGACCAGAGCATTTCTCACAATGGGGTATGCCTGACTGTGGTAAAGCTTACCGACGACACTTATACGGTGACGGCCATGAAGGAAACACTGGACCGTTCGAACCTGGGCCTTCTAAAGGTGGGAGATGAGGTGAACGTGGAGCGTAGCATGGTTATGAATGGTCGTCTGGATGGGCATATCGTGCAGGGGCATGTAGATCAGACTGCTATTTGTACGGCGGTGGAAGATGCCGAAGGAAGCTATTATTTCACTTTCCAGTATGCTTTTGATGAGGAGATGGCCAAGAGAGGTTATATTACTGTAGATAAGGGGTCGGTGACGGTCAATGGGGTAAGCCTGACGGTATGTAATCCGACGGATGATACATTCCAGGTTGCTATTATTCCTTATACATTCGAGCATACCAATTTCCATGACATTCATGTGGGTAGTGTAGTGAATCTGGAGTTTGATATCATAGGTAAGTATATCAGTCGGATGATTCAGTATAAGTAAGTGCTTTTTAAAGATAGCATGTCATGGGGATAGGGCAAATCTGTGTCGCCTTATCCCCTTGTTATTAATAGGAAGAATCTGTTTCAAAGGCAGAAGTATGCGCCCCTGCCTTATTCTGTCTGATGATTGATGCAGATTCCTTTCAGATACCAGTCATAAAGCCGGTGTATTCCTTCATCTATGTCGATTTTGTGATGCCAGCCCAAGGCATGCAGCTTGCTTACATCGGTCAGTTTGCGTAGAGTGCCGTCCGGTTTGGAGGTATCCCACCGCAGTTCTCCCTGAAATCCTATTTCGTTTTTAATTTTTTCGGCTACGTCTCGGATGCTGACCTCCTTTCCCGTGCCCACATTGATGTGACAGTTTCGGACCTCTCGGCTTCCGGTGGTATAAGTATCTTTAAAATCTACATTCAGCAATACATGTACGCTGGCATCTGCCATGTCTTCGCTCCAGAGAAATTCGCGTAGCGGTGTGCCTGTTCCCCATAAGGTGACATGGTCTGGAGTTATGCCGAATCTGACCAGCTTTTCTAATATTTCCTGCTGGCTGTTGTTTCCTTTCACACCCTCTGCCGGGCGCAGGTCCAAATCTTTGCGCACAGCCTCCCAATTGTTTTCGTTGAGGCATTTGGCCAAATGGATTTTACGTATCATGGCAGGTAAGACATGGCTGTTTTCCAAGTGGAAGTTGTCATTCGGCCCATAGAGGTTGGTGGGCATTACGGCTATGTAATTGGTGCCATATTGCAGATTGAAGCTTTCGCACATTTTCAGTCCGGCAATTTTGGCAATGGCATACGGCTCGTTGGTGTACTCTAAAGAAGAAGTGAGGAGGCAGTCTTCTTTCATGGGTTGAGGAGCTTCACGCGGATAAATACATGTGCTTCCCAAGAAGAGCAGTTTTTTTACTCCATGTCGGAAGCTTTCACCAATGACATTCTGCTGGATCTGCAGGTTCTGGTAAATGAAATCGGCGCGATATTGCAGGTTGGCCATGATTCCTCCCACATGGGCGGCGGCCAGCACTACGGCATCGGGTTGTTCTTTGTCGAAGAAACGCCGTACAGCCGTTGCATCCAATAAATCTAATTCGCGATGGCTCTTTCCTGTCAGCCGGGTGTATCCCCTTTGCTGGAGATTGTTCCAGATGGCAGAGCCCACCAATCCGCAGTGGCCTGCCACGTATATTTTAGCTGATTTGTCAAGCATGGGTATATGGTTTTATATTGTTATTATAATGCTCCGGCGCGTACCCGGCTCAAAGTTTCCGGAGTCATCAGCAGGTAAGTGGCGATATAGGCCAGCGGGGCACGCCGGATGACTTCCGGTTGGGTTTTCATCAGGTGTAAGTAGCGTTCCTTGGCTGTTTCAAAACGCCACGAGTCTGCTTTCACCTGTGAGACAATGAGGCTGAATTCTAACATTTTGCGATAGAACATATTGATTCCCCACGAGGCGCGCGACAGTTTCAGCATTTTGTCGGCCGGCAACATATAGACCGTGCCTGCCTCCAGAGCCTCTACCATCAGTCGCGTAGGTTCTTGTTTCATAATGCTTTCTATGCAAATCACAATATCCCCTTCATAAGAGAAGTGTTCGGTGACATCTTTTCCGTTCTTGTAATAAAATTGGCGTACCATTCCTTTAGCCACCACAATGAAATCGTGGCTCACCTGTCCCTCTTTCAGAAGAATTTCTCCCTTTTCCATCTCTTTGCGCACTGCTATTCCTTCTAAAAGCTTTCGGTTTTCCGTATCTAATTCCGGGTAGCGCCGGTTTACGGTTTCGTTGATGGTTTCTTTTAATAATGTATCCATTCGTTTTAGGTTAATTCTCTGCAAATATAGCTTATTTCCTCATTCCCACTGCGAAGAGGTTTGAACTTTTTTGTGGTGTCATACGACTGTCGGTCGTGTCGGGTGGTTCCGTGGCAAATCCCCGGATGCGGAGAGGCGGTTTTGCCGGCGCTAAGGAGCGTTTTTCTACGCGCTAAGGAGTCGGCTTGGCCTATATAAGGAGCAAACTTGTTATATATAAGAAGCAATATGCTGGTTATCAGTGTAATTTTTGCTTTGTATGTCGGAAATTTCCCAGGAAAGTCGTTCGATAGGCAGCAGTATATTTTGCGACAAATCTGCGATAAGATTATTTTTTTTGAAAAAATGTGCCTGAAACGTTTGCTGAATCCAAAACTTTGCCTACCTTTGCACCGCATTTGAAAAAATGCTGGTCACTAAGGAAGTTTGGGTGAGTGGCTGAAACCAGCAGTTTGCTAAACTGCCGTACGAATTTTCTCGTACCGGGGGTTCGAATCCCCCAGCTTCCGCAGTTGATGACTTGCACTCTTAGCTCAGTTGGTAGAGCAACTGACTCTTAATCAGTGGGTCCAGGGTTCGAATCCCTGAGGGTGTACAGAGTTGATAAGTTGGTGGATTCGTCTAACGGTTAGGACACATGCCTCTCACGCATGCAATACGAGTTCGATTCTCGTATCCACTACAAAAAGTGTGAAATGGGCGGCTGCAGGATTTTCTTTGCGGTCGCCTTTTTTGGTTAATGTCAAACTAAGAATTAGAATTATGGACTTCATTATTGATTTTATTCTGCACATCGATGTGCACATGATTGCTATTGTGCAGGAATATCATTTATGGACGTATGCCATTTTGTTTGCGGTGATTTTCTGTGAGACGGGTTTGGTCGTTACTCCTTTCCTGCCCGGCGATTCTCTTTTGTTTGTGGCCGGTGCCATTGCTGCGCAGCCTAATATGCCGCTTGAGGTGAATATTCTGGCTCTGATTGTCTTTGTGGCAGCCGTATTGGGCGATTCGAGCAATTATGCCATCGGGCATTTCTTTGGGCAAAGGCTCTTCAGTAATCCCCATTCAAAAATCTTCAAGCAGAGTTATCTGGACAAGACGCACAGTTTTTATAAGAAGTATGGCGGGAAAACCATCATTATAGCTCGTTTTGTTCCCATTGTCCGCACTTTTGCACCGTTCGTGGCTGGTATGGGTAAGATGCACTACTATTATTTTATGTTCTATAATGTGACGGGTGGTGCCTTGTGGGTGGCTCTCTTCTGTTATGCCGGTTATTTCTTCGGCGATTTGCCTTTCGTGCAGCAGAATCTGAAGCTGTTGGTTGTGGCTATCATTGTCATTTCTATCCTGCCGGCCATCGTTGAGGTATTGCGTGAGCGGAGGAAACTGAAGAAAGAACGCTCGCAGAATGCCGAATCTTAATTCTTACCGCTTTGGATTGGTTATATAGTTTGTTTGTAGAGCCTACCGCCCTGCAGGCCATTGTGGTGCTGTCGCTGATCTCAGCCATTGGGTTGGGGCTGGGCAAGGTGCATATTTGGGGCGTTTCGCTGGGCGTTACTTTTGTGTTTTTTGCAGGTATCCTGGCCGGACACTTCGGTTTGAAGATTGACGCCGGGATGCTGAATTATGCCGAGAGTTTCGGCCTGGTGATATTTGTCTATGCTTTAGGATTGCAGGTGGGGCCTGGATTCTTCAGCTCTTTCCGAAGTGGCGGGCTTACGCTCAATATGCTGGGGGTGGCTGTGGTGTTGGTAGGCACGTTGTTTACCTTGGTGGGCAGTTGTGTGCTGGGCATTTCCTTGCCGGATATGGTGGGGATTCTGTGTGGAGCCACTACCAATACACCTGCTCTGGGTGCTGCCCAGCAGACACTGAAGCAATTGGGGATGGACGCCTCCGGACCTGCATTGGGGTGCGCTGTGACTTATCCTTTAGGGGTGGTGGGCGTGATATTGGCCATCTTGTTGCTGCGAAAGTTCCTTACTCGTCCGCAGGATTTGCAGGAAAAAGAGAAAGAAGATGTCAACAAACCCTATATTGCCGCCTTTCAAGTGCATAATCCTGCTATATTCGACAAGAATATCAGGGAGATAGGAGAACTGCATTATGCCAAGTTTGTTATCTCCCGTTTGTGGCGGAATGGTAAAGTGACCATACCTACATCGGATACAATAATTCATGAAGGTGACCGCTTACTGGTGATTACTTCCGAAAAAGCAGCTCCGACGCTTACGGTGCTTTTCGGTGAGCAGGAGCATACCGATTGGAACAAGGAAGATATTGACTGGAATGCTATCGACAGCCAGCTTATCTCGCAACGTATCGTGGTGACCCGTCCGGAACTGAACGGCAAAAAACTGGGGTCGTTGCATTTGCGCAACAGCTATGGTGTTAACATTACCCGTATTTACCGTAGCGGTGTGCAGTTGTTGGCTACGGCCGGGTTGCGTCTGCAGTTGGGCGACCGTCTGACTGTGGTGGGTGAAGCTGCAGCCTTGCACAACGTGGAGAAGGTACTGGGCAATGCTGTGAAAAGCCTGAAAGAACCTAATTTGGTGGCAGTGTTCATTGGTATTGTCTTGGGACTTATGGTAGGTGCCATTCCTATATTTCTGCCAGGTATGAGTTCTCCCGTTAAGTTGGGGCTGGCAGGTGGTCCCATTATTGTGGGGATTCTTATAGGTACTTTCGGTCCGCGTTTGCACATGATTACTTATACTACCCGCAGTGCCAACCTTATGCTCCGCTCCCTCGGTCTTTCGCTTTATTTGGCTTGTCTGGGGCTGGATGCGGGTGAGCATTTCTTTGAAACAGTGTTTCGTCCGGAAGGGCTTCTGTGGATAGGTACCGGTTTTATATTGACTCTGGTGCCTGTGCTGCTGGTTGGTGCTATTGCTTTCAAGTCGTTGAAGGTCGACTTTGGCTCAGCGATGGGGATGCTGTGTGGAAGCATGGCCAATCCTATGGCTCTGAATTATGCCAACGACATCATTCCGGGCGATCATCCTTCGGTAGCTTATGCCACGGTGTATCCTCTTTGCATGTTTTTGAGGGTCATCATAGCGCAGCTTGTATTGATGTTTATGCTGTAGTTATAGCTTAAGCAAACTTGTTGGAAAACGAAATTGCATCTTTGCGCAAAATAAAAGCTCATGAAATGATGAATATTTGGCGTAAATTGTGTAATTTGCGTTCCGATTCATAACATGGTATATGCATAGTATTTTATATCAAGCACAGAGATGTAAGGGGAAGAGACGCTTCCGTCTGGAAAGACTTGTTGTTTCGAGCCTTTGTATCTCTGCGTTTGGTATGATTGAATCCAATTGGTTATAATATTAAATCAAAACCTATATGGGAAACATAAGTCCAGAATCTATTGTTAACGATTTGCGTTATTTGCAGCTTCTTTCGCGCAGTTTTCCGACCATAGCTGACGCTAGTACTGAAATCATTAACTTGGAGGCCATACTCAACCTGCCTAAGGGCACAGAGCATTTTCTGACGGATATACACGGTGAGTATGAAGCCTTTCAGCACGTGCTCAAAAATGGCTCGGGAGCGGTGAAGCGCAAGGTGAACGAAATCTTTGCCCATGCTTTGAGGGAGAGCGAAAAGAAAGAATTGTGTACGCTCATCTACTACCCGGAAGAGAAACTTCGACTGATTAAAGCGCAGGAGAAGGAACTGGACGACTGGTATCAGATTACGCTGAACCAGTTGGTGAAGGTTTGTCAGAACGTATCTTCCAAGTACACGCGCTCAAAAGTGCGCAAAGCTTTACCTGGGGAGTTCTCCTACATCATTCAGGAACTGTTGCACGAATCGAGCGTAGACCCCAATAAGCAAGCTTACATCAATGTTATCATCTCTACCATTATTTCGACCAGACGGGCTGACGACTTCATTGTGGCCATGTGCAACCTCATCCAACGCCTTACCATTGATTCTTTACACATAGTGGGCGATATCTACGACAGAGGTCCCGGCGCACACATCATCATGGATACTCTGTGTGATTATCATAACTTCGACATCCAGTGGGGGAACCACGACATTCTCTGGATGGGAGCGGCTTCGGGTAATGATGCCTGTATAGCCAATGTAATTCGTCTGTCCATGCGTTACGGCAATCTGGCTACACTGGAAGACGGATACGGCATCAACCTTTTGCCTTTGGCGACTTTTGCCATGGATACTTATGGAGACGACCCTTGCACGGTGTTCATGCCCAAGACGGATTTTTCCGACGGGCAGCATAATGAGAAGACACTGAAGCTGATTGCACAGATGCACAAGGCCATTACCGTCATTCAGTTCAAATTGGAAGCGGCTATCATCGACCGTCGGCCGGAATTTGGCATGCAGGGGCGTAAGTTATTGGACAAGATTGATTATAAGCGTGGAATCTTTGTGTATGAAGGTAAGGAATATCCTTTGCGTGATATGAACTTTCCTACCATTGACCCGGCCAATCCGTATCGGCTTACCGATGAGGAAGAGGAATTGGTGGGCAAGATTCATGCTTCGTTTATGAACAGTGAGAAGTTGAGGAAGCACATGCGTTGCCTTTACACGTATGGGGGGATGTATCTGGTGTGCAACAGTAATTTGCTCTACCATGCCTCTGTACCTCTGAACGAAGACGGCAGCTTCAGGCATGTGGTCATAAACGGTAAGGAGTATTGGGGGCATAAGTTGCTACAGAAGACCGACCAACTGATACGCACAGCTTATTTCGGTGAAGAAGGAACATCCCGTACGGATTTTGCGGTGGATTATATGTGGTATTTGTGGTGTGGTCCCGATGCTCCCTCGTTCGACAAAGATAAAATGGCGACCTTTGAGCGGTATTTTGTGGGCGACAAGGATTTGTGTAAAGAAACCAAGGGTCATTATTATACTTTGCGCAATGAAGCGGAAACCTGCGACCGCATTCTTCTGGAGTTTGGCGTAACGCCCGGCCCTCATTCGCACATCATCAACGGTCACGTGCCGGTCAAGACTCTTAAGGGCGAGAAGCCGGTAAAGGCGGGCGGTAAGTTGCTGGTGATAGACGGAGGATTTTCCAAGGCTTATCAGCCTGAGACTGGTATTGCGGGATATACGTTGGTGTATCATTCGCACGGCTTGCAATTGGTTCAGCACGAGCCTTTTCAGAGCCGGCAGAAGGCTATTGAAGAGGGATTGGACATCAAGTCGACCACCTTCCTCGTTGAATTCAATTCGCAGCGTATGATGGTGAAGGATACCGACAAAGGGGCGGAGCTTGTCACGCAGATTGCCGATTTGGAGAAACTGCTGGCTGCCTACCGGATGGGTCTTATCAAGGAAAAAGAGTAGGGGCGAAGGGCATAATGCCATAATCGATTGGCTGTACGCCCCTGAATGGCACACAGATGATACAGATTTAAACAGATTTCTTCAGTCCTGATTCAGTCCGCAGGCTTCGAACATCTGTCATATCTGTATCATCTGTTGTTGTTTATATAGCATGGTGGTTCCCTATAGGGATTTTAGGTTCTGTAAGTCATTGCTCACCATGATATGTACCAGTTCTTCGAAGGTGGTCTGCCTCGGGTTCCATCCAAGCAAGGTCTTGGCTTTGGTCGGGTCGCCCAGCAGTTGTTCTACTTCGGCAGGACGGAAATATTTGGGGTCAACCTCGACGAGCGTGCGGCCGGTGCGCTGGTCAATACCCTTTTCGTTAACTCCTTCTCCTTCCCATCGCAGGCTTATTCCTGCTTCACTGAAGGCCAACGTACAGAATTCGCGCACGGTGTGCATCTCTCCTGTGGCTATGACGAAGTCTTCGGGCGTGGGGTGTTGCAACATCAGCCACATGCATTCCACATAGTCCTTGGCATAACCCCAGTCGCGTTTGGCGTTGAGGTTGCCCAAGTAGAGCTTGTCTTGCAGCCCGTGGGCAATGCGAGCGGCGGCCAGCGTGATTTTGCGGGTGACGAACGTCTCTCCCCGTCGTTCACTTTCGTGATTGAAGAGAATGCCGTTCACGGCAAACATGCCGTAGCTTTCGCGGTAGTTCTTCGTTATCCAGAATCCGTACTGTTTGGCTACTCCGTAGGGGCTGCGCGGATAGAAAGGCGTCGTTTCCCGCTGAGGCACCTCCTGTACCTTGCCAAAAAGTTCGGAAGTAGATGCCTGGTAGATTTTCGTTTTCTTCTCCATGCCCAATATGCGCACGGCTTCCAACATGCGCAAGGTGCCTACCGCATCGGTCTCGGCGGTATATTCGGGCACGTCAAAACTCACCTTTACATGGCTTTGGGCAGCTAAGTTGTATATCTCGTCGGGTTGTACCTGCTGGATGATGCGTATGAGTGAACTGCTGTCTGTCATGTCGCCATAGTGCAGGTTGACAAGGCGCTTCTGTTTCATGTCACGCACCCATTCATCGAAGTAGAGATGTTCGATGCGTCCTGTGTTGAACGACGAGGAGCGGCGTAGAATGCCATGGACCTCATAACCTTTCTGGAGCAAGAGTTCGGCCAGGAACGAGCCGTCTTGTCCTGTGATGCCGGAGATAAGAGCTGTTTTCATTTCTGTTTTTTCTGATATTGGTTGGTATGGTGGACAAAGATACGACTTTAGTGGAAATGGAGCAAATAAGGAGGGTGGAAGTTTCAAATGGCAGATGAAGGTGATTCTGATTTTTCGACCAATGCCGGAATGTTATCGTGTATGGATATATACTTTGTTGATAATCACTATGTTGCTTTTTGTATATAACGAGCGCGCTGCTTATTGCTTCGAAATCCGCTGCTTAGCGCCTGGCTATTGGCTGCATAGCGCTTGGGCATTTTTTATGAAAGACTCACCGGAATAATCGGCAGGTTTCTCAACTGTCTGTCGTTTACTGAGCGGCCTGATTTCTGTCCGTTGGGGATATTCCGGTTTATGGGTTATGAATTTGTCGCTAAATTCCGTTAAAAAACTTGCATAAGTTTCTGTCTTTCCGCATAAAAATGGATAAAATGTATGGGCAAAGACATTATTTCGTATCTTTGCACCCGAATACGAAATTAAAAAGGACATTTTTTATTTATGAAACTGAAACTTACGATTATTTGTCTTCTGCTGGGCACAGGCCTTTTTTCTTCGTGCATCCGCGAGGAAGCCTTGAACACAGAGGCAGATATTGAGAGCGTTACCCTGGCGGGGGACGTGATGAACCGTAGCGCGGAGTTTGGCGACGCTATCACGACGCCAAGTGGCGGACTTATATATCCCGTGACACTGTATGTGAAAAAAGGTACGGATGTGACCCGTCTGGCTCCCGAACTGACCTTGACGGAAGGAGCCAGTGTGGTTCCTGCCAGCGGTACGACGCTGGATTTTACCGATTCGCAGGATTATATCGTAACGTCCGAAGATGGCTTGTGGAAGCGGCATTATCGTCTGTCGGTGACTACCAGCGGCATCACGAATACGAAATACAGCTTTGAGCATGTGCGCATGGGTGGTGGAGGCAAATATCACATTTTTTACGAAGTAGACCAGGCAGAAGTAGAGACCTTTGCTTGGGCCAGCGGTAATCCTGGCTTTGCTCTGGCTGATTCCCGCGAAGACAATCCGGTGAACTTCCTCACTTATCAGGACGATAACGGATACGAAGGTAAGTGTGTGACAATGGTGACACGGCGGGCAGGCGGGCTGGCCGAACTTGTCAACATGCCTATTGCTTCGGGCAATCTCTTCCTGGGGCAGTTTGATGTGTTGGATGCTTTGAACAATGCGCTGACTGCGACCAAGTTCGGCTTGCAGTTCGAACATGTGCCTACCCGGCTGAGCGGTTATTATAAGTATAAGTCTGGCGACACCTTCTACGAACTGGATACCAGTGCGGAAGACAAGCTCAGTCCTGTGCCCGGCCGGAAAGACCAGGGCAATATCTACGCCGTGTTCTACGAAAGCACTGAGGAACGTCCCATACTGGACGCTACAGACATCCTGTCCGAAGACAACGAACAGGTTATTTCTACGGCCGTAATCAATCAGGATGACATGCCGGAAACGGATGAGTGGACTTATTTTGAAATCCCCTTCACTTTCCGCGACGGCAAGACGGTAGACTACGATAAATTGGCTCAAGGCCAATATTGCCTCACCATAGTCTTTGCCTCCAGCATCCGCGGCGACTACTTCGAAGGAGCACCGGGTAGCACGCTGAGCATTGATGAAGTGGAACTGGATTATGAAGATGCCGTAACAGAAGAATAATCAATTAGAGTGACAAAACATGAAGAAAAGAAATACCATCATAGGAATTCTCGTGCTACTCCTGACGGGAATAGCCAATACCCTGCAGGCGCAGGAAGACCGCAACCGCGGTATCATTCAATCTGCTCTCTATGGTCTGGAGTATGAGGTAAGAGCCGGCATCAATATCGGAGGTGCTTCGCCGCTTCCTCTGCCTCGCGAGATCCGTTCGCTGGACAGCTATGCGCCTAACATTAACTTCTCCATCGAGGGAAATATCATTAAATGGTTGGGCAAGCAAGAACGCTGGGGATTTATCTTGGGTCTGCGTGTCGAAAGCAAAGGTATGGAGGCAGAAGCCACAACCAAGAACTACAGCATGGAAATTATTGGTGACGGTGGCGAACGCATGTCGGGCAACTGGACGGGCAGGGTGAAAACCAAATTCCGGGCTTCTTACTTTACCGTACCCGTGCTGGCAGCCTGGAAGGTGAACGACCGTCTGCGGCTGAGCGCCGGGCCGTATGTGTCGTTCCGTACCAGCGGTGACTTCTCCGGTCATGTGTTCGACGGTTACCTGCGCGAGGGCGACCCCACAGGAAACAAGGTAGTGTTCGAAGGTGAGAGTATCGCTCCTTATGACTTTTCCGATGAGTTGCGTAAGTTCCAGTGGGGCGTACAGGCTGGTGTTTCTTGGCGTGCCTTCAAGCATTTGACTGTGCATGGCGATTTGACGTGGGGGCTGAACGATATCTTTAAGAAAGATTTCCAGACAATTACCTTTGCCATGTATCCTATCTATCTGAATGTAGGATTTGGTTACGCATTCTGAACGCGCATGATACAAGAATTCACTCTACGCGTCTTACCGGAGGTAGCCGCTAATGAACATAACTTAAAGGAATATCTCAAACAGGAGAAGGGGCTTTCTTCTCAGGATATTACAGCTATACGGGTTTTCAAGCGCAGCATAGATGCCCGGCAGCGTACGGTTTTTGTCAATTTGAGTGTGCGGGTCTTCCTGAATGAAATGCCTGATGAACCTACCTATCGCCCTATTGCCTATCCGATAGTCGACGGGCGTCCGGCGGTAATTGTAGTAGGTGCGGGACCAGGTGGATTGTTTGCGGCTCTGCGCTTGATAGAGTTGGGATTACGTCCGATTGTTGTGGAGCGGGGAAAAGATGTGCGTGAGCGTAAGAAAGATCTGGCACAGATAAGCCGCATGCAGGTCGTAGATCCGGAATCGAATTATAGCTTTGGAGAAGGAGGGGCAGGCGCTTATTCGGATGGAAAACTCTACACAAGGAGTAAGAAGCGCGGCAATGTAGAAAAAATCCTTTCTGTATTTTGTCAGCATGGGGCTTCCGAATCTATATTGGTGGATGCGCATCCTCATATCGGCACCGATAAGTTGCCACGTGTTATCGAAAACATACGGCGTACTATTTTGCAGTGTGGAGGGGAGGTGCATTTTCAGACAAGAATGGATGCCCTGGTGCTCGAAGGTGACCGGGTGATTGGCATTAGAACTGACTCTGGAGATTTATATCGGGGGGCAGTGATTCTGGCGACAGGGCATTCTGCCCGTGATGTCTATCGTTGGTTGGCCGAGAACCAGGTGGAGATGGAGGCCAAAGGCATTGCCGTAGGTGTGCGTTTGGAGCATCCTGCTAAGCTGATAGATTGTATGCAATACCATAATAAGGAAGGACGCGGAGCTTATTTGCCGGCTGCAGAATATAGCTTTGTCACTCAAGTTGCGGGACGTGGAGTATATAGCTTCTGTATGTGTCCTGGGGGCTTTGTAGTACCGGCAGCCAGCGGCCCCGAACAGTTAGTGGTCAATGGCATGAGTCCCAGCAGTCGTGGTTCACAGTGGAGCAACAGTGGTATGGTGGTAGAGCTGCATCCCGAAGATTTGTCGGACAAAAGCTTACGTGTGGAAGGAGGAGAACCGTTAAGCGGTAGCTCAGTGTTGGATGTGATGCATTTTCAGGAGCAGTTAGAACGTCTTTGCTGGCAACAAGGAAATCGGCAGCAAACAGCTCCTGCACAACGTATGTATGACTTTTGTACTAAACGGTTGAGTGCTGATTTGCCTCAGAGTTCTTATGCTCCCGGTTTGCTGGCTTCGCCCTTGCATTTCTGGATGCCATCGTTTATTTCTGCCCGTCTGGCAGAAGGTTTCCGGATATTTGGGCGTAATGCACGTGGCTTTCTTACGAACGAGGCCGTCATGATTGGGGTGGAAACGCGTACTTCTGCTCCTGTCCGTATTGTGCGGGATCGTGTTACGTTGCAGCATATCCGTCTGAAGGGGCTTTTCCCTTGTGGAGAAGGAGCAGGTTATGCGGGAGGTATTGTTTCTGCGGCTATTGACGGTGAGCGTTGTGCAGAAGCGGCAGCTTGTTTCCTAACAGGTTCAGAACCCCAATAACTGGAGAAGCGTATGTCTGTTCCTGAGATTGCCGTTATAGATGCTAATACTTTGAGTTGTTTAGGACTCCAGAATCTGTTGGAAGAGCTCATTCCGCAGGCTGTCATCCGTATGTTCCGTTCGTTTGGTGAACTGACGGACGACACGCCGGATATGTATGTGCATTATTTTGTATCGGCTCAGATTTTTTTTGAGCATGTGTCTTTTTTCCGTCAGCGACTTACCAAGACCATTGTATTGGCCACCGGCGATAATCTGCCTCAGCTGGCGGGCGTGAAGACGCTGGATATTTCGCAAGATGGGAAACACTTGGCTAAGAGTATTTTGCAGTTACACAGCTTTGGTCACCGGAGTGGGCACCCTTCTACCGTGGGAGCTTCTTCTACAGATGTCGGGATGGGTAGCCACGAGCTTTCCGTCCGTGAGATTGAGGTTTTGCGGCTTCTTGTCAGAGGATACATTAATAAAGAAATAGCCGACCGTTTACACATCAGCCAGACCACAGTCATCAGCCATCGCAAGAACATTATAGAGAAACTGGGCATTAAATCGGTGCCGGGACTTACTATCTATGCAGTGATGCACGGTTATGTGGAGGCTGACCAGATATAAGAATCCTCATAAATGAGGGTTGCCTACCTGCCGGAAATGTCGTTACTTTGCCCCGTCTTTTTAACCCAAGTATAAATATGAATAAGATGAAAGCAATGTGTCTGTTAGCGGCATACTGGTGGGTCGCTGTGCCATTATGGGCCGAGGAAGTAACTACCGATACCATTCGTTCCATCCAGATGGATGAAGTGGTCATTGTAGCCACCCCCAAGGAAACCCGTGCCCTGCGCGAACTTCCTATGGCTTCCACCCGTTTGTCGCAACAAATGATGAGAGCGCAGCAAGTTACAGGCATTAAAAGGTTGACATCAGTCATACCTAACCTGTTTATTCCAGATTATGGGTCCCGTCTGACTACGGCAGTTTATATCCGTGGCATCGGTTCCCGTATCAATACACCTGCTGTAGGATTATATGTTGACAATATCCCTTATATTGACAAGTCTGCTTTTGATTTTAATTATGCCGATATTGAGCAGATTGAGGTATTGCGTGGTCCGCAGAGCCTGCTTTACGGGCGTAACACCATGGGTGGACTTATCAAGGTGCAGACCAAGTCGCCGTTTGATTATCAGGGTACTGACTTGCGCCTTGGAGCTGCTACTTATGGCGATTACAATGCTTCACTCACTCATTATCACCGTATATCGAGGCGTTTTGCCTTTTCTGCCGGAGGTTTCTACGAACATGCGGGCGGTTTTTTTAAGAATGCCTATAAAAATAATGAACGGATAGACCGGGGAGATAACGGAGGCGGTCGACTCCACGCTGTAGTCTTGCCAACTGACAATCTGAAGCTGGATTTGAACCTCAATTACGAATATAGCGACCAGGGCGGTTATCCGTATTATTATATGGGGGCAGTTTCTGCTTCTTCTTCCGATGAAGAATCCGAGCTAAAAGACTATGTAGGGCATATTGCTTATAATGACCCGAGCGGTTACCGGCGAAGTCTGTTAAATGGAGGGATGAACATCGAATATCACGCTACAGATTTTATCCTCAGCTTTATTACCGGCTACCAGCATCTGAACGACCGTATGGCTATGGACCAGGACTTTACGCCGCGTGACATTTTTACTTTAGTGCAAAAACAACGTTCCAATACTGTCAGTGAGGAGATTGTATTGAAGTCCAATCCCGGTAAACGCTGGCAGTGGACCACGGGTGTGTTCGGTTTTTATCAGTGGCTGGATACTTCTGCTCCCGTGCTTTTTAAGCAACAGGGTATTCAGGAATTGATAGAAGACAACGCCAATGCAGCTTTCCCCTCTTCGCCGCAGGCTCCTCAGATGGCTTTGAGTATTCACAATGACCAGTTACTGATTGGTGGTGACTTTTCTACTCCCCAGATGAGTGGTGCTGTCTATCATCAGAGCACCTGGAACGATTTGTTTGTAAAAGGCTTGTCTGTCAGTGCCGGTTTGCGTTTGGATTATGAAAAGATGTGGCTGGATTATTCTTCTGCCAGCGACCCTATGCTCTTTGGCTTTTCTTTTGCTATGGGGGGCATGAGGTTGGAAGACCAGCAGATGCAGGCCGTTTCTTCACTGGCCGGCAAAATGAAGCACGACTATCTGCAATTGTTACCTAAGTTTTCGGTGCAATATGAGTGGAGCCCCGCCAATAATGTGTATGCTACCGTGGCCAAGGGCTATCGCTCGGGAGGATATAATATTCAGATGTTCAGCGATTTGGTTCAATCTCAATTTATCAACGTAATGAAGGGAGCCATGGAGCAGAGTGAATCGTTGAAGCCTATTGCAGGCATGATTTCGAGCATGATGCCTACTGTGGAGCTGGACGTCAAGGGGACGGCGCTTTATCGACCCGAATATACGTGGAGCTATGAAATCGGTACGCATCTTACCGGATGGCAAAAGCGCCTGACTGCCGACCTGGCCGCATTCTGGATGAACACTCGCGACCAGCAAGTCTCGCAGTTTTCGGACAACGGCATGGGGCGCGTTACCCGCAATGCCGGCCGAAGCCGCAGTGTGGGGGCTGAGGCTTGTGTGACGGCTTGTCTGACCGATGCTTTCACGTTGAATGTATCGTATGGTTATACGCATGCCACTTTCCGTAATTATGTAACGGTGGACGATGAAGGGCAGGAAGTGAACTATCGGGGATACAAGGTGCCTTTTATTCCGCGGCATACCTTGAACGTGGGCGGACAGTATGTCTTTGCGCTCCAACCGCATAAGCTTTTCGACTACATTCGTCTGCATGCCGACTATAGCGCAGCCGGCTCTGTCTATTGGACGGAAAGCAACAATGCTGTCCAGCCGTTCTATGGGACGCTGAATGCGCGTCTCAGTCTGGAGAAAGGGCAAGGGTCTGTTGCTTTCTGGATACGCAATGCTTTGAACAAAGACTATACCTCTTTCTATTTTGAAAGCATGGGCAACCGTTTCATGCAACGTGGACGCCCCTTGCAGGCAGGTATCGAGCTGAGATGCAGGTTCTGATGTCGCAGCGGCAGGCCTTTCCCTCTTGTCTTTTTTTCTAAGTGATGATGAGTTTGCTGCTTATAGCTTCGAAGCCGGCTTCTTGTAGCTTGGAAGTCGGCTTCTTATTGCTTGGAAATGGTTCCCCTGCAGACAGCCTGTTGTCATTCGTCGGGTCGGGGTATGCCACAGAGAGGAGATACTGTTCCCCTCTGTCATATTTCCGTCTCACATAAAGTATGGATAATTTATCAGAGCATGTCTGTAATAGTCAAAGAAACAGTTACCCGTTTCTTTCTCGTCCGCAGGGTGAGTCCGGAATGAGAAATATTATAGTTTTTCACGGACATTTTCGGATAAGTCTGTAAAAAAATCACGTCCTAATACGATAGATATACGCGTAAGCAGACTGGTATCAATGCTCTCTTTTTGGAACAGGCGGTATATGTTGGAGCGATCGCAAGAAAGTTTACGTGCAAACCAGCTTACGCTTCGCTCTTGTTTATCTAATTCTTCTTTAATCAGAACTCCAATAGGTTTCATAATCGTTTTTTCATTGCCTTCTTGCTCCCTCAGACAGTAGGCACTATTCTCAAGTGTTTGTCATGTATAGGGCATATTGAGAAAACGCTGGGGGAGCAAACGATTCCTGAGTAATTATCCCGTCTGGATACTGAAGATAGAACAAAGGAAACGGGAATAAACAAGTATTGGAACGAATACCTTATCAGGTGTTCTCTTATGATTTATACATATAATATTTGGACAGTCATTCCCGTTGTTTGTTAATCTTTATCTTGTAGCTGGTCTTGCAGACTCAGCGGCGCTCAGTATATCGTTTAAAAACGTTTTTTCAATGCTGCCTATCACTCGGTGTAAAACCTTGTGATATTGCAAAGGTAATAAATAGATTCTTAATAAACTATTTTTTCTTGGATAAAATGTGTCTTTCCAAAACAAAATGCTATATTTGTAGGGTATTAACTTTAATGACTAAGGATTATGGAAGAGAACGATAAGAGTAAGCTTGTGGAGGTATTCTCCGGTTCGCTCTGGGAGGCGGAACTGATAAAAGGGCTGTTGAAGGACAGAGGCATTGATTCTAATATTAAAGATGGTATCCTGGCCGTTGGTGTTTTGCCGGAAGCGATGGTGGATGTAGCCGTGGTGGTCAATGAGGCCGATTACGAACCGGCTATGGACGTGATTCGAGAACGGAGTAGGGAAAATTCGGTGGATTAACAACAGAAAAGACAAATATGGCAGAAGAATTAACATTGAAGTACGGCTGTAACCCCAATCAGAAGCCGGCCCGCATCTACATGCAGGAGGGGGAATTGCCTATAGAGGTATTGAACGGTCGTCCTGGTTACATCAACTTTCTGGATGCGCTGAACGGATGGCAGTTGGTGAAAGAACTGAAAGAGGCTACCGGTATGCCGGCAGCTACGTCGTTCAAACATGTCAGCCCGGCAGGTGCAGCCATAGGTTTGCCGTTGGACGAAACGTTGAAGCAGATTTATTTTGCAGATGACCTGCCGCTTTCCCCCTTGGCTTGTGCATACGTGCGTGCCCGCGGTGCCGACCGTATGTCTTCTTATGGCGATTTCATTGCCTTGAGCGATGTGTGCGACAAAGAAACAGCGGCCTTCATTCATCGCGAAGTCTCCGATGGCGTCATTGCTCCGGGCTATACGGAGGAGGCGTTGGAAATCTTGAAGGACAAGCGCAAAGGCACGTACAACATCATCCGGATAGATCCTGGCTATAAGCCTGCCCCTGTTGAACATAAAGATGTGTTTGGCATAACCTTTGAGCAGGGCCGCAACGAAATCAAGCTGAACGGTGATGACTTGTTTGCCAATATTCCCACACAAAACAAGAACTTCACAGACGAAGCCAAACGCGACTTGAAGATAGCCCTTATTACGCTGAAATATACGCAGTCTAATTCCGTCTGCTATGTGAAAGACGGGCAGGCTATTGGCATTGGGGCCGGTCAGCAGAGCCGTATTCACTGCACGCGCCTGGCTGGAAACAAGGCCGACATTTGGTATCTCCGCCAGCATCCCAAGGTTCTCAACCTCCCTTGGGTGGAGAAAATCCGACGTGCCGACCGCGACAATACCATCGACGTTTATATCAGCGACGATCATGATGATGTGCTGGCCGATGGTGTGTGGCAGCAGTTCTTTACAGAAAAGCCTGAAGTCCTTACCCGCGAGGAGAAACGTGAGTGGCTGAAAGGTTTGAAAGGCGTATCGCTGGGTTCGGATGCATTCTTCCCCTTTGGCGACAATATTGAACGGGCACATAAGAGTGGGGTAGAATACATCGCTCAGGCTGGTGGTTCAGTGCGCGATGACCATGTTATTGCAACGTGCGATAAGTATGGCATTGCTATGGCCTTTACGGGTATCCGGCTCTTCCATCATTAAATGGAGGGATATTCCTTGTTGGGTATAACAAAAAAAGAGGGCACTGATGTGTCCTCTTTTTTTGTTCTCAACCTTCCGTGGGTTGGCTTATGCTTCCGTTTTTTCGTTCCTGATGCTTTCGTCGATGACTTTGATCTTTTCCTTCATCAGTTCGATGTCTGCTTTCAACTTCTCAACCTTACGGTTCAGTTCAGAGAGCAGGCTGTTGCCTTTCTTTGAGGAAGCTGTTAGGAAGCCCAGGTTGTTTTCGTATGTCTGCAGTTCGCTTTTCATGTTTTCAAAGGCACGCACCAGTTTTTCGCGTTCGCGGTAAAGTTGCGAGCTTCCACCTTCTTGTAACGCACTGACAGACGATTTGAAATTGCTCAACTTCTTGTTGGATGCACTGATGTTGAATTGTTCAAACAGCTTGTCTACGATGTTGTGGTAACGTTTGTAAATCTTGTCCTTGTCTTTCAGAGGAACATGACCTATTCCGTTCCATTCTTTCATCAGGTCGCGTACTTTCTGCGCAGTTTCTTCTGCATCTGCCTTATCGTCGATGGCAGTCAGTTGGTCAATGATTGCTTTTTTCTTTTCCAGGTTTTCTTGTTCCTGTCCGCGTTGTGCGGACATACTCTGGTTCCGTTGCTCGAAGAAGTAATCGCAAGCCGTAATGAAGCGTTTCCATACCTCGTTGGAGTGCCGTTTGTTGACAGGCCCGATGGTTTTCCATTCTTTCTGCAATTGAGTCAGAGCCTCGGCCGTGGCTTTCCAGTCGGTGCTTTCTTTCAGTGCTTCTGCTTTTTCGCACAAGGCCCGTTTCTTTTCCAGGTTGGCGCTCATGTTCTCCTTCATAGCTTTGAAGAACCCATTGCGTTTATGGAAGAAATCATCGCAGGCTTTGTGGAATCGTTCGTATATTTGTACGTTCATTTTTTGGGGTGCATATCCGATGGTTTTCCACTTAGCTTGCAGGGCAATGACTTCCTGCGCCTTTTCTTCCCATTGAGCAGGAGTAGTCAGGCTGTTGCAGTCAATAGCTTCTACGATTTCGCAAATTACGGTCTTTTGGTCCAAGTTGTTACGTTCGCGCTCTTTCAGCGATTCGAAGTATTGCTGATGGCGTTTGTGTACAGCAGTTGAGGCAGCCCGGAAACGCGACCAAATCTCGTCACGTTGTTCCTTGGCCACGGGACCCGTATCGCGGAATTCCTCGTTCAGTTTCTGCCATTGATGGAAAGCTGAAACTACATCTTGTTCATCAGCCAGTTTCTCGGCAGCTTCGCATAAGCGCTGCTTGATCTCAAGATTCTTCTTGAAATCATATTCGCGGAACTCGTTGTTTAACTTCAGCAGGTCGTAGAACTTTTCTACATAGAGCTGGTAGTTTTTCCATAGTTCGTTGACTTTGTTGGCAGGCACAAGGGTAACTTCGTTCCATTGTTGCTGCAGCTTTTTGAACTCTGTGTAGTTCTTGTTGGGATCATCAGGTGATTCCACCAAGTCTTTCAACTCTTCGATGATGGAGAGTTTAACTTGCAGGTTCATTTCCTTTTGTTTTTCCTGTTCGGCTGCAAGGGCATTCCTTTTTTCTTTGATGACGGACATAATCTTCTTGAATTCCTCCTCCGCCGGGTCGGGCGCAGGAACAAAGTCTTCGACAGAGCCTCCGTTTTCAATGAATTGTTTCTTGGCTGCTTCCTGTTCGGAGTTGTGCTGCTTGTAGAAAGCTTGTTTCAGGCTGTCTATTTCTGCCTTGGTTGTGCTTCCCACGCTGTCAGTCATCTCTTTAAGTTGGGCCAGGATTTCTTCCTTGGTCAGCTTTTGTACAGGTTCTACCGGCTGTTTGTTGATAGTCTCTTCTTCAGCAGGAGTTTCCACCACAGCCGGTTCGGGAACTTCTGCTGCTTTCTTTTCTTCTTCTAATTCCACCGGCTTTTCGGGGAGATTAGTGTCATGAGTGTCCGTCATTGTATTTAATTTTTTTAGCGGATTGCCCGCTTGTGTAATATCAAGCTACAAATTAATGAAATAAAAATGGTTTTTTCCTACTGTTTAGGCATTTTTTTTCGTTTTTTGCTTCTTAATCTTATGAAAGCAACACTGTGATGCCCATATAGAGCATCATACCAATGATGTCGTTGGTAATAGAGATGAACGGTCCGGTGGCAATTGCCGGATCCACTTTCAGCTTTTCCAGCGTCATGGGAACCAGTGTGCCGAAGATAGAAGCGAACATTACTACGGCAAATAGGCTGATGGATACTGAATAGGTCACCGTGGCAGCCGCTCCGAAGCGTACGAAGTTGTATACATACACCAGCAGTGAGATAATGGTGGCATTGATGGCAGCTACCATGGCTTCTTTAGCTACTTGCTTCAGGGTGTCTTTGGCGTTGAGCGAACTGTTGGCCAGTCCTTGCACGATGATGGCCGACGATTGCGTACCCACGTTTCCACCTGTGCCACCAATGAGAGGGATGTAGAGTGCCATCTCGGGATGGGCAGCAAAAGTACTGTCGAAGTTACCCAGAATCATGGAGTTGCCGATACCGCCCAACATGCCGATGAGCAACCAGGGTAAGCGGGCCGAAGTCTGGCGTACCAGGTTGTCATCTGTTTCTACGTCCTGTGACAGACCGGATGCCAACTGGTAGTCGCGTTCCGACTGTTCGCGCACTTCGTCCATGACATCGTCTACGGTGATTTGCCCCACCAGGCGGCCTATACTGTCGATGACGGGTACGGCTACCAAGTCATACTTCTCAATGGTCTGTACGACTTCGTCGATGGGGGTGTCTACGTGTACGGAGATAGGGTCTTTTTTCATCACATGTTTTACCTTCGACACCGAAGGTGAAGTTATCATCTTTTTCAGTGGGAAGACACCTTGCAGCCGGTCTTCATCGTCGATGACATATACATAATAGATTTCGTCAAGGTCTTCTGCCTGCTGTCGCATTTCTTTCAGGCATTCGGGCATACTCCAGTTTTCGTTGACGGTCACCATTTCCGTACCCATCAAACCACCGGCCGTATCCTCGTCATATTTCAGCAAGTCTACGATGTCGCCCGCCTGTTCGATGTCTTCGATGTGCGAGAGCACCTCTTCCTGTTTGTCCTCGTCGAGGTCGCGCATCAGGTCTACGGCATCGTCTGTGTCCATGTAGTCCACGAAACGTTTGGCGATGGTTTCGGAGGGCAAGGCATCCAACAGTTCCTTGCGGACATCTTCGTCCATTTCCACCAGTACGTCTGCCGCCGTTTCATTGTCCAGCAAGCGGTAGACGAAGCGGGCTTCTTCCAGGTCGAGTTCGTTGCATAGTTCGGCAATGTCGGCCGGATGCAAGTCGGTTAACAGGCCTTTTACGCTTTCGGCATCTTTCTGTTCGATGAAGCCTTTTACTTTTTCAATGTATTCTTCGTCCATTTCCATAGGTCACAATCTTCAGTATATGGTCGGGTTCGTTGGTTCTTCTTGAGTTTTCAGCACTTCCTCCACTTGGTTAGTCAAGTCGATGAACTGCTGTACAGACAGTTGTTCGGGACGTTTGTCAAACAGCGAGTCTTGCACCAGCGGGCAGTCTTTGCCCAATATCGGTTTGATAGAGTTGCGCAATGTTTTGCGCCGTTGGTTGAAAGTAGTCTTCACGATTTGCCGGAACAGTTTTTCGTTGCATCCCAACGACTGAGTTTCGTTGCGTGTCATGCGTATGACAGCACTTTTCACCTTTGGGGGTGGATTGAACACATGTTCGTGTACGGTGAACAGGTATTCCACGCGATACCATGCCTGAATGAGCACGCTCAGTATGCCGTATGTCTTGCTGCCCGGTGCGGCAGCCATGCGTTCGGCCACTTCTTTCTGAATCATGCCCGTGCAACAGGGAATGAGATCTTTGTATTCCAACATCTTGAAGAATATCTGACTGGAGATGTTGTAGGGATAGTTACCGGTAAGGACGAAGGGCTTGCCGTCGAACAGGCGTTCGAGGTGCATTTTCAGGAAGTCATCCTCGATGATGTTGTCTTCCAGCTGCGGGAAGTTTTCGCGCAGGTAGGCCACCGATTCATAGTCGACCTCCACCACCTTGAGCGGACGTTCCTTGCGGAGCAAGAACTGCGTGAGCACACCCATGCCCGGTCCTACCTCCAGGACGGGCAGGCCGGGGCAGGTATCGATGGTGTCGGCGATGTCCTGCGCTACCTTCAGATCCTTCAGGAAATGTTGGCCCAGAAATTTCTTTGGCTTGACTGATTTCATCTTTTTAAGATACGGATTTTGTATGGCTGTTGTTTTGCGCTTATCTTTGCACCCCGCAAAGATAGCGTTATTTGGCCGGATTTGCCTTATCCGAAGCAGATAAAATATACGCGGCCTGCGCATCGGTGCCTTGTAAGTACCACTGTAATGAATAAATTGCTAAAAGAAATATTGCGCGTAGCATTTCCCATTGCCTTGGGAATCTTTATCATGTATTGGGTGTACCGTGATTTCGACTTTGCCCGTGTAGGGCAAGTGTTGTTGCATGGCACCTCGTGGGGGTGGATGCTGTTTTCGTTATTTTTCGGTGTGATGAGCCATGTCCTTCGCGGTTGGCGCTGGAAGCAGACGCTGGCACCGTTGGGTGCCTGTCCGCGTGCCGGTAATTGCGTCGATGCCATTTTCATTTCCTATGCCGCCAATCTGGTGTTGCCCCGTGTAGGTGAGGTGTCGCGTTGCGGCGTGCTGGCGCGTTACGACCATGTATCCTTCTCCAAGTCGCTGGGTACGGTGGTGACTGAGCGTTTGCTGGACGGGGTGTGCATCCTGCTTATTACCGGCTTTACCTTTCTGTTGCAGATGCCTGTGTTCCTGCGTTTCTTTGAGGAGACAGGCACCAAGATTCCTTCGCTTGTCCATCTGCTTTCTTCGCCGTGGTTCTATGTGTCTTTGTTTTCCGTGGCGGGTGTGCTGGTGTTGCTTTATTACCTGCTGCGGATGCTTTCGTTTTTCGAGCGGGTGAAGGGAATGGCACTTAACCTGTTGGAGGGGGTCTGGTCGCTGCGCCACGTTGGCAATGCGGGGCTGTTTGCTTTTTATACGGTAGCCATCTGGCTTTGCTATTTCCTGCATTTCTATCTCACGTTCTTCTGTTTTGACTTTACCTCTTCGCTCAGTTTCCAGGCAGGGCTGGTGATGTTTGTGGGAGGTACGTTTGCCGTCATTGTGCCTACCCCTAACGGGGCAGGACCGTGGCATTTTGCCGTTATCACCATGATGATGCTTTATGGAGTGAGCGATGAAGATGCTTCGATGTTTGCCCTTATTGTGCATGGCATACAGACGTTGTTGGTCATTGTGTTGGGTATGTACGGGTGGTTGCATGTGTTGCTGGCAAACCGTCGGACTCAGGCGTCCTGATGACAATACTCTGAACGGAAAGTTCTTATACTTTAGAAGCCGATTGCTTATCGCTTCCAGGCGGACTGCTTATCGCTTGGAATTTCCCTTCTTTTATATGTGCCAGTCATAAGCTTGTGTCTCAATGTTTTGCTCATTCCCTATGTGTTCTTTCAACAGATTGGGTTCCTTTTCCCTTTTGCTGGAGTCGGCTCAAAATAATTCTTTCTGGAGGCATCTGCTGTAATCACGAGTTTTTTATTTAAATTTGCACTTTCAAAAAACAAAAAACATCAGTGTAATTATTATGAAGCAGAAACTTTTTATTCTCCTGCTCCTTGGCCTGTGCGCGCCAATTTTGTCTATGGCTCAAGCCAAGAAGGAACTTACGCTGGCAGAGACCGTGAACGGTGCTTTCCAGCAGGAAAACATTTATGGGGTCATCCCTATTCCGGGCGATGGCGAACATTATTCGCAGATGAATGCCCAAGGCACTCAAATCGTTAAGTATTCATTCAAAACCGGCCAGCAGGTAGAAGTGCTGTTCGATGCTGCCACAGCCCGTGAGTGCCCCTTTAAGCATTTTGACAGTTACAGCTTTTCGCCCGATGGCAGCACGCTGCTCATTGCCACCGAAACACGTGCCATCTACCGGCGTTCATACACGGCTGTGTATTATCTTTATAGCTTGAAGCGTAACATGGAGGGCAAGATAGACAATAAGGTAGAAGCCTTGTCGGATGGCGGGCCGCAGCAGGTACCCGTATTCTCGCCCGATGGCTCTATGGTAGCTTTTGTGCGCGATAACAACATCTTCCTGGTAAAGCGCCTTTATGGAAACAGTGAAAGCCAGGTGACTACCGATGGAAAGCGTAACGCCATATTGAATGGTACGCCCGATTGGGTATATGAAGAAGAATTTGCCTATAACCGTGCCCTTGAGTTCAGCGCCGACAGTAAGATGCTGGCTTATGTGCGTTGGGACGAGTCGGCTGTGCCTTCATATTCTTTTCCTCTTTATGCAGGCGAGGTGCCGCACCGTGCCGACTATGAGAAATATCCCGGCTCCTATACCTATAAGTATCCCAAGACCGGCGAGGTAAATTCGAAAGTATCAGTTCATACTTTCGATATTAAGACGAAAGTCAACCGGCAGGTACAGGTTCCGATGGACGAGGACGGCTACATCCCCCGTATACGTTTTACTAAGGATCCTGAAAAATTGGCAATTCTGACGTTGAACCGTCATCAGAACCGTCTTGAACTATATTTTGCCAATCCGCGTAGTACGGTTTGCAAACTGGCGCTGCGGGATGAGAGCGATACGTACATTAAGGAAAATGTATTCGACAACATTGTGTTTTATGCCGATAACTTTACGTTTATGAGTGAACGCGACGGTTTCAACCACCTTTACTGGTATAGCATGAATGGAAATCTGTTGAAACAAGTCACTAAAGGCGAATTTGAAGTGAAGCAGTTTCTGGGCTATGATAGCAAGACCGCTACTTTCTATTATACCAGCAACGAAGAGAGCCCCATGCGCCAAGCTGTCTACAAAATAGACCGTAAGGGACGCAAAACAAAACTCTCGCAGCAGCCGGGTATCAATTCACCCCAGTTCAGCACAGATTTGAGGTATTTCCTGAACCGTTACACCAGTCTGAATACTCCTACCGTTATTACGCTGAACGATAATACCGGCAAGACCTTAGCCACTCTGGTCGACAATGCAGCACTGAAAGAAAAGCTGGCCTCTTACCAGATGCCGGAAAAGAAATTCTTTTCTTTCCAGACATCAGACGGCATCATGCTGAACGGCTGGATGATGAAGCCTGCCGACTTTGATGAAACGAAGAAGTATCCGGTCATTATGTACCAATATAGCGGTCCGGGTTCGCAGGAAGTGCGCGATGCTTTCAGCATCAGTTGGGAAACTTATATGGCCTCGCAAGGATATATCGTAGTTTGCGTAGACGGACGCGGAACCGGTGGTCGGGGAGCTGCTTTCGAAAAGTGCACTTACATGAACTTGGGTGTCAAGGAGTCGCATGACCAGGTGGAAGCGGCTCTCTATTTAGGCATGCAGCCTTATGTCGATAAAGAACGCATTGGTATCTGGGGCTGGAGCTTTGGCGGATACATGACGCTGATGAGCATGAGCGAAGGTACGCCGGTATTCAAGGCTGGAGTGGCAGTGGCTGCTGTTACGGATTGGAATTATTACGATACAGTGTATGGAGAGCGCTTCATGCGTACTCCTCAGGAAAATACCGACGGATACCGGGCTTCGTCTGCGTTCACACGTGCCGATAAGTTGCACGGGCATCTGTTGCTGGTGCATGGTACTGCCGATGATAACGTACATTACCAGAACTGTGCCGAATATGCGGAACGGTTGGTGCAATTGGGAAAGCAGTTTGATATGCAAATCTATACCAACCGCGACCACAGCATCTGGGGTGGCAATACCCGTTTGCATCTTTATACTAAGCTGACGGATTTCTTTAATATGCACTTGAAATGAGTGGAGAAACACGTAAGCCCGAGTGGCTTAAAATAAGCATTGCTGCCAATGAACGGTATGCGGAAACCAAGCGTATTGTAGAATCGCACTCTTTGCATACCATCTGCAGCAGCGGCCGTTGTCCCAATATGGGAGAATGCTGGGGACACGGTACGGCTACATTTATGATAGGAGGTGACATTTGTACGCGTTGCTGCAAATTCTGTAACACCCGTACCGGCAAACCGTTTCCGCTCGATGAAAAAGAACCGGTACATGTGGCCGAATCGGTGGCGCTGATGAAGTTGTCGCACGCTGTCATTACTTCGGTAGACCGCGATGATTTGCCCGATTTGGGTGCTGCGCACTGGGCACAGACCATTCGGGCGATTAGGCGGATGAATCCGGACACCACTGTCGAAGTCCTTATCCCCGACTTCCAGGGACGGCGGGAACTGGTGCAGCAGGTTATAGAAACCGGTCCCGATATTATTTCGCACAATATGGAGACCGTACGCCGCATCAGCCCCATGGTACGGAGCGCTGCCCGTTATGAGACCAGCCTGGCTGTATTGCAGCAGATTGCAGAAAGTGGCATTGCCTGCAAATCGGGCATTATGGTAGGACTGGGAGAAACACCTGAAGAAGTGGAAACATTAATGGATGATCTTCGCGCTGTAGGGTGTAAGATTCTTACCATAGGGCAATATCTGCAGCCCTCCCGCCAGCATTATCCGGTAGTAGAATACGTGACGCCTGCCCAATTTGCCGCCTATCGGGAATTGGGCCTGGCGAAAGGATTCTCGCAGGTGGAAAGCGGTCCGTTGGTGCGTTCTTCCTACCATGCTGAAAAGAGCCGGCTTTTATTGAAATGCCTTTGATCGTGAACATTTCCCGTAAGCCACATGTTATGACGAAAGAACGGATAAGTGATACGGGAAATGGTACTGTCGAGCAAATATAATTTTTCTCTTGGTTTTGTGCCAGCCATCGTCGCCATTGTGGCAGGTACATTCATTGCACCAGTCTATGCCGCCTGCATGGGAGGAGGTATAGGACTGGTGTTTTGTTTTATGAGCCGGAGACAGGCATTACCTTTCTTTCTGTTGTATGGCACTACGGTGGTGCTGTTGTTGTTGAGCGTAGTTTTCGTCTTATTCCCTTATTCACCACCGGGCAATCGTCTTCCGATATTGTTTGAAGGCATCCTTCTGCTTCCTCCTCTCCTGTTGTTGGCGTTAGGAAACAGGTGGGTTGCTCCGGCATCAGCCAATGCTGCAGCTCACAGGCAACATTCTTTGTTGCAGGGCGCTGAGGCTGCCATTGTCTCGGCACGTATCGTATTTATTCTGGCTCTCATTCATGGATTGTTCCTGTTGCTTGCCTGGCTGGCTGGTCATCCGGTGGACGGTAAGATTGATATTATGCTTTATAAAGTGGCTCCTCCTGGCGTTTTTGCCATGGCTATTTTGCTGAATCAGGCAGGAATTGTTTATTTTAACCGGCGTCTGAAAAGGGTCGCTTTTGTACCGGTTGTAAACACCTGCGGCGAAATAGTGGGCAAGAAACCACTGCTGTCCACTATTCTCCGGTCGGATAAAGAGGCTGTTTATCCTATTGTACGTATTGCAGTCACAGTGTATGGCATGCTCTATTTATTGCCCCGGTCGCAGAATTGTTTGAATGAAGCAGGGAAGACAGACCTGCCGGTAGAGAGTTTCCTGATTTATGGTGAAAGCGTGGAGCAAGCTGCCCGGAGGGCTGCCCGGCATGTGTTTCCCAAGGCTTCTTTATCATCCCTTTGCTTTAATTTCAAGTATTATTATCACGATGATAACAGCAATCGTTTGGTCTATCTTTTCTTGCTTGAATTAGATAATGATGCCCCTTTGCTTACCCTGCACCAGGCTAATGGAAAACTCTGGCCTATCGGACAGATAAGCCGGGATTTGGGCAAAGGATATTTCAGCAAGTTCCTGGAACAGGAGTTCGAACCGCTGAAAGAGATTATTTGTACAAGAGAAAAATACAGGGAGTTTTAGAAAGGTCGGGCAAATGTCCTTGCCAGTTTTTCACTGATTGGGTTTTGATATATTGGTCCTCGCAAGTGATGTTGGCTGCAATGCATAGTTTGGTTTGCGGGCGACAGTGGTGCAGGATGTCCTCCATCAGTCTGTTGTTGCGGTAGGGCGTTTCGATGAAAAGCTGGGTTTGCTGTTCTGTATAGACACGCTGCTCTAATTGTTTCAGTTTTTTGGCCCGTTCTCCTGCTTCTATGGGGAGATACCCGTTGAAGGAGAAACTTTGGCCGTTGAAACCTGATGCCATAACAGACAGTATGATGGATGAAGGTCCTACCAAGGGTACTACTTTCAGGTTCTTTTGCTGGGCTATGGCTACTACATCAGCGCCGGGGTCGGCTACGGCTGGGCATCCGGCTTCCGAAATCACGCCCATCGGGTTTCCTTCTTGCAGAGGTTTGAGGTAGCCTGAAATGTCGGCGGGTGAGGTATGCTTGTTCAGGGGATAGAAAGTCATGGAATCTATATCAAACTCCTTATTGACTTTTTTAAGGAAACGGCGGGCAGAGCGCACGTCTTCCACGATGAAATAGCGGATATGGGCTATTACTTCCAGATTATAGGAAGGAAGCACTTTGTCCAAGGGGGTATCCCCTAAAGTAACAGGCAACAGATAGAGTGCAGGTTCCATGATGAATAATTGGTGGTAATAGAGAGACTATTTAAATCTTTCTCTGTTTCAACTGTTGTTCTGCATGGCAGACTGATAGCTGCTTTGCATTTCTGCATACTTCCCGGTAGAATCCGTAAAATTTAAGCAGGCTCTGCATGAAAACATACATGTAGCGACAGGTGCCAACTCCTTTTTTCATCCGGTGTCGGCACCCGGCGCTCAGTGTAGATTTGTAGGAAAAAACTTATTTATCCATAGATAATGTGTCCGTTTTCGTCCATGTATTCTTCCAGTCCTTTCTGGTAAGTATTCATGGCACGCAGGCTCATACCCATGCTTGAAAATCCGCCGTCATGATAGAGATTCTGCATGGTTACCTTACGGGTTAAGTCGGAGAACATGACAATGCAATAGTCTGCACATTCATCGGCAGAAGCATTTCCCAGGGGAGACATCCGGCTGGCAAAGTCGAAGAGCTTGTCCATGTCTTTTACGCCCGAACCGGCAGTCGTCATTGTGGGTGACTGTGAGATGGTGTTGACACGCACATGGTGTTCGCGACCATAGATATAACCGAAACTGCGTGCGATAGATTCCAAGAGGGCCTTGGCATCGGCCATGTCGTTGTAGCCGAAGAACGTGCGTTGGGCTGCCACATAGCTGAGCGCCAAGATGGAACCATATTCGGCAATGGCATTCAGCTTTTTCGCTGTCTGAATCATCTTATGGAAGGAGATGGACGAAATATCCAAAGTCTTTCCGAGCATGTCATAATCAAGGTCGTCGTAAGTACGTTTTTTACGCACATTGGGAGACATACCAATAGAATGCAGCACAAAATCTATTTGGCCGCCCAACACTTCCATAGAACGTTTGAATACGTTTTCCAGGTCGGGCACGCTGGTTGCATCTGCGGGGATAATCTCGCAGTTCAATTTCTCGGCCAGGGCAGATACTTCGCCCATACGCACAGCTACCGGTGTGTTGGACAAGGTGATGGTTGCCCCTTCGGCAACAGCCTTTTCAGCCACTTTCCAGGCAATGGACTGCTCGTTCAGAGCACCGAAAATAATGCCTTTCTTTCCTTTCAGCAAATTGTAACTCATAGTTGCATTAAGTTAAATTGAGGCTGCAAAGATAGGAAGAATCTGCCAATGTCGTATCTTTGTACCGTCAAATTAAAGGATTTATAAGAGAAAATGAAGCAACTTGTCATCTTCGACCTGGACGGCACTCTGCTGAACACAATCGCAGACCTGGCTCAAAGCACGAATCATGCTCTGCGAACCTTGGGGTATCCCGTACACGAATTGTCTGCCTATCCTTTTATGGTAGGCAACGGTATCAACAAGCTTTTTGAACGTGCATTGCCCGATGGGGAGAAAAGCCAGGAAAATGTGCTCCGCATGCGGGCTGAGTTTATTCCTTATTATAATGTGCACAACGCTGATATGAGCCGGCCCTACGAGGGCATTCCGGAGTTGCTGGAGCAATTGCAGGCCAAAGGTATACAAGTGGCGGTGGCTTCTAATAAATATCAGGAGGCTACGGTGAAGCTGGTGGCTCATTATTTTCCAGGAATTCGTTTTACGGCAGTATTGGGGCAACGGGAGGGCATTCCCGTAAAGCCGGACCCTGCTATCGTGAAGGATATTCTTGAAGAGGCTGCTGTCTCTGCAGTAGATGCCTTGTATGTGGGCGATTCGGGGGTAGATATGCAGACGGCACACCAGGCCGGTGTGGAAGCCTGTGGGGTAACGTGGGGCTTTCGTCCGCGTGCGGAACTGGAGTCTTTCTCTCCGGCTCATATAGTGGACAGGGCAGAAGATATTATAAAATGCTGCGAATGACAGGGCTTAAATAATGGAGGGCTTATGGAGCAGCCTTTTCTTTACAATGATTTTTCGACCTTTCTTCGCAGCCGTTTTGCAGGAAAGGTGCAGAAAATATCGCTTAATGCGGGATTTACTTGCCCTAACCGGGACGGAACAAAGGGGTGGGGAGGATGTACATACTGCAACAACCAGACTTTCAATCCCGATTATTGCCGTACGGACAAGAGTATAAGCCTGCAATTGGAAGAAGGTAAGAAATTCTTTGCACACAAGTATCCCGACATGCAATATTTGGCCTATTTTCAGGCCTATACCAATACATACGGAGGAATAGACGGGTTGAAGCACAAGTATGAGGAGGCTTTGGCCGTGGACGGTGTTGTGGGGTTAGTCATTGGTACACGGCCGGATTGTGTCTCTGCCGAACTTTTGGATTATCTTGCCGAACTGGAAAGGCAGACATTTGTTCTGGTTGAGTATGGCTTGGAGAGTACGGACGATGTTACCCTACGACGTATTAACCGCGGGCATACGTGGGCCGATTCGATGAGGGCTGTGTGTGAAACGGCTGAACGTGGCATTCTGTGTGGCGGACACGTCATCCTCGGATTGCCCGGAGAGAGTAGGGAAAATATCGTGGCACAGGCGGCAGTGGTCTCTTCCATACCGCTCACTACCTTGAAAATGCATCAGCTCCAGCTTATCCGCGGTACACGCATGGCACAGGAATATGAAGAGCATCCGGAAGATTTTCATTTGTTCGGAGTGGATGAATATATGGAGGTGGTGATTGATTACGTGGAGCACTTACGTCCGGACATCGTGCTGGAGCGTTTCCTTTCGCAGTCGCCCAAGGAACTGCTTCTTGCACCCGACTGGGGACTGAAAAACTATGAGTTTAACCATCGCTTGCAGAAAAGAATGCGCGAACTCAACGCTTATCAGGGAAAAAAGTATGAGATGTGAGGAAAAAGAATTACCTTTGTACCCGTATTAACTGTGGAATTAATCTAAATAAAGACTGAAACCGAAATGAACGAGAAGACTCTGATTAAAGGAAAGATTCACTACGTGGGTGTCAACGACCGTCAGAAGCACCTCTTTGAGGGTATGTGGCCGTTACCTTTGGGTGTGTCTTACAATTCTTACTTGATAGACGATGACATCGTGGCGCTGGTTGATACCGTAGATGCCTGCTATTTTGAGATTTTTCTGCACAAAATACGCACCATTATCGGACAGCGTCCCATACAATATCTTATTATTAACCACATGGAACCCGACCATTCCGGTTCCATCAGCCTCATTAAACATTATTATCCGGACATCGTTATTGTGGGCAACCGTCAGACGTTTGGCATGATTGACGGTTACTACGGTGTGACGGGCGAACGCTATGAGGTGAAAGAAGGTGATTTCCTGGATCTGGGGCATCATAAACTGCGCTTCTATCTTACTCCTATGGTGCATTGGCCCGAGACAATGATGACTCTGGACGAAACGGAGGGTGTGCTCTTTTCGGGTGATGCCTTCGGTTGCTTCGGTACGTTGGATGGAGGATTCCTTGATACCCGCATCAACACCGACCGTTATTGGGACGAGATGATTCGTTATTATTCCAATATCGTGGGCAAATATGGCAATCCAGTACAGAAAGCCATGGCCAAATTGGACAACCTGCCCATTACAACGGTTTGCTCCACCCACGGACCGGTGTGGACAGCGGATATTCCCCGTGTACACGATGTCTACGCACGGCTGAGCCGCTACGAGGCTCAAGAGGGTGTGGTCATAGTTTATGGCAGTATGTACGGACATACGGAGCAGATGGCCGAAACCATTGCCGCCGAGCTCTCTCATGAGGGTATCCGTAATATTGTGATGCACAATGTCAGCAAAAGCCATCCTTCTTATATCTTGCGCGATATATTCAAATATCGCGGTCTTATCATCGGCAGTCCTACTTATTGCAACCAGATATATCCCGAAGTGGAATCATTGCTCGACAAGATTCTGCTGCGCGAGGTGAAAGGTCGTTATTTGGGATTGTTCGGTTCTTTCACTTGGGCTGGTGCAGCCGTGAAACGCATGGGTGAATTTGCAGAAAAGAGCAAGTTTGAACTGGTGGGTGACTCCGTGGAAATGAAACAGTCCATGACACCCCTGACCTTCGAACAATGCGAACACCTGGCGCGTCAGATGGCTGCCCGTTTAAAGAAGGACCGGAAATAAGCAAAGGAAGAAGAAACGAGAAACGAAAACTCATTTTATTAACCATTAATATTTGGTATCATGCGAGTAATTATTCAGCCGGATTATCAATCCGTATCCAAGTGGGCGGCCAGTTACGTAGCCTCCAAAATCAAGGCTGCTAACCCTACGCCCGAGAAACCTTTTGTGCTGGGATGTCCTACAGGTTCTTCACCTCTGGGCATGTACAAGGAACTGATTGACCTGAACAAACAGGGGGTCGTTTCCTTTCAAAATGTTGTAACCTTCAACATGGATGAGTATGTAGGCTTGCCCAAGGAGCATCCCGAAAGCTATTACTCTTTTATGTGGAACAACTTCTTCAGCCACATTGACATCAAGCCCGAAAACACCAACATCCTCAATGGAAATGCTGCCGATCTTGATGCCGAATGTGCCCGTTTCGAAGAGAAAATCAAGTCGTATGGCGGCGTAGACCTCTTTATGGGAGGTATCGGTCCCGACGGACACATCGCCTTCAACGAACCGGGCTCATCGCTGTCTTCACGTACCCGACAGAAAACATTGACTACGGACACCATCATCGCCAATTCGCGCTTCTTCGACAACGATGTCAATAAAGTGCCCAAAACGGCTCTTACCGTAGGTGTAGGTACTGTGCTTAGTGCCAAGGAAGTGATGATTATCGTAAACGGACACAATAAAGCTCGTGCCCTTTACCACGCTGTCGAAGGTCCTGTGATGCAGATGTGGACTATCAGTGCCTTGCAGATGCATGAAAAGGGCATTATCGTATGCGACGATGCAGCTACCGATGAACTGAAAGTAGGTACATACCGCTACTTCAAGGATATCGAGTCTGAGCATCTTGACCCGGCTTCGCTGCTGAAGTAAAAAATCGGGTTTGTAGTTTAATCGGCGCGTCCCTTCTTTCCGGTAGGGGGAAGGGGGCGCCGTTTTTTTTGTCTGTAGTGCCGTCATCATCTATAATCCTTTTTTTATTTTAACCCTTTCTCTGTCATTACCGATGAAGTGTCTGGTTTGCTTCCTTCTTTACTTCTTGCCTTGGTTGTCTTCCTTCAGTCAGTCTCAGTGGGACGGGCTGAGGCAAAAGATTATTTCTTATGTAGCTGAAAAACCTGCGCAGATAGGTGTGGCTCTGGTCGTGGACAGTCGTGATACCATTTGTGTGAACGACGCTTGCCGTTATCCATTGATGAGTGTGTTTAAATTGCATCAGGCCATGGCTGTAACCCGGTGGTTGCGTGCTCATGGGACTTCGTTGGATTTTCCTGTCAGTCTGACTCCTGCCGATTTGAAGCCAAACACCTACAGTCCTCTGCGCGATTGTTATCCGCAGGCAGGAGTAACTTTACCTGTAGGCAGATTGTTGACTTACACCTTGCAGTGGAGTGACAACAATGCCTGCGATATTCTTTTCGATCGTACATACAGTGTAGAGCAGACAGATAGTTGTCTCCACTCCTGGGGGCTTGATCATTTTAGTTTGTCTGTCAATGAAGATGAGATGCACGACTGTCCGGAGCGTTGTTATGACAATTGGAGTACGCCCCTGTCGGTAGCCTGTCTGTTGGAAATGCTGTTTACGCATCCGGCTTTTGCCGGCGGGGCAGAAGAAGCCTTTGTGCGCCGTCAGCTACAGGAGTGTGCCACGGGGCGGGATCGCCTTGCTGCCCCTTTGGAAGGAACAAAGGCCCTGATTGCTCATAAGACTGGTACCAGCGACCGCAATGCACGTGGCTTGTGGACAGGCATTAACGATGCGGCATTCGTCAGTCTGCCCGACGGAAGGCATTATACCCTGGTGGTGCTGGTGAAAGATTCTGCCGCTTCCATGGAAGAGACCTGCCGTTATCTGGCTGATATTTCGGCGATGGTGTTTGCTGCCATGGAGAGAAACGGGCAGTGAGATGCCTTGGGGGAGTATGACGTTTTAAGGTTCTCTTTCCACCTGCGCTTCCGGGTAGTTTACCAGATAGAGGGTACCTGTGGCGCGGGTAAATGCAGTGTAGAGCCAGCGGAAATAGTCGGGTGTCAGGTATTCGTCAGACATATACCCTTGGTCCAGGAAGACGTTGCGCCACTGGCCGCCCTGTGCCTTGTGGCAGGTGATGGCATAAGCGTATTTCACTTGCAGGGCGTTGTAGTGAGGGTCGGCTTTCATTTTTTTCATGCGTTCTGCCTGCGTGGGGATGTCGGCATAGTCCTCCAGCACGGTGTGAAACAGCCGGCTGCTTTCTTCGTGAGTCAAGGCGGGAGCCTCGCTTTGCAGCGTATCGAGTAGCAGGGTCGTTTCTATTTCACAGTCTGCATTGTCGGGAAAAGCAAGCAGGGCATCGGCAAATCGGAAACCGTAGATTTCCCGTGTGCGTCTTACACGGCGTACGACCACTGTTTCCCCATTGGCTATGAAGCCTCCCTCTGTCTTTCTCTCCGGGTTCTTTTCCTGTTCTGTCCAGTAATAATTGTTTTTCGCCACCATCAGCAGGTCTCCGCTTTCCAGTTCTTCTTCCCTCCATAACACACGCTGGCGGATACCGTTGTTGTAGATATTGGCGCGTTTGTTGCTGCGGCAAATGACGATAGTCTCGTCTTGTCCGTCGCGGCTGTAGCAGGTCTCTATGGCATCAATCAGTTCGCTGCCAGGCAAGATGCGGATGTCGGCAAAACCGGCGGTACGTATTTTTGGCAGGGTGAAACACTGGTCGGCGGCAAGAGCCTGGCGCAGCCGTGTGGCATTCCATAAGATGCCCGATTGGTTGGCTTGCCTTACCACTTGTGTCAGATCGGTTTCAGTCACTTGGAGTCCATATCCCCTTAGCATATCTGCATAGAGAGCAGGGCTTTCCTGTTCGCCCACGGGCGGCAATTGGGCCCGGTCTCCGGTGAGCAGCAGTCGGCAGCCTTGTCCGGAGTAAACGAAATGTACCAGGTCATCCAGCAGCCGTCCTGTGCCGAACATTGCCCCACTGAGTCCTTCGTTGGAAATCATAGATGCTTCATCTACGATATAGAGCGTGTGTGTGGTCAGGTTGTCATTCAGGGCAAAATTGGTCAGTTCGTTCGAGAATTTGCGTTGCCGGTATATTTTTTTGTGGATGGTGAAGGCTGGATGGCAGGCATAGGCAGCAAAAACCTTGGCTGCCCGTCCCGTAGGAGCCAGCAGCACGACCTTTTGTTTTAATTGGTCCATGGTGCGTACGATGGCGGCTATCAGTGAGGTCTTTCCGGTGCCGGCATATCCGTTTAGAATGAATGCGGAGTCCGGGTCCGGCGAGAGCATGAATTGTGCCAGCTTCTCCAAGGCCGCGCTCTGTTCGGGGGTAGGGCAGTGGGGAAAATGGGCTTTTATCTGTTTCTCCAAGAAGGTATTTATCATAATTGCAACGGAAAAAACGGGCAATGTGCCTTTTAATTCTTTATTTTATTCTACTTTTGTGGTGCGAATATAGTAAACTAACGAATACGCTGCGTCATGAAAGCCGTAATAAATGTTGTTTTGCTTGTCTGTACAGTCGTGATGGCGTATGTCTGTTTCGACAGCATACGCACTCCTGTCCGTTTTGACAGAGCGCGGGCGTTGCGTGAGTCGGCAGTAAAGGCGCGGCTGTTGGATATACGCAAGGCCCAGTCTGCCTATTATCTGATGCACGGGCGGCGCTACACGGCAAGTTTCGATACGTTGATAGCCTTCGTGCAGACCGGTCGGTTGCCAGTCAGCTACAGGGAAGAAGGGGAAAACAAGGATACTTTTTGGATAGCTTTGCGTGATACGCTTTATCCGAAAGGTTTTCAGCCGGATTCTTTGCGCTACATTCCTTATGGGAAAGGGGCGCAGTTTGAGATGGAAGTTCTCGGCAAGCTGAGTTCTTCGGGTTTGTCTTATTGCCTGCTGGAAGTCCGTGCACCGGCCGATACATACCTGGATGGTTTGGACCGTCGGAGTATCTTGGTTTGGAAAGACTTGCAGGAACAGCAGGGACGGTATGCCGGATTGAAGATTGGGGATTTGGAAATGCCTAATAACAATGCCGGTAACTGGGAATGAAAATTTTTTGAATATGATGGATACGATAGACTTCAATCAGGCGGAGCAATATACCTTAAGCATCCGTGTTGGCGCGGAGGGTGTGGTGGCAGGTGTGTTCAACCCGCTGGCAGAAAGCAGCAGTCAGGTGCTTCAGGTAGAGAATCTGCCTGTCGACGAATCTTTGTCGCTGACTGCCAATGTGCGGCAGCTTTTCGGAAAGCACGAATGGTTGCATAGCCGTTTCCGGCATGTCAATGTGCTGGTGGCTACCCGGCGTTTTACCTTGGTCCCTTCAGAATGGTTCGGCAAGGGGCAGGAAGCTGTGTTCTTCTATCACAATCATCCTTGGCAAGGCAACGAGGAAGTCTTGGGCAACGCTTTGCGTACTACGGGGACCATGCTGCTGTTCGGCATGGACAAGAGTCTGCGTTTATGGCTGGACGGGCAATATCCGGAAGTAAGATACTGTGCCCAGGTCGCCCCGTTGATTGAGGCTTTTGCCGCCCAGAGCCGTTTGGGTAATACGAGAAAGATGTTTGCCCACCTGCGTCGTGAATACATGGATGTGTGCTGTTATGACAATGGCCAATTGCTGCTTGCCAATTCGTATCCGTGCAGTTTGACTCCTGACCGCATTTATTATTTGCTTTATGTATGGCAGTCGTTGGGTTTCGAACAGGAGCGGGATGAGTTGCATCTGTGTGGAGTGTTGGACGACAGGGACGCGCTTCTGTCCGGATTGAGGGAGTTTGTCCGGCAGGTATTTGTGATGAATCCGCCTCAGGATATTGACCTGCGGTCGGTGCTTTCTTTTGAGATTGAAAATAAATAAAACTTATGCGGGTAGTCAGTGGAATATACAAAGGGAGGCGGTTTGACATTCCGCGCTCTTTCAAGGCACGTCCTACGACGGATTTTGCCAAAGAGAATCTGTTTAATGTCTTGTCCAACCGGCTCGATTTCGAAGGCGGGCAGTTGCAAGCGCTCGATTTGTTTGCCGGTACGGGCAGCATCAGCCTGGAATTGTTGTCGCGCGGATTCGGTCAGGTAGTGTCGGTGGAGAAAGACCGTGATCATTATGCGTTTATCTGCCGGGTGATGAAAGAACTGGATACCGGCCATTGGCTGCCGGTGCGTGCCGATGTCTTTAAGTTTGTGAAGAGCACCCACAGGCAGTTTGATTTCATCTTTGCAGACCCGCCTTATGAATTGGCGGGGTTGGAAACTCTTCCCGACCTGGTGCTGGGGAGCGGTTTGTTGAAACCGGAGGGGCTTTTCGTTTTGGAGCATGGCAAGAAAAACGATTTCAGTACCCATCCCTGTTATGCGGAACACCGGGTGTATGGCAGTGTCAATTTCAGTTTCTTCTGTCATCCCGACCGGCAGGAGCCATCAGAGTAACGGTGCCAGGAGCCGGACGATGCTTTCGGCTGCCCGCTGTTTCCAGGGGCGTTTCAGCCAGTTCTTCAGGAAAATCTGCTGGCAGTCGTGCTGGTCCTGCAGGAAGATTTCCCGCATTTGCAGGGCAGTTTCTGTGTCGTAGATAAAGGCATTGACTTCAAAGTTGTGTTCAAAGCTGCGGAAATCCAGGTTGGTGGAGCCTACGGTAGACAGCATGTCGTCGGAGACCATCAGTTTGGAGTGGAGGAACCCTTTTTGGTAGAAGTAGACCTTCACACCGGCTTGCAGCACACCTTCCAGGTAAGAGCAGGAGGCTAAGTGCGTAATTCGGTTGTCTGCCCGGTGCGGGAGCATCAGCCGTACGTCTACGCCGGCAAGGGCTGCTGTCTGCATGGCTATGAGCATGGGTTCGGTGGGCAGGAAGTAGGGCGTCTGCATGTAGAAGTATTTCTTGGCTTCGGACACTGCCATGACGAGTCCTTGCATGATTTCGCGCCAGGGACCTACCGGCTCACTGGTGACAATCTGCACCAGCGAGGTGCTTTTATCTTCTATGCGTGGGAAGTATCTGGCCGAGGTAATCAGGGTGCGGTCTACGAAATACCAGTCCAGCAGGAAGGTGGTCTGCAGGCCGTGTACGGCTTTCCCTTTCAGCATCAGGTGTGTATCCCGCCAGATGCCCCACGAAAATCCGCGTACGTAGCGTTCGGCGAGGTTCATTCCTCCGACAAATCCCACACGCCCGTCAATGACGATAATTTTCCGGTGGTTGCGGTAGTTTACTTTGTTGGTGAAGTGTGGGAAGCGCACTTTCAGAAAGCTGCGCACGTCGATGCCTGCCTCGCGCATCGTTTCGAAAAAGCGGTGCGGTACGTGCCAGCACCCCACGTCATCGTAAATGATGCGTATTTCCACACCGTCGCGGGCTTTTTCTATCAGCACATCGCGCACCATCCGTCCTACGGCATCGTCTTCGAAGATGTAAGATTCGATGTGGATATGTTCCCGGGCACGTTGCAGTTCGCGCAGGAGGGCTTGCAGCAGGGTAGTGCCCGAGGTAAATGTTTCAATGAGATTGCCTTCGAAAGGCAGCGACTGGTTGACGTTGCGGAACAGCGAGATGAGTCGCAGGTAGTCGGAAGGCAGTTCGCCGGAAGGTTGGGCCAAGTATTCCGCCATCGGTTTCCGCAGCAGATGTCCGTAGGCCTTTTTTTCAATGATCCGTTCGTGACGGCGGCTGCGGCCGAAAAAGAAGTAGAACACCAGTCCTATGACGGGCAGGAAAATAAGCACCAGTATCCACGCCATCGTCTTGACCGGGTTTCGGTTGTCCAATACGATGACGATAATGGTTCCGATGATGATGGCCCACAATACAATGTCGAAAGCCACCGTCGCAATCTGCTCTATCAACAGATTCCATTCTGTCATAGCTTTAAATGTTTGCTGGTATATTTGCCAACAAAAGTAGGAAAAAGCCGGAATAATAAAAATAGGCGGCAATTTTTTTTGCCGCCTGTCCGGAAAAGTTTTTCAGAAACGCCTGTGTCTGCCCCTGAATCCGCCCGGTCCTCCTCCCATAGGCATATCTTCGCGTTTCACCTTCTTGCCGCCGAAGATGTTCAGGCGGTAGATGAAGCGCAGCATGCAGTAGCTGTTAACGCCGTTGTATTCGTACACCGAACGGCCGCTGGAAGTGAGCGATCGGGTGATATTGCTCTGTTGGTGCAGGATGTCGTAGAATTCGAGGCTAAGTGTGGCGTCGCCCTTCAGGAAAGTCTGCGAAATCTGTGCGTTCCATATCAGTTCGTTGCGGTTCATGCTGTTGTCGCGGTAGCCGCGGCGGCTCTGGTTGGAGAGGTTGGTCGAGAGCGACATGTTCCAGGGGGCAGTGATGTTGGTGAAGCCTCCGTAAGAGAATGTATAAGGCTTCTGGTTGTTTGAAGGCGTCAGCCTGTCGCGTTCTATGGTGTAGCCCACGGTGCCGTTCAGGCCCACTTCCAGCCAGTCGTTGCGGAAAGAGGCGCGCAGACGTTCGTTCAGGTTCAGGTTGGTGGTGGTGTTCTTCTGTTCCACACGGGTCTGCGTGTCGGTCAGGTAACCTACGTTGTTCTGATACATCACGTTGGTAAAGGTGCTGATGTTGAACCGTTTGTCCTTCAGCGCCGTGTTGAATCCAAACATGCCGAAGAGGTTCCAGTTGCCGTTGATGTTCTTCGGGGTTGTTGTCCATCCGCCAGTTGCTTCGTTGTAGACGCGGCTGTTGCTGATGCTGTTTTGCGTAGCCTGGAAGCTGGCGTGCGAGAAGATACCCCGTTGTTTTTTGGCATCGTAGGTATTGTAGAAGAGGCGCAGGTTGTGGCTGAACGACGGTTTCAGTCCGGGGTTACCCACGCGGATGTTCTGCGGGTTCGAGTTGTCCGTGATAGGCAGCAGATTTTCCATCGAAGGCTGGCTGCTTCGTCCGCGGTAGAAGAAGCGGAGTTGGCTCACCTTGGAGAAGCGGTAGCGGAAGTCGATGTTGGGTGCGAAGTTGAACACGTTGCGTGCGGTGTCTACCATATAGTCGCCCCGTTTGTAGGACAAGACGGTGTGTTGGGGCTGGAAAGACATGCCGGCGCTGAGTTGCCATTTCTCCCGGATGAAGCGCAGGGCCACGGAAGCATCGTGGTTGTAGTAGCGGTATTCGGCATAGCGGCCCAGGCTGTCTACTTCGCTGCTCTCGTAGTTGTCGGGCAGGGGGTCGCCTATGCCCCAGTTGTACAGTCCGTTGTTATAAAGGTCGTAAGTGCGGCGGTCGCTTTCGCTATACATGTACTGGAACTGGTAGCTGAACTGCAGGAAGGTGTTCTTGGCTATCGGTTCGCTGTAGGTCAGTTGTGCCCGGTAGTTGAAGTCTTTGGTCGGCGTATGGATATACTGGTTTCTTATCAGGATGGAATCGCCTGTTTGCAGGTAGTTCAACAGTTGGAAATAGTGGGTTTCCGATTCGGTGTATTGCTTGTTCACGTTATCTCCGTAGCTGAACCGTCCGCGGAAGGTGAGGTTACGTCCTGTGCTGCTCAGCTTGCGGTTCACCTGCAGGGTTCCGTTCACGCTGAGGTCTTTGCCGTCGGTCAGCGTACCGCTGTTGATGGCGTTGACGCGTATGTCTTCCAGCGGGTCGTCCATCATGATTTTTTCCAGGTTCAGGTAGTCGTTGGGTTCGTCTACCAGGCTGTAGGGATCGCTGTTGAACGTGCCCGATTCGGAGTTGGACAGGTTGTCGGTCTTGCTGAATGACACATTGGGCCGGAAGATGATGTTGGTCATCGTGTCCGGTTTCCATTCCATGCGGAAGTCGGCATGGAAGTCTTTGGAGTTGTTTCTCGCCTGTGAGTTGGAGTTGGAGAACGAGTTTCCGCTGGTCAGGAAGTCTTCGGTAGATCCGATGCTGTTGACATCGTTGCCCGTATAGTTATAGCGTGCGCTGCCGCCCAGTTCTATCTTATCGTTTTTGGTAAAGAAGTTCATGCCCACCCACTTCTTGGTAGTCAGTCCGTTGTTGCGGTTCCAGCGGGGGCCGCCGCCACCGCCGGAGAATCCCTGGTCGTTGACGTTGTTCATGGAGCCGATAAGAGATACCTGGGTTGACCCCCGGAAGTAATTGATCATGCCTCGTGCGGAATAGCGGTCTTTGGTTCCGATGGCGCCGTCTACATTGCCAAACCAGCCGGTGTTCATTTCCTTTTTCACGGTCAGGTCCAGCACCGTTTCTTCTTCGCCGTCGTCAATGCCGGTGATGCGGGCCAAGTCGGATTTCTTGTCGTAGGTCTTCAGCTTGTCAATCATTTCCACGGGCAGGTTTTTCAGGGCGGTGGATACGTCGCCTCCGAAGAATTCTTCTCCGTTGACCATTACTTTGGAGATGTCTTTGCCGTTAATCTTCACGTTGCCGCTTTCATCGACTTCGGCACCCGGCAGTTTCTCCACCAAGTCCTGCAGCACGGCTCCCTGGGGGGTGCGGTAGGCCGACGAGTTGAACTGTATGGTGTCTTCCACCACTTGCACCTGCGGTGCTTGGGCCGTTACCACGGCTTCTTTCAGCAGCACGGCGTCGGTTTGCAATGTTACCTCCTTCATCCGTACGGGGGTAGATGACACCTGTACCGGGATGTCCTGGGTGGTGTAACCTATATAAGAAAACCGGAGTACGTATTTGCCGGGTCTGGCTTGCAGGCGGTAGTAGCCTTCGGAGGTGGTCGCCATGCCCGTCACCTGGGTGCTGTCGGGTAGCGAAAGTAACTGGACGCTGGCTGCAATGGCCGGCAATTGCGAGTCTGACTCCATAACACGTCCTGTTATGTCGACGGTCTTGTTTTGTGAGAATGCGGTCAGTGCCACTGCCCATAGCAGCAAAGTCCACGTAGCAAGTCTTTTCATCTTGTTTGTCTTTTTACCTTAAACTATAAATCAATGTTTTTTCAATGCCTTTTTGACGAAGATGTTTGGCAAAGGTTTAATACCGGAAATGATAAAATGTCTTATTTATCGACCGCTTTCCTTAAAATGTCTACCAATTGCCGTCCGGCACCGACAGAAGTTCAGGCGCAGCCGGGTGGGGGGAGAGGACCAGGAACTGCCCTGGGAAGAGGTCGCGGGCCAATCAGCCGCCGCATATCGGTGTCTTGCCGGTGATTGGTTGCCAAATTGAAGCAGGTTCTCACTTTTTCTTGGGGCCTCGTACAGAACTTTGTGACAGAAGCCCTATCTTTGCGGCATCATCTAAACAAAGTGAATCAGTATGAATAAACAAGAAGTTATCCTTTGTGAAAATCTGGAGTCAGATTTGGCACATGCACTCGGACAATGCCCGCACGACCGTGTCTTTGTGCTGACCGACGAACATACGCACCGCCTTTGCCTCCCTCTGCTGAGCCGGGTGGACGGACTGAAGGGAGCCGGAGAAATTGTCATCGGTGCGGAAGACACGCATAAGAACCTGGCCACGCTGGCTTCCGTGTGGCAGGCATTGAGCGACGGTGGAGCGACACGCCACTCCCTGATGGTCAATCTGGGGGGCGGCATGGTGACGGATTTGGGCGGTTTTGCCGCTTCTACCTTCAAACGGGGCATTCCTTACATCAACATTCCCACCACTCTGCTGGCTATGGTCGATGCTGCCGTGGGTGGAAAAACGGGCATCAACTTCAACGGGCTGAAGAATGAGATCGGCGTTTTTGCACCGGCACTCAGCGTACTTATCGAGACGGAATTCCTGCGCACGCTGGACAGCCGGAATTTCTTCTCCGGCTATGCCGAGATGCTGAAACATGGCCTTATCAGCACTCCCGGACATTGGGCGGAACTGTTGGATTTCGATGCCGGACAGATAGATTATGCTCTGCTGAAGACGCTGGTGGGGCGGTCGGTGCAGGTAAAGGAAAACATCGTGCGCGAAGACCCCACGGAGCGGGGCATACGCAAGGCACTGAATTTCGGCCATACCATCGGCCACGCTTTCGAAAGCCTGGCTTTGGCAGAGGAACGGCCGGAACTGCACGGATACGCGGTGGCATGGGGGATGGTGTGCGAATTGTATCTGTCTTGCCTGAAGACCGGTTTCCCGACGGACCGGATGCGACAGACTGTCCGCTTTATCAAAGAGCATTATGGCACGTTCGCTTTCGACTGCAAGGAATACGACCGACTCTACGACCTGATGAAGCACGATAAGAAGAATACGGCGGGGGTTATCAATTTCACGCTGCTGAAGGACATCGGACAGATTGCCCTGAACCAGACGGCAGATAAGGATTTGATTTTTGAAGCTTTCGATTTCTACCGCGAAACGATGGGGTAAGATTTATTAACAGAAGTTCACGCAGCATTTTGCGGGTTGGGACATTTATCTTGCAAAGACCCGCTGGAGGCTGTCGGGCATGGGGCAGGGAGACATCGCTCTCTCTTGCGCCAGGGATGACAGCCAGGTTGAGACGGACCGGTGAAGGTGGGTAACTCAACAGATAGTGCTTACAATTTAAAATGTGAACTTGATATGAAAGCTTTTTTTAGAACAAAAAAATGGTTTGCGCTGGGAGCCATTTTCCTGAGCGCATTTGGTTTCCAGTCGTGTCTGGATGATGATGACAACAACTACGAGTTGCTTTTTCCCAATGCGTTGGTTACGGTGAAGCCTACCGCGTCTGATGCGTTTTACTTGCAGTTGGATGACAGGACCACGCTGCTGCCGGTCAACATGAAGGCTTCTCCTTTCGGAGACAAGGAGGTGCGGGCGCTTGTCAACTACACCAATGCCGATGAGCCCAGTGGAGATTACAGCCAGGCGGTTTATGTCAATTGGATAGACAGCCTGCTGACCAAACCTATGGCGCCTAATCTGGGAGAAACGGAGAATAATAATGTATATGGCAGCGATCCGGTAGAGATTGTGGCCGATTGGGTGACCATTGCCGAGGACGGGTATCTGACGCTGCGTTTCCGTACTGTCTGGAATGACCCGGGCAGGAAACATTTCGTCAACCTCATCTCTACGGAGAATCCCGACGATCCCTATGAGGTGGAATTCCGTCATAATGCCTACGGGGATGCGTATGGGCAACAGACGGGGGACGGTTTGGTGGCTTTCAGACTGGATTCTTTGCCGGACACCGAAGGCAAGACGGTGAAGCTGACCTTGAAATGGCAGTCATTCACGGGAGAAAAGTCGGTCCAGTTTGACTATTGCACCCGCCAGTCTACGTTGCCCGACCAACCGGAAATGACCTCTGTAAGAAGTAACCTGAACCTGAAATAATTATCAACTCAAACGGGAAGTCACAGGGTATGGAGGGCTGTTTATGGGACAGCGGCTCCTTCTCTGTGACTTCTTTTTTGTTTCACCGCAGCTGGTTAGGGGCTGTATCTGCATGAATCTGTTGGTGGGGCGAATTTTGCTTTCACGCCTTCACCTGCCGATAAGTCGCTGCAGATAAGCGACATATTGTGAAACATCATGCTTTCACACATCTTTCACCACGCATTAATGTAGTTCCTAATTGGGGTTGACTCGTTTTAGCCTGATTACTACTATAGGTTTACTCATAAATTGAATCCGATTGGTTACTTGCTTCTCATGCAGTTTCCAAATACTTTTCGAGTCTTCTCCGCATACCTTTCGTGCTCCCTTCCTATACCTTTCACATTGCCTCGCATCAAATGGCATTTTGCGTCGCTCAAATGGCACTTTACGCTGCTAAAGTGGCGTTTTACGTTGCTCAAATGGCACTTTACGTCGCTCAAGTTGACTTTTACACTGAGGGTGTGTGTCGTCTTCCTGCCCGGAGCGGGCAATGGAGGCGTGAACCTTGCGTGAAGTATGTGGTGAAACATCTATCTTTCACCACAATAATTTGTAAACAAGACTGTTGAACAAGATGTGAAGCCGTGAAGGCAGTTTGTGGAAGATACATCGGATATCGGTTGTGAAGGCAAATTATGCGCGATTGCGTCTGACACAAGTGTCGTTGTCGTGTCCATCTTCCGTGCAATGGTCACTTATACTTTGCGCGGGTTAGAATTGTGCATTTCCACATTGCCTGCCCTGCATGCAGTCGGCAACCTCTCCGAGGTTGCCGAGTGTGCGGGGCAGGAAAGGGTTGGGCGTGCGAGGTTCAACCTCTATGAGATTGTTAACGCAAGCAAAATGTGGCGATATATACAATTCTAACCCGCGCAAAGTATAATTGGGAGCGTACACCTATTTATATTATGGCCTGGCCAATCCGTCTGGCGAATTTGTTAACTATTCAGATTTGAATCCGGCAGTTGTATCCCAAACGATAAAAATCTGTTTTTAAATAGCAAAGTATCTTTATTTGCCCTATTTTGCTATGTGGAGTTTGCAATAGCTTCATTTTTCTTATTCATTTTTGTCATTTTTGAAAGAGATTATGTCGAATTAGCGAAATTATTAGTATATTTGAACCGACAATTTATCTATTAATCAAAAAAGTAATACCATGTATGTAAAAAAAGTTACTCTTATCATTGTTTTGCTTTTGTTGGGTCTGACACAGATGTGGGCTCAGACCGTGACGGTTACCGGTGTGGTAACAGATAAGCAAACGGGTGAACCCCTTATTGGGGTATCAGTAGCCGTGAAAGGCACAGTGCGAGGTTCTATTACCGATTTGGACGGTAAGTTTTCAATTTCTAATGTCAGTGCGGGCGAAGTCCTGAGTATATCATATATAGGATATACTACACAGGAAATAGAGGTAAAGGACGGTACAACTAATTATGTGGTTGCACTGTCTGAAGATACCGAGGTGTTGGACGAGGTCGTAGTAGTAGGTTTCGGTACACAACGCCGCGCCAACCTGACCGAAGCCGTAGCCACGGTGGATACCAAGGTCTTGAAGTCTCGTCCTGTAACCAACCTGGGTCAGTCCTTGCAGGGAACGGTGCCCGGCTTGAATCTTTCAGTAGGTTCTATGGGTGGTCAGTTGGGTCAGACGATGGACATCAATATCCGTGGTACCGGTACTATCTCTACCGGCTCAACAGCTTCCACGCTGGTGTTGATTGATGGTATTGAAGGTAACATGAACAACCTGAACCCCGACGACATTGAGTCTATCTCTGTGCTGAAAGATGCCGCTGCCAGTTCAATCTACGGTTCGCGTGCGGCCTTTGGTGTTGTGTTGATTACCACAAAGAAAGGTAAAGTGGGTAAGGCCAGTGTAAGCTATGCCGGCAACGCCCGTTACTATGGACCTATGGATTTGCCACAATTGATGAATTCCTGGCAATTCGCCAACTACTTTAATGAAGGTAGTATCAATGGTGGTGGTAATGCTATTTTTAATGAAGATACCATGAACCGTATTCAGCAGTATATGAATGGTGAGATTACAACGTCTACTATTCCTAACGCTAACGGTTCAAACTGGGAATTCCACGAAAGAGCTAATGACAATGTGGATTGGTATGACAAACAGTACAAATGGTCATGGGCGCATGAACATAATCTGAACATTAATGGTGGTTCGGAAAAGATGCAGTATTATGTGTCGGCCAACTACTTAGGACAAAACGGTAACTTGCGTTTCGGTGACGATTCTTATGAACGTCTTAGTACAAACGCAAAATTGAATGCTAAGCCTTTCAAATGGTTGGACGTAGAAGTAAATGTGAAGTACGTGCATACCAATCTGGACAACCCCTTGTACACCGATTTGGGTGGCTTGCTTTATCATGATATAGTACGTATGTGGCCG